>NZ_CP124747.1:5955000-6555000 GCF_041860085.1 Schlesneria sp. DSM 10557
TCTGGAGATCACCGGTCTCGAACAGGCATGGGGAGACTTAGAGTCAGGTCCGCTGGTGGAGCGGCTGCGAGCATTCCCGCCATTTCAGCGATTGCTGGAAAGTCCTGGCTTTCAGCAGTGGCAGGCGCTGAACCAGCATGTGGTCAATCAGACGGGGACGACGATTTCTGCGGCACTTCGCCAGCTATTCGCCCGTTCGCTTGTTGTTGCCATCGAACTGGATGTCACAGGGCGTCCCCGTGGGATTCTCATCGGAGAGGCGCACGACGAGGCGGCAGTTCGTGCTGCCATTGCCGCCTGGCAAAAGCTGGAGCCGAACACGGTGGTGACCAAGAAGACCCACCATGGCGCTAGCTATTTCGAACGTTCACGTCAGAAGACTTCGAAGGACACTCTTTATTTTGCCGTCGCGGATCGATGGTTCGCTATTTCTGATCACGAAACGCTGCTGCATGACGTTATTGATCGATTCACTGCGGGAGCCGACGGTGCCGCTGCGTCAGGCTCGTTGAAATCGATGCCGCAGTCCGTGAAGTACAGCGAGGCTCGCAATCGTTTAAAGGACGACGCTTTCGCTTACGTGCACATCAACGCCCGTGCGTGGGATCATGGAATCGAGGAATCGTCAAGGGGCGACAAGGATCTGGAGAATCTGTCGGCGATCTGGAAGGGTGTTGACTGGGTCTCAGCGAGCCTTCACCTCGATCAGGGGATTGTGTTTGAAGCGGTGGTGAATCTCGACGCCGAACAACTTCCTCCCCACTGGACACAATTCGTAACGCAACCAGTAGCCGAGTCTTCGTGGCTACAGCAGATCCCGCCGGAGTCGCTGCTGGCATTCGCGGGCGGTTTCGATCTGGCGCCACTGGTGCGATTTGCGTTTTCTCAGATTCCACCGGGCGAACGCGCTGAAATCGCTCTGATGTGCCGCGTCACGCAGAGTCTTTTTGGGGGATATGATCTCCTCGAGACAATCATTCCCGCACTGGGCCGTGATTTTGGCGGTTTCGTGACGATCCGGACCAATAGTACATCGGGAAAGACCACTCTGGACGGTGCCGTTGGCTTTTCGTTGGGCTCTCTGGCTGAAGAGCCGCTGCTGTCGGGGCTGGACCAGGGGCTCGAAGCGGGCCTCAGGCTGCTGGCCGCTTATCACTCCGCTCAGGGGAACTCCATCGTTACGGTAAAGCGGGAGGAAAAAGACGCCGTCCGCGTTCGAACGTTGGCGGGAGATGCTCCTTTTCCGATTGCTTACGGACTGAAACAAGACAAGCTCATCGTTGCGGGATCGTCGGATCAACTGCAAACGTCGTTAGAGACTTTGGGGCAACCTCAGTCGGTGGGGCGGTTGCACGATCATGCACGTCGATTCTTCCCGGGTTCCCACCAACTCATCTGGCTGGACTGTGTGAGAACACGGGAAGTGCTGGCGAAGAGTGGACCGGAACTGGCCAGTTCGCTCACGTTTGAAGCGGCAGAAGAGGCTGCACGGCTGAAAAGGCGATTCGAAAAGGTCAGGCCGCTGCTGTCGATCGTTGATTCCCTGTTTCTGGCTGGCAAGCTTGAGCCCGATCGTATCTCGCTGATTTTTGGCGGAGGCTTTGATCAACCCTGAGGTTGCGCCTCGTGAAAACCAGCCGCCTGCCGGAACTGTTGGCCCCGGGTGCGAATTGAGTGTCGTCTTCCCGCATGACATAAAACCGGGACTGAAGTCGCCGGCGAGGGCTGTTGTGTTGGGAATTGGCAGCTCTGCCGAAGGTGGATTAGGATCGGGTTGATTGATTTTCTGGGTTGAATTTGACGCGATTTTGGTGAACCTCGTACAACGACCCCTTGTCTGTTAAGCTGGTTTATCCAAAATGAACTTGCGCAGTGACGTTTCGATTCGAGTCGAATCGGATTTCCTCGCACAAGTGACTGAACAACCATACCCGCGAAACGAACTTTGGAGTCTGCTATTTCTGCCGCCGTCTCTACCCCTGGTTCAAAAAATCGATTGCAGCGCAGTCTGGAAGATGCCTGCCACATAGCCAAACTGTGCGAAGAGTATCGCGGTAAGGATACGGTGGTACTCGACTTGACCGGTGTCACACCGATCATGGACTTCTTCGTGATCACGACCGGAACCAGTACGCGCCAGATGCATGCACTCAGTGACGAAGTCCGGGTGCAGATGAAAGCTCGTGGACACAAACCACCCGCAACCGAAGGATACGAGCAGAGTTCCTGGATTCTGCAGGACTGGGGCGACATCGTGTTGCACTCATTTCTGCCAGAAGCGCGCGAGCTTTACGACTTGGAAGGACTTTGGGCCGACTCGAAGCGGGTTGACTGGCGAGCCGTCGTCGCGGCAGCTCCTCGTTAATTCGATGTCCCTCTGCTGATCAGTCTGGTAGGATGACTTCCTGAGCCTGTGCGACATGAGTTGGTGGGGGATTTTCCGGCGAGAATCTCCCCCGAGTGGCGACTCCCGGGGATGAGACCATGACGGCTGCTGCACCCTTCCGGATCGGATTGACTCGCGATTTTCTCAAACCCGATGGGACAATTGGCTTCGGCGATATTGGACTGTCACTGCTGGATGACGCACCGAACATCCACTGGGAATTCCTTGCCGAACATCGACCGGTTCTCGGTCCGGAGCAGATCGCTGGCCTGAACGGATTGCTGGCCCTTTCACCAAAAATCACGGCTGAGACTCTTAAGGGGGCCCGGGAGCTCAGCATCATCGCCCGGTTCGGGGTTGGCTATGACAACGTCGATGTGTCTGCCTGTACTGACGCAGGCGTCATGTTGACGATCACACCGGATGGCGTAAGGCGACCCGTCGCGGTTTCAGCGATGACCCTGCTACTGGCACTGTCTCACAAGCTGCTGATTAAAGATCGACTGACCCGTAGCGGACAGTGGCACGACAAACTCAACCACATGGGGCAGGGTGTCAGTGGAAGGACGCTGGGGGTCATTGGTGTCGGGAACATCGGCCGTGAGATTTTCCACCTCGCCGCGCCGTTCGAAATGCGTCACCTGGGTTTTGATCCCTACCTCAATGGGCCGGTTGAAGGTGTGGAACTGGTGTCGCTGGATACGCTGCTGCGAGAGTCGGACTACGTGGTTGTCTGCTGTGCTTTGACTCCGGAAACGAAGCACCTGCTCAATGCAAGCCGACTTCGGTTGATGAAGCCCAATGCCTATCTCATCAATGTGGCGCGAGGACCCATCGTCGAGCAGACAGCACTGGTGCAGGCACTGACAGGTGGTCAAATCGCGGGAGCGGGACTCGACGTGTTTGATGTGGAACCCATCGCGCCAGACGACCCGCTGCTCGCACTCGATAACGTTATTCTTTCACCACATGCCATCTGCTGGACTGACGAGTGCTTCCGGAATATGGGACGCAGTGCCTGTCAGAGTTTGATCGACGTGGCCAGCGGACGAACTCCAGCGCACATCGTCAACCGCGACGTCCTGACGAGCATTGAGCTGGTCCGAAAGCTGGAACAACATCACTGCGCAGCGGCAAATTCGAGCCGGTCCTCTTAGCTTCTTCCTGAGCTGGATGCATGCTGGATAAATTGGTGGCGACGGCCATGATCCGCGCCAGCGCGCCCGATCCGAAGGCGTGATGGAGTTGTCCAGCTCGGATAACCCCATCCGCCTTCGATTCATGGGGCCCCCCTGCGAGTGAGTCGCATGACGAGTTAGTCGCATGAAGAGTGCAGACCGCTTTGCTATAACGAGCGAAGGACAACCGGACTGAAACGAGGAAGTCTGTTGAAGTCCTGCCGCACACCGCCAGAGGCTGATCGCACTTTTCACGAGAGAATTTTGATGCCGCGTCGAGGATTTGACCTGCTGGTGGAATTTCTGATCCACCGACATCGGTTCCTGGTGGGCATCGCATTTCTACTGACAGTGCTCGCCATTCGCCCGGCGAGTCGGCTGGCATTCGACCAGTCCATCGAGTCGCTCTATGCGGCGAAGAACGTCCGTTTGCAGGACTATTCTGAAGGGAAACGCTGGTTCGGAGGGGACGAATTTGTCTTCGTCGCTTACAGTGATCCGGATCTGTTCTCAGATGACGCACAGACCCGCTTGGAGGAATTGGCGAACCGACTTGAACAGGTTCCCGGTGTTGTGGAAGGGAGCGTTCAAAGTCTCGATCGCACTCTCGCGATGGAACGGCTTCCGTTCCTGAAGCACAGGCGTGAAGAACTGCTTGACTTCAGCCGGGGAATATTGCTCGGAGATGACAATCAGACGACTGCGGTCGCGGTCAGATTACTAGAACCGAGCCAATCTCCCGTAACCCGGGATGAGTCCCTCGCTCAGATTCAGAAAATTGCGAATGAACAGCCCCTGCCGACGTACGTCGTTGGTGAACCGGTTCTGGTTCATGACATGTTCCGCTATGCCCAGGAAGATGGAGAGTGGATGGGTTGGGCCGCGTCTGTATTGCTCATCCTCGTAATTCTGTTTTTCCTTCGCAGCCTTCGGTCAATTATCCTGCCTTTCGTTATCGTGCAGTGTGCCATCCTGTGGACGAAAGCCGTGCTGTTCCAGAGCGGTATGCAGTTGAGCATGGTCAGCTCGATCCTGGGGTCTCTCGTCACCATTGTCGGCGTCTCGACCGTTGTTTACATGTCGCTTTACTATCGGAAAATGCGCGAGCAGGCGGATCGAGTGAACGCGTTTCGGCAGACGCTCCACGTCATTGGAATGGACATTTTCTGGGTTTGTCTGACGACGGCCGTGGGCTTCGGCGCCCAATTATCCAGTCGGCTGCACCCGGTCCGTTCGTTTGGCCTGACAATGGTGATTGGTTCGTTGTTCGTGCTGGTGGCAATGATCCTTGTTCTGCCCGCTGGTTTTCTGATGGGGGCCGAGGGAGGAACGCTCCGCAAACCTCGTGGCGATCGTCAGATGAACCAATCTCTTGAGGGGCTTGCCAAATGGGTTCTGCTGCATCCCTATCATGTCTGGATCACATGCGCAATTCTCATGGCGTGGGGCGTGATGGGACTGTTCCGGCTGAAGATCGAAACCGACTTCAGCAAGAATTTTCGAGCGACAAGTCCCGTGGTTCGTGGCCTGGATTTTATTGAGACACGGTTAGGAGGAACCGGTGCCTGGGAAGTCAATTTTCCCGCACCTGATTCCCTGAACGATGAGCACCTTGAAAAGGTCGCTCGACTGGCACAGTCGCTACGTGAAATCCCGGGAGAGGACGGTCCGGCTCTGACTAAAGTTCTGGCGGTGACGGATGGTCTGGAGTTAATTCCCACGATTCCCTTGCTCGCTGGAACGACCGAGGCGAAAGCCAATCACCTGAACCGAGTACAACCGGAATTTATTCCCAGTTTGTACAACGCCGAAGCAGGGCGAATGCGGATCATGCTGCGTGCGTACGAACGTCAATCATCGGAAGCAAAGCAACAACTGATCGAACGAGTCAAAACGCTCGCGCAGACGGAATTTCCTGAGGCGAAAGTGACCGGACTGTTCGTGCTGCTGACGTTTCTGATTGAAAGTCTGCTGGCAGATCAATGGACCGATATCATGCTGGGGGGATCCTGCCTGATTGCCGTGATGTCGGTGGCCTATCGCAGTCTCTGGATGGGCTTTGTTTCCCTTGTCCCCAACATCATTCCAATTGTGCTCCTGTTGGGGGGGATGGGATGGCTCGGGTTCCCAGTGAATATCGGAACGGCAATGATTTCCAGCGATACGATGGGACTGACGATCCATGACAGCATTTTCTACCTCTCCGCATTTCTGCGTGCCCGTCGGTCGGGACTTGATTTTCCGACGTCACTCCATCACGTTCAATCCGAAGTGCGCCAACCGCTCCTCTATTCGAACATCGCATTGATTGTTGGCTTCCTCGTTCTGGCAACGTCTCACTTTGTCCCTCTGATTTACTTTGGTGTGATTGTCAGTGTTGCCATTGCAGGAGGGCTTGCCGTCAATCTGCTCCTGTTGCCACTCTTACTGCAGTTGGGAGAGCGCTTCGAGAAGACAGCTCCTGAGGCAGATGCGCCGAGTCCCGCTTCCAGTTTGTAAACATTGCCCTGCCGAAACGCGTAGTGTGAGGCGATTCATTCCTGATCTCTGGTCGCGGCGAGTGTGTCCGGTGCGCCGCTGCCCTGGTTTGGGTCCATCCGGTTTTCGTGCCTGTTGATTCTGAGGCTACGCGGCCAATGATGTGATCCCTGATGCGGATTAGACTATCCCCTTCCCGAAAATGAGCTGTCAAAGGAGCTTTTCTGGTGGATAACAGCCTGGCGACACGAGTGGCGGTAGCGATCGTTCTGACAATTCAGGCGGGGCTGATCGCCGACGACTGGCCACATTGGCGCGGTCCCTATCGGAATGGGCATCTCAATGAGAAGTCAGGATGGAACGGTCAGACCTGGCTTGCCGACAAGCCTGACTGGACCCTGGGAGTCGGGGAGGGAGCCAGTTCGCCGCTGGTGGTCGGTCCGTCTGTTTTCGCGCTGGGCTGGGCCGAAGGGAACGACACGCTGCGATGTCTGGACGCCGCCACTGGAAAAACGGTCTGGTCTGTCGCACGCCCTGCCCCGCAATGGGGGCGTTTTCACGACGGTGATGAGGGAATGTATTCGGGGGCCTGTTCCACTCCCGAATATGATTCGGAGACAAAGTTTATTTATACGTTGGGAGTTGACGGAGATCTGATCTGCCGTGACACCCGAAACAGTGGAAAAACGGTGTGGGAGATTAACCTCTACGAGACTTACCACGTCAAGAAAAGGCCTCGGCTGACGCGTGCTCCTCAGCGCGACTACGGTTATACATCAAGCCCGCTCGTGCATGGTGACTGGTTGCTGGTCGAAGTCGGTGCCGACTCGGGATGCCTCAAAGCCTTCGACAAGCGAACCGGACAGCTCATCTGGTCCTCGGAGTGCGTCGACCCCGCTGGGCACAACGGCGGGCCGGTGCTGATCACTGTCGAATCCGTTCCTTGCGTGGGGCTGTTCACCGTCAATGGACTGGTCGTCATCCGCCTGGACGAGGGGCACGAAGGAAAAACTGTCGGAACTTATCCCTGGATTACTGACTTCGCGAATAACGTCGCTTCACTGGCGGTCTACGAAGATAATTTGCTGATTACCTCGCAGTACAATCACAAGTCGATCTGTCGATTGAAGGTTACCCTCAGCGGGATCGAAAAAGTCTGGGAAGCGGACTATTCCTCAAAAGTTTGCACCCCAATTATTCACAAGGGCTTTGTCTACTTTACGTGGCAACGTCTGCGATGCCTGGACTGGGAGACGGGCGAGCAGAAATGGGAAGGGGGGAGCTTCAGTGATCCCGGTTCCTGTATTGTCACCCGTGATGACCGCCTGATTGTCTATGGTTTCAACGGCAGGCTGGCTCTCGTCGAAACGGCGGTTCGATCGCCTGAAGAGTATGTCGAACTTTCGGTTCAGGAGCGACTTTTCCGAACTGAGGCCTGGCCCCACGTTGTCATGTCCGGCGGCCGCATCTTTTGCCGTGACCGCCTCGGAAATCTCGCCTGTTTCCGCGTCGTCGATTGAGGGGGCTCTACACGGCAGGACAGATCCGCAGTGACGACACCGGCCTGCGACCCGGTTCAACAGTGTCGAATTGTTGATTCTTTACGCCAGGATTTCACTGATAGGGACACCCCCTTGCGAGATTTCGACGGGGCGGTTTGTGTGATCGGGAACTCTTCGTTCGGGGTCAATCCCCAGGGTCTGGTAGATCGTCGCAATCAGATCGGCGGGGCGGACGGGTTTATCTTTCACGTAGGCCGCCTGAGAGTCAGAAGAACCATGGATGGTTCCCCCCTTGATGCCAGCTCCCGCAAGCAGGGATCCGAAGCAGTTCGTCCAGTGATCGCGCCCGGCATTACCATTGATTCGAGGAGTGCGACCCATTTCGCTCGTGATCACGACCAGCGTTTCGTCCATCAGTCCGCTGGACTGCAGGTCCTGCATTAAGGCGGAAATCGTCTGATCGAACCCGGGTAGTTTATTCTGCTTCAGGATATTGAAATTGTTGGTGTGTGTGTCCCAGGCATCGTAATCGACATTGACGGGACCCCAGTACAAGTCCCAGGTGACGTTGACGAAACGGACACCGGCCTGAATCAGCCTGCGGGCGATGAGGGTCGAATTTCCGAAAAGGGTTCGTCCATAGCGCTCGACAATTCGAGGGTCTTCCTGTGTCAGATCGAAGGCCCGTCGCATCTTCGATGACGTCAGGATATCGAACGCCTGCTGCTGATTCCGCTGAAAGGTAGAGGCAGTGAGGATCTGGTCCGCTCGCCGTCGTTCCTCGTCAATCTGATTCAATAGCGACCGCCGTTGATTCAAACGATCAATGGTCATTCCCTCCTGGAGCGATGTGCTGGGCAGGAGGGGCTCGCCTCGAACAATCTGTGGATTCCCTGGAAGCGGGTCAAAAGAGGTCTTGTCGTAATAGGGCTGACATTCGGTCGTCAGCGCGTCGTAACGCTTGCCCAGGAATCCGCCGTACGGTCCAGCACGGCGAAATGCCTGACCCCAGCCGAGCCAATTCGGCATGTAGACGTACTGGGGCAATTCCGCCTGTTCACCGCTTAGATATTGCAGCACGGATCCGAGACTGGGGGGATCGGTTTCGCGCGGGTGCTGGTCAGGAGGGAGCATGTCGTAACCGGTAAAACAGGGAAGGCAGTTGTGACAACCCGCCTTGTGATTCACCGACCGGATAAACGCAAACTGGTGAGCCCACTGAGCGAACTGCGGCAGGTGCTCGCAAACATTGATTCCCGGCACCGACGTGGGAATCGGCTTGAATTCCCCCCGGACCTCGGCGGGGGCATCCGGCTTCAGGTCGTACATGTCCTGTGTTGCAGCGCCACCCAGCAGGAAAATGAAAATGACGTTCTTCGCTTTGGCGTCGTGTACCAGGCCTGCATCTTCGGCAGCCAGAATCTGTGGAAGTCCGAAACCACCTAATGCGGAAAGTGCCCCGGCTTTCAGGGTCTGCCGACGTGTAATACCATCACAACAACGACGCGGACTTCCAAGCAGATTCAGCATGGGGATCTCGCCGCAAGAGGGACCGATCTGTACGCATCAATAGATTTTGATTATACTTCTTTTGCGGGGTTCATCCAGTGAATTCGCATCGAACCTTGCGCGGTTGGGGCCAGGGAGTTCTTCCCGAAAGTCGATGAAGAGAGGGGATTTAAGAGCAAGACAGCCCAATTACGATAAAATAATCAGAATAGAGAAACTCCCGCAGCACTTCAGCGGCGAGCAACTTGAACTTTCAGCAAGACAACAAGCAATATGCCCAATTCGCATCGTTCTCGCTGTAATGGCCCGAAACCCACGCGGCGCGAAATTCTCCGCATGGGATTAACCGGTTTTGCTGGCCTGACCCTGAGCGACATTCTCAGGCTTCAGGCGACTGCCGCTGAACCTGCGACGACGTCGACCTCGGGGGATCGTCCGGCCATTATTCTGGTCTGGCTGCGCGGCGGGGCCAGTCACCTGGAAACGTTTGACTGCAAACCCGAAGCTTCGCTCGATTATCGCGGACCGTTCCAACCGATTTCGACGAACGTTCCGGGGATCGAAATCGGGGAACACCTCCCACTGCTTTCACGAATTGCTGACCGATACACACTGCTGCGATCGGTGGCGCATACGGGAGGTGGACATCCCGCAGGTTCACTTCAGGTGCTGGCCGGTGACACAGATCCCCAGGACAAACTTGTTCCGATTCTGCCCGACTGGATGACCGTCGCCAGCAGTTTTCTCTCCGATCCCAAACGGGGGATTCCAAACTACGTTGCTGTCAATCCGATTGACAATTACGACAACTTTACGATTGCAGGACCGACGTATCTCGGCCCTTCGCGGGAAGCATTCAAGGTCGTCGGCGATCCCAACGCACCCGATTTCCGAGTCCCCAATATCGGCATGCGGGATGAGAGCGCTTTGCACGTGCTAAATTCGCGTTCATCGCTGAAAGCGAATCTTGATCGCATGCTGCGGCGGGTCGATCAGTCCGGTGTGATGGATGCCATCGATAAGTTTGATGAACAGGCCATCAATCTTTTGACGAACCCCGCAGCGAGGACGGCGTTTGATCTTTCGCTCGAACCCGACTCAGTGCGAGACCGCTATGGTCGCAACCAGTGGGGACAGCAATGCCTGATGGCGCGACGTCTGGTGGAAGCGGGGGTGGATATCGTGGCGACCGAGTTTGACGGCCCTCTGTGCGGGCGTGTTCAGAACTGGGACGATCACGCGGTCAACCAGCATGTTTTCGATGCGTTGAGTTTCCGACTACCGACATTGGATCAGGCTGTCTCGGCTCTGATTGAAGATGTCTACGCTCGCGGGCTCGATCGCCGTGTGATGGTGATCGTGACCGGCGAGTTTGGTCGGACACCGCGGATCTCGTATGTCGCCAGCAGCGGCGGAGGTGTGGCGAGTGCTCCTGCGGGAACGGTTCAACCGGGGCGTGATCACTGGCCGAATGCCAACTCGATGCTCTTCGCAGGTGGCGGAATTCGCACGGGGCAGATCATCGGAGCAACGGACGCGCGAGGTGAAAATCCGGTTTCACGTCGAGTCAGTCCTGCCGACTTTCTGGCTACGATCTATCGACACCTGGGGATCGATTACAAGCACGCATCGATTCTCAACTTTGCTGGTCGTCCGGTTCCGATCGTCGAGAACGGAGAAGCAATTCCCGAACTGACTCGAGCATAAAGTTTGATGGAACGACTTTTCGCGTTCAGGGCCAGTGCTTCGCCGCGTCCAGTCGCAGGGCACGAATGGCGAGTGAGAACCATTCGATTTGAGGGCTAAGTCGCGAGCTGGTTCTGACACATGTCATCCTTCAGCCTCGCCGCACTGAGGCGGCGGGTAACGCGTGCGAAGCTTAGCCGACGGTTACCAGGGAACTTCCATCAGGTTGACGATTTTACGAGCCATGGAATTCAGATTGTCTTCCATGGCTGTGGCGAGAGATTGCCCCAATTCGGGAGAGAACTCGGCCTGACCCGTCAGCGGAATAAGCTCGGGCGTGAGCGGCAATTCCTGCTCAGCGATCAGCTCCCCTGTTCGCAAATCTTCCCAGCGAACCTGAACCATCAGCGTGATTTGCAGTTCGCGAGGGTCGTCTTGAGCTGTTTCCCCCAGGACATCTTTTCGAAATCCAACGATCTTGCCGGTCAATCGCGTATCGGCATTTCGACCTTTCGATAGTCGATAATGCGAACGTTTTGTGATTTCCTTTTGGACCGCTTCCGTCAGTTGATACTCGATCCCCTGTCGATTCGTGGTGTTTTCGAAAATCGGGACTGCAACCGACTTGATGTCGGTTCGAAAGTCATTGCCGACCGTGTAACCACAGCCGGACACCAACATTGCCAGCACCACACTCAACCAGTTCCAGTTGCGTGAAGTCACGCGGATACCGCATCTCCGCTCGCCATCCAAATGATGAGCGTCTGACCGGGAAGCCTGTTCGCGAACAACGATCATCCCAGCCGGATGTGGGGTCATCCAGGTACTGCGGGGCGCAATGGTTGGTTCGTTATTCATCGCTGGATTTCACGATTTCTAGAGGCGTGCTCGCCCAGGCTTATTCGGTTCCATTTCACGGGCTTCCGATTCAGATCCCGGAGGCAATCTGTCGGGCGTCTGGTCATCGTCCCCCCAGCTGTTTCTGCGTCGAGGCGGATTCACCGGCTCTTCGGCTGGAGCTTCTTCTTCGTACATTTCTTCGTCTTCAACGACTTCGTCCTCCGCCTCGTCTTCGGATGTTTCCGAAAGGCGTTTCGGAGCCGTACCAGTCGACTTTGCCGTCTTGCTGCGTGGCCCACCGACAAGTGGATAGTTCTTCAGGCGATATGTGAAATTTTTAGGGACAATATTGTCAAAGACCGTGGTCTTCTTCTGATCGATGGGCGACAGGAACGCGGCGCCACTGGCATATTCAGGGCCAAGTTCGACGAGTTTGGCGCGAGCGAGTTTCGCGTACTGAGAATTGGGGAATTTATCGATCACCTGATGGCAATAAATCGCTGCGGCTTTCTTGTTTCCTTTACGCAACCAGAACTTGGCCTGTGACCAGTCAATGAGTGCCTTGGCATCTTCGATTCGTGCCAGTTCGCTCTGAATCCGGTCTTTCTCAGGCAGATTTGGATACAGTCTGACCGTTGCCTCTTTGAGCTTCTGAGCTTCTTCCAGGGTGCGTGTTTCGTAGTCGGGGCCCTGATAGGACATCAGCTTGACGTGGGAGCCCAGAAGGAATGCGTTCTGCACGTGCGGACTGTTAGGGAACGTCTCGCGCAACATCTGAAAGTAGCGATCCGCTTCGATATAGTTCCCTTTTCTCGCGTGGTAACTGGCGACCAGCATCATGGCGTCGTCAGCCAGCGGCCCGGTCGGATCATTCATCCAGACGGCGGAAAGTGCGGCCACACCGTTTCCGGGTGTGTCGAACAACGGTTCTTTCTTGTTCGTCAGATTAGGGACAAAGACGAATCGAGATTTCGCCGTGTGCGGCTTTTCCTCGGAGGGGAGTTTCTTGTTCGGGTCTTCGAAATTGACCTGTTCGATTTCATCGAGTTTTGCCACTTCCGGAAAGTCGAGCCAGAGGCGGCCGACTTTGAACATTCGCTCGCTCACCACATTCAGGTGGCGTGTCGAAGGATATTCTTTCAGCAGGACGGCGTAGATGTCGTGAGCACGGGAGTAGTTGTCGAGTTGCCAGGCCGCCTCGGCCTCCATAAACAGGGCATCTTCGCGAATTTCGCTCTTCTTGAATTTCTTGCCAACCTTCTTGAACGCCTTTTGGGCTTCAAGGAACTTCTCTTCTTTATAGAGTTCAGTGGCGGCCAGGTATTCTTCGGTACCCGCGATCGGCTTCAGCGACTTACCGGAAAGTGACAGCTCCTCTTCGTCGCTCTCTTCTTTCTGTCTGCGGAAGACATTGCGTAGAGCTCGTTCTGTCGGCCCCTGGACGCGGTCGATGTTCGGATACGTTTCTTTCAGCAGCGCCGATTTTTCCCATGGGGTAGCGCAGCCTGAAATCAGTACGAACAACACGACTCCACAGACCCATGGTCTGCGTGTGCTTAAGATCCGGCGATAGATGGTTGTGTTGTCCATGGTCGTCCATGACCGAGACGCAGCCGGTCGGCTGGTTGAGTGCTCGCTGTATTAGTGGTCGAGGTATTTCAACATTTTTGGCCGTTTGCCCATGACGTGGCAGATGGCTGACGTTGTAATCCGTTTCAGTTCTTTGAGCTGAGCCGGTGTCAGATTCAGTCGTTTCCAGTCGGTTTCACTCTCACTCGACAGCAGCCGCATTGCAGCGGCGGCACCTGCGTGAACAGCGATTTGTGTGTATCCCTCTCTTTGACAATCCGGACAGATGAGTCCCCCTTCCGAGACCCAGTACCCAAACGTTCTGCCGGCTGTCAGTTCCGCGCCGCATGCGACACAGTTTTCCAGATCTGGCAGTTGCCCAATTTCTCGCAGTAAAACAAGTTCAAAACGGATCACACCGAGCAACATGGTTTCTGAATTCTGAAACAGATTCAGAGCATCTTGCGCGGCGGAATATAAAACAGGATGTGGATCGTAATCTTCAGTGAGTGCTAACAGGATTTCAGCCAGGTAATAGCCAGCGTAAAGGCAGGCTAAATCACGTTCTTGAGGGTGGAACCGCGTAACGAGTTTGGCTTCAGTGAGGAGATCTAAACCAGACGTGTTCTTGCGGAGGAAGACTATCTGACATGTCGAGAGAAGGTCAAGAGCGGATTCAAACGGCCCTTTCAGCCTTCGCCCCCCTTTCGCCAACGCCGATATCTTGCCAAAGTCACGCGTAAAAATGACGACGATCCGGCTGGATTCGCTGTAGTCTGTGACCCGTAACAGTAGTCCCTCTGACTTTTCGCTCGACATCGGTCCGCGTTCTTCTCTCAAGTGGTCCGTCAATTTGTGAGATCAGTTTCGATGCGAGAACGATTCACCATTGAGATCGGCGCGAACATCGGTGGCGGGGATCCCTACGACCGGAAGTGGTTCACGAGCCGGTCTCGCTTCATCGTCGACTGCCACAGTATCGATGGGTACACCGTCCACCTGTTGCCGCAACAGTAGATAGCTGATCGTTGCTGCAGACCAGAAAAAACTGCTGCCGACGGCACCGACTGCCAGGCGAAGCAGGAACGAGAGTGGCGAGAAGAGCGCAGAGGTGGCTCGCTCATTGCCGCTACCCCAGGCGGCGCTCGACAGGGCACACCAGATTGTCGTGTCCGCGAACAGATGGGCGAGCGACATCAATACGGTGCCTGCTCCGAAACTGACTGCGATGAAACTTAAGACGTACCAGGGTTTTGAAGTCATTCCACTGTAGGCTCGACTCAACGCACCGAAGCTGTCGCAGTCATCCGTCGCCACAGCAGCGACCATCAGGGGCCAGCCTACAGTGGTCACGAGCAGCAGAAATGCCATTGCGCCAGCCAGAATGAGAATGACGGGTGAACTCAGCAACAGCCAGGCCTGACCAACCCAAGGAAGCCGCCCAATCAGTCCGATGATTGCGATGAGAAGCCCGGCAATGAGCGTCGCGAACAGCGGCGTAAGGGGGGCCATGATCGCCGAATACCACCGTCGCACGCTGTATTGAAGAGCCGCCTGGATGGAAGATTCGCGGTGGCCGCCGAACAGGATCGCAGCGCGACGACAGATCACGGTACCCGCCAGTGACCACAAGCCGAGGGCGAAAGCGAACGAAAACAGAGCCTTTGTCCGATAGCCCCAACTCACATCAGATGAAAGTATGGTCCTGGCAGGATGAAAGACGCTCGTCCAGGGCCACAGGAATGACTGCAGCGTGAAAGCACGGGCAACGATCTGAGACCTGTTCGGCAGGGCGACATGGGATTCGATCAATTCACCCGTGCTGGTCTGCTGGACTGTGATGGGTGGGACATTGACCGAATCAGCAGTTCTGACAACGTCTCCCGCCAGCCAGTGAGCGACGAAAAAAAGAAACGTCGCCGCCATCGAGATTGCGATTGAACCCGGCGACAGGGCGATGCGCGCTGCCTGCAGCAGTTGGAATGCGCGCATTTGCCGCAGGAAAGGGTATCGACCGACAGAAACGTCACGAGGCATTCTTATTCCCTTAATCACTCGGGGGATGATTTCTGGCCCGAGACTGCCTTCCTTTTGCAATCTTGATCACGACAGCCGCTGAACGTTTCTGACTCGAGTCGATTCCAGGTGAAGTATGGTCTTCTTCTGCTCGTCTGGCTCCCGAGAGAAACGTTAAGCGGCTTTCTTCAGCATCTGGGTGAAATAGTCAAGTACCCCCTGGGCATCGACTTCCGTCAGGGCGTCCACGTTGTTGTGCCAGGCGGGTCGGTGCCGGCGATCAAAAATTGTCATTCCCCGGGTCAGTTGCCCTTCGGTTTCGACATCGACGGACAATGTGGCTCGCTTGAAAAGCCGGGGTTGCGAGATTGCGGACAGTGCCGTGATCTCGGGTAACCAGACACCTTCTACTCCAAGATATTGACGGTGAGCCCGCATCGAGAAGGGAAGGAGATGACGCAGGAAGGCACCGTAACGATTCGATTCCGACAGATTGAGTCGGTCGAGTTGATCGAAGGTCAGCATCGCCCGGTGACTGACGTCGCGGGGGACGATCAGCTTCATTGTTGGCGATTTCAGGACCACCTTGGCCGCCTCGGGATGATGGAACACATTAAATTCGGCGACCGCGGTGACGTCTCCTTCGCTGGTGACGGTCCCGCCCAGGCAGACCAGACTTCGAAGACTGCCGAGAAAACTGGCGTCGCGGTCAGCCGCGAGTGCCACGTTGCTGAGCGGTCCCAGTGTCAGGAGAGTGATCTCATCGGGAAATTCCCGAGCGAGTTCCGTCATGAGCTTCGCAGCGTCTCGGGGATGATGGAGATCAGCCACAGCAACGGGAAGTTCGCCTAAGCCATCTGGTCCGTGGAGCAGCCGTTGCTGATTCAGCCATTCGGGACTGGGGGCGACGGATTCGGCTTCGAGCATCCGCTGTGCTGCTTCGGCCTGGCCAATCCGGGGCCACTTGGGCGGATCGAGAGCTTCCACAATCGCTTGCAGATTTCTGCCTGCCTGAACTGCAGAAACGGTCCCTCCGACCGCCGTCAGTGCGATGACGTCGAGATCGGGATCCGCCAATGCCAGCGCAATGGCCAGCGCATCTCCGATTCCTGGATCCGCATCAATGATGATTTTCTGTGGCATGGATCATGTCTCTTGCTATGAGGCTGGTTTGCCATTCAACTCTCGCCGTCAGACTTGCACGTCCCGAGAAAAAGGGGACTCAAGGTCCCGCGTGCAGTCGTCTGAGCACCATCGCCGCACCGACCAATTGTTGGCCCTGTGTCGCTGCCGGGGCAACGGCTCCGTTGTGCACAGATCGTAGGCCGTCGCGCTGAACCGTTCAATCCCTTGTTGTGGCTTGCGTTGAATCAAGTCATTTCATCGCCAGTGTTTGAATTCGAACCAGGAGTAACAGGTGACACACGACACACAGAGTCGTCATCACCAGGGCAGCCGAAGCGAAAAATGCGTCGGAAGGGCCGCGAAACAGGCTTATTCCCATGATAATTCCAAAGTAAACTCCAATCGTCAGCCCGAAGGCGACCGCGACGGCGCCCCACCTGACAATCAGTGCTGCGAGTGGAGCGAAGTGCGGTGGCAAAAGGAACAACAGAACGACGCACCAGCCGCCATGTTCGTTCTGCAGTAAGCTGTAGAAATCGCTTCTTCCCGATACGGTGGTCATCGTGACGGCCAGGAGTACAAGCGGGCCGGGAAACCATCCAAGGAGGGATCCCAAAAATTTGGAATAGACAATCCTGACAGGTGACTGAGGCAACATCAGCAGTGCGGCTAACGTCTGGCTACGAATTTCATCGTGCATGGCTTGCGCCAGGGCCATCGCAGCGTCGATCGCAATCGCCAGCGACAGGAGCATTTGGCAAAGACCAACTGCACCATTCGGGCCGAACGAAGCGTCAAGAAAATGGTCGAATCCAAAAACAATCAAGCATAGACTCAAGTAGAACCCGAATCGGACGAAGATCGTGCCGATTCCTCCTGACACGAAATGAAAATCTTTCCAGACAAAGGGATTTGGCCACGGCCGTCCGGCATTAAAATGCAAGAAGGCTCGCTGGCGTGCCACGAGTCCCCGGGATGATGCTTCGGTTGATGTGGTTAAGGAGGCGGTCCCGAACAGCAACCAGGCCAGACCAGACAGGACGAATCCCAGCAAGACGTTCGAGATGACCTGGAAGCTCCAGATCGACTGGCCGAAACCTGTGGTGAGGATCTCCCCCATTTTTAAATAGATACACAGGTTTTCCATACTTTCCAGAAACGCCCTCCACATCGAAATCGAGGGGGTAGCGGTCACCCCCTGAATCGTACTCTTCGCCAGCTTAATGAGAATCAGCTTCGCGATGAGCGGGACCAGGAAGTAAATCGAAAGGCCGACAATCATCATCGAGCTGGCGGTTCGATTTCGAGATGCCAGAGTGGAACAGAGAAGCCCCATCCCCGCGAGAAAAACCATATAAGCGACCAGAGCCAGCGTGATGGCCTGGACTTGCAGTGTTGTCACTCCCCCCATTGTGACGGCGAGCAACATAAAGGGGTACTGTGCTGCTACAAGCAGGATTGCCTGCCAGAATCTTCCGATGGACTTGCCCGCCAGGATCCCAAGCGGACTGACACCCGCCATCAGCATCAGTCCCAGGGTATCCTCTTCTTTTTCTTCAGTAATGGACGTTGAGAAATAACTGAGTCCCAGCAACGTGATGAAGGCCAGATCAAGAAACGCGATCCCCTGAAAGAAACGCAGACCGGGAGCCCCAAACCTGTTCTGCGTTGACAACGCAAAACAGAGAGAAACATAGATTGATCCCACCAACCCCAAACGACACAGGTGCGTCGGCCAGTTGCGGGCATCAATCCGCAGTGACCGTTCAAGGAGTGCGAAAGCGCCGTGGAACATGCAAGACTCCCATCGACGGAAAGGGTACTTCTCGGCAGTCTTCAATCCGACCTCAGTTGTACCGGGCGACGGAGGCCGAGCCGTCCAGTTCAGTGCCAACTTCACCTGCAACTGACATGGGTCGATAAGTTCTGCTGGCCGCACCTCATCGTGTCCAGAAGGACGGAATACTTCAACAGTTGTTTTGCGTTTTTAAGACATTCAGTCTGGTTGTTGACTTCAGGGGCAACGACGGTTACGCCAGGATTGGGCTTCAAATAATCGGTTAAGACCGGGGGATACGGGCGAGAGCAGCCTTCTGCCCACCATCCGGTTACAATCGGTCGATCGGATTGTGCTCATCACCGCAGGGAGACCTCAAATGCAGTTGTACCGGTTGAGTCTGGCAGTCATCTTTTCAGCGATTCTGGCGGGTCATTGTCTGGGCGACGACAATTCGTCGGTTCATTCCGGCCGACCGCGTAAAGTACTGGTAGGAGATTACTCTGCCAAAGCGTTGGCAATCGTAAACGAAAAAGGGGACATCGAGTGGCAGACTCCGATTCGCAATATTCATGATGCTGCGAAGTTGGCGAATGGAAACATCCTGTTCCAAACCGACTGGACCGAGATCGTGGAAATGACCCCGGACTATAAAATCGTCTGGAAGTACGATGCCGCGAAGCAGAATGGGAACGAAGGGAAGCGAGTCGAAGTTCACGCGTTTCAGCGGCTTGCCGATGGTAGCACGATGATCGTCGAAAGTGGCCCGGCCCGGATCATCGAGGTCGACGCAATGGGCAAACTTCTCAAAGAAGTTCCTCTGCAAGTCGAACATCGAAATCCCCACACCGATACGCGACTGGTTCGCAAGCTCGATAACGGCAATTACCTCGTCGCACACGAAGGGGACAATCAGGTTGTCAGGGAATACGACGAGAAGGGGAAGGTCGTCTGGGAGTACAAAACAGGGACGAAGGTCTATTCCGCACTCCGGCTCGAAAATGGCAACACATTGATCGGAATGGGAGATGGTCACCGCGTCATCGAAGTTGACAAACAGGGCAAAACCGTCTGGTCGGTCGAAGAGAAAGAGCTTCCCGGAATCACTCTGGCGTGGGTGACGATGGTAGAGAGACTCGCCAATGGCAACACGCTGATCGTCAACTGCCATGCCGGCGAAGCAAACCCGCAGCTTGTCGAAGTCGATCCTCAGAAGAAGGTCGTCTGGACATTCAAGGATTTCCGACGCTTTGGCAACAGCCTGCCGGTCGCGAGAATCATCGAGTGATCAGAATCTGAGAGAAGCTTATGAACGGAGCGAGTTTTTCTGACGTTGAGAACGATTGCAGGGTAAGCCGCCCAGGCAATTACTCGCCCGAATCCCAGAGAGGAAAGACTCCGGCACCCTATTTTCAACCTCGCGACAGGTTTCGCGCGTTCACGTCGGCAGTCTCTTGAGGGCAAGCGGCAACTCTCAAACGAAAAACCCCCGGAGTTCTGAAAGACCTCCGGGGGTTTTGGTAGACACACGTCGTTGATGTACGTAACCGTTGTCTGCTCACCTGCACATTTGCATTGATTCGTCGTGCGTACGGCGTATGAAACAAGTCTTGATCAGCAGGGTGTCCGATGGAAATGGACATGCTTCCAGCCACTGGACGTCTTCTGCCAGATTCGGGTTTCCATCGCGGCCACTGAGAGTGGGCCGCCGTTGCCGTCGAGCTTCTGGACGAGTCGAATATAGGTGACCACAGCAGAATCCCCCATCACGCGGACGTGAGGCGAGGCGATTGAGGACTGCTTGGCTGGCTTGGTGGCGCTGGCGGGCAGGTCGAAGTAAAACTTGTGAAAAGGCATTCCGGTGACCAGATGCCCCAGTGCTTCAGGTTCGAAGCAGGTGATTGATTCGTCGCAGAGCGAGACGTAGGTCGCCCAGTCCCCTTTATCGATCGAGTGCAGCAGTTTTTGGCTGAGTTCCAGAAGCTCTACTTCAGCAGACATCCGTCATATTCCTTGTGTACAAAATTGGGATCATTCGATCGGCCGCCCGATGAGGCTGCCGTGGGTGTCGCAGAGGGTGTGCTGAAATTTCTCCACACCAGGTCTCCACATTCCCCGTATGACTCGCTCGATCATGCGAGTTAAGATCACACAGCATAATGAACCTTTTGCTGTCAGGGAACGAGCGGCCGGACGCATTTTTCCCTCAAAATGGGGTCAGGTTTCGGCTCCCACAAATTTCCGTCGCCAATACTGTTTCAATTTTTGTCAATTAGTGTCATCTTATCACCATTCAGACGGAATGCCTTGAAGCGGCTGAGGCGTGAGGCTGCTGCCGGGACCTGTCACTGCGGTGTCGTGCTGTTGCGCAGAAGGGAAGGACATGGGAACATCGTCTACGGCCAGATTCTGGCGCACACAGGCAACGCTCGCACGAACCCACTCCCTGTGGCTGATTTGTGTCAGTCTGGCGTGGGGAGTTTTCTCGTCGTCGGCACTCGCAGTGGATGTTTCCGACTATAAGTGGGGATTCAACGGCAAGGTGGCGCCGCACCGATTCAACGTCCTGTCGGTGCTTGTGAACAACCCTACACCTCAACCATTCGAGGGAAATATCTATCTGCGGAAGTCGCTGGGGGGAGCGGGGACTGTGGATGCGACGCTGGTCGAGTCCGTGACCCTGTCGCCCAACTCGTCAAAGTGGGTTCAGTTTTACCCGTATATCGTCAGTGAAGGCTCTTACAGAAGCGAGTCGTGGCGGGTCTCCTACAAGGGGGGCTATTACGATCTGCCAGAACCCCGATTCGCCAAATATCAGCGAGTGATTCTGGATGACCCGAACGCGGTTTCAGGGAAGGGGGGCGGAATCAAATTCCACCTGCCTGACAATCTGTTTCCTCCGTTTGTGATTGCGACGGACGGCCTGCAACTGGTCGTCCTTGACCACGTCCCGCGCTGGGAAGAGTCGCGCCGCCAATCCTTTCTTGACTGGCTTTATCTCGGCGGAACTGTCGTCGTCCTGCACGACACCAGCGGAAAATTCCCCGATTTCACGGGCCCCATGAGCGTTCTGAAAACTCCTCTGGACGATGTGCGATACGGCGCGGGCCGCGTGCTGTATATTCCTCTCACCCGCTCCCAGTTCAGCGAAGCGGAGCTGAAACAGGCCTGCGCAGGGTTGCCCAAAAACCACCTTCCACCAAACTCGGAAAGCACTGACGATATCGTCGACCGGGTGGAGGAAACTGAGGAAAACGTCCCGCAGCAGAACTTGAATTATAACATGAGCGAGGGGACTGACCCGTTCAAGTCGACCGCGTTCCTGTCCCAGCTCAAGCAGATGACCAAGCCAAATCATAACTGGGTCCTGCTCCACATGATGTTCTGGGCCTACATCCTGCTGATCTTCCCGGGCTGTTACCTGCTGGGGAAAAAATGGTCTGATTTTCGAGTCGTCTATGCGGGGCTGCTCGGGACAGTAGCACTCTTCAGCCTGCTGTTCTCTTACGTTGGTCAGCGTGGTTATGGCGAAGCCACCGCCGTACATACCGTCGCCATTGCCAAGCCGTTGCCCGGGGGACAGATGGACGTCTGCAGCTGGTCGAACATATTCGTCACGACCGGTGCATATTACGATGTCCGGCACAATGCATTCGCGGCACTCTACTCGACCTGTAATGAGCATGAGCAGGTCAAGGGTGAGGTCAACAATGGTGCCGAAGCACTATTCAAAGTCGATATTCCTCCCTTCTCGAATCGCGAACTGGCAGCACGCGCGAAAATGCCCATCGAAGGGCCGCAACTCAAAATTACTGATGTGAAGTTTACTGGCAGACAGTTGTCGAAGCTGGATATTGACGTCAGCGGTCTCAAACCGGAAGACGTACAAAAGCAGTACGCCCTGATCGGCAATTCGTTTTACCTGCTGAAATGGGACGACGGTAAACTGGTGATGTCTGCTGAGACAGGGAACGTCGTCGGGATGCTGCGGGTTCAGGAAAAGCAGACTCAGTATCCCTATGGATTTAACTACGGATATGAATATGGGGATCAAACACCTGTGAGCGTACGCTACACGCAGATGTTCGATCTACTGCTGTCTCGCAGCATGAGTGTCAGCCGTACTTCCGACGCAGAACAGTATCGACTTCCACCCGGTCTCGTTCGTGTCTTCCTCTACGCCCGAATTCCGCCGGAATTCGGCATTCAAAATCCACTGCTCGGAAAGCAGGAAGGTTGGGTCCTCTACTGCATCGACCTGACGGCGACGGAAGAAAGTGTCACTCCAACCGCCGGTCCCGTAGCGAAATAATCTCCAAATTCTTCAGCTGAGTTCTTTTCCGTCTTACTCACGACAACGCCGAAAGCCCCTCACATGAGCAATTCGACGAACGGCAGTGCAACGCGTCCGGTCATTGAAGTCGATGATGTCGTCCACTCTTACAAAGGACGACGTGCTCTGGACCATGTCAGCTTCAAAGTGATGCCGCAGTCGCTGCATGGATTTGTCGGGCCCAACGGGGCCGGAAAGACGACGTCGCTGAAGATCATCTGCACCCTGCTCCGGCCGCAGTTTGGAATTGTGAAAGTCTTCGGGCACGACGTTGTCGATGAACAGAAGCTGGTCCGTCGTAAAATCGGGTTCATGCCGGATCACTTCAGTACGTACCGGCAGATGACCGTGTACGAGTATCTCGATTTCTTCGCTGCTGCCTACGGTTTACCCTTTGCTCAGCGGACGCAGGTCATTGATGAAGTTCTCGCCTTGACCGATATGGAAAAGCGAAAGAACGATCTGATCAGTGGCCTGTCTCGGGGGATGCAGCAGCGGACAAGCCTGGCACGCGTGCTGGTCAATGACCCGGAACTGTTGTTGCTCGACGAACCCGCTTCCGGACTCGATCCACGTGCCCGCATCGAACTCATGGAAATCCTGAAGGCACTGCGGTCGATGGGAAAAACGATCTTCATCAGCTCGCATATTCTGCCGGAGTTGGCCGAGCTGTGTGACTCAGTGACGATCATCGACAAGGGCAAGGTGATGTACAGCGGTTCGATGAGCGGCCTGCAGACTTCGTCCAACGAGTATCCGACCTGGCGTGTCACGCTGGATTCTGAAGTCGAAGGAATCGCCGAGCAGATCCTGGGACTGCCCGGGATTATCAGTGTTGACCAGGTGGAGGGACGACCGGATTATCGCGTTGCATACGACTGGACGGTAACCGACCGCAACAGCCTGCTACGGGGAATCCTGGACCTGGGAGCACCGATTACTGCGTTTACAGAAGACAAACGGCATCTCAACGATGCGTTTATGGATCTGACTACAAAAGGGGTTAAATAGCTCGTGGTGGCAGGCGAGACACCTCTCACGCTCTGTTTACTCGATTACGCAACGCGTTTTAGCGGTTTTGTGCTGCTCGATTTCCCAACTCTGCGTCCAGGAGCGATCGTTGCTTATGCCGTTACTTCGTCATCGTCGATGCCGCGTGAAATCCCGCTCATGCCAGTTTGACCTGCCGACTCCTGAATTCGTCCCATCGTGTTGAACCGGATCATTCATTTTACCCGAGTCGTTCTATGTACTATGGCGTAGTGGCGCTGCTGACTCGAGCTTTAAGGCAGGATGCGCGGCAGTTTCGAAATCATCTGTTCCGACTCGCGTTTGTTGGCTTTATTTATCTGTCTCTGTTGATCGCCGGAATTCAGAGCTTTGTTCTGGGGGCACCCGGACTAAGGTTCTTTGAAAATATTGCCTGGCTGAATTTGTTCTTTATCACCTGCGCAGGAATTGGCTTCTTCTCGTCTGCAATCACAGAAGAAAAGGAAGAAGAGACCATCGGTTTGCTGCAAATGGCTGGATTGAACCATATCGGTATTCTGCTCGGCAAATCGACCAGCCGACTGATTCAGGTCCTGCTGCTGCTGGTCGTGCAGTTTCCATTCATGTTGCTGGCGGTCACGCTGGGGGGGGTCACGACGCACCAGCTCTTTGCCGCGTACGTAGACATGATTGCGTACACGGTTCTCCTCGCGAATGTGGCTTTGGTCTGCTCGGTCTGTTTCAAACGCGGCGGCAGTGCAGCGGGAGCGACCACGTTGTTGATGATTCTCTATGCCGTCGTGCCAGGAATTGCATCCTTGGGACTACGGGACCTGCTCGCGAGTGGCTGGACGAAGTCGGAATGGTGGAAATCGGCGATCCTCACGACGCTCGAATGGCTGCAGAGTTCGAGCGTGTTTTTTGAGATCAATTCCGTCCTGCAGACAGGTTTTGATCAGCCGATCCTCACAAAGCAGGTCATCTCGAACGTCGTTGCGGGCATTTTCTTCTTCGGCCTGGCCTGGCTATTGTTTGGTCCGTGTGTGCAGAACGCGGATGCGGGCGGTGACTCACGCGGTGCCGTATTGAAATCGACATCGCGAGTCCGGTTTCTTAGTGCCGGACGTGCCTGGATCAATCCACTCAGTTGGAAGGATTTTCATTTTATCGGTGGCGGGACTTCGCACCTGATTGTGAAGTTCATGGCCTATGTCGGCTTACTGATTCTGATCGCAGTCATCTCGCAATATCCGGGGAACTGGCTTGGGATGACTTTTGCGGAATTTCCTTCAGTGTACTTCTCGATCATGCTTGGAGCATTGATTCTTGAGGCGAGCATCTTGGCATCGCGCGTTTTCCATGATGAGATTCGCCTGCAGACAATGTCATCGTTGCTGATGTTGCCACGATCCATTCCCTACATTGCCTACTCAAAAGTGGCGGGGTGCATCATTGGATTGGCTCCGGCAGCAATTTGTCTCGTCGCCGCTACGCTCCTGTTGCCTGACTTTCAGCCTCGCGATTTGGGGAACTTGCTGGCCGAGCCCGCCTTCTGGGGGGTTATCATGATTGTCCTGGTTTTTCTGCATCTCGTCGCGCTGCTGAGCCTCTTCGTGAAATGGGGGTCGCTTCCTCTCGCCTTTTTCCTGATGGGACCGATTTCCTTCTGTTGCCCAATCTGGCAAGTGGTGTTCATTTTCAGTCAACAAGTCACGAACGATTTCTGGGGTAAGCTTCCAGCGACGATGACCGTCTGGGTGCTGATCGGGCTGATTTGTTTCGTCTTTCAGATGATGATTGCAGCACGATTGCAGGAACTCGGGACGAAATGACTCTGGACACCATTGCCGGTGTCAAAGCTGGCTGGCAGCGTGTGGGCTCTGCGGTATCATGCAGTTGGATTTGACCGACCCGAATTCTGATTCGCTGTTCCTGTTGCCCACCGGAATCGACTATGTCCCAAATCGACAGTCTGCATCGGCAGCACCTCTTGTCCCGACGAGACGTATTAAGTCGAGCGGGAGCAGGTTTTGGTGCGATAGCGCTGGCCGGGATGTTTGCGGAGGAACAGAACCTTCTCGGAGCCCCTGAATCACCGCTCTTTTTACCTCACAAAGCAGGAACCGCACGGAATGTGATTTTCCTGTTTATGGACGGGGGGCCAAGTCATCTCGATACGTTTGATCCGAAGCCCCTCGTGAATGAGTATGCGGGAAAGCCTCTGCCCCCTTCGATTAAACGCGTGATCACTCCTATGGGGGTCACCGAGAACGGCCTGCTCGCCTCCAAAAGAACCTGGAAAAATTGCGGACAAAGCGGCCTGCCGGTTTCTGACTGGTATCCCCGCGTCGGCGAATGGATGGACGATATCTGCGTGATTCGGTCCTGTACTTCGGACGCATTGAATCACGTGGGGGGCGTGACTCAGATGAACACCGGCAGCATTCTCGGCGGGCGGCCGAGTCTGGGGGCCTGGGTCCACTATGGATTGGGTTCCGAAAATCGCAATCTCCCGGGGTATGTTGTGCTTCTGGACGGCGACCGAGAACCGCCCGGAGGAAACCGGGTGTGGGGAGCAGGATTTATGTCCGCAGGTCACCAGGGGACCAAGTTCCTGCCTGGCGACCATCCCATCCTGCACCTGAGCTCTCCCGCAGAGATCAGCGACCATCGCCAACGACGGAAGCTCGATTACATCAATCAGATCAATAGAGACCATCTGGCTCGTCGCCCAGGTGATAGTGAGCTCGAGGCTCGCATTGCTTCCTATGAACTTGCCTTTCAGATGCAGGCCCATGCCCCGGAAGCGGTGAATCTCGCCGAAGAATCCCAAGCCACCCACGAGGTCTATGGACTCAATCAGAAGCGAACACAAGCCTTCGGCAAGAACTGTCTGCTGGCAAGACGGCTGATCGAACGGGGCGTCCGCTTCGTTCAGGTCTATTCGGGCTCGGGCAGTCGGTGGGACGCCCATGCGAAGATCGAGCAGAACCATACCGAACTTTGCGGAGCGACTGATCAACCGATTGCGGCACTTCTCCAAGACCTCAAGCAGCGCGGACTTCTCGAAGAAACCCTGGTCGTGTGGGGAGGAGAATTCGGGCGGACACCGATGAGTGAGAAGGGGGATGGACGTGATCATAACCCCTATGGCTTCACAATGTGGCTGGCAGGGGGAGGGGTCAAAGGGGGACAAATCATCGGAGCGACGGATGATTTCGGGATGCACGCTGTTTCACGTCCCGTCCACGTGCATAGTCTTCACGCCACAATTCTGGCAGCATTAGGACTGGATCACACAGAGGTGATCTATCGGTTACAGGGGAGGCCGGAACGGCCGACGGTCAACGAAGGTGAAGTCATTGATGAAGTCTTCGGCTGAGCAAGTTTTGATGAGGAGACAAATTGATGTCGCTTCGGTTTGTCGCCGATGATCTGGCGGGCCTGCGGATCGATCGGCGTGAATGGTTGCGAATCGGAGGTCGTGCGGGGCTCGGATGCGGAATCGCATCGTCACTGAGTCAGCAAACCGCTTTCTCCGCTGACTTGGCCCATGTTTTGTCCCGCCCCGACGGGTTTGGGCGAGCCAAGTCGGTCGTCGTGCTCTATGCGAGTGGAGGACAGAGTCAGCTTGAGACCTGGGATCCCAAACCGGACGCACCTGAGCAGATCCGAGGCGAGTTTTCCTCCATAGAGACCTCGATCCCCGGCGTTCGGCTTTGTGAATATCTGCCGCGGATGGCTCGACTCGCGGATCAGTACACAATCATCCGGTCGATGTCGCATGATGACCTCGACCACGGTTCCGCCATTTATCTGTCGTTGACCGGTCAGTTTCACCCGCAGAAGTCTTCTAACTTTCCTCCCCGACCTGAGGATGCTCCTTCCCTGGGGGCGATCCTTCACCGAGTTCGTCCCACTTCCCTGTTCCCGTATTCGGCCATTGATCTGAATGGGCCCGTTCTGATTCCTGATCTCCCTTCCCCCGGTCAGGATGGTGGATTTCTCGGGCGGACCTACGAACCGCTTATGGTGGGTGATGTCACGGCCCCCTCTGCGATCTTGAACGGATTGGAACCACTACCCAAGCTTCCAACGATCCGGCAATCGGCCAGAAGCTCGCTGCTGGCCACGATCGATCGAGCTCGCGATCAACTGGAGAATCATCGTTCGACCAGAGCGATGAGTGAGCTTTACCGGCAGGCCTACACGCTACTGGCAAACCCGAAATGTCGGCTTGCATTTGATCTGACACAAGAGCCTGAAGCGGTGCGAAACCGTTACGGTCGTTTTCGGTCGGGCCAGGCCTGCCTGCTGGCTCGGCGTCTGGTCGAGGCAGAAGTGCCGTTGATTACGGTGTTCCTCAACGAGAGTATTCGAGGACAGGATAATGAATTCGGCGTCACTGACGCTTATGGCTGGGACACGCACAATGACATTTTCGACTCAATGAAAGCTCATCTGCTTCCCCGGTTCGATTTTTCTGTCTCAGCCTTGCTTGAGGATCTGCAAACCCGTGGATTACTAGACACGACTCTGGTCGTCTGCATGGGCGAGTTTGGGCGAGCACCCCGAGTTGCGGTGGAGCCCAATTTCAAAGGAAGTTCGCCAGGTCGCAAGCACTGGGCCACAGTTTACTCAATCATGCTTGCCGGGGCCGGAGTGGGTAAAGGACACGTCATCGGGGCGTCTGATCGAATCGGAGCCTATCCCGAATCGACACCTGTCTCCCCCGGCGATGTTGCCGCGACCATTTTTTCCTCACTGGGAATCGACCCTTCGGGACACTACAACGATCCGACCGGACGGCCAATTCCGCTCGCAACGGGACGTCCGGTGTCAGAGCTTTACCAGTAGTGTCGCCTGACAAAGTGTACCGGTAGTGTCGCCTGACAAAGTGTACCGGCTCGAAATTCTCAGAACGGTCTCAACGGAAGCCGGTCTGAGAACGCGGGCTCCCCTTTCGTACGATCCGGCGTCTTCGAACTTAGGCCTTCGGTCTGGCAAGCCGACTGAGCCCGCAACTGAGAAAGTAGAGCGGGATCCCCGCAAGAAACGGAACTGCGATCAGGGAGAGCAGTGGTCCCGCATAAGTGGCGGCGGAGTAGAGTCCAAATACGCATGTTGCACAAAACAGTAACGGGCAGAGTGGAAACAACGGCGCAGTAAAGGGGCGAGACCTGTCTCGGTCAATCCGTCTCAGAATGAAATAGGCTATTCCGGTGCTGAGAAAGAAGAGCCAGAAGATCGGGGCCGACGCGGCAAATAGCGTATCGAATCCACCATAATACGAATCCCAGGGCACGGGTTGCAGGTGAAGTTTCGTCAGAACAGCATCGATTATAGAGCGCCCCTGATGGGTCCCCACGGCGAGGATCATGATGACCGTCACGATGCCTTGCGCCAGCAGTGACCAGACGGGTGTGTTTGTGCGAGCCGACCAGCGTCCCAGGAGTGAAAACAACGCATGATCGGCCCCAACGACCGCGTGCACGCGTGAGACAGCGAGAATCAATCCATTCAATCCACCCAGCGCCGATATCATGACCAGCAGACTCATGGCACGGCCCGCGTTGGCTCCCAGTGCTGCCGCCAGCGCATCTGCAGCAGGCTTTTGAGAATTTCTCAGTCCTTCGAACCCCAGCGTCTGTAAGTACGCCATGTTCATGAGGACGTAGACTGTTGTGATCAGTCCTAATCCATAAAGCAGTGCGAGCGGAATATTGCGTGATCGGTTGCGAACTTCTGCAGTGACGAACGCGGCATCATTCCAGCCGCCGTAAGCGTAGAGAACCAGAATCATCGCCAGTGACCACCCCGGTCCAGTGATCGGTTTGGTTGCTGTCATTTCAGTCCCTGACTTTAAAGAAAGTCCGACGACGATCAGCATGACCAGTCCCAGCAGCTTCGCCGCGACGAGCACCTTTTGCGTGTGACGCCCAGCGTGGACTCCCAGCATATTGATCAGTGTCAGTCCGACGACGGAACCGAGCGCAAACCACACGACGCTCGCCGGTGGGGCATGAAAGACTTCGACTGCGTATTCCGCGAAGACGTAAGAAAGAGCACCAATACTGCCAGTTTGAATAATCGCCAGTTGGGACCATCCAAACAGAAATCCAGCCCAGGGTCCGAAAGCTCGCGTCAGATAGTTGTACTCGCCGCCTGACCGGGAATAGGTGGTGGCCAGTTCGGCGTAGCAGAGGGCACCAACAAATGAGAGTCCTCCGCACAACACCCACAGGGATAATGCGGCTGCGGGGCTGGGGACATTACTACAGATGATTCCGGGTGTCTTGTAGATCGTGCTGCCGATGACGATCCCGATCACCAGACTCACTGCGTCCCACAGTGACAAGGGACCGGATTCATCTCGTTCGTTCGTAGTGATCTCTGCCAATCGTTTCCCTTTGCGACGGTTTCGTTATGGATCATCCGACGATGAAAATCGTCATCGATCGGGATCCATGAGCTCCGATCACCAGCGACTGTTCAATATCCGCGGTCTTCGAGGGCCCGGCAATGAACCCCCCATAAGGCGAACCAGTCACGTCAAGCCGCTCATAAGCCTCGTACAGGTTGTTTACGATTGCGCTGGCCTGAACCACAAGTGAAAGGTGCTGGCAGAGAAAATAAATGACCCTGTGTTTGACAGCCTCGTCACTGACCCACACGGCGGCGTTTTCGGCGACGGCGACTCCTCCAGGCAAAATCGCGAAGTCGATGTCAGAAAGCTGATGAGGGTCAGCGATCGCATCAAGGTCGACATTACCTGTCACAGCAGCCGTGACGAGCGACAGCGTCTTCGATGCGGATGCGAACTGTGGAAGAGCATTCAGATGTTCCCGGATGTCTGCTTCAGACGCGACTCGGATAGCACGGCCGCCGATCGACTCCAGTACCGAAACGAATTGTGCAACGGGGTCTTCGTATTGAATCCAGGGCCCGTCTAAGGGTGGCAATGGAGCCGATTGAGGAAGTTGTCGACGAACTGATGCAAGAATCGAATCGCGTGAAGACATAACGATCTGCGATTTCCAATCGAGGGTAGTTCAAACAGGGCGAATCCTGGGTAATCGCACGCGAACTGGCATGCCCGATCTCCCGGAACTTGCCCACAGTCTAAACAAGGTGAAATCACAACGCACGTCTGCCGGCTGATTGAGTGAAGTATACCGGTTGGCGACCGAAACGTTGCTGTGGGGATCGCGGGGGGAGGGAACTGAACGCAACGCCGCCGGGGTTACTGAAAATTGCGTTCTGAAACCGCCCCATTCGGCAGAATTTGCCGATCGACGCAGATAAGTCCTTGCTCCAACTCCCTTTTGATTCAGCGTCAAAGTGTGGCCGGTCGATAGAAAACGGTAGTACGTGTTCTTTGCCGGAGTTGGGACGCTCACATTGTCTGCCATTTTGAAACATCAATCCGCTTCTGGACGCCACCCTCATCAGGTCCTGCTGGTGACTGGGGTGCTATTGATGCTGGTGGGGCAAAGTGGCTGTACGTACGCTCGCCCCGCGATGAAATCGTTTTGGCAACGGGTTCCTCCCGTGCGCTGGCCAGTTCGGTTGTCCGAACAACAAGTCGCCGAATCGCAGAAGAGTTCCGAGCCGACGGTTGCCGCCAACGTCGCTATCAATGATGACGTTCCGACGGATTCCGATTCGAATCAATCGGCCGTTGAAGGTGAAGCCGTTCCGCGATCGCAGTTTTCTCGCGTCACTTCCTGGTTGCCCCGGATTGACTCCTGGTCATCGGGTGAGGCGTCGACAACGCCCGAATCCCCAGCGACGACCGAAGAGAGTGCACAAGCGTCGCTGAAGTCGGATCGAAAAAGGTCTCCTTTAGAACGCCTGGATGCGGCGCTCAACAATGACTTGCAACAGGCCCGTGCTTTGCCTCATCAGAGCGAGACCATCAAGGAGCAGCGAAATCGGGTGGACTTACTCATCGCCCGTGCCAAAGCGTTATTGTCGATGGGACAACACGAACAGGCACTCGAGATGGCGGACTTGGCGCAGCAGTTGAGTGATTCGCACCAGTTGGATTTCCATCCCGATGAAGACCGGCCCGCGGATGTCGTGAGGCGAATTGAAGGCCAAATGGAAGCGGTGGGAGATCTCCCTGAGTCGGAACTCGGGCGTTCGGAGTCCGGAAAGGCTGCAAAGGACGCTGTCGACCCTTTGGAAAAAAAGATCGATCCCAACTCGCCTGAGCAAGAGCTCAAAGAGCTGACGCGCAAGAACCGTAATTGGACGGCTCTGTTTCGCCGCGTGAAGAAAACATCGGCAGTTGAACTGGATGGGATCCTGCCATCCTCCGAAGCGGTAACTCTGGGTCTACCGCTGGATCTGAATACCGCAGAAACACTTCCCGAACGCGGGCTCAAATCGGTCCAACCGGGGGCGATCGTGAGGGCCAATCGCAGCGTATCGCTCAAGTTTGTCGATCCCGTTGGAGATTCAATTTCGCCTTCAATTGAACCCGTCCTCGATGAATCGATCCCCTCGATTAACACGTCAATCCAGACGGAGAATGAGCCTCCGATGGCAACGCCCGCCATTGAGCAGCTCAACGAGGGGGAGACCCGCTTTTCCGACCGCGCGCAGCGCGCTGTGACTCTCGGCGATCTGGATGATGAGAACGTCGAGATGCCGGAATTCGAGAATGTGGAAGTTCCCGCGAGATCGCGAAAGACTGAAACGCGGCTCAAGGAATCACAGTCACGGGTCTCGGGAGACGAGGCGCACTCTGTCCATAATATCGATTGGCTGCTGGCTTACGGCGTAATTGGAGTTTGCACTGTCTTCGCTGTGGTCTGTTACCGAAGCGGGACCACCTGATCGATCGACTTCGCGCCTTTCGTAGAAGCTCGTTTCAGCAGAGACTTGTGGCGATCTTCCATTCGAGAGATTTCAAGAGCCGCTGATTCCGGGTTGACTCGAAATTCGGCAAGTTGGCGAGGATGGACTGCATCATCGCAGCGAACTCAGGCTCGTCCACCGGAGTGTCCGAGAGCTGCTGAATAAAGTTCATGCGAAGTCCCGCGGAGACGAGATCGTCGATAGGGTTGTGGCCAGGTTGAGCATCGGCGGAGCCAGTGCTCTCGTGAAAATCGCTCGCTCGTTCCCGGTCGAATGCAAACTCGAATGATTCGCTGTCATATGCCACCATCGATACCAGCAGGTCGGTCGATCGATCGCATTGACGACGCAGCCTGTCCAGGTTTCGGAACGGAAGATCATACTCCTCGGGGAGGCTGACCAGCCGAGACAAGACTTCCAGTCGCAACTGGAAAAACGCACTGACAATGTTTCGACAGACGCGATTCAGGTCGGTGGAATTGGTGACTTTGTCGCGTGCAGAAAGGCATGTCGCCCAGGTGCGGACGAGCATCTCACAGGCGAATAGTCGGGGGGCGATTCGCTCTAACAGGCTGAGATTCCGTTTCGGGTCTTCTAGCCCCGTATCAAGAAGCGCCGTCCAGCGTTGCTGGAGTTGCCGGTTGCTTTGCCAAAATGTTCGGATCGTGTCGGGCGAGACAGGCTCATCACAGTGGCGATGGGCTTGTCCGAGACGCGAAACAAGCAGTGCGAGTTCCGCAACAGAGCGAGTTGAGATTCCAGAATTCACAGACAGCATACAGCCCTCATCAATAGCAACGGCGGGACTCTCCCTCGCGATTGCAAATGGAATGCCACCTCTGCTGATGACGGGATTTATGCCCGGCATCGCTCATTCATGAGGTGAATTCCACTGGGGAAGATTCCCCAAACCCCCGTGAATTCATGCGTCGACTTTGTACTGGATTGTAATAACAGCACGTGACTGCAAACGGTGAATCCTGATCAGGCCCGGGCTGTTTTCTGATGAGAGCGCTGCCGCAATACGACATCGGGCGATCAATGTTTACCGGAAGCAACATCGATCGCCCTCGTCTCCGGTCCAGACTGAGATGCAAAACGGAGCTTTGAATTCCGGTCAAGCAGCGATGGTATCCCTTCTGGAACGGAATGTGGCCGCAGGAGTCTGCAGCCACATCTTCACTCTAAACTCCACTTCTTGCGGGCTTCTAGCGCGAGTGGTTGAGGACATTTCGCACGTCCGATTCCGGGACGTCAGAGAAGGTTTTGACGGCGCCTGCCCGGATCGGCAGGACGAACCTCAAGCTTCCTGAGACAGATTTTTTGTCCAATCGCATCCGAGAGATCACATCATCATCTGACAGCCACAGTGTGACAGGAAGCGCGGTCGGAAGATGGAGAGCTTCCAGCAGACTGATTTGTCGCGAGGTCAGTGCGGCATCAATCAAACCGCGTTGTTCGGAAAGGCGACTGGCGTGAATCATCCCGATTGCCACCGCCTCACCGTGCAGTAGTTCGCCGTATCCAGCAAGTGCCTCGAAAGCGTGACCGAACGTGTGGCCGTAGTTAAGGGCGGCACGCAGTCCTTTAGTCTCGAACTCGTCCTGTTCCACCACACTCGCCTTCAGTCGGCAACTGCGGGCAATAATATGCCGAAGAACGTGGGGGTCTCGATTGTTGATGGCTTCGATGTGGTGTTCGAGATATGTCAGAAATTCAGCGTCCAGAATCACACCGTACTTCACGACTTCGGCTAGCCCCGCACGATATTCACGTGCCGGGAGTGTGGCGAGTGTTGCCGTGTCGATCAGGACTCCGATTGGCTGATAGAACGCGCCAATCATGTTCTTGGCGCGAGTGTGGTTAATACCGGTCTTACCACCCACTGAACTGTCGACTGCAGACAGCAGGGTGGTGGGTACCTGGACGAAGGGAAGCCCTCGCATGTAGGTGGCAGCCAGGAATCCCGCAAGATCCCCAATCACGCCGCCGCCGACCGCGACGATCAGTGTGCGGCGATCCGCGTTCAGCGCGATCAGTCGATCATGCAGACGCGTCAACATTTCCGCCGACTTGGATGTCTCGCCCGCCGGGAGAACTTCCGTTTCACATCGCCATCCAGCCTCGATGAGCGATTGACTGACGACACGTCCGTGCGAGTTAAACAGGTTCTCGTCCGTCACGAGAAACGCGAACGGACGCTCCACAGGACGCTTCTCAGCGACCCAGACACTTCCCTGTGGCGGTGGCTGAGTGCAAAAAGCCGATGACATGCCATCTCGTACGTACCACCAGTTCTCAAACAGTTTCCCGCACGAGCTGAGTTGATCGGTGACAATGGCGATTTCATACGATCGTGGCCCAAGATCCACTTTCAGGCTAGCGTCGTCGTGAATCACTTTGGACCTCCATTTCCCATTGAACGTCCCGTGGCAGAAACTTCGTCATAAATCCGCTTGAGGTAATTGATGCTTTCACGGGCAATAAGTTCAGCCCCAGGTTTGTAGTCGAAAACCTCGACGCTGACCCATCCGCTGTAGTTCGTGTCGAGCAGGGCCTGGATGATGGGACGGTAGTCCGTCCGGCCCATTCCCGGTCCCAGCAGATTGTCGTCGTTTACGTGGAAGTGGCCTGTGATAGAGGCGTACTGCTTGATCAGATCGGGAATCGACACTGATTCGCTCAGCATCGCTTTCACATCCTGGTGCAGCACGATACCCGGGTGGTCCACTCGGTTGATCAGTTCCACTGCCTCTGCACAGGAATTGACAAAGTTGGTTTCTTTTGTCGTGAGGGGCTCCATCACGATTTTGACACCCCGGTCTGCGAATGCAGGCAGGGCCTTACGAAAAACCTCCGCTGCATTGTCGTACGCTTGCTCCCGTGAAACTCCCGGTTGAATGTTGCGCTGGAGGGGCGAACCGAAAACCATGACTTCGCCCCCCAGATCGGCGCAGGCTTTCCCCAATTCGATCAGATAGTCCGTGGTTGCGTTACGGACAGCCTGGTCGTTGGTCGTGAGGTGAAACCCTTCTGTTTTTGCCAGCAGCCAGTGCAGCCCACAAATCGTCAGTCCGTGATCTGCTGCGACGGACTTCAGTTCTCGCCGCTGCTCGGAAGAGACGTCTGAGATTCGAGAAGCAAGGGTGAAGGGGGCCAGTTCGATACCGGTGTAACCCGTTTCTGCGATGAAGCGACACTGTCGTGCCCAGTCCCAATTCTCAAACAATTCCTGACAGATCGCGTATTTCATAACCTCTCCGGTAGGTGGGAGTCTCGCAGGTTCAGACCTGCTGCACTCAGAATAAATCGGTAAGTAAGGGACACTCCGCTCCGGCGGACTGCCTCAGTTTATTTGGAGGGAAAGGCCTTAGGATCATTCACGAGGCGTGACTTCAGTTGATCCAAATCGAAGGGCTTCCCCTTCAGTTGTTCGAACAGATCTCGCTGGGATGTTGTCAGCACTTGGAGAACCTGTTCGTCGAGTTCCTGTTTCGTTGCCAGAATTTCCTGCTTCAAACGGTCTGCGAGATCTGCTGCTCCTGCATTACGACCCGGAAGGCCTATCAGCATTCGGACCTTTTTGACCAGTTCCTGGTTCAGTTCTTCAATCGATTGCTGCTGATCCGCCGTGATTTCCAGTGCTGACGCAACCTCCTTTTCGTTCAGTGCTTCATTTCCCAGTTGCTGCCAGTAGATCTGTTGTAATCGCTCGAACTGGTTTGCTGTCAGCATCGTTTTCAGGTCGACAACATACTTGTCGTACAGTTTAGACTCCAGTTCCTGCCGCCAGTTTTGCTCTTCTCCTCTGGATTTTCGCCGCACTTCATTCAGGTGAGATGCGTATTGTTTCGCGAGTGCCCGCAGTTTTGCGACGAGGGGGTAATCATTTTCAATCCCCAGTTCCACTTCTACCGGTTCCTTACCGATGAGGAACAGGATTCCCCGTGAGCGTGACTGCGCGATGACCGGCGGTTCAGGCTTTGTCGCTGTCTCGGGCCGGGAGAGTTTGAAGGGTCGCCCTTTGAGCTCGGTAAATCGAATCCGCTGGTCAGCGGTCAATACGTCATCGTAGGCGCGATCACGGTCTTTCGTGATCTTTCGCAGCGATGCCCGGACGTCGCTGATGTCACCTCCTCGGTCTTGCAAGGCATCTCTTTGACTCTCGAGGTCACGTTTCTGAGTTTCGAACAGGTTGTGTAACGAGTTCAGCCCATCGACCTGTTCTGCGGTCAGCTCCAGGGCTTCTCTCAGCTCGGCGTCGTGCAGTGCCTGAAAGCCCCAGCGTTGCCAGTGAATCTGTCGAAGCCGGTCATACTGTGATGGTGTGAGCAGGACCTTCAGTTGCTCAACGTACTCGGATTCGACGTCAGCAAATACCTCCTGAGGCGTTCTGGGCTGTTTCCGATCTTCCTGGGCAGGAAAATTGATCCTCTGTTTCAAGGTGACTGGAAAGGACTTCAGCAGCAGGCGAATTCGCAGAAGTTCATCCGAGTCTGGCTCAATTTGAAGTTCTCGCAGGACGGGCTCGCGTGCGATCAGGCTGATCATTCCCACGAGGTAGGATGGGTCCACATTTTCCTGATTCTGTCCGAGCGACGGGACGACCGAACACACGACCATGACAAATGTCAGGCAAAGTCGATGAAAGGAATCTCGGTCCATGGGCCGTTTCCTGAAAGCAAAAACGTTGGTCGAGGCATCCTGCCACCGGTACTTTTGTCTCCAGCGTAGATCCCAAACCACCTGAGTTCAACGAGTGCCTGACAAAAGAAGCTGGGGATTTCTGCCTGCAGAATGAAGCCCGAATCAGGGTAATCCGCAGGGCATAACCAAACCCCACAAATTTGCACGTGAACTGCAGGGTCGTCGCCATTGTCGTTTGACGCCGTTAGAACCGAGCCATACTTTGGCAACAGGAAGAAACAGAACTCGTCGGTCAGGGTGCTGCTGCTTCACCCAAAGCGGCGACTGTTTGTGAGAGCCAGATTTGGCAAATGTCACTTCAGGGCATGTGGCGTTTGCGTTCTGTACGGTGGTCGTTGACCGACGCTGAAAGCGTGTCGGTCCTTCGATCGAGCCGGCTTCTCCAGATAATTAAGTCGGACTCAGTTTGGGTGTAACTGCCTTTTGAAAAGCGGTTGCTCGGTCGGGAAAGGTATTCAGTTGCAGAGACAAACGGACAAAGTCGACGTCGCTTTACAGGAAACCGGATCTGAACGTCCCGCGTTCATGGAAGTACTGGGGCTATTGCCTCCTTACGAAGCAGCGGACGTCAAAGCAGCTTATCGCGCCAAGGCATTACTGGCCCATCCTGATCGAGGGGGAGATCCTGCTGACTTCAATCGGCTGAAGGACGCTTACGATCAAGCGCTGGAATTTGTCGCCTTCTCTGGTAGTCGCCGTGAATGGATTGCCGCTCGCGTAGAGCCTTATCTTTTGCAGGAGGAAGTGGTCGCTGAAGTCATCAAGCGAGGCGGACGAGTTCAGGTTGAACGGATCCCCTGGATGGAAAAGTCGTGCGGAGAAGACTTTGCTCATTTGGCCGAGCGACTGCGACGGATCAAGCTGCATCATGTCGCCGACGGCGACAACTTTCTGAAGTTTCTCGCTGACCATAAAGCTCATTTCCTCGTCGAGCTTGATTTGACGGGAAGCCGAATCACCAGCCAGGGGCTGAATCATCTTTCGTCGTTCGACGTGCTGCGCAGCCTTAACCTGAGCGGCACAGGTGCGGACGCTCGATCGTTGCGTAAGCTGCTGCCATGCTTACCGTCGCTTGAGTGGCTCAATGTCCGTGGCACGAAGCTGGGGTGGTGGAACCGGTTCTTACTGCGACGCGCCTTTTCTCACATTTCGATCGTGACGGACCCGACCCCCGCTGTCGTTCCCGGAAGCGAAACGGTCGACCACAGTTGAGGATTCCGGGATGGAGCCGATTCTTCGAATTCGACTCCGAATGCCCGAGTTCGAAGAAAAGGTGACTTCCGCGCTACTGGTCCATGGGGGGCGTAAGACGCCTCCTTCCGGTCAGCACAGAGCGAACTGAACTCGGATCGCTCCGCGTGTTCCAGAACTCTGTGCGTATCTGACCGATCCCTTCCTCACGTCATTTTAGTGCGTTGTCGCAGGTCCGTCTTTGCGCGGTTACTGACTGCAATGGTTCCTCCAGTTCTTCAATTATTGGACAGCCACGGCGGGTGCAACTCGATCTGAATGTCGCTACGATCAGCCCAGATTACCCGTGCGATCGAGCGGGTGATGTAGAACGCACTGGAACGTCAAGAAGAATTCGGTTGGATAAGGATCGTCATGAACTTTGCTCCTTTGTTCAGATCGGTGGGGTTGCTGCTTGTTTGTCTTGTGACGTACTCCCACCCGGAGGTTTTCGGTGGCGAGGCATTGCGAGTGGGAATCGCGGAGGTGGACATCACCCCTCCTGTCGGTTTTCCTATGGCGGGCTACTACCACGAACGACTGGCAGAAGGGGTGATTGACCCGCTGAAGGCGAAAGCAATTGTCTTCCGGGACGGCGATACTTCGGCGGCGCTGGTTGTCTGCGACCTGATTGGGATTGCTACGGATCTGGTGAAGGAGATTCGCAAGCGAGCCTCGACAGAAACGGGGATCCCGGTTTCCAATATTGTGATCACGGCCACGCACTCGCACACCGCGCCGGATTATATGAAGGAGCTTTACCTGAAGCTCGGGAAAGAGAATCAGGCACCGATGCGGGCAGAATTCATCGAGAAGCTGATTGCTGGCCCAGCGGATGCCATTCGCAAGGCTCATGCGACGGCGAAGCCTGCGCTTCTGGAAGCGGGATCGGCGACACAACTGATCCCTGTTTCGTTTAACCGCCGCTCTGTCATGCGCGACGGCAGCGTCAAGACGTGGCAGAGTCATGATAATCCTGACGTTGTCCGAGCTGCCGGCCCAATCGATCCCCGAATCGAACTGCTAGCTGTTCGCGATGAGACCGGTGTGGCGAGGGGGATTCTCAGCAATTTCGCACTGCATCTCGATACCGTCGGCGGCATGCGATGGAGCGCGGACTACCCGTACTTTATTGATCAGGCACTCAAGAAATCCCTTGGGAATGAAGTGGTTTCGATCTTCGGAACGGGTTGCTGTGGAGACATCAATCACGTCAATCCTAACAGCAAAGAGCGAAACAAGGCCGACTACATTGGAACCAGCATCGCGGAATCCATAGAGCGTGACCTGGGGAAGCTCAAGCCGTTGGCGAAGACGAAACTCGTCGCGAAGTCGGAAGTCGTCCAACTCCCTCTGCAGGAAGCGACTGAAGACGAAGTGAAGTGGGCGATCGAGATCCTGCAAAAGGCTTACCGCAAGGAAACGGTGGACTTTTTTGATCACGTCACCGCGCACAAGAAAATTATGCTCGATCAATTCCGCCATCGTGAACCCTACGCCAACGCCATTGATCACATCACGTGGGGACTGAGCCATTCGCTGAAGGGGATCGGCGAGACGATTCCCGCGGAAGTGAACGTCATTACACTGGGACAAGACGTGGCAATTGTCTGTCTTCCGGGCGAGGTCTTCGTCGAACTGGGTATGGCCATCAAGCAGGGGTCTCCCTTCAAAACGACTCTGGTGATCGAACTGTCGAACTGTGTCGAAACGATCTACATCCCCAACCGTCCCGCCTATGCCGGGGGGAGTTACGAAGTGACAAACTCTGCAACGAAGCCCGGTTCCGGCGAAATGCTTGTCGAGACTGCACTTCGACTTCTGCGCGAGGCTGCATCGGCATCCAATTGACTTACCCCTGAGACTGGATGACAATCTCAGGTACAAAGTCTTTCGAGCTCGCTGCTGAAGGGACATGACCATGTCTGCTCACCGATGGATGCTTCTGGGTGTCACTGTGGCAATTGGCGCGTTGTGGACGCAGGGCCAGGCCAATGCCCAGCAGATCTACGTCGGCAGTACGCCTGCTGAGATGCAATATCCTCGCAGCATGGGGCTCGATTCCAATGGCCGGGCGGTTGGCGTCGAAGGTCGGTCCGTCGACCAGTACGGAACTTACACTGATGACTACGGACGCCAGACGATGGCCGGCCCGGCAACTTTCATGGCCGTCCCCGGGCACTATCATGGGGGCGGCTACACCTCGGGCGGATACTATCCGGGTGGTTTCAGCGGACTTGGGTATTCCAACAGTATTGGGTATTCCGTCGGGCTAAGCGGTTACTCGGGGGGCTACTATTCGGCAGGCTATGGAGGGCCCGGGCCGGTCGTTGCAACAAACACTCTGCTGGCACCTCGGACGATTGTCGTGGGAGGTGTCTATCCTTCCAGAACAGTCTTGAATAATGCAACTCGTGGTGGAGTAATCGAATACACACACGGCGGAAACGGGTATGTCTACACCCCTGGATCGTCGTACCAGACGGTAATCTCGTCAGGTCCATCAATTTTCCCTGCTACGACGATCATTGAATCTTCTCAACCTCCAGTCATCATCGAGCAGAAGTCGAACAAGTTTCTTAACAATTCGAAAGTAACAGCCGCTCGGGGGACGGGCGGGACCGCCGAGATCAAGTTGATCTTTCCGAAAGAAGCGACGGGGGCACTTTCGTATGTATTGAACGGAACAACGTACACGATCAAGCCGGGGTATCATCAGACGTTCGTGGACGACCGGGTCTGGACGATTGAATTTTTGCGGGGGGGGAATCGCAGTCTGCCAATGCGATATCAATTGACAGCGGGAACATACATTTTCGAAGCCGACGAAAACGGGTGGGACCTGAAACAGGTTCCCCAGGTAATTCAGGCTGTGGACCAGACTGTTCCAACCCCTCCCCCTCCCGCACCGGTGCCGAACCCTGGTCTGTAGCGATGCGTTGGTGTTTCTCCTGACGAGCAAGTTTTTTCTCCCTTAAATACAACAAAACATCTCCGAAAATCGTTGAATCCGTCGAAGGTCTTGCCCGACCGTCCATCATCGATCGGATTGAAAGCAATCGAATGAATCAGACTGTGCAAATGATTGGACTGGGCGAGCTTCTGTGGGATTGTTTTCCTCATGGCCGTCTTCCCGGTGGTGCTCCCGCGAATGTGGCCTTTCATGCCCAGCAGCTTGGACTGTCGGCGGCGGTCGCCACGCGTGTCGGTGTTGAGGAACTGGGGGATGAGCTTTGTCAGTTCCTTCGATCGCGTGGGCTCAGTACCGACCTTGTCCAGCGTGACTCGAAGCATCACACAGGTACGGTCACCATCTGGCCCGCGTCGAAGAATAATGCGGGGTACACCTTTCTGGAAAACTCTGCCTGGGACTTCCTGGAACCCGAGCAAGAGTTGCTGGATGCAGTCAGGTCCGCCAAGGCGATCTGCTTCGGGACACTGGGGCAGAGAAGGCCGGTCTCTCGCAGTACGATTCATCATTGTTTGCGGCTCACTTCCGATGATTGCCTGATCGTGTACGACGTGAACCTTCGTCCCCCGTTCTTTGCAAAGGACTGGATTCTCAAGTCCATCGCCCAGTCGGATATCGTCAAACTGAACGATGACGAAGTCAAAGTCCTCGCCAAACTGTTTGAGTTCGGTTCCGACGACGAAATTCGCTTCGCAAAAGGTCTCCTCGACGATCATCCTGGACTCCGGCTGGTCTGTGTCACCCGGGGGAGTCGGGGCTGTCTGGCCGTGACGTGTGACGAGGTCATCGAACTACCGGGAATTCCCGTTGAAGTCGGCGACACCGTCGGTGCGGGTGATGCCTTTACTGCGGCGATTATCTATGGCCATCTGCAGAAGTGGTCTCTGGAAGCGTCACTGACGTTAGCCAACCAGTTTGGCGCCCTTGTCGCCAGTCGAGTCGGCGCCATGCCAATCCTGACGGAAGAGCTTGCTGGGCTTAAGTCCAGTCTTGACTGGTCTTTCCGTGACACAAGAGTGTCTCCCTAGACGGTCGGTCGACGGCGGGAAAAGGCCGGTTTGTTTCTGAGCCCGATTGCTCCCGTTTCCAAGTTGCACTCGCTATTGTGTAACGCCCACTCCCTCGCCTGATTCGACGCTTTTGGTACCCCTGCTGGGCGAAATTGAAGGTATCCAGGCGGTGGGTGCAAGCATTGAAACGCCCCTGTTTTCGAGGACTTTACGATGAAAAATGTGCTGGCTGTCATTCTCGGCGGGGGAAAAGGGAGCCGCCTCTTCCCACTGACGGAAGTTCGATCGAAGCCGGCCGTCCCACTGGCGGGAAAGTATCGTCTGATCGACATCCCGATTTCGAACTGCATCAACAGCGGGATTAACCGCATCTTTCTGCTGACTCAATTCAACTCGGTGAGTCTGCATGCCCACATTCGCCAGACGTACAGTTTCGATCAGTTTGACGGAGGGTTTGTTGAGATTCTGGCCGCTCAGCAAACGATGGAAGGAAATAACTGGTACGAAGGTACGGCGGACGCAGTTCGCAAGAATCTTCGTCATTTCGATCAAGCAGGCTATGACTACGTTCTGATCCTCTCTGGCGACCAGCTCTACCGCATGGACTTCGCCAAGATGCTGGAAGCTCATAAGGAAGCAGGGGCCCACGTATCGATCGCGGCGTTGCCAGTCACGCGCGAGGCAGCGCGTGGCTTCGGTATCATGCGCGTGGACGACGAGGGGCGGGTTAAAGGGTTTCTTGAGAAGCCGAAGTCGGATGAAGAGATCGACAATCTCGTTCGAACCGATCCTGCCTGGATTGATGCGCGGGGTGTGAAAAGTCATGGTCGCGATTGCCTGGCCAGCATGGGGATCTACCTCTTCAATCTGAAGACTCTGGTGGATCTGCTTTCGAAGTCGGACTACCAGGACTTCGGCAAAGAGGTCTTTCCCATGTCGATCCGCACTCATCAAGTGCATGCCCATCTCTTCGATGGTTATTGGGAAGACATCGGAACGATTCGCTCGTTCTACGAGGCGAATCTCGATCTGACGTTGCCGAATGCGCCATTCAAGCTCGAGGACCAGGAGCGGCCGATTTACACCCATGCCCGGTTCCTCCCTCCCAGTCGCTGCGACGGCGTGCATGTTAAACGGAGTCTGATTGCGGATGGTTGCGTCATTGGCGAAGGTTCCACGATTGAAAACAGCGTCATCGGGCTGAGATGCAAGATTGGCAAAAACGTCACCATTGCAAATTCGATCCTGATGGGTTCGGACGACTATCAGAGTGAAGAAGAGATCCAGGCCGATGCGAATGCAGGGATTCCCAGTATTGGTGTCGGGGATGGCTGTCTGCTGGATGGAGTCATCGTGGACAAAAATTGTCGTATTGGCGACGGAGTCCATGTGCGGGGCGGCGACGTATTGAAGGTTCCCGAAAATCCCGCGGTCGTTATTCAGGATGGCGTCATCGTCATTCCCAAAGGGACCATCCTGCCCGACCGGTGGCAGCTCTAAACAATGACTCATCGGTTCTATTCACCTCAACTTCCTGAGACTGGTTCCGTCTGCCTTGCGGACAGTGAAGCCCACCACATGATCCACGTCTTGAGGACTCAGGTGGGTGATTCGGCTGAGCTGTTCGACGGGCGGGGGCTGGTTGCGACCTGCCGTGTCGTGCAGCTCCGCAAGCGGGATGTCACGCTCGATGTTCTGGAGACGCGACGGACACCGACGGCATCGAGAGAGCTGGTTCTTGCGACGGCTGTTCCCAAGGGAGACCGATTTGACTGGCTGATCGAGAAGGCCACAGAACTGGGCGTGACTCGCATCATTCCCATCACGACCACGCGGAGCGTCGTGGACCCACGCGAGAGCAAACTGGATAAGCTCCGTCAGACAGTTATTGCCGCCTGTAAGCAGTCGTGCCGGAACCATCTGATGGAAATCGCGGCCGTCACTCCCTGGAGCAAGTTTATTGAGGTGACCGAACCGGGCTCCCACCTGTTCGTGGCCCATCCTCAAGGAGGGTCGGTCGAGGAATTGCTTCGGAAATGTGCGAGCGACACAAACCCCATCATTTTCGCGATCGGGCCTGAAGGGGGATTCTCGGAAGAAGAAGTCGCACTGGCCCTCTCTCGCGGGGCGGGGACGATTCATCTCGGTGGGCAGATTCTGAGGATCGAGACGGCGGCCCTTGCGCTGGCTGCACGCTTTCTGCTTTGACATTTCCGTGTTTGAATCGCGGATGTGCGGATGACGGCGTGGGGTTTGTGCTGGCATAAATGGACTCTGCAGTGGCGAGAACGGATCAAATCAAACGGAACCTTGGACCGACGCTTGTCCGCCCACACGAAATTGCTAAACTTCCGATCTGAACCAACGGTTCACTCGAGTGTCCTCTCAGGGCATCGATGATGGCGAGGTAGCTCAGCTGGTTAGAGCACAGGCTTCATAAGCCTGGGGTCGCGGGTTCAAGTCCCGCCCTCGCTACTTTCGATTTTTCTGACCTGTTTTGTGCAATCAGCTCCTGGACACTCATCTGCAAATGAGGATGGGACGCTGTAATCGATAACTTCTGACATCTTGCCATTTCGAGGCAAGTCTGTTTCGATGCGTTGAGCGGTCGTTCGCTCCGCGTGCTCTCGTGCAACCCGCGTGACATTGATCAAGCGGTTTGATATCAATCGTCGCGGTGAGATTCGTTTGCATGGGCACCTGTCCGCAACGAGATTCCACCGGCTCTATCAAAAAAATCTCGCAAAGGTCGTCGCGGTATCATGGAAGCTGGAATCGTCGGGCTCCCCAATGTGGGCAAAAGTACTTTGTTCAATGCACTCACCATGTCGAAGGCGGCTCAGAGTGCAAACTATCCGTTTTGTACGATTGAGCCGAACGAAGGAATCGTCAGCGTTCCCGATGACCGGTTGCGTCGGATCAGTCAGTACATCGTGCCCAAAAAGCTGGTCCCCGCCGCGCTGAAGCTGGTCGATATCGCGGGGATTGTGAAAGGGGCCAGCGAAGGGCAGGGGTTGGGCAATAAGTTCCTGACTCATATCCGTGAAGTCGACGCCATTCTCCAGGTCGTTCGCTGCTTCGACGATCCCGATGTCATTCACGTTTCCGGTACGGTGAATCCCGTCGCCGATATCGAAACGATTGAGATTGAACTGATGCTGGCGGATATCCAGACCTTGGAAAATTCGCTGGCGAAGGCTGAGCGAACCGCTCGAAGCGGCGACAAGGACGCGAAGCTGCGGGTCGAGGTGATCAAGAAATGCCTGGCGCATCTGACCACAGACCAGCCGCTGCGGAAAATGGAATTCGACGAGAATGAAGCCAAGGTCGTCTCCAGTTACGGCTTGATGACAGCGAAACCCATTTTGTACGTGGCGAACGTCGACGAAAACGACCTGGAAGGCACTGGAAAGCTTGTCCAGCAGGTTCGTGACTTTGCGAATAAGGTCGGGGCTTCCGTTGTCCCCGTCTGTGCGAAGCTCGAAGCGGAAATCGCGGAACTCGACGAGGCTGATCGGAAAGAAATGCTTGAGGGAGCCGGTTTGTCGGAACCCGCATTGGCCGTTCTGGCGCGTGAGGCCTACCGAGTTCTCGGTCTGCAGAGCTACTTCACGGCGGGCGAGATCGAAGTACGGGCCTGGACAATTCCGATTGGGGCGACGGCCCCTCAGGCTGCGGGGGTGATCCATACTGATTTCGAGAAAGGCTTCATTCGGGCCGAGGTCTACACCCTGGCTGATCTGGAAACCTACAAGTCCGAAAAAGAAATCCGATCCGCTGGCAAATTGCGGGTGGAAGGCAAAAGCTATGTGATGCAGGATGGTGATATTTGTCATTTCCTTTTCAACTGAGCTGAACTGCGGCTTCTCATTCGAAAGGTCGGTCGATGTCTCGCGATCATCAGTCAAGTCGACGCTCGTTTCTGAAACAGGCTGCCCTCGGCGCATTCGCAGCTCCGGTATTCATCCGGAATCTGCGAGCCGCTTCGCCGAATGACGTCGTCCGTCATGCCAGCTTTGGTGCGTCGGGAATGGCGTTCGCCGACCTATCTGCCATCATCACACATCCTCAGGTGAAATTGACCTGCGTTGCTGAAGTCGACCTGCAACGGGCCGAGAAGCTGAAGCAGACCTTTCCTGAATTGCGCGTCTACCAGGACTGGCGGCAGATGCTGGACGCGGAAGAGGGAAAGCTGGATTCCGTCAATGTTTCGACCCCTGACCACATGCATGCTTCGATGGCGATGGCGTCAATGGAGCGGGGACTGCATGTTTACGGTCAGAAGCCGCTGACGCATGACGTTTATGATTCAAGACGATTGGCAGAATACGCGGGAAAGAAAAATCTGGTGACCCAGATGGGGATTCAGATTCACTCTCATCCTGCCTATCGCTCGGCGGTGCAGTTGATTCAGGAAGGAGCGATCGGGAAGGTCACCAGCGTTCATTCCTGGAGTAGTAAAAAATGGGGCGACGATACCGAGCGACCCGATCGCAGCGATCCGGTACCCGACAGTCTGAACTGGGACCAATGGCAGGGGGTCTGTGAAACGCGCCCCTTCATCGGTGGAGGTTACTACCATCCGGGTAGCTGGCGCCGTCGACTCGATTTTGGTACGGGAACATTCGGGGATATGGGATGCCATATTTTCGACCCTGTGTTCAAGGCTCTCGAACTGACTGCTCCATTGACGCTGAAGTCGACGGGGCCTGCGCCCAATGCCCATAACTGGGCCAATAATGCGGTGGTGCATCTCACGTTTCCTCAGACGAAGCACACCACCGGACCGGTGGTTCCCATCACCTGGTATGACGGGGACGAGCGACCGGGGGACGAGATCACCTCGCGATGGTTGAAAAACCGACCCTTGCCCGAGCAAGGCTCACTGTTCATCGGTGAAAAAGGGGCGTTGCTGTTACCCCACGTCGAAATGCCAATTCTCCTGCCGGAAGAGACCTACAAGGACTATGCCCGGCCGAAGCTGGATGACATCAATCATTGGCATCAGTTCATTGATGCCGTGCGAGGTAAGGGAAAAACATCGGCCCACTTTGGCTACGCGGGCCCACTGACCGAGAGTGTCCTGCTGGGAGGTGTCGCGACTTTCTTCCCTCAGGAAACCCTTGAGTGGGACGCTGCCAGCCTGCAGTTTAAGAATAAACCTGAAGCTGCCATTCGACTGCGTAAGCCTCCCCGTAAGGGCTGGGAAGTCAAAGGGCTCAGTTGAGCTCTCTTCTCTCTATCGGCCTTCGCCCAGATTGTCCGCCCACATCCGTCGTACAGCGTCGGGTGTGGGCTGATCGGTTCCCTGGAATAAATCGGTAAGCCGATTTCTGAATGACTGCTTGGCGTGAGCGCAACTGCCGGTGGATTCCGCCTGCCGCGTTTGAGAGTACCTCCTTTTACTGACACCGTGGTTGAGTTCTGGTCCACATCCATGGTGAGCCGAGCTGCGTGGGTACTCCTGTCAGCGTTGGCGGTCAAGAAGTACCCTTCGCGAGTTCACTCAGGTCGTGGCAACGGTTGCAGGGGCCATGGTGTTGGCGTCGTCATTGTTCGGTGACCGTTGCACAAACCAGGGATAGATCGCCGGCATGACCAGCGCCGTCAACAGGGTTGATGTGATCAAGCCGCCGATCACCACGGTTGCCAGGGGCCGTTGGATTTCTGCTCCTGCCGTGTGAGACAATGCCATGGGCAGGAAGCCCAGGCTGGCGACGAGAGCCGTCATCAGCACTGGCCGTAAACGATTGACCGCAGTCTCTTCCGCTGCTGCCTTCGGTGAAAAACCTGCCACGCGAAGATGCTCCGCCGCGCTGACCCACACCAGTCCGTTGAGGACCGCGACCCCGAACAGAGCGATGAAACCGACACCGGCGGAAATGCTGAATGGCATTCCACGCAAGGCCAGAGCATAGATGCCCCCTGAGGCCGCCATTGGAATCGCCAGGAAGATCAGGCTGGCAAGTCGGCCTGAGTGGAACGTGGTGTGAAGCAGCAGGAAGATCAGCACCAGGACCACCGGGGTCACCAGCAACAGACGCTGTTTGGCCGACTGGAGATTCTTGAAGTCGCCGCCCCATTCAATTTCGTAACCTGTGGGGAGTTTCACATTTTCGGAAATGGCTTTCTGAGCGTCGTAGACGAAACTCTCGACATCGCGGCCGCGGACGTTGCATTGTACGTAGGTACGTCGCTGTGTCCGCTCGTGTTCGACGCCTGGAGGGGTTTCTTCGGTAATCAGGTCGGCAAGCTCACCCAGAGGAATCTGGCGGCCGTTCGGGGCAAAGATGGGAATCTGCTCAAGGCGATAAAGGTTGGTCCGCCATTCGACAGGGATACGAACCATAATGGGGAACCGCATTCGTCCGCGGAAGACTTCACCCACTTTGTGGCCCCCCATGGTGGCGACAGTCTGCATGACCTGATCTGCATCGATTCCATAGCGGGCGAGTGCTTCGGGTTTGACCTGAATGCGAACAGTGGGAAGATTCGCCTGATGTTCGGCTTTCACATCGACAGCTCCCGGAATTGTGTGCAGAGACTTTTCCACCTGCTTTCCGATCCGGGCGAGACTCTCGAGTTCCGCCAGATTGGAGGAATCTCCACTCCCCTGCAGCGACCCGCTGGGGGCATAAATCAGGACGGCCACGTTGGCCTTCACTCCCGCGACCAGTTCATCGACGCGCATCTCGATCGGTTGAGTAAAGGCAAACAGCGCACCGGGGACATTGCTATTGAGTACAACTCGCATTTCGTCGAACAGTTCTTCGCGTGATTTTTCCTTCGGCCAATCCTTTTCTGGCTTCAGCAGCACCCACACGTCTGTTTGCTGTACCCCCATCACGTCGTTGGCAATTTCTGGACGTCCGGTCTTGCAGAACACCGTTTTCACTTCGGGGAATGCCAGCAGCAGGGATTCAACCTGTTTGCCCATGGGGATCGAATCCTCGAGTGTGGCGCTGGGCAACCGGTTAATTTCGATGAGCAGGTCCCCTTCATCCAGCTTGGGCATGAACTCGCCACCTAGATGCATGGCGATCGGAATGCTGACGGCAAACAGCAGCAACGCCGCCCCCACGGTCAGAACGGGGTGCAGCACGGTGCGATGAACAATGGGATGGTATACCTTATGGAACATCCGGATGATGAAGATCTCTTTTTCTTCCATCTTGCGAGGCAGCGCCAGTGACGCCATCACCGGCATGAGTGTCAGCGACAGGACAAGAGACCCTGCCAGCGCGAAGAGAACAGTCAGGGCCATTGGTCGGAACAGCTTTCCTTCCGTCCCCTGCAACGTGAGCAGTGGCAGATAGACGATCGAGATGATCAGCTCGCCGAACATGGTCGGTTTACGAACTTCAATCGCCGCGTCCCGGATGACCTCCAGATGGGGCCGTCCCTCCTTGTTGTGCGAGATACGGCGCATGCAGTTTTCCACCATGATGACCGAACTGTCGACGATCAGTCCAAAGTCGATGGCACCGAGACTCATCAAACTGGCCGTAATCCCCGTCATGGCCATCATGTTTGCGGCGAACAGCATAGAGAGGGGAATTGCCAGAGCGACGACGATTCCAGCACGCAGGCTCCCCAGCATCACCAGCAGCACGATGACGACCAGAGTTCCCCCTTCCAGCAGGTTCTTCTCAACAGTGTGCAACGTGCGATTGATCAGTTCAGCCCGATCATAGGTCACTTCGGTGTAGACCCCCTTGGGAAGGGTTTTATTAATTTCCTCCAGACGTTCTTTCGCAGCCATCACGACGGTGCGGGAATTGGCGCCCCACAGCATCATCACCATCCCCATCACCGCCTCGCCCCGACCATCGCGGGTCACCGCACCCTGGCGCGTCAGCGGGGCAATTGTCACATCGGCGACATCACGCACGAGTACAGGAGTTCCATCCGGATTCCCCCGGATGACGACATTCTCAATATCGGATTCATTGGTGAGCAGTGCTGACCCTCGGATGAATCGCTGCTCTCCATGATGAACGACGTAGCCTCCACCCGACGTTCCATTATTGGATGAAACAGCCTGAAACAGTTCAGGCAGCGAGACGGCGAAGCTGGCGAGTCGATCGGGATCGGGCTGGACTTCGAACGACTGGTAGTAGCCCCCATGCGAGTTGATTTCGGTTACTCCAGCGACCTGACGTAATCGAGGTGCAATCTGCCATTCAAGGATCGTTCGTAGGTCCATGGGGGAATAGCCTTCGCCACGAACTTCAAACTGGAGAATTTCTCCCAGAGCTGTAGTCAGGGGATTCAGCTTGGGTGTGCCATATCCTTTGGGAACTCGCTCGGCGGCATCGATGAGACGTTCAGCAATCAGTTGCCGGCCGCGAAAGACGTCGGTCCCTTCGTGGAAAACGACGGTGACCAGTGAGAGACCAAACTTCGAGACGCTGCGAATTTCTTCCACATTGGGCAGCCCACTCATGGTCAGCTCAACAGGGGACGTGACATACTGCTCGACTTCGAGTGGGGACAGCGCACCTGCTTCGGTGACGATCTGAACCTGAACGTTGGTCATATCGGGAACGGCATCAATCGGAAGGTTGACGGCCGAATAGATTCCCAGGCCGGCCATGATGACAATCATGGAAATGACCAGCATCCGATTATTCAGCGAAACGTCGATTAGCTTTTCAAGCATGGCAGGTGATTCTCGGCAGAGTAATTTGGCCCTGATTTCGTGGCCGCATTCTATCGGGGAACATCGCTGGAATGGCGTAATTCTCTCGACAAAGTAAGCAATTCGTTTGTACTAATGGGGCTGAAACGGGCAAACTTGTTGAAACCCGAACTTGTTGGTGCGGGCTGTTTATCGCTTTCGAGATCCCTAAATTCTGACTTCGATCGATCGGGCGATTCAGGGCATCTCTGGTCAAACGCTTCCGCCTTCTGCAGTGGGGAATTTGGTTTTGATCATTCCGTTTCGCATTGCGTGCGCTGTTGCGATCTCATTTAATCATCCGATGAAAATAACCTGCTGAAGCCTGTTCCCTTCCTTCGCATCCACAGTTTGTCACGTCACTTGCAAAGGGCTATTCCGTGAAACTTGCGCATCGATCTGTCTTGTTAGCGGTGACGGTGGCTTCCTCACTGATCCTGATGCTGTGCACTCACGGTCCCACAGTTCGGGCACAGCAGGGGAAAGGGAAACCGAAGATCCTGAAGTCCACATCGTCGGTGGAGGTCAAGCAGATCGATGCCCGACTGCAGAAGCTGCAAGACAACTTCGAAGCCGAGTCGAAGGCGATCATTGATGGTTATGAGCGTTCGGGGCAGTTTGATCGGGCCAAGTTTCTGCTGGAAGTTCTGCTGAAGCTGGATCCCAGCAACGAAGATTTCAAGAAACGAGTGACGGAACTTGAAGACCAGTTGCTCAAGACGACGGAATTCGACATCAAGTTTGATGCTGCAAGCGATTGGACTCCTGTCGGAACAGTCCAGAAAGACAAGTTGACCCGGGTCGAAGCGAGCGGGGATTACAAACTGATCATGACCGCCGCAACGGTGACCGCAGACGGGTTTCCGTCGGACAATGTCATGCAGGACCTGATCAGTCGCGTACCGACCGGTGCCCTGATGGGTATGGTTGTCACGGACGAAAATCAATCCGGCAAACAGCCCCCGGAACCGTTCCCCATCAAATCCAAACTCGAATTTACGCCGAAGAAGGAGGGGGTCCTGTATCTGAAGGTCAATTCGCCTCCGGGGGCGAAGTGTGTCGGTGATCTGAAAGTGAAAGTCAGCGGCGTGACGCGTGCGTCCTGAAAATCGGAAAAAGGAACGAGGATGACGCATCCGTCGGTACCCATTGTCAAGTGTTCGATCGCAACGGATCTGTCGTCCTCCGAACTTGCCGCACAAGCTGACGGTCGCCCCTCGTGGAAGGTCGGGATTGTCGGTCTTGGGGCGGAAGGGCTGTATCAGCTGGAACGGACCCGTCTGAACTCGCAGATTGAGACAGCGATTGTTTATGACCCTGATCCGCGCAAGCGACAGTTCGCCGCAGGATTCGGGGTCATCGCCGCGGATGAACTGTCTCGCGTCACTGCCGGGGGGAAAACCGACGCCGTTTTCCTGACTGACCCGTTGGGGGCAGAGACGGCGTCGGCGATTCTCGAAAGTGGTCAGCATCTTGTGCTCGATCGTCCATGGACATTGACGTGTGAGGAACTGCAGTCCATTCAAATGCGTGCCGAGTCGGCACAGCTTTCCGCGACGTACTTCTGCCCGCGACGGTGGACGGCGGACGTCCTTTGTGCTGCCGAGGCCGTCCGTTCCGGGCGGCTTGGCAACGTATATTCTGTGCAATATCTGTCCTGCACCAGGCATCTTCCTCCGCTTTCCGGCAGCCGAGGGGTTCTGCGAGAATTCGGGTTTGATCTGCTTGACCAACTGCGAGCATTGGTCGCTGCTCAGCCGATCTCCGTCTTTGGAAAAATGGACGCGGACCCTCAACGGGGGGACGATTGCGCGTTCCTGGCCGTGATGGAATTCCAGAATCAGTGTCGAGCTGAAATCCGGATTGACTCGCGTTCTCGACTTGGTTTCCGAACCGGCTGGATTCTCGAAGGAACATCCGGGAGCTATCGAGGTGAACGTCTCTTGACGGAAACACTCGACGGCGAAATCGTCGACCAGCCTCTGGAGCGGCCCGTTTGTCACGCGGACCCGTTCCTGGCTGAACTGCCCGCCGCGTGGCAGGGTCAGCCCTGTCGACTTCCTTCACTGAGGGACGCTGCCAGCATCGTTGCTGTGATCAACGCAATTGAACAATCCTCACGCACAGGTGAAGTGGTCAGGCTTTAGTGCTTTCAGGCGAGTACTTCCGAGACGACCTTGCCATGCACATCGGTCAGTCGGAAATCGCGTCCCTGGAAACGATAGGTCAAGCGTGTGTGGTCCAGGCCTAACTGATTGAGAATCGTTGCCTGCAGGTCGTGCACGTGGACCGGGTTACTGACGATGTTGTACGAGTATTCGTCTGTTTCTCCGAGGACCGTCCCCGGCTTGACGCCTCCGCCTGCCATCCACATCGAAAAACAACGCGGGTGGTGATCGCGGCCGTAAGTCGTATCAGTGATAGCTCCCTGACAATAGACCGTTCGACCAAATTCACCCCCCCAGATCACCAGCGTATCATCGAGCAGTCCCCGTTGCTTCAAGTCCATAACGAGTGCTGCTGACGCCTGGTCCGTCTCTTTACATTGCTGAACCATTCGATCGGGAAGCCCGCCATGATGATCCCAGTCACGGTGATAAAGCTGGATGAACCGCACACCCCGCTCCACCAGCCGCCGGGCCAGCAGACAATTGGCAGCATAAGTCCCCGGCTTCTTCGAGTCTTCGCCGTACAGTTCGAATGTGTGAGGGGACTCGTGCGACAGATCCATCAGTTCTGGCACCGAGGTTTGCATCCGAAATGCCAGTTCATATTGGGCGATTCGGGCGGTGATCTCGGGATCACCGACGTCCTGGTACTGCATCCCGTTCAACTCAGCCAGTCCATCCAGCATTTGCCGGCGTCCCTGGCGGTCCATTCCGTGTGGATCAGACAGGTACAATACGGGGTCGCCCACCCCGCGCAGCTTCACTCCCTGATGCTGTGACGGCAGGAAGCCGCTTCCCCACAGACGTGCCAGTAGACCCTGACCCTTGGTTGCCCCATTGGAGATCATGACCACGAACGCGGGAAGATCTTCGTTCATCGTCCCTAGCCCGTAATCGACCCAAGATCCAAAACTGGGACGCCCAGGCAACTGGCTCCCTGTTTGAATGAACGTGATGGCCGGATCGTGATTGATGGCTTCTGTATGCATCGAGCGAATGAGGCACATTTCGTCGACGATCTTGGCCGTGTGCGGCAACATCTCGCTGAGCCACGTCCCCGACTGGCCGTGCTGAGCAAACTTGAACTTCGAGGCGACAACGGGAAAACTCGATTGCCCTGAGGTCATCCCCGTCAGTCGCTGCCCCATGCGAATGGATGCGGGAAGTTCCTGCTTGTGAAATTCGGCTAACCGTGGCTTGTAGTCGAACAAGTCCATCTGCGAGGGGGCACCGGATTGAAACATCCAGATGACCCGCTTGGCCTTGGGGGCGATGTGGCTGACAGGCAGAGGATTATTTGCCTGTGCGTCCCGTCCCAGCAATGAAGCGAGTGCTGCCGTTCCCAGTCCTGTTGCGGAGCGCCCGAAAAAATGGCGTCGCGTCAGTTTGTCAGCCGTTGCCGTCAAGTAGGACAAGTCAGTCATTTCGGCATCTTTCGTTTGGCATGCTCGGAGCGACGGAATCCCGGGGCAGGTCCGTCAATCGATCAAGTCACTTGAGGGGCGGCATGGATTCTGGGAGTGTCGGGTTCGTCTTTCCGAATCTGTCCGTATATCGGACAATAAGGATAAGGCGAAATGAGTGAGTAGCCAAGTCGACGTCGTGATTGCGTTATTCGATCAAGATCAAATCAAGTCCCGTTCTGCTGGACACTGCAGTCGCCGGCAAAACCCGGGCTGAATCTTGTATCCCGCGCAGGGATTGTGTGAGCTAAAGTTGGCTTGTGCACTGAAATAGTTGGGTTGTCCAGCTTCCGTTGGGAGCAAGTTCCCACAACCGGTATTCCGGGGGGCCAAGGTCGATCACAAGTTGCTCGGTTCGGGGGCGGAATTTTGGACCCACCGCCGGCGTTGAGAAGACCGTAGTGTGACCAAAAGAGGCGACAATTTCGTGATGCACGTGCCCGCACCCGATGAGTCGCACCTGGGGAAATTCGTTCAGCAGAAGCTTCAGATCGGCCGCATCCTGCAGACCAATCTTATCAAGCCAGGGGCTGTGTACAGGGACAGGAGGATGATGCAAGAACAACAGCGTACGCAGCGAGCGTGAAGCCGTCAGTCTCTCCTTCAGCCATTGAATTTGATCCGACCCCAGCGATCCCGCGACCTGACCAGAAAGCTGTGAATCCAGCCCGATAATCTGCCAATCCGACCATTGTTCCACGAAACGAATTCGATCAGTGCAGAGGGGCGGAACCCCTGGAAACCGATTTGCAATTGCCGCGCGACGGTCGTGGTTACCTGGGATGACTCGCACCTTATCGATCCAGTCTCCCAATTCTGCGATCACGGCGTCATACGTGGCAGCAGCTTCGTCGTGAGCAATGTCCCCAGTCAGAACGAGCAAGTCGAAATCCGGGAGCTGCTGACGGAGATGTTGAAGGACGGATTGAAAGCGGGGCCAGGTCACGATCTCGCGCAGTGCCGTCGCTTTTTCGGTAAACAGGTGGCAGTCGGTCAGTTGAACGATGCGGTGCATTCTGACTTTTCCCCGATTGGACAGTGATTACTGACTCGACCTGCGTCGCAAACGGTCGCCGGTCGGGGCGACGCGGATCACGGATGAGTCGCCGCTACTTGCCTGATTTTCCCATTTTCCCGAAATCTTGCGTCAGTCCCCTCACTGTTGCGCGCTGCACATCGTTGAGCACCTTGAGCACCTAATTGGTCAAACCTCTATTTTTCAGGCGTTTCAATTAGATGCTCAAGGTGCGCACGTTTGAGCATCTTGAGCACCTAATCGCGCGTGGCCGCTTGGAGACTTTTCCCACCCTAAAACGGCTGCTCTTAACAGGCAAATCACGAGAGAAATGTCATGGTCGGCCATTGGGTTTTCCCGCAGAGGACGAGGTAACGCTTTAACGAGGCACACGGTCATCAGCGACCCACTGCCCGAACTTGGAGCTGGCCCGTCGAGTCTGGGGTGCCAAATCGGACTCGTATTTTCTGAGTGTATTCCGTCTATCGTACAGATTTACAAAAAGACGTCAAGATTATATGTCGTTTCGAGGTGTCTGGGCGCACGATCTCATCAGGGAGTTCGACGCGTTTCTCGAGCATCAGTCGCATCGGCGAGACCGGACGTCATATTCGTGGGTTGCGCGACAATTCGGGGCTTGGCCGGAGCTGGAACGCAGGGGACAAGTCTGAACAAACTCTCAGACCCTGCGCAGGAACCCGCCACCGAGGCCCTGGCCTGATTTCAGGATTCGCGGACGAGACGTCTGGCTTTCATCTCGAAGCGAGGGAGGGACTCAAAGGGAACAAGTTTGACTTCGGCGTGGAACTGGAGTTTTTGCTTAATCGTCGCCGAAATGCTTTCGACCAGCGTCTCAGGATTGGCCGAAGGGGTCGGTTCCAGTTCCAGACGGATGTGCTGCATCTCGCGGTGACGCGTGACGACAATCCGGAATTCCGCCACCGCAGGAAATTCCCGAACGATCTCTTCGATGCTTGAGGGGAAGACGTTATTTCCCCGAATGATCAGCATGTCATCCGTCCGGCCCTGAATTCCGCCCTTGAGTCGCATCCAGACGCGCCCTGACGGATGGGGATCCTGCGCCACTTCAACCAGATCACCCGTACGGTAACGAATGAGAGGGGAGCCAATACGGCCGAGATTGGTGATGACCAACTCCCCTTTGCCGGTCGTAGAGGGATTGCCGGTTTCGGGATCGATGATCTCGGGGATGCAGGCCGATTCATTGACCGTCAGGCAATCCGTATCGTCTTCGCATTCGGTGGCGAGCGGACCAATCTCTGTCATGCCCCAATGGTCGAACACGCGGGCGCCCCACGCCTGCGCAATGCGGGCCCGCACCGAGGGGATCGAACCTCCGGGTTCTCCCGCAACGAGGACTGCGCGCACGGAGCTCTGAGAGACATCAATCCCTTGCGCGGCGGCGACCTCAGCCAGCCTCAGGGCGTATGTCGGGGTGCATCCAATCCAGGTGACCTGATTCTCGAGGATCAGTTTGAGTCGGGCTTCGCTGCTCATTCCCCCCGCAGCCAGACAGAGGTTTCCCTGGCGTGAAGCCCCCTCGAACGCCGCCCAGAATCCGAGGAACGGGCCGAACGAGAAGGGAAAGCAGAGGCGATCGTCTCGCCGCAGGCCCAGCAAGCGATAAATGGTCGACCAGCATTCCAGCACCCAGTTCCAACTGGCTGACGTATCCATCCAGCGCATCGGTTGACCGGTGGTCGTCCCACTGGTCTGGTGCAACCGGCAGTAGTCGCCCACGGGAAATGTCAGGTTCGTCCCGTAGGGCGCAGCCGACAACTGATCTGCGACTAATTCCGACTTCGCCGTCAGGGGAAGCAAGTGAAGGTCGTCCAGCCCTCGAATCGATTCAGGATCGATTCCTGCGGCGGCGTACTTTTTTGTCCAGAAGGGGTTCGCGGGAATCACTTGTGCCAGAAGTTGCGTCAGCCGATCACCCTGGTATTGGGTAAGCTCGGACCGACTCCACAGTTCCCATCGCTGGTCGCTCGTCACAGCATACCTCTATTAGAAAAGCGTCTTGGGATCGGCGATCCCGGCGGTGGGCGCGGCATTGAACGGCGCGGTCACGGGTTCGCCATCGGCTTTAAAATTGATCAGAACTTCGATCTTCTGCTCGGCCTGTTCCAGAAACGCGTGACAATTCCGCAGTAATCCGATTCCCCGTTCGAATTGGACCAGGGAGGCCTCAAGGCCCAGCGAGTTGTCTTCGAGGTCGCTTACGATCTGCTGAAGTTCACCCATCGCTTCTTCGAAGCTCAAGGTGGGTTTCTCTTGGGTTGTCATCTCGGGAACCGTTGAACTTTCGTCACTTTGTGGGCTCTTTTCCGCCCGGGACCGTTTGGCCAAGCCTGCGTCTCCTTGGAATTCGTTCGTTCCTCACGGTAGGGACCCCTCATTCCGGTTGCAAGCGTGAATTGGTGCCGTGGCAACCCGTGCCGGTCCATCCCGATTGTGGTGACATTCATTCGGACCAGGCGCATTGTGGCTAATCTGCTGGATCTACCAGAAGTTCATGAAAGACAGTTAATGGCGAGGCGCCGACTCGTAGCCCTGAACTCCTGGAACGGAAGTTTTTCACTGAGCCGCCACAATTGCGATTTGTGAGGACCTTCGACGCCGATTGTGCGGACTTCTATGAGGGACCCGCTGTTGCGGATCGGCGTTCTCGGAACATCACCTGGTCCTTCACCCGCCGGTCAGTGGAGTCCCCGTTCCGCGAGCAGTTTTTTCGTCGTGGCGGGGTCGTGCTTCATCCGGATGCGCCAGACCATTTCTTCCGGGGAAACGACATGGACATTGGCTGGAAGCCGATCGGCACACCACAGGGCGGCATCGTAGCCACGCGACGCACCATGTTTCACGGCAATATCCTGGGGAATATTCTCGGCGTCTTCGTCGTCACCCGCTTCGTGTCGGAAATAGGACCAGGCGTGGACGATCACCCAGTCGTCCCGCGTCGATTTTCCAGCAGTGCTCTCTTTAATTTCCCTGGCGACCTTCGCCGGTGTTCCGCTGCGCGGACGGGCGTTGGAGTTTTCCCAGATCGAGTACCGGGCCGTAATCACGGGGATCTCGATCCCGCGCTGGTCTTTAACCCAGAATGTTTTCCCGGCGCCTGCTTCGTAGGGGGCATACTGAAAGACAAGAATGGCGGAAAGGCCATCGGTCTGCTCGGCAATCGTGGCATACGCTTTCATTGCCTTCGCAGACTCGGCTCGCGCGACATTGAATGCCAGGATATGTGTTCCGGTTTGACGCATGTACTTCCAGGTGCGCTGGACCTGGCGCGCCAGTAGTTGGCTCGCTTCAGGCCGGGCATCTCCGAACAGATCCGGGTAGTAGTAGCCTCCTCCCCACTCGATGAATTGATCGTTGCGGGTCTGTGTATGCCAGGCGTACTCCATCGTAACGGGGCAGAGTTGAGCCAGATGTGCGAAGCAGCAGGACCACCCGAACGGAATTTTGCCTCGATGCGGGTTGTTCCAGTAGCTGTTGTTACCGTGGAAAAAATTCGACTGCAGCCACTGCACATTGTCACCGTCGGTCATTGCGAAGCTGACCGTACTGCGGTGGTCATTCCAGTTGATATTCTGATGGTCGAAGGTTTTCTTGACTGCGGGCTGCCGGTTCTCGCTTCCGGCCATCAGGACCGGCAGGTTCATGCACCAGTCCGTTGCCGTCTGAAAGTGGCCATAGATGCTGGTCAATTTTGTTGTCTTGAATTCGTCACCCCCGTTCCAGCCGAGAATGGGGGACAGGGGTTCCAGCCACTCGAGGGCCGCGACGATAGGCTCATCCGCTCCGAACAGGGTGAACGCGTTCTGGGCGATGGCCAGATCACGAGTGTTGGAAATGCGCGGGTCCTGGGCGCAGAGCAGGTTGCGGTTGAATTTGTCCTTGTAAGTTTCAAAGCACCAGGCGAGCGATTTGTCCCTCACATCCATCAGTCGCGTCAGGCCTGCGGCTGTGGCTTCGGCTTCGATCTCTTCCGAAACGAGCACTCCATCGAGAAGTCCGGCCAGGCTGGTCGCAATATTCACCGACTGATCCATCCCTTCCCGATGGTCCGAGGTTGCTCCGTCTGACCGATCGGTGGAATAAAGAATGTAGCCTTTGATGGTCCCCCGCCGTTTGAAGCGGCCAACCAGTTCCCAGGCCGTGGCGGTACCTCGCTCTTCGACTGCGGGATGCGCCTTGAGGAATTCCTGATACCAGCGTTCCATGTCCTTATTGTCGTTGTAGACCCAGACTAATTCGTCGCCGTGTCCGTGATTGACGCTCTTTGCCGCCAGCCCTGCGACGGACTGAACGAGCATCTTGATGGCGGGATCACCATGCTCGCGAGATCTCACGAGCCCCTTGGGAACTTTCTGAACGGGCCACCAGCGCGCATCGTCAGCCCGACAGACAGAGCTCATTCCGCAGAGAACGACAAACAGCAGCCATATTTTGTCAGAGACTTTCACGATTGCTTTCTCCGGCATTCCTCAGGGATTGATACGACCGATTGACCATCCACCCGCTGGACTTCGTTCGTAGGCAAAGCGGTCATGCAACCGGCTGGGACGGCCCTGCCAGAATTCGATCCGATCGGGAACCAGGCGATAGCCTCCCCAGTAAGGAGGGCGGGGAATGGGCGATCCTGCAAACTTTTCCCGAAGCTGTTCAACTCTTTGAACCAGTGCTTCGGCCGATTCGAGCGGGCCACTTTGAGAAGATGCCCAGGCTCCCAGTTGATTGGAAGCGGGGCGACCTGCGAAATAGGCGTCTGACTCTTCCGCCGAGACACGTTCGACGCGTCCTTCGAGTCGAACCTGACGTTCGACTTCTTTCCAGTAGAAGCAGAGTGCCGCGAGGGAATTCTGAGCCAGTTCCCGCCCTTTTCGGCTTTCATAATTCGTGTAGAACGCGAAACCTCGATCGTCAAAGCCCCGCAGATAGACAATCCGTGCCGAGGGGCGGCCGTCAGGAGTGCACGTGGCCAGCGTCATCGCGGGGTATTCAGTGATCGGAAAGTCTCGGGCTTCCTGATACCACTTTCGAAATTGCTCGATGGGGTCGGCAACCAGGTCGGATACATCGAGTTGACCTCGGTTGAAATCGGCATGGACAAAGTCTTCAACCATGGGAAGGGCCTCACAGAAGCGTTCAATGTGCAGGAGGGAGACTGGGATGTCGATGCCAGTTGAGCTGGTCCTTGCGCCCCGTTTCCGTCCTGCTGTTTCAAAGATCACGATGGGAACAATCAAAAGGCATCCGGCGACACGATATTCTCTAAGTTGCCAGATCTTCATCGGTCTCATGTGCGGGCTCTGACTTGGCGACGCACGTTGCGATGGCCAGGTCGCCGGTGACGTTCACGACTGTGCGGCACATATCGAGAATCCGGTCGACGCCGAGAATGATCCCAATCGATTCCCCGGGGATCCCCACAGAGTTCATGACGGCCACGATCAGCGGAAGTGAACCGCCCGGTACCCCTGCCGTGCCGATTCCCGCCAGCACAGACATCAACACGACTTTAAACTGTTGACTGGCGGTCAGCTCGATGCCCATGACCTGTGCCAGAAACAGGACGACCACCCCTTCAAACAGGGCCGTCCCGTTCTGATTGCCCGTGGCACCGACGGTGAGGACGAAATTCGAGATTCGTTTGGGAAGCCGAAGTTCCTCCGAAGCGACTTTCATCGCCGTTGGCAATGTGGCACTGGACGACGAAGTGCCGAAGGCAACGAGCATCGCTTCCGAGACGTTCGAAAAGAATTTCCAGGGGGAAATCCGGGCGAAGACAAACACCACAATGGAATAGACCACGACCAACTGGATTCCGAGACCCAGCAGGGCCGTCAGTACGAACCAGACGAGCGTCTTCAGAATGTCGAAGCCCAATTGAGCCGTCAGGGCAAAGACCAGGCATCCCGCACCGTAGGGGGCCAGTCTCATGGCAAAACTGATGACGGACATGGAGATGGCATAAAGGCCCTCCAGCCAGGAGACGAAGGTCTGCGTCTCGATCGGACGAGTCGTAATCGCCATCCCGCAGATGAGTGCGAAGACCATGACGGACAGCATCCCGTTCCCTTTGGAACTGCCATCGACGGCACCGACCATCTCTTGCAGGGGATTTTCGGGCAGCAGGTCGACAATCGTGTCACGAACGGGCTTGGCATCCTTCAGTTTGTTCATTTTTTCCGAGGCACTGCCCGAGTATTGGGTGATCAGCTTCTGCCGCTGGCCCTCTTCGAGTGCGTGTCCGGGACGAAGAACTCCTACGAGTCCCACACCGATCAGAACCGCAGCGGTCGAGAGGAGTCCGGTGAAACCAAGTGTCTTCAGCCCCATGCGGCCCAGTTTCTTGAGGTCACCAATTTCCACTACCGCCAGTGCCAGTGCCGAGAAGACCATGGGAAGCACGACCATGAACATAATCCGGAGGAAGATTTTTCCGACCGGTTCAACCCAGTAGATCAGCGTATCCAGCCAATCTTTCAGGCCGTTTTTGTTGGCGTCGCCGGGGACGCCCGCTTCGACGGTGGCCACCACATGGGCTGCGAGTCCGCCCAGAATTCCGACAAGCAAGCCAATCAGAATTTTCGTATGCAGCGGAAGGCCGTGCTGTTTATCCTCGTTGCGAAGATCGGTGGACATCGAGATCCTTTCGTAAAATTGACTTCAGCGAAGGAGGATACAGGTCGGTGCCGTGAAGGTCACGTCCAACGAGCATACTTCATCGCTTAAGTGATGCCGCAATTCAGATTGCGTCGTTTCCTGTCTCGCCATGGCAAGCAGCCGCCAAGCGAAAACCGCAATGCAACGAACTTCAATTCAGTTGCAATTCTGCGATAAAATTCGATATCAACTCAGCAAAACTGGAAAGAGGTGAGCATTGGACGAATACGTTGAACCAGTGGGAAAAAGGATTCTGATTCGTAAGGACGAGAGCCGTCAGGTGACTCGGGGAGGAATCGTTCTGCCCGACAACTCCGAGATTCCCACCATCACCGGACGGGTTGTCGAAATCAGCATTCAGATCGAACGGGACGATGATTTTCCTATTCGGAAATATGACAAAGTCATTTTCCATCCGAAACACGCCATCCCCGTTGACTTTGAACCGGACAATCTGCTGTTCGTTGTCCCCATTGAAGACGTGGTGGCGGTCTTCCGTCGCACCAAAGTGTCGAAAGTGCCGGACGAAGTTGACGACGAAATCGAGTCCTCGGATGAAATTCCAGACGAAGAATAAACTCAAAGTCGATCTTGCACACAATTTGCTTAGGGAAGGATTGTGTGTTCTGATGAACAGATCTAAATGATGTTTTGTTTCGTTTTCAGGGGTGATTTGCGGCGGGAAAGTAGACGCTTGCTTCTTCCTTCGACACTCGCGTTGTGAGATTTGCAGAAGCAGTATACACTCCTGATTACCGGTTGAATCACAGTATGGACGCTGGGCTCCCGGAATCAGGACACCTCTCATCGAATGGGTGGGTATGCGCTTTCAACTCTCGCAAACCACGCCGCCTCATCTGAATCGTCGACTGCAGCTCCGAATGTTGTCGTTCGTCGGATTGATGGCGATCATCATGTTCACCGTGGGTGCTGTGACCAAGCGCCCGGGTGTGAGCACGAAGCCGCAGGGGATCTCACCCGATTCGCTGAGCTTTGAGGTTCGTCGTGAAACGTTCGACTTGAAAGAGGGCGAGTTTATCGCTGCTCTCTCAGACGATCTTGCCACTTTGGAAGACCTGTCACCGGTCGCCGAAGAAGACCTCAGAGGTCAGTCGCCCAGGTCGAAATCCCTGGACGATCGGACGCCATTCACGACCCGCAGCAAAGAATCCAGGAAGGCCGGCCGGGAGAGCGGCAGTGATCCTGTTCCCTCGGGCAATCCATTAGCCCTTGATGTGGCCGACGAGTTTGGGGCACGTACCCCCTCGCGGTCGGTCAGTGATTTCGATCGAGTTCCTGCAACAGCCGCTCCTCCGGCGGTTGATGACTGGGCTCTCGACCCCGACTTCGCAGGTTCCGCCCCCGCGCGAAACGAACCAGAAAATTTCATCAGACCGATTCCACGGCACCGGAAGCCTCAGCAACTGGATAATTCGTTCGAAGATCTTCGCACGCCGCGCCTGACGACGGAACCCCCCCCCGCTCGAAGAGATGAACGTCTGCCTGCCCCCAGCAGTGTCGACGAGGGTGACGACTGGAATGTCGCTCCTCGCTCGCGACAGGTGAAACCTGCCAGCGGGCTGTCGACGCGTGGTCCCGCCTACGATCCAGACGAACGTCCGGCCGCACCGATTGAGCTCGGTCGCCGGGGGACAGTCACGCCGTTTCCTCCCAGCCAGCCAGAACCGGTTGATGCAGAAATTGCGAAACCTCGCATCGACAAACGATATCTGGACAGGGTCAAAGACAACGATATCGGAATTCGCAGCGACGAATCCGAAGCCTTCTTCTGGTTGCTGGATCATTCACGGCGGGTTCCTCCGTCCCAGCTGGAACGTGTCTCCAACAAGGATGTGCAGTACATCAATCTGATGACCGAACCAGATCGCTATCGTGGTGAACCGATTACGATCGAAGGGGATCTGTGGCGCCTGTACGAGCTGAAGGCCAATCGGAATTCGTACGGCGTGGCCAGGATGTATGAAGCGTGGATCTTCACCGGAGATTCCAGCAATCATCCGTTCCGCGTCGTCTGTACGAGTCTGCCCAGTGGCATTGAGCCGGGTGAGAATCTGCGGAAGCCTGTCCGCGTCACAGGATACTTCTTCAAGAAAGAAGGCTACCAGTCCAACGGTGGAGTCCACATTGCTCCGACGATTCTGGCACGACGCATTAACATCAACACCATGCCCAACGGAATTCCGTCTACCAGTGGAATTCTCCCCTACATGATCGGGGCCGTCATGGCGATCGGGCTGGCCGTGCTAGTGACGATTGTTGGATTCGCGATCAGCGACGGACGATCGTCGCGAGCGGGAATGGATCGATTACGACGTCACCCACAGATGTCTTTTGCGGGACTCAAGATTCCAGAAACCGTCTCTGTCGAATCGGCCCTGAAGCAATTGGCCGAACAGGAACGCAACGCTGCAGTGACGGGGGCGTATGGCCCCCTGGTCTCGCGACAATCCGTTCGGACGCAGACACTCCGCGACCGCTCGCCCTCACGTCACCTGCAGGCAGAGGCAACACACCAGCAAAAGCGGCTTCAGACCGGTACACTGCAAGACTGGTCCAGCCGTCAGGCGGCGGCCCGAGCCGAAATCGAAGCGCTGGCTCAGACCCGAACGGCAACGAAGGCCGCCTCAGTCGAACGTGCGGATGAACTGGACGTCAATCGCCTCGATCCTGCTCGGAATGTACTTCAACGGGATCAGGCACTCAGCGAGATTTCCACTGTTGCCCCCGACAATGACGCCGTATCGTTCACTCTCGCTCCGACAATCGATCAGATGCGATTGAAGCACGAGACCGAGTCGCTCTGGCCAGGTGAAACGTTGACATCGGATATCGCAGAGCAGAGTCGACCCGCCGCAGCCTCCAACATCCCCGAAGCGTCGCAGGTTGAAGACGAATCCACAGACGACAGGGTACGTCGGAACCGGCGCAATTGGCGACGTGGAAAGTCGGCCTGACGGTCGCTGCATCGGAACGTCTGAAAGTAGATCTTACCTGGAACTGCCGGTCTTCTTTGTGCGCTCCGCTTGAAACGGAATTTAACGACACTCTTCGTGATTGCTCCCATGGTGTCAGTCGATCCCCTGAACCTGGTCCAGCCCCGGCGCAAAATCACTGGCGTCTCGGCTATCCTGCTGCCGTTTACTGAAGCGGGTGAAGTCGATTGGCTGGCCTTCGATCAGCACGTTTCCCGAACTGTCGAAGCGGGGCTGATTCCCGCCGTCAATATGGACACGGGCTATGTGAATTTGATCGATGACTCGACACGCAACTACGTGCTGAACAGGACGCACGACATTCTGGCAGGGCTTCCCTTCGTCGCAGGAGCGTTCGTCGCAGATCGAGAGGGCGATGCGTTCAAGTGCGATGCCTATCTCCAGCAGATCGAGTTCATCGAAGACCGGGGCGGACTGCCCATCGTTTTTCAATCCTATGGGCTGACGCGTCAGTCGAGTGAGAGAATCGTTGAGAGTTACGCGCAATTGGCTTCCGCCTGTGACCGCTTCCTGGCGTTCGAGCTGACGACCAGTCTGGCACCGTTTGGAGCCATCTACGATTTGCCGACTTTCGAAGGGGTCATGTCGATACCTCAATGCGTCGGGGTCAAGCACTCTTCATTTCGTCGTGAACCCGAATGGGAGCGACTGCAATTACGAAACGAGTCGCGGCCCGACTTTGTGATCTTCACGGGGAACGACTTCGCCATCGATATGGTCATGTACGGAAGTGACTACCTGCTGGGACTCAGTACCTTCGCGCCGGATTTGTTCGCGATGCGTGACAAGTTTTGGGAAAACGGGGATCGTCGCTTCTATGAGCTGAATGACCAGTTGCAGTACCTGGGGCACTTCGCTTTCCGTCACCCGTCGCCGGGATACAAGCACTCGGCAGCTCAGTTTCTGCATTTACGCGGGTGGATTGGCACGGATCTGACCCACCCCTTCAGTGTGCAGCGACCCTCGTCAGATACCGAGATTCTGCAGGCAATTCAGGGGCGACTGGAACAATTTGTCGCAGAAGTTTCCGCATAGCCAGGGATCGATCTGGTTCATTTTTTCGTTCCATCTATCTGAGCGGGGGGGATTGCGCTCACCAAGCAGGAAACCGGAATCGACTCTGAGAAAAGGATCGGGGGGGGGGGATTCAGCGCGCCTCAAGCGACGCACCAGTTGTGTGGTCCTGTGGGTGATTTAGAACTTGGGCTATGGTGTCGCACTTGGGAAAACCTCTTGCTGCTGACGCCGCCAAGGTAGCCGCGAAGACGCGTCAACCTTGGCTACCTGCAGACCGGGGGGTAAACAAAGCGGGGAACCGCCTCATATTTTGAGAAAGTTCTCCGCATGCTTTACGAGCTGATTCCGGCGAAGGTTACTTCCGCGACTGGTGTCGCAGGAGTGCGGCTTCGATGAAACTGCGAAACATCGGATGCGGATGGTTTGGTTTGGATTTGAATTCGGGATGGAACTGCACTGCAGCGAACCAGGGATGGTCGGGAAGTTCAATGGCTTCCACAAGTGTGCCGCTTGGGCTGTTTCCGCTGAGAGACATCCCACCTGCGATGAACCGTTCACGATATTCGGGGTTGAATTCGTAGCGGTGGCGATGACGTTCTGAGATCTCGTTGGTTCCGTAGATCTTTGCCATCAACGAATCAGGAGCGAGCACGCATGGCTGTGCTCCGAGGCGCATCGTTGCCCCCTTCTTCTCGATGTTCCGCTGGTCCTCCAGCAGGCAGATCACCGGGTGAGGCGTTGCTGTGTCGAACTCGGTGCTGTCCGCATCTTCGAGACCGAGTTTGTGCCGGGCGTATTCGATCACGGCAACCTGCATCCCCAGACAGATTCCGAAGTAGGGGATGTTCTGTTCGCGGGCATAGCGCACCGCCTGGATCTTCCCTTCAATTCCCCGGTGTCCGAATCCACCAGGGACGAGCAGACCATCGATACCTGCTAGAACAGAGGCGGCTTCCTGCTGTTCGAGTGACTCGGCTTCAATCCGTTTGACGATGACGCGGGTCGAATGCGAGAACCCGGCGTGATCCAGGGCTTCGTAGATCGATTTATAGGCGTCGCGATGTTCAATGTACTTGCCAACCACGGCAATGTTGACGTCGTGCAGCGGATTCTTGATCCGGTGAACAAGATCTTCCCAGTCATCCATTTCGGACTGACCTGCGGGAAGGTGCAGTTTCTCGAGAATCAGCTTATCCAGACCATATTCGACCAACCCGCAAGGGACTTCGTAGATCGAATATTCCTTGTCCTGTTCATTGATAACCGCACGTTTCTCCAGATTGCAGAAAAGGGCAATCTTGTCGGCGTTATCCTGACCGAGGTCGCGTTCCGTTCGCACGATCAGGATGTCAGGTTGAATACCGATCTGCCGCAGCTGCTGCACGCTGTGCTGGGTCGGTTTGGTTTTGAGCTCTTTTGCCGCTTTCAGATACGGGACGAGCGTCAAATGAATGAACAGACAGTTTTCTCGACCAATATCGAGTGGGAGCTGTCGAATGGCTTCAAAGAACGGCAAGCCTTCAATGTCGCCTACGGTGCCGCCCAGTTCGGTGATGACGACATCGACATCAGGACCGGCGAGACCGCGGACAGCGGCCTTGATTTCGTCGGTGATATGCGGAACCACCTGGACTGTCTTGCCCAGATACTTCCCTTCACGCTCTTTCTGGATCACTTTGGAATAGATCCGTCCGGACGTGTAGTTGGACTCGCGCGTCAGGGGGCTGTTGGTGAATCGCTCGTAGTGTCCCAAGTCGAGGTCTGTTTCTGAGCCGTCATCCAGGACGTAGACTTCGCCATGCTGAAAGGGGCTCATCGTCCCCGGATCAACATTGATGTACGGGTCGAGTTTCTGCATACGAACTTTGAGTCCGCGTCGTTCGAGGATAGTCCCGATTGAAGCAGAAGTGAGGCCTTTACCGAGCGAGCTTACCACGCCGCCAGTGACAAAAATATGCTTGGTCATTATGAAACTTTGAAGGAAGGTCAGGCGGGGGAACGAAGGATGGATAAAGGGGGAATGATGAGTGCGATGAGAACCGGCTTCATTCCGCTGCTTTCATCCTCTGGACGAATCGAGCATAGTCCTCAGGTGTGTCGATGCCAACTGAGTGATGCTCAACAATTGCGACTTGGATCCGGGCACCCGCTTCCAGCGCTCGTAATTGCTCAAGTTTCTCAAGTTGCTCCAGTCTTGATGGAGCCAATTGCGTCACCCTGAGCAAAAATTCGCGCCGGTATGCGTAGATACCAATGTGTAAGGTCCAAGGATGCTCGGCTTCCAGGACTTCTGCGGCTTCGCGATCCCGACAAAACGGGATCGGGGCGCGACTGAAATACAGAGCCCGGCCGTCGGCACCCGTAACAACTTTGACGCAGGAAGTTGCCTGAACCTGTTCAAGGGACCGCATGGGTGTCCCCAGGGTCGCCATATCGGCATCAGGGCAATCGATCAGTGCCTGGACGACGGCGTCGATGTTCGCAGGATCGATCTCGGGTTCGTCCCCCTGGATGTTAACGAAGATGTCACCGTCGGGGCAGCTTCTGCGGGCGACTTCAGCGATGCGGTCGGTACCGCTCGGGTGTTCGCCGGTCATTTCCGACCGTCCACCGAAATTGGCGACGGTCCGAGCAATTTCGTCATCGTCTGCGGCGACGATCAATTGGCTGAGACTGCGAGCCTGCGAGGCCGAATTCCACGTGTATTGGATCAGGGGACGCCCCGTTTCGGCCAGCAGTAACTTTCTTGGCAGGCGAGTCGAGTGCAAGCGGGCAGGGATGATTCCGTAAACCTTCATGATGCTTTTACTTCTGACTGCTCGTTAATGCCATTAAGTGTTGAAAATCGAGATCGTTTCGCAGGGGGTCGAAATCTGTTTCCCGGGGGACAAGTTTGAGCAGTTCACGATCCATTCGGAACGCCCTCCCGAGCCAAGAGAGGGCCTCGAACTTTTCTCCCTCGAGCGAGTAATAGCAAGCGAGATTGTACAGGACGACGGGAACATCCTTGTGGAACTGATAGGCCAGCTTCATGGCGTCAATCGCCCTGGGGAGCTGGTCCACTCTTTTGTAGCACCAGGCCATCCGCATCAGCGCGTTCAGCTCAGTCGGTTTTTCCTTGTGAGCTTCGCGGAAGTCGTCAAGCGCCGGTTGCATCTCTCCTTTCATCAACAAGGCTTCGCCATGCAGCATGCTGACATTGTATCGCTCATCGCCGACATCTTCGATGTGTCCCAACTCGCGTAGTGCGTGGTCAGGCATGTTGAGCGCCAGATAGCCTTCTGCGGCCAGAATCTGACGCTCACGACGCTTTGAGGAATTTATGGGCATGAAAATAAACCACTGGTGGCCGGGGTTGCCTTGCGTTGAGGAACCCGACAGTGCGGCAATGTAACGAATTGCGCGCGGCAGGACAAAGCTGACGGATCAGTGAAGTTTTCCGGCGATGAGTTGCTCGAGCTTAAGAATATCCGCCGAGAACTTCCGAATCCCTTCTGCAGTTTTCTCGGTCGCCATGGCGTCTTCATTCAACAGGAAGCGGAAGCTCTTTTCATCCAGTGTCTGCTTCTCCCACTTCGATGACTTCGCCGCGCTGGCGTCCAGTTTACGGGGCAGGGGATCCGTCGAAGCCGCAAGTTCCCCGAGGAGTGCGGGGCTGATGGTCAACAGATCACAACCGGCGAGCTCGGTAATCTCACCTTTGTTGCGGAAGCTGGCTCCCATAATTTCTGTCTGGTAGTCGAACTTCTTGTAGTACTCGTAAATCTCCGTCACCGAGCGGACTCCGGGGTCTTCTGCCGGGGCGTATTCCTTCTTGGTTGCCGCTTTGTACCAGTCAAGAATTCGACCGACGAAGGGAGAAATCAGTCGGACTTTCGCTTCTGCACAGGCGACTGCTTGCGGGAACGAAAAGAGCAGCGTCAGGTTGCAGTGGATTCCTTCGCGTTCGAGGATTTCGGCAGCCCGAATTCCCTCCCACGTGGATGCAATTTTGATCAGGATTCGATCTCGGGAAATCCCATTTTTCTCATAGATGTCAATTAACTGCCGGGCCTTGGCGAGTGTTCCCATTGTGTCGAATGACAGTCGCGCGTCGGTTTCTGTTGAGACTCGTCCGGGTACGATCTTCAGGATTTCGATCCCGAAATTGACCAGGACATGATCGATCACGTCTTCGACCTGTTGTGCACCCGATAACCCTGACCCCTTTCGGTCTGTCACGGCTTTGTCGACAAGATAGGCATATTCCGGCTTGGAAGCGGCAGCCAGGATCAGTGACGGATTGGTGGTCGCATCTTGTGGCTGATACTGCTTCATCGACTCGAAATCCCCGGTGTCGGCGACAACGACCGTGAATTTTTTAAGTTGATCGAGTTGCGATCCGGATCCAGACATAGTGCATCTCCTGCCAATGTGGCGAAGGGAACGTTCCGCTGCAGTCTTTCACAAGTTTTACTCGTTGCGACCGACAGATTCCATCACAGGAAATTCATGTGGAGGCACTTCGCAAGGACGCACGACCTGTTCGTGGTCTCACTTGCGATGCCTGCCTCTTCGCTGGGAACGGGAGGAGGGCAAGTATCGATTTGTCATAAATAAACGTCAGTCTGTCACAGAACGATCGCCCCGGGGCACTCAGCAGCCTGTCTCACCTCGAAAAATGAGCAGCCGCTCCATTTTCGAGAGACTCTGATGCAGTGGCGCAAGGCGGAATTTTGTTGTCACAAGTCGCTAGGCTTCAGGCAACTCGACGTAGAGTTCGGAACCCTCGACGATGACTTCAAAGCAGGGATGCTTCAATTGCGCGTTCAAACAGTGTCGGCCTGATGTCACATCAAACTGCCAGCCGTGCCAGGGGCAGGTGACTGTCGTTCCGGAAAGAGCGCCGCGCGCGAGCGGTCCTCCGGCATGCGGACAGATCCCGTCCAGGGCGTGAAAGCGTCCCTCGACGTGAAAAATGGCCACGATCCGGCCAGCCACCACAAACTCGCGTCCTTCTCCCTGTGGAATATCCGAAACGTTCGCTACCCGATGTCGATTCACAGCAAGACGATCCTCTGCAAGTATTGCCCGGCATCGGGAGTTAAGAGTTGGCGAACGCTTGTTCAATCGCGGATTTTGTTTTGTTGAACCCCGTCCGCGCGACCTCGAGAGCATCCTGCTTCCAGTAGTCTCGATTGAAGAGTTCAAGCGAAACGGCGCCGCGATAGCCTGCATCTCGCAAAGTTCGAAAGATCATGCCGAGCGGCGCAATTCCGTCACCCGGATAGACGCGATGGGCGTCGTTGATGCTGTCGCGGGCGGGCGTTGCCGGGTAATCATTGACGTGGAAATTGTGCATCCGGGATCCGGCGAACATGGCCAGCCCCTCGAAGCTCGAGCCTCCCTTGAAAATGTGGTAGACGTCGAGGAGGAAACAGGCACTGGGATGAGCTGCTTCAACGCCGATGAAGGCGACTTCTCCCAGTCGCGCCAACGTCTTGGAAAAGCCCCAGAGTTCCAGTTGAGGCAGGACTCCTTCTGCTTGCCCCAGTTCGCAGAGCGCCCGGTATCGGTCTGCGAGTTGATATGGATCAAGCCCCGTTTTATCGGTCACGCCGACGGGAGGAGCGGCCAGACGTTCTCCACCGATTTCCCGGACAAGTCCCATACATCGCCTGGCTTCTTCCAGGCCACGTTTTCGCTCAGCTTCGTCTTCCGCGAGAAATGCCGCAAACCCAATCGCACTTTCCACCTGAAGTCCCGCATCGGCGATTCGCTTTCGCAGATCAGACAGGGTACCACCTGATTTGACATAGTTGTCAATTTCGCCAATCCACGGCTCAATTCCGGCATATCCTGCTTTCGACGAAACTTCGATGGCACCGAGAATGTCGAGCTTGTTCCCTTTGTAAGGGCAGTCGCGAATCGTGCTGGTATTCAGGCAAATGCGAAAAGGCTGAGTATTTTCCGGAGCAGCCGATGCCACCGCGGGTGCCAGCAGCGATGTGGTCGCAGCGATTGTGGCCGTCGTTCCGAGAAATTCTCTGCGATTTAAGGTGGTCGACATCAGCTTCTTTTCCACGGTTTTGAGAGCTTTGAATCAGGCCCGGATTGTCCAGAATCGAATCCCGCAAAACAACGCTGTAAGTCATTCGCGGTTGGCGATGAAGGAAAATCTCGGAGCGTCAGTTTACTTCCCACTCTCTCCAGTGGAAACTGCCCTGACAATGTTGCCCTGTTGTGCAGTCAGCCTTGACCCCCCAGCGATAATGAAGACATGCTGTTCATCCTCGATAACTACGATTCGTTTACTTACAACCTCGTGCAGCGGTTTGGCGAGATCGACTCACGAGTGGATGTACGAGTCGCACGAAACGATGAAATCACAATCGATGAAATTGCCGCGTTAAAGCCCAGCGGAATTGTGGTTTCGCCCGGCCCCTGTACTCCGCACGAAGCCGGGATCTCGATGGAACTGATCCGGCAACTGGGCCCCCATATCCCGACGCTGGGTGTGTGTCTCGGGCACCAGTCCATGGCCGAAGTCTTTCATTCGCCGGTCGTGCGTGCTGAACGGCTGATGCATGGAAAGGTCTCGCCGATCCATCACCTTGGAACAGGTGTCTTCGAAGGATTGCCCAATCCCTTCACTGCAACCCGCTACCACAGCCTTCATGTTCCCGAAGCGACGTTGAGCCCTGAGCTCGAAGTCACGGCCTGGGCCGACTTCCCGGGACATCCGCGAGAAATCATGGGCTTGCGGCACCGAGTCCATCCCATCCACGGAGTCCAGTTCCATCCGGAAAGTTTTCTGACCGAAGGGGGCATCGATCTGCTCAAAAACTTCCTTAAAATTGCCGGTGAAATTTCTTCGTGAGGCTGATTCAGGCCTCACTGGCATCACGGTCGCAAGGTTGACTGTCCCCGTGAATTGATCACTGACGGTTTCCGGTGATTGCAGGTAAGGCCTTCAAACATGGCAAAGAAGACTTCCCCGAGGAATGCCCTGGCTGAAGCGAAGACCGGACCAGCGATACGGCCTTCGTTATTGGGCGACCTTCGACAAGTGATCGAAGCCGCGAGAGAACAGACAGCGCGAGCGGTCAATTCGACGCTGGTCATCATGTACTGGCGAATCGGAAAACGGATTCGTGAAGAGGTCCTGAAAAACGAACGTGCCGAATACGGCAAGGAAGTGGTACAGGACCTGGCGATACATCTGACGGCTGAATTTGGGAATGGGTTCTCTCGATACAGCCTTTCAAGAATGATGTCTTTTGCTGAGAAGTTTGGCGACGAACAAATTGTTGCGGCGCTGTCGCAACAATTGAGCTGGAGTCATTTTGTCGAACTCATCCCGCTGGAAGACCCGCTCAAGCGAGATTTCTACGCCGAAGTGTGCCGTGTGGAGCGGTGGAGCGTCCGAACACTGCGGCACAAAATCGGCCATTTGCTCTATGAGCGGACTGCTGTCAGCAAAAAGCCGGACGAACTGATCGCCCGAGACATCGCTGCTCTGCGGGACGAAGACCGCATGACACCCGATCTGGTCTTCCGGGACCCTTACTTTCTTGATTTTCTGGGTCTCACGGGGCCGCACATCGAAAAGGATGTCGAAGATGCGATCTTGCGAGAGCTGGAATCTTTTATCCTGGAGATGGGGACCGATTTCGCATTCGTAGCCCGACAGAAACGAATTACGGTCGACAACGAAGATTACTACCTGGATCTCTTGTTCTACCATCGTCGGCTGCGGTGCCTGGTGGCAATTGACCTGAAGCTGGGGAAGTTTCAGGCGGCTGACAAGGGGCAGATGGAATTGTACCTACGCTGGCTCCAGCAGCATGACACCCATCCGGGAGAAGAACCTCCTCTGGGCCTGATCCTGTGCGCTGACAAGTCACAAGAGCACGTCGAACTCTTACGGCTGAATGAAAGTGGGATCCGCGTCGCACAATATTTAACCGAGCTTCCTCCTCGAGAATTGCTCGAAAAGAAACTGCACGACTCGATCCTCATCGCCCGCGAACGTCTGGCTCGCGATGAGGATCACTAACAGCCTGTGGACTGAAGATGGAACTGGCTCCTGTCCCATATTGCTGGCATCACAGTCGATGCGGAGTTGTGTAGTGCGAATCGAGGATTGCCACGGAGCCTGTGCCACCAACTCTTTTTCTCACTGTTTCCTGGAAGCGTTATCTTCAGTCCGCTTCAGGCTGCGTCCTACGAGTTCCGGCAGGAATTTGACGGGCACAGAGGCTTCGTTGATGACGGCTTCGTGAAAGCGTCCGAGGTCGAATTCGGTCCCCATCGATCGCTGGATCTGCTGGCGGAGTCGGAGGAAAGCAGAACAACCGACGAAATAGGTCGAAAGCTGACACGATGACTGTTTGGCGCGAACGACCTTCAGTCGAGCTTCCCCTTCGGCCTGAAAGGCGTCTTCGGTCAGGAACCGCAGGGCCTCATCATCCGACATTTCAGTGCAGTGCATTTTGTGATCAAGGATGGCATTTGCGACGCTGCGAAGTCGGAACTTGAGCTGCATCATTCGCAGGGCCGGGTCCCCCTCACCATAACCCTGATCGAGCATCATTTGCTCGCAGTAGTTCGCCCATCCTTCGGCGTAGACGCCGGATCCCAGAACTTTACGTATGAGAGACGGATTTAGGTTGGCGTATTCCAACTGGACATAGTGGCCCGGATAGGCCTCATGGATTGTCAGTATCTTGAGCATCTGGCGATTGTACTCACCCAGAAAACTGGCGACGCGTGAGCGGTCCCAGTCTGCCGGAGGAGGGCTGATGGCATAGATGCTGGCCGTATGGGGATCGAGCGGGGGGGCGGGTTCCAGAAAGGCGACGCTGTTTCCCCGCTGGAATTCGGGCATCTCGATGATTTCGCACCGGTCAGGATCGGGCAGTCGCAGAAGATTGCGGTCTTTGATGAACTGCTTGATGGTTAGGACGGTGGCACGAGCATCGTTTGCCAGTTCCTCTGCTGAGCTGTGGTCTCGACCGATTTCCTGAAGGACCTGCTGAATGGCGGACTGCCGCCCCGCTTCATCATCGGGAGGGAATGGATGACGGGGGAAATAGCGTCCCCAGAGCATTTTCGCGATGAGCAGCAGATCGCTGCGAACCAACTTCAAGTTGGCCTCTGCTTCAGCGAGAACGTCATCTGCGGTGACGCCCGCATCCAGCACCATTTCGAGTTTCTTTGCAAATTTCTCTCTCCCCAGCCGCCACTCACCGTTCGCGCGAGGAAGCAGTTCGTCCTCGAGGAATTTCTGGTGGCGCTTCAACTCTTCGACGACAGTTGCTGCCGCACTCTGCACCGCCTCCCGCTGTGGCGAGTTTCCGATGATCTCGAGCAGATCCTGTTGGAAGAACGCGATAGCACCCTTGTTCTGAAGGATTGCCGTTTCGGTTACGATTCGGGGCGTGTTCTTCAGATTGGAGCGTGCTGCGACCAGGATCCTGGGAATCGCCTGCATGCGATTCAGTGCGTGAGTAATCGCAGACTCTTTCGACTGGGTCGATTGGGTGAGCAAGCTATAAACGCAATCGGTCGCCAGTCCCGTATAGATCCTAGGGTCTGTCTCATAGGGACGCTCGACCTCTTCAAGCCAAAGGTCGAGTTTCAATGAGTCGCGCAGGATCTCAAAATCGACCTGCCCCTCGCGCGATAGCGATGAGTAGGAGATTTCTCTGGCCAGACGATCAAGAGTTGCCTGTGTCAGTGCGAAACGTTTCTGACGTGTCTCGGCAGAGACATCGTCGAGCAACGAATCAAATCGGCGGTCACCCAGCCGTGAACCGCGCAAAGGGCTAAAAGTAAAATCCGCTTCCAGGTATTCCTGAAAGATTCTGGCCAGTGTCTGGTCGGCGTCGGTTGGCATGGTGTCTGCGTCCTTTCGTTCCACCTTCCATACGCTGGTCAAAACGTCGTAGGTGCGGGGATCGAGCTGCTTGAGTTCGATCGCGTTGCAGGGAAAGAAGTCGTTTCGGCTGAAGTAGGCCTCTGTCGTCTCAGCAAAAAACTCTTGAGGGTTCGTCATGGCATAAGCGCGACCGCGACTCTTGCGGCCTTCTGCATCCTGTCGTTCCACATCGTCGTAGTCACCACTGGAACGGGCCCGTTCAAACGCTTCTCGGATCACAGAATTCTCGAACCCGTCCTTCAGGACGCGATGGTGATAGGCATGAGCCAGCTCATGCAGGGCGAAGTTCGGCATACGTCGGGTCTCGGCCTCGAAGATGCCGATATTTGTGAATTCGATTCCCTGTGCCATCGCGGGGTCACGACCATGATCTCGCAGCCAATCGGCCGCCGGGTGATATTCCGCCAGGGGAGGTGTGTTGGGGTACTCGGGAGAAAACCAGAGGGGGACTTTCTTCAGTTCCGCCAAAGGACCCGGCGGGACGACACGCTCAATTTCCAATAGTTGCCGCTGAAGCAGTTCCAGAGCCTTCGTAGTTTCTGCAGGCAGGCTTACGAGCAACTGAGGATGCACATGGACGACCCATCCTGAGAGATTGCGAACGGTTTTATCGTTCGTTTCTGTGGCCGCAACATTGCGAGCGAGTGCCTGAGCTCGGATGGCAGCTTGAGCGTTCAGAAGACGCTTTGGCCATTCAAACTTTGGCGCCTGCTGCGGTTCGTACCCCTGCAGGTGGCCCGTCAGACGTGTGGCAGGTTTGGTGTACTTGAGTTCGGTTTCGCCAAAGACTTCGCGGCACAGAGCAGCAAGTCCCGGATCGTACTCCAGCAGTAGCTCTCGCGTGTTGGCATGATTGTGGTCATGGTCATTGATGCGGTTGTTATCAAACCATGACTGGACTCCTTCGGCGAAGTACTCGTGGTGGTTCACGGACGCGTACTTCCCCTTCCAGAGGCCAGCATTCATGGCTGCGTCGTAGGTCTCTTTCAGTCGGCGGTCGAAAGTTGGATCGACATTAACCATCCCACGCAAATGAATGTTATGGGCAAACTCATGAATCAGAATGTTTTCTGCTTCGTACGGGTCACCCGGAAAACCCAGCAGGTTTTCTTCCGCGACCGAGCAATAGGGATCGGTCTCACTTCCCCCCAGGCCACGCGCACGCGCGTCCCAGTAGTCTTTGGGAGCGATTCCGTCAAAGTCCGGAACCTTCTCGCCTGAGAGTCGGGCGAATTCTGGCAGGTCCGTCGTAAACTCGTCCCGCGCCATAATGCACATTCTCGCTCCGCTTTTGATCATTGCCTCACGCACGTCAGGTCGTCTGGCAAGCATCATCTTCACGAGGTAAGCGGCTTCTTTCAGTGCATAGGGATTGACTCGACTGGAGGCTACGATCGGAAACCCATCGACACTCACCGACTGCTCGTAGAAAGCCGGAATCCCATTTTTTCCCTCTGGATCGAAGCGGAACCCCTGGTAAGTCACTTCGCTCGTCACGCGAGCCGACGCCTTGTCGTCGCGACCGATGACTTCAAACTGATGTCCCAAGGTCGTAGAGAGAATCAAATCCTTGCCGGGTTCGACGGTCCCGCTGGGAACTTTTTCAGTGGATGATTTCTGCCAGAAAATATCGATGGTCTGGGGACTGCCATTGATCATCTGCAATTGAGGACGCGGAAACTCGGCTTTTTGAGATGATGGCTCGTCAGCGAAAACGGGAACTGTGATCGTGAGAAGGATCGTTCCGATCGCGAGACCGAACATGGTGCCACGAGATTTGACGGGCGGCTGGGGGGTGAATGGGAATCTCATCGAACCTCCACAATTCGTGGACCAATGACATCGGCCCGTGGTGTAATGCCAAGTCCTGGGGTACAGCTTGCCTGCATCGTTCCCTGAACTCGACAGGGGGCTCCCTCGGCAATGCTGACAGTCACATAGCTGTTAAAGTCGGTGCTGGTGAAGCGAAATTCTTCCGGTGTACTGTGCGCCAGATGCGCGATCGCCGCTGTGGTGATATCCCCGCCCCAGCTGTCTTCCAGCGTCATCGCGATCCCCATGGAAACGCAGAGATCACGAACCTGCTTTGTCCGGGTGAGGCCCCCGAGCTTACTGATTTTCAGGTTCACGACGTCCATGGCGAGATCCGCCTTGGCTCGCAGCAGCATGCTCAGGTGATCAATGTTTTCGTCGAGGACGAATGGATGATCTGTGTGTCGTCTCACCGCCAGACATTCTTCATAGGTCAGACATGGCTGTTCGATATAGACGTCGATATCACGAACAGCTCGAACGACTCGGATGGCTTCGTGCTGCGTCCAGCCCGTATTCGCATCGGCGACCAGGCGGTCTGATGGTAGCAACATCGCACGTACCGCACGAATCCGCTCAATATCGGTGTCGGGATCGCCCCCGACTTTCAATTGAAATCGCGTGTAACCTGCTTCTCGATACCCCGCGACCTTGACCGCCATGGCATCGGGAGATTCCTGTGAAATCGCCCGGTAAAGCCGCACGCTGTCGCCGAAGCGTCCTCCCATCAGCATACAAACCGGGAGTGATGTCGATTTTCCGAGGAGATCCCAGCAGGCGATATCGATGCCGGATTTGACGTAGGGATGCCCCTTGAGTGCCGCGTCCATCCGGTGGTTAATGACAGCGAGTTCCCTCGGGTCCAGTCCGATCAGGTGCGGTGCCAGTTCTTTCAGCCCGGCTCGGACTCCTTCTGCATAAGCGGGAAGATAAAACGGACCCAGCGGACAGACTTCCCCGTAGCCAATCAGCCCCGTATCCGTTTCGACCCCCACAATCGTACTGTCGAAGACGGATACGGACTTTCCTCCAGACCATTTGTAGGAACCTTCAACGAGGGGAAGTTCGACCCGGTGAGCAAAGATGCGCGAAATTTTCATAGTCACAACGGCTCGCGAAATAAGAGTTCAGTCTGTGGTGAATGTCAGCCACCAGACGCGATCGGAACGAATCGAGCGAACGAATTAAGAATGGATAACCGGAAATCATGGGACGCAATCCTGTGATGGGCAAGCGAAAGGGGCTGCTATGCCCCGGCGAATTTCCGGGTGTGTTGTTTGCGAGACGCAATTCTCGAATTTTCGCGATAGGTTTAGCGGAGTGATTCGTACGTGCTGAATGAGGCAGATATGACAAGCACACCCCCGACACGGCCGACATTGCTTTTTCGGATTCGAAACGCCCGTGACCAGGAGGCGTGGGAGCGGTTCATCGACCTGTATGCACCGCTCGTTTATGGGTTTCTCAGAAAGCGAGGTTTGCAGGATGCGGATGCTGCGGACTTAACTCAGGATGTTTTACGGCAAGTTGCATTGGCCGCGAACTCACTTGAGTACGACCCCAGGAACGGGACCTTCCGCAGCTGGCTGTTCACGATTGTCCAGAACCGCTTGATTGATCACTGGAGAAGAGAAGGAGTGCGTGAGCGTGCCACGGGAGACTCAGTGGCTCAACGGCTTTTGGAAGAACAACCGCAAGCGGGAGTGAACGAATCTGCCGATGGAGATTGGGACACCGATTACAGCCGGCAACTATTCCATTACGCGGCCAAAATTGTGAAGCAGGACTTCACTCCATCGACCTGGCAAGCGTTCTGGCGGACGGCCGTCGATGGGTTGCCCGGGCCAATGGTGGCGGAGCAACTGGGTCTGAGTTTGGCAGCGGTCTATCTGGCCAAAGGTCGAGTCCTGAACCGGTTGAAGGAGCAGGTGAAACAGCTCGTTGGAGAGGAGTAGCCTCGCTGGCATCGGGAAGAATTTTTGCGATCGCGGGCTTCAGCCGTCGACGGCGCAAGCATCGATCGTGAATGGTGCAAGGCCCTGCGATTTTCAGGCCGTGGGCTCATTTTGCTGCAATGGCGGGCGACGGGTGAGGATTGGCAACGAACACGTTCTGTAACTCAGGAAAGTCAATATCATGACACACTTCACGATCGCGTGTCCCACCCGGGACGACCTGCGGGGCTTGATCGACGGTGCGGTTTCCGGGGAGATGCAGCAGGCGATTCAAACCCATCTCGAGAGCTGCGCCCGATGTCAGCAGGCGCTGGCGTCGCTGGTGGTCGTGAGTGAGTCATGGGACTCAGAACTGGGGAAACTGGGTGAGCAGGAGGGTCTCCCCGTTGAACCGGTTCTGTCCGATGCCATGCAGCAGATGAAGGGGGAGGATTTCGTGGACATCGCGGAGCCTGCTTCCCGGCGGCGTGCGGAGATCGACTTCCTTCAGCCTTCTGACGTGCCGAATTCGATCGGTAGACTCGGACACTACGAAGTCACGGAAGTCGTTGGTCAAGGGGGAATGGGAATCGTGCTGCGGGCATTCGATCCGACGCTGCATCGCGTTGTCGCCGTCAAAGTTCTGGCTCCCTATCTGGCTCACAATCCGCATGCTCGTCGCCGATTTGTCCGGGAGGCTCAAGCCATCGCTGCCGTCAGTCATGACCATGTGATTACGATCCATGCCATCGAAGACGTCGCCGAGCAACCCAGAATCGTGATGCAGTATGTCGCAGGTCGTTCCCTTCAGCAGAAGATTGATGCAGAAGGAGCGCTCGAGCTGAAGGAGATTCTGCGGATCGGAATGCAGACGGCATCCGGCCTCGCTGCGGCTCACGCGCAAGGGTTAGTCCATCGCGACGTTAAGCCATCCAATATCCTGCTGGAAAATGGAATCCAACGAGTCAAATTGACGGACTTTGGGCTGGCTCGTGCCGTCGATGACGCCAGCCTGACGCAAAGCGGAGCCATTGCCGGAACGCCGCAGTATATGGCTCCAGAACAGGCAAATGGAGATGCCGTCGATTACCGGGCCGATCTGTTCAGTCTGGGAAGTGTGATTTACGCGATGTGTGTGGGGCATTCTCCCTTCCGTGCGAGTACTGCCATGGGAGTATTAAAGCGAGTCTGCCATGATCCCCCTCGGCAGATCCAGGAGCTCAACCCCGATATTCCTGATTGGTTGTGCAATATCACAATGAAGCTCTTGGCAAAGAAACCGGACGAGCGGTTTCAATCTGCCAAGGCCGTTGCGGAAGAACTGGAGAACTGGCTGGCCCATGTACAGCAGCCGACCGTAGTAGCCAAACCCAGGGGAGTGTCAGAAGGGGTTTCTGCAGAAGCGGAACCCGCAACGCCGTCAGCGCAGCAAACCGGCTTGCCAGTTTCACAGACCCCAGTGAGTCCCTGGAATAACCCCACCACGACAATCCTCTTTCAGCACATATCCGGGCGGCTCTTGCTGTTCTTATTTCTGACCGGAATGACAGTCTCAATCGCGTTTCACCAATTTAATTCAAAGATCGGTCTTGCCGAAGTGATCTTGGTCGGAGCGATTGCGGGGTTGCTTCTCAGTTTTTGGGGTGTGCTGTTCGTGGCGTTAGTCCGACTGCTTTGGGGCAACGCCCGCGAAGTATTCGTCAGATCTTCCAGTTCGCGATGGTTACCAAAGGTGTCACCTGAAAGACGGCGTGCGTATGGGAGCGCCATTCCTCCCGAGAGCTTAGGAATGCTGTCAGCCATCGTCTTAATGGTCATGGGCGTACATCCGCTGCTTGCCGCCGTTGTTGCTCTAATTGTCTGGATCCTCGTGCTGCGGGTCATTCAGCCACCCGGCTCCGCCTACGGGAAAAGACGTGTCATTCCGGTGGCAGCCCAGGAAAATGGGAATGACCGGAGGACGACCTCTCAATCGGCCGGTTCGGCAGCGGAGATCTGAATCCTGTCGGACACGATGGGGATGTCCCCCGCGGGATCAGGTTGCCAGAGTCGGAATCTCCCAGACCGTGCCGTAGGCATTCTGCTGTTCGAAATACTCCAGCAGTCGTAAGTAGAACTCATGGTTGGCGAGCGTGGCACTGTCCCCAAAAACGATCAGTTTGCGGCGGGCGCGGGTCAACGCCACATTCATCCGGCGGGTATCGTTCAGGAAGCCGATTTCTCCCTTCAAATTCGAGCGGACCAGTGAGATCACGACGGCTTCTTTTTCCCGTCCCTGGAAACCATCGACGGTATCAACTTCGACGGCTTCGCTGCTGAGCAGTTCGCGGATGAGTCGCGCCTGAGCGGCATAGGGCGTGATCACAGCGATATCGTCCGGATTCAGACCCGATGCGATCAGTTCCTGGACTTGACCGATCACGAAATTGGCTTCGCCCTGATTTTGGATACTGCTTCCTTCCGGATCAGCTTGTTCATCGCAGTCGGATCCTGCGGTGTCGTAGAACTGGATCGAAGTTTGGGTCAGCGGAAGTTCGGCGACCTTAGGCAGATCGCAGAGTCGATGCTCCCTGACTGAGGCGGCGGCGGTCAGTTCGCCATCATAGAACTCGTTGGAAGAGAACTGCATGATTGCCGCGTTCATCCGGTATTGAGTTGTCAGTCTGCGCGAGATCGACGTTCCCCAACGCTTCACCAACCGCTCCATCAGGCTGACGCCGAACCCTTGTCGCCTGGCTTCAGGACAGATAATCGTTGGCGGCAACTGGTAGTGGTCCCCGGTCAGGACGAGACGCCGGCTGCGGAGGAGTGGGAGCCAGCAGGGGGGCTCGGTTGCCTGAGCCGCTTCGTCGATCACCACCAGATCGAATTGCCGGTCTTCCAGTAAATCCTCGTTAAGCCCGGTGAGGGTACTGCAAACGATCTGCGCTGAATCGAGCAGGTAGGTGACGAGGCGGGACTCGAGTTGTCTGGCATCGTGAAGGAGCCGTTTGGCCTCATCCCGGGCCTCACGGCGCGCGCCGGGCTCGGGAGCCGACCGGGTGAACTTGCCTGCCTGACGTCGCAGGATCCACGCTTGCTTTGTCCATTCCCGGGCGAGTCGCAAATCCGGGTGGGATTCCACAAGCAGGTCCAATGTATGGTCGCGGAGCTGTGGCAAGACCCGTGCCGGGTGTCCGATCCGGATCACTCGTTCCCCGGCCGCAAGCAGTCGCTCAAAGAGATTGTCTACTGCCAGATTACTGGCGGCACAGGCCAGCACCCGTTCACCCCGCCGGACGGACTGCCGGATCAGTTCGACGACTGTGGTGGTCTTACCTGTTCCGGGTGGACCATGGATGATGGCCACATGCTCGGCGGACAGTGCGTGACTAACGGCAGCGTGCTGCGATGCGTCCAAGGGGGACAGGGGGATCCACTCGCGGCCGGGGTTGAACTCCGGTGCGTCTTCGCCCAGCAAGCGGCTTTTGAGCGCCGCCAGGCGACCTCGGTCGATTTCAGCAACTCGCTTAAGAGCGTTTCGTTGACGCTGTCGAGCGATTTCGTCTGACGAAAGATCGATCCGAAACGTCGGACGATCGGCCGTCGTCTCGGGGGAATCGCTGAGCACCACCGTGATCGTTTCGCGGTTGCGATCAGTGACGACTCCTCTCCAGCCCTCCTGTTCACGTCCCTGTTCCTCCGATAGCAGGATCGGTGTTCCCGAGTGAAGTCGAGACCAGGGGAGCTGCTGCCTGCGGTCACGCTTGCCGAGTGTGAGGATGACGCGCCCTCCAAACCCGGCCGTCTCGTCGCGAATGGCGAGATCGACGATTGTCGTACCGGTCCGCTCGGCCTGATCCCCTGATGCCTTGCGTGAAAGCCGCAGCGTCTCGGCCTTCACGGCGTCGGCTTCGAGATCAAGGTTGCGAATCAATTGTTGAAAGAAGTCGGCCGACACAAAGTTCCCTTTTGAAGTTTTTCTCTACGGGAATGCTACATCCGATGCGATGCTCACTTCCAGCGGAGGTCCCTGACGGAGGTCACCTGGACGCTCGTTCGGAGGGTCGACCCGTCCGGGACTCACGTTTCTTCGCAAATTCCTGCGGTTACCCACAACTTCCAGATACCTCCAAATTGACAGCCGAAGGAGCTACGACTTGCGGTGGTAAATGTCGAGAGCATAAAATGATGTTGATTCGTCCACCTTACGAGGATGCCGGTATGCTGCGACTACTCAGTTCCCCTAGACAGCTTTGTAATGGGTTAACCCGGCGGGAACTTCTGGAGGCGGGTGGAACGAGCCTGTTCGGTTTGTCGCTTCCTCACCTGCTGCAAGCCGACGCAGCCCGCGCGGCCGAAGCCACGAGCACCTCTGCGACGAAAATGCCTGATGGGTTCGGACAGGCCAAACGCTGCATCATCCTGTTTCTGTACGGCTCACCCAGCCAGATGGAAACCGTGGACATGAAGCCGGAAGCGCCGGTCGAGATCCGGGGAACGATGAAGCCGATTCCGTCGGTCGTGCCGGGCCTTGATGTCTGTGAGCACATGCCGAACATGGCCCGGATGATGGATCGTGTCGGGGTATTGAGATCGATTCACCATGAATATCCGATTCACGGCGTGGCCCATGCGATGACAGGGACGCCTGTGATCGACGTGAACATGGAACTTAGTCCGAACGATCCGAAACATCATCCCTATTTCGGCAGTGCGGTGGAGTACATCGACCGGCAGCGCCGTGGTGGGATGTCGCCGTTTCCTCAGAATGTGGCCCTGCCGTTCCCGTTCAGTTCGCAGCGGACAGGAGAGGTCCATCGCGCCGGGCCGTATGCCGCGTATCTGGGATCCGCCTACAATCCGGTCTGGACCGAGTTTGAAGGACGGGCAGACCGTTCTGTCTACAAGACCCTGGGTGCCCGGCGGGAAGAAATCTTTGATCCCTACGTTGGTTGTACATCCGATGCTTATTTCCGGATGGCGTCGACTTCACTTCCTGCCGAACTGACACTGGATCGACTCGATCGTCGTCGGTCGCTGCTTCAGCAGATCGACGTGGCCCGCCGAGATCTCGATCAGTCCCTGGGTGGTCGATCGCTGTCAACATTCCAGCAGATGGCGCACTCACTCATTCAGTCCCCCGCAGTTGTGTCGGCACTCGATGTCCGACAGGAATCGCAGGAGACTCGCGAACTCTACGGCATGACGCTCTTCGGACAATCATGCCTTGCCGCTCGCCGGATGCTCGACGCCGGGACCCGGCTGGTCAGTGTGTTCTGGGACGAATACGGTCTGGCCGGGGATGCGTGGGATACGCACTGGAACCACTTCCCCCGCATGGTCGACCAGCTGCTGCCGGGCCTCGACAAGGCATTCTCTGGCCTGGTCCTGGATCTGGACCGACGTGGGCAATTGGACGACACGCTGGTCGTCTGTATCAGCGAGCATGGTCGCACGCCCAAGATTGCGGGGGTCGAAGGAGGCGGGCGTGATCACTGGTCGCAAGCCTACTCTGCACTGTTTGCCGGGGGCGGAATCGCGCGCGGACGCGTCGTGGGGGCCACTGATAAGCACGCAGGCGAAGTTGTTTCAAACCCGGTCGGACCGAAAGACGTGCTGGCGACCATGTATCATCTGCTGGGAATTGAACCGCACATTTTTCTGCCGGACCGGACTGGCCGTCCGATTCCCCTGGTTCCCGAAACCAGTCGAGTCATCACCGAATTGCTTGCCTGATCTGGCACGATCGAATTCGAAACGGGTTGCCTTTGAGACTTCGTTATAGACTTCGGTCCCGCTAACATTGAAGGGTGGTCCCGCCACTCAGCGGAGACTGATTGCGATTTGACCTGCTGACCGCTTCCCTGAATAACTGATCTTTCCGACTGTCCTACCCGCCTGAATTGTCCTCGCCTCAGCTTGCTTGATTACCTGCTTACTTTGACGAGTCAACTTGAGCTGTGATGATCGTCCCCCCATTCAGTAGAAAAGCTCATTATGTCCGCTGACCCCATGCAGACCCATATTGCCAAGACGCTGGCGCACACCAGTCCCCTCATCTCGTGTCGTATCGATCCGACAGGAAGATTTGTCTTTGCGGGAGCCGAAGATTCCAAGGTCGTCCGCTGGGAACTGGCGACAGGAAACAAGGTCGAATTCATCGGGCACGAAAGTTGGGTGCGCAGTTTGGCGTTCTCGGCGAACGGAGAGACCCTGATCACGGGCGGGCACGATGGAAAGCTGATCTGGTGGTCGGCCGCCGCGGACGCTCCTGTTCCACTGAGGACCGTGCAGGGACACGATGGCTGGATTCGTGACTTTGCCGTCAGTCCCGATGGTCAGTTTCTGGCGTCCTGCGGCAACGACCTGAAAGTCAAATTATGGTCACTCGCAGACGGGGGACTGGTACGTGAGTTACTCGGGCATGAACGACACGTCTACGGCGTGGCATTTCATCCGGACGGTAAGCAACTTGTTTCGGGGGATTTAACCGCGAAGTTCGTGCATTGGGAAGTGGAGACGGGAAAACAGGTACGCACTTTCGAAATTGCGAGTCTCTCGAAATACGACCCGGGCTTCATGGCGTATTACGGCGGTCCTTTCTGCCTTGAATTCCATGCAGACGGAAAGCGGCTGTTCGCCGGGGGAATCACCAACGTCTCAAATGCGTTTGCAGGAGTCGGGAATCCCATCATCGTGCAGATTGACTGGGAACAGGGAAAGGATGCAGTAACCCATCTCAGTAAAGGTGGTGTGCAGGGAACGGCATGGGGACTGACCTGTAAGCCGGAAGGGTTCCTGATCGGAGCGACGGGTGGGCAGGGGGGCGGTCACCTGTTCTTCTGGAAATACGACCAGAAGGATGAGTTTCATACGCTCAACCTTGGCAATGTCGCTCGTGACCTCAGCCTGCATCCCGATGGACTTCAGATCGCAACGGCCCACTACGACAAGAATCTTCGCATCAGTCTGATGGCTCCGAAGACCTGATCGGTCGTGGAGGCTTTGGAATTTGAGCGGGCGTCGGTGCGAGAGACTGCAGCCTGTGTCCGTCATGCGCACCCTCAGTTGGAAGCGTTTCGCTGAAGCGCGCTCTTAATAGCTGCCAGCGCCTGGGGGGTGCCGTTGATCGTCCCTTTCAGCGGAAGGAGACTTGTTCTGTAGTCGTCGACTCGACCCAGAAACTCAAGGAAGCGGCGCGCTGTGAACGATTCGACGGTCATCCAGTCTCCTGCCCCCATCTGTCGCAGAAAGTGAGCATTGATCTGCTGCTCGTGATGCATTTCTTCCGGGATCGCAAAGACAGGCTTTCCGTAAAACAGGGCCTCACCCAGCAACTGATTTCCCGCAGCGCTGACGAGCGCCGTGCAGGAAGCAAGATCGGCGACGAAACGATGTTCGTCGATTGCGTGAAAAGTGACTTGCCCCATGGCGGGGCGTTCCCCCAGGCCATAGACGCGTACAGGCCACCCCGATTGGGCCAGAATCTCGATCACGGCTGGGGGAGTATTGGTGCGGAGATAGGACAGCAGGAATCGATTCGTTGTAGGGATCGTTGCCACGACATCCGGCCTTAACATGGGGCCGATTTGCACGACGTGTTCAAAGCCCTTCTTCAAGGGAGGTGTGTAGAACGATGAGGCGACCGGAGTGTAGGGCCCCCAACCGTAGTACCAGCGAACCGCCCAGCTCATCCACCACGCGTAGCGTCGCAGCAGGAGTGGTAAACTGCTGAGATCGTAGGCAAGCAGCACATGCTGGTGATCGATACTCATCCAGGGGAGCCCCGTCAGTCGACTTGCCCGGGGAAGCGCGGGTTCAAAGTCGGAGATGGCCAGGTCTGGCTTTTCGAGTTCGATCTGCTTTCGAAGCGTATCGACAAGTTGCGGCAGGACCCGCCAGCCAAATTTCATCGCTGCCGCAGTGGACTTAAACAGATCCAGTTTGCCACCCGTATAACGAAAGTTCAGGCCTGGGATCTTCTGCAACCGGACATTCTCAGATTGTCGTTCCCCGTACGATTTCGACAGAAATTCATACGCATCCCCCGAAGCGAACAAGACGATTTCATGTTCACTTTTCAGATGCTCCACCAGCGTCATCACCCGCACGGCATGCCCACGCCCTTCGCCGGCCATACTGTAGAAAATTCTGGACATCCGATCTCCGGGACGCAGCGATGAACGAAACCTCAGCGGTCGTCAATCATAGGCTGTTCGCAAGCCAATACACTCTGGCTGGGGTGAAACGTACGGGAGATTGGCTGACTTTGCTATCGACAACGTCACAACAGCTCCGTTCAGACGCGCAGCGCAAACGATAGTGTGACCGTGTCCAACGGGATTCTCTGCAAGTCGGCATTGATCGCGCCTGGATTCACCGGGGCACGTTTTGTTTGAGAGGGTGCTTTTCAAAGAATTCCCAGATCAATTCGTTCGCAGAAATGTTGCGCGCACAGCGGCCCAGGAACGCAATGGGTACCTGACGACCGGGCCAGGTATGCCCACCGCCGTCGATGACAACCAGGACCACGTCCGCTGCTGTCGCCTTCTGCGGGTAAGTACGACGGGTGACCGTTCGCTTGTCTCCTTCTCTGGAAAGCATGTCGACCTGACATTCTTCTTCGCATCCATTGCGTTTAGCCCAATATGCGACCGTGTCTTCAGCACCAAGCAGTTGGAATACAGGTGGCGTTAGATTGATGGGGGAACCATAGGGGACGATCCCGTCACTCGTACCGTGAAAGTGCAGTACAGGGACAGCTCGAGGTGGTTCAGGGAGATCCATCGCCATCGTTCCCGAGACGGCCGCAATGGCGGCGATTCGGTCGGACATTTCTGAAGCCAGCCGATAGGACATCATTCCACCGTTACTCATCCCACAGGCATAGATCCGATTTCGATCGACGTTCGCGATTGATTCGAGTTCGTCCAGCAGATGTCCAATAAACGCGACATCGTCCGTTTTCTTTCCCTTCAGTCGGCTAATCAGGCCGCCAGCGTTCCACGTCCTCAGGGGACCGGGACCCGTACCGCTGGGATAGACGGCGATGAATCCTTTTGCGTCGGCGGTTTTATTCAGATTTGTGAACCAGACCATCATGGAACCATTCATGGCGGCACCATGCAGGGCCAGGACGACCGGCGTTGGTTTTTTAGGGTCATAGCCCGGAGGAACGTGCAGGATGTAGGATCGCTTCTCGGCACCGGAATTGAGATAACGTGAGTGGTCGCCGGGGGTCAGCGGTGTCGCGATGACGCTCTGGACCGTGGAAGCGGTCGGTGCTTCTTCTGTGCGGCCCAGCTCTGAGGTACTTCCCAGCACAACGATGAACAGCAGAAACCTGCAGAGGCGACAGGTGTTTGATTCAAGGATTCCGAATGGACGATGCAATTGAACTTCCTCCACTGACGACCAGTGAAAACGCCTGACGCAGGGCCTGGAGCTAATGAGTGATGCCTCGAACTTCTCGGGATTCAGTAAGCGACCTAATCTAATCACCGACAACCGCGACGCATTCACGGGTTGGAATCCGCAGCGAAACGGCGACGGGTCAGACCCACTTCGTCGTCGACGACCGATGCTCGATACAGGACAATGTCGAGCGTCGGTGGACGAGCTGAAACGATCTACGCCAGCAGTTCCGGAATGATCTTGGCACCCTCGACGCCGGTGAGTCGCTGATCAAGACCCTGGAATTTTACCGAGAAACGTTCGTGGTCGATGCCCAGACAATGCAGCATCGTGGCGTTGAGATCATTAACGTGGACCGGGTTTGAAACGACGTTGTAGCTGAAGTCATCGGTCTCACCGTAGACCTGACCACCCTTGATACCCCCTCCCGCCATCCACATGCAGAAGTTTCGCGGATGATGGTCGCGACCGTAGTCGTCGCTGGTCAGTCGCCCTTGTGAGTAGACGGTTCTCCCGAACTCGCCACCCCAGACCACGAGCGTTTTATCGAGCATTCCGCGCTGCTTCAGGTCTTTCAGCAGTGCTGCAATTGGCTGATCGGTATCCTGGCATTGGGCCCGCAGGTCACGCGGCAGGTTGCCGTGCTGGTCCCATCCCCGGTGCAGGATCTGAACGACTCGCACTCCCCGTTCGATCAGTCGCCTCGAGAGCAGCGCACTGGCTGCGAATGACCCTGGTTTTGTGACTTCGGGGCCATACATGTCCAGCGTGGCCTTGGACTCTTGTGCGAGGTCCGTCAGCTCAGGAACGCTGGTCTGCATCCGAAAGGCCATTTCGTACTGAGCCATTCGCGTCAGCGTTTCGGGGTCGCCCAGTTGCTCGAGTGTTCGTTGATTCAGTTCGCCGAGTGCATCGAGCATGGCTCGCCGGTTCCCGGCACTCACTCCAGCGGGATTCTGGACGTAAAGAACAGGGTCGCCAATGTGACGCAGCGCAACGCCCGTATATTTGCTGGAGAGGAACCCGCTGGACCACATGCGAGTGAACAACGCCTGAGCCGCCGCACTCGAAGACCATGAAGGTGTCAATACGACAAAGCTGGGCAGATCGTTACTTTCGCTTCCCAGTCCGTAAGCGAGCCACGAGCCCAAACTGGGTCTGCCAGGGACTTCGTTACCGGTCATCACGAAGGTACATGCGGGGTCATGGTTAATGGCATTGGTGTGCACTGTCTTCACGACGGCGATGTCATCAACGCATTCGGCAGTATGGGGGAGCAACTCGCTGACCCAGGTCCCGCATTGACCATGCTGGTGAAATTTGAACATGGAGGGAGCGACGGGCAAACGACTTTGTCCGCTCGTCATGGTGGTGATTCGCTGTCCCTTCCGAACGGATTCTGGCAGGTCTTTATCGAAATATTCGGCCAGGTTCGGCTTATAGTCCCACAAATCCATCTGCGCAGGTCCACCGTTCATGTGCAGATAGATGACGTTTTCCGCCCGGGGGGTGAAGTTTGGAAGTCCGGGTAATGCCGGATGCATCCGGGTGGCAGCAACGGAGTCCGCCGCAAGCGCAGAGGAGGCTGCTGACATTCCCAGGGCGATCCCCCCCATGCGAAGTCCAGTCGAACCGAAGAACTGGCGCCGGGTCATGGCCAGCAGTTGATCATGAAGTATGTTCATTTCTCTATTTCCCTCTGCAAGAACTTCGACTGTGGTCGGCGAGCTCGGATTACTCGTGGTTCCATCGCAAGGTGCAAGACAGTTCAAAAAATCGGAACGTCTCTTTTCCTTGTCACGCCGCGGCCCATCTCTGGAAATGCGATCACAATTTCGCCCGCGAACACCGGGAAGCGGGACTCCCACGGGAATTTTCAGTTTCGGTTTAAGGCCTCGTCAGTGTTCAGAACAAGGTTGGCGAGCATTGTCCAGGCTGCTGTTTCAACGTCAGATGCAACTCCTCGTGGCTTCGATTCGCCGACGTGAATTGCCTGATGGGCCGATTCCGGATTACTGGCGAAGAGTTCCGTCTGTCGATTGAGCGAGGCGACAAGGAGCGTCAGCTCTTCTGGTGCTGGCTGGCGCGAAAGGACGGTCTTGTAGAGGTATCTCAGCCGACTTTCAGTCGATTCACCCCCTTCGACGAACACCCGCTCGGCGAGTGCCCGGGCGGCTTCAAAGTGCTGAACGTCGTTCATGAGCTGCAAAGCCTGAAGCGGCGTGTTGCTTCTCTCACGGACCGTGCAGACCTGTTCGCGGTTGGGGGCGTCAAAGTTCGACATGAATGGCGGCGGGGCTGTCCGTTTCAAAAACACGTACAAACTGCGTCGATAGAGCGAAGATCCGTGATCCTGCATGTAGAACCGGGTATTGCTGTCGGAGTATCCGACAGGCTCCCAGATGTTTGCGGGCTGGTATGGTTTCACTCCCCGGCCCCCCATCGTTAGATCAATCAGGCCGCTGGTAAACAAGGCGTTGTCTCGCACCTGTTCTGCGTCCAGGCGAATCCGTGGGCCACGGGCATAGAGGCGGTTTTCGGGATCGGCAACTCGTGCTTCCGGCAGCAGCCGACTGTGTCGCCGGAACGCGTCAGAGGTGAGCAGCAGCTTCATCAACTGTTTCGTATTCCAGCCGGATTCACGGAATTCGGCGGACAGCCAGTCGAGCAGTTCCGGGTGGCTGGGGACTTCTCCCTGCATTCCGAAGTCAAAACTCGTTTTGACAATCCCTGTGCCGAACACTTGTTGCCAGAATCGGTTGACCGTCACTCGTGCTGGCAACGGGTTTTCAGGAGTCACCAACCAGCGAGCCAGATCGAGTCGATTCAGTCGTGTTTCCGGGCTGCTTTTCTTAATTGCTGGAAGCACCGCAGGAACAGCAGGCTCAACCGGGTCTCCCTTCGTGTCGTATTGTCCGCGCAACATGACAAACGACTCCCGAGGAGCGGGCGTGTCCCGGAAGATGAACGTCCCCGGGGGGGAATCGTCTGCGACGGTCCGTGCGATACGCGCCGTTAACCAGGTCGTTCGCGCGGCAGCCACTTCTTCGTTGACCGGTCGAGCCACGACTGCCAGATAGAATCGGCGCAGCTTTGAGGCTTCGTCCTCTGTCAGCACTTTGTCAGGTCCTGCCTGGATCAGTGGATGCAGTTCGCCGGGCAGTTCGGGAGGCACCGTTGTGCCGATGGCTTTTCGCCATGCTGTCATCGATTCCAGTGGATCTGTCGCAGGATCAGCTTGACCTTTCAGGAGAACTGCGTCCCAGTAGGCAATTCCACCGGTTTGCGACAGCTTGAGTCCATGGATCCGCTGTCCGGGGTTGAGGCCCAATTCTGCGGCGTTGATCGTCAGGCGATTCCACTGACCGGGACGGATCTCGGATTCCGTCGCCCCGTCGCGAACCAGCCCCCCGTCTGTTTTCTTCCAGTTAAGGGTCTTCGCGCCAGCGATGCCGAAACCGATCGACGCGGGAAGATCGACTTCGTCGACATAGACGGAAACCTCAAACTGCCCCTCCTGGGGGACAGCGAATGGATGCAGCTTGTATTCAAAGTCATCCGTGTATGTTGAAGCGAAGGCTTGTCGGATGATACGGCGACCCAGTGGGGCCGTGATTTCGGGGTCGGTCATCCAGTCGATCGGATTGCGAGACGAACTGCGCGAGTAGGCCCCGAAAGGAGTGACATCGTCGAGCAGGACATCACGCACGGTTTTTCGGGCGATTTCCGTTTTGGCGTCCGCGGGATCAACGTAGTTCGTATGGGACAGAACAATATCGATCCACGCCCGGGCTTCTTCCTGAACCTTCGCTGCTGCTGCGGCGGTCGCTAGTTCTTTTTCACGTGGCAGTTTCATGAAGGGCGCGGTCACATTGGTGTTACCATCCATTGCAGGATCGGCCGCGCTGTTGAAGAACGCGTAGAGAGAATAGAACTCTTTGGCGGTCAGTGGATCGTACTTGTGATCGTGACAGACTGCACAACCCGCCGTCAGCCCCAGCCAGGCTTGTGAAACGGCTGTCGTTCGTTCGACCGCGTACCGGTAAAGAAACTCTTCCGGGATCGCGCCCCCTTCACTTGTCGTCACATTGCAGCGGTTGAATCCGGTTGCGATCAGCTGGTCACGCGAGGGATTGGGCAGCAGGTCTCCCGCCACTTGCCAGATGGTGAACTGATCATAGGGAAGGTTCTCATTGAATGCGCGCACGACCCAGTCTCGGTAGGCCCACATCTGCCGTTCATTGTCCAGATGCAGCCCATGGGTATCGGCGTAGCGCGCGACGTCGAGCCAGTGCTTGGCCATCTCTTCGCCGTAGCGGCTTGATGCCAGATACCGATCCACCATTTTTTCATAGGCGTCTGTGGAAGTATCGGCGAGATACTCATCGACTTCCTGAAGTGTTGGAGGGAGGCCAGTGAGTGTGATGGCGACGCGTCGAATCAGGGTTTCGCGATCCGCTTGCGGCTGAGCGGTCAGACCTGCTTTCTGCAGTCGTTTATCCAGGAATCGATCAACGGGATGTGGCGACTGGATCGCGGGAGGAAGTTCAGGCCGCTGAATCGCTTCGAAGGCCCAATGCTGCTGATATTTGGCACCTTGCTCGACCCAGCGTCGCAGAATTTCTTTCTGTGCATCGCTGAGTGTCTTGGTCGATTCCGGCGGTGGCATCATCTCGGACTCATCCTTCGACAGGATTCGTTGGACGAGAGAACTTTCATCAACTTTTCCGGGGACGACCACGGGGGATTTTCCGTGGAACATGCCGTCGGCTGTATCGAGTCTCAGATCGGCTTTCCGTGTCGAGCCATCCGGGCCGTGACAATGAAAACATTTGTCGGCCAGAATCGGTCGAACGTCGCGGTTGTACGAGACTTCGGGTTCGGCTGCGAAAAGAGGTGCGACAGGACGCACACTGACTGCCAGGCCCGTGACGAAAAAACACGCCCCAAGGAGGGCGATTGGCTTTGGCCGAGTGAATTGTTGCCGAGCGTATGAGAACAACTGCGTACCTCGCATTTCACATCGTCAATAGGACGTAGATAAACAATCTCAAGAGAAGGATCGCGGGAGTGGCGACCTTGTTGTCCCATTTTACGTTCCCGTCCCCCCCATTGTCGAACTCGACACTCGCTGTCTCGCCGTGCCGTGCGGTCCCAAAGCAGCCTAAATGACATTGTCGCGACCTTTTGCGGGTTTCTGGAAGATTCAGGAGTTCTGGTGAACTCCTGACCTGGAAGACGTGATTCGTTCAGGGATTTACTCGAAAGGCGGGTTGCGAACACAATCAGGGGGTGGAAATGACGGAGCATGCCTCGTATGTGGGATGCCGGTTGCCAGAACTGGAACGCGTTCGGGTTACTACTTGAGGAGAGATCATGACAGGTCCGATGCCATCACCGGCTTTGTTTTTTGAGACCATTAACGCATTTCAGAAAACAGAGGCCCTTCGATCGGCGATTGAACTCGATTTATTCACGCTCTGCGCGGCAGGAGACCAGACAGCGGAGAGCCTCGCTGCAGCGACAAAGACCTCGCCCCGAGGTGTTCGTATTCTGGCCGATGCGCTCTCGATTTACGGATTCCTGACGAAGCGAGGGAATGTTTATGAATTGACGCCGGATTCCCAGGTCTTCCTTGTTCGCTCGTCTCCCGCCTACCTGGGGGGAGTTGTCGAGTTTCTGCTGACGCCACAAATTCGTGAAAGTTATCACTACCTGACGGCGGCAGTGCGTCGCGGGGGAACGGCTGTCTCGGAAGAGGGGACCGTTTCTTATGACAATCCCGTATGGGTGGCATTTGCCCGGGCGATGGGGCCAATGATGCATTTGCCCGCTCAGTTGCTCACGGGTCTGATTGGCGGAGAGACGCAGCAGCCACTGAGAATTCTGGATGTGGCGGCCGGTCACGGACTGTTTGGGATCGCGTTCGCCCAAAAGTATCCGCAATCCCAGGTAACGGCACTTGACTGGGCCAATGTTCTCAGCGTGGCGACTGAGAATGCCGAGCGTGCGGGAGTCGCGGACCGGCATAAGCTGTTGCCGGGCAGCGCGTTCGAGGTCCCCTGGGGCGGCCCGTACGATCTGGTGCTGTTAACCAACTTCCTGCATCACTTTGACCTGCCGACCTGTCAGCAGATCGCAGAAAAGGCTTATGCGAGCCTCGCGCCCGGGGGACGTTGCGTAACGTTGGAGTTTATTCCTGATGCGGACCGCATCAATCCCCCTGCGACCGCCTCGTTTGCTCTGACCATGCTCGCCACAACGGCGCGTGGAGATGCCTACACGTACGCAGAACTGGAACAGGTGTTCCAGAAGGCCGGCTTTCAGAAGAACGAGTTCCGTCCCTTGCCGCCGACGATGCAGCAGGCGGTGATTTCCTATAAAGACTGAGTCTCTGTCCCGGGCTCGCTGTACCCCGGACGTCAGATGATTCAGCAAGCTCCGAGCCCTCCCCGGTGGATTTGCCGGGGAGGGCTTTTCGAGGATGCGAGATCAATCCGATTGTCGCTTCATTCCCGGTACAGATCAGGGCTTCTTTCCTTCCTCGCCGAACGTCGATTTCTTGCGAAGCAGGTGATGATATTGCTGAGCGAACCGGTGCGATTCGTCGCGAACGTACTGGAGCAGTCGCAAGGCAAACGAATGTTTGCTGAGGACACGGGGGTCGGACTGGCCTGGCAGGAAGATTTCTTCTTCGCGTTTCGCCAGCGAGCAGACGAAGGGGGGCGTGACGCCGATACTCTCAAGTGCTGCCATGGCAGCGCCAAGCTGCCCCTTTCCTCCATCGATCAGCAGCAGATCGGGGAATGGTTCCCCTTCCTGCTGGAGGCGTCGGAAATGGCGGCTCACGACTTCGCGCATCGAGGCAAAATCGTCGACTCCATCCACCGTGCGAATTTTGAACCGCTTGTATCCCTGCTTAAACGGAAGTCCGTCGATGAACTGAACGCAACTGGCAACGGTTTCTCCCCCCTGGAGATGGGCGATATCCATCCCTTCGATGCGGCGGGGAAGGGAGGGGAGATCAAAGACTTTCTTGAGCCCCAGAAGTCCTCGTTTGGGATCGACCTGAAAGACTTCGGGCTGGGCATGTTCGCGCAAGTCGCCTCGAAGGTTCAAATTCTCCAGAGAAGTAATCTGGTCCCGCAGCCGCGCAGCTTTCTCGAATTTGAGTTCCTTCGCCGCCAGTTGCATTTCCTGTCGGAGTTCTTTGAACAGCTTTTCCTTCTTGCCATCCAGAAACATGCGCAATCGGCGGATGTCGCGGCGATAATCTTCGCTCGAGATGCGCTGGTTGCAGGGGGCCGTACATTGCCGGATGCTGGCGAGCAGACAGGGGCGGAACCACCGCCAGCGGTCGTCGGCTTCCTTAATGTCCAGGGTGCAGGTTCGAAACTGAAAGATCTGCTGTAGAACGGCGATGGCTCCCCGCAGGCGTTTGGCGTTTGTGAACGGCCCGTAGAGCTTCGTCCCGCGTGGTCGCGGCTTGCGGGTGAACTCGACCCGGGGAAACTCTTCGCGGATGAAGATTTCCAGATACGGGAAGGTCTTGTCGTCTTTCAGTTCCTGATTGAACCGGGGCTGGACATCTTTCACCAGCCGGGCTTCGAGCAGCAGGGCATCGACTTCGCTGTCGGTCACGATATAGTCGAGATCTTTGATCTCGGGGACGAGATTCGCCGTGCGCAGGTCTTCTGCGGCCTGCTTGGTGAAGTAGCTTCCCGCCCGGTTCCGTAAATTGACGGCCTTACCAATGTAAATCACCCGGCCGCGCCCATCCTTCATCAGATAGACCCCGGACGTTGTCGGGAAGGTTTTCACCTTTTCTCGCGGATCACACGGTGGCTCGGGGGGAAGTGTGTTGTCACTCATGCAGAAAGGTTCTCGGCGGTCTCTTTGCTTGTCAACTTGTCGGCGAATGAAGTAAGTACGACAATGGATTGAAATTGCTCTGGCAAAATGTCCACCCCCCGTGGGGTGGCAATTGAATAATCAGTTCAGGCAGATGACTGGATCATCGGTCTGGCTTTGGGCTTTGTGCGTAAAGTCATTCTAACGAAAGTTAACGTGTCCATGATCGATTCGATCGAAATAGATGGGGTTCGTCTCTATCTCAGCCAGCCGGATTCTTCAGAAGGCGAGTGGATCGGTCAGCGGGAGATTCTTCAACAGTTACTGGCCTGCTGGCTGGTGGTTGACCAGAAGGATCTGCCACTTTCTCCTCGATTGGTGGGTTCACCGGGAATCGGGAAGACCACACTGGCAATCTCTGCTGGACGCGCCCGGCAGCAACATCTGCACATCTATCAGTGCACGGCAGATACTCGACCTGAGGACCTGCTCGTGACCCCCGTTCTCGCCGAGAACGGCAAGATCAAATACCACGCGTCGCCTTTGGTAACGGCGATGGTGCGCGGCGGCATCTGTATTCTCGACGAAGGGAATCGGATGAACGAGAAGTCATGGGCCAGTCTGGCACCGCTGCTCGACCATCGCCGCTATGTCGAATCGATTGTGGCGGGGGTTACGATTCATGCGCATCCTGATTTTCGCTGCGCCGTGACGATGAACGATGACGAATCGACGTTTGAGATTCCCGATTACATTCTCAGCCGTCTGCAGCCGACCCTGACCCTGGGGCACCCGAACCGCGAAGATGAAATGTCCATTTTAAGGTTCCATCTCCCCTTCGCAGAGACGGAGATGCTGAACCTGACGGTCAACTTCCTGCAGCAGTCGCACGAACTGAATCTCGATTTCTCCACCCGGGACGGCATCAACGTGCTGCGGTATGCGATGAAGCGGATGGCTCAGGATAAAGATCATCCTGTCAGCAAAGATGCGCTGTGGAAAGAAGCTCTGATGAACTGCCTCGGCGAAGGGGCCGAAGACCTGGAGTCGCTGGCACGGCGGCGTCAGCAGTCGCTAGGCGGGAATGCCATGCCGATGGGGTTGGGGGACTTTTTCTTCGACCCGGGGGATCCGATGCATCCAGACTACGATCTCGGTGACGAGGACGACGAGGATGTAGAGGACCGTTGATTTCTGGATGTCGTGACGGCCTTTTGGAGCCTATGACCACGCTCTCCATTCTATACCGAAAGGCCGAATTTGAAGGGGGTTTCAGGTTTCCTGTCATTTTGGCTGCAGGGTGTCAGACTGCGTTTTGAGGCCCAAACGAATTTCTGCCAAGTTGGCATTGTGGAGAGTTGCCTCGCCGTCGGATTCAAGATTTTTGTTTCGGCGTTTCGTGTTGCCAGTTGATGTAATGCTTTTTAAGAAAATAGGTTGCATTTTGGGGAATGTCTCTGTCAAGCCTGTGTTGACCCGAATGGTACATGACTTGCTTTTTGAGAGGGGCAGACCGGGCCCGGTCGATTCTCAAATCAATCGTGTCACAATCTCTCAGGGAGAGGTCCTCCCTGACGGAATGGAGGTCTCACTATGCTTGTAAGAACTCGACGAATCGGTTTGCCCTCTGTTGACAGTCTGTCCACCGTTCATCGCGATATGGAAGAGTTGTTTGGGCGTCTGGTGAACGGCGCCGCCAACGGTGCCTCCGCTCATGGATGGCACGCTCCCGTCACCTTGTGGAACGATGCTGACAAAGTCTACGTCGAAATCGAAGTTCCTGGGGTTAAGAAGGAAGACCTGGAAGTGACCGTCCATAATGGACTTCTCCGGATTGCAGGCCAGCGCAAGCCTGCGGAAGGGGAACGTCAGTATTGGACGAATGAACGACGCTTCGGGGCCTTCGAGCGGACCATGACGATTCCTGACGAAATCGACGCCGACAGCATCGATGCCGAACTGGTGGACGGCGTGTTGCATCTGACGCTGACCAAGAAACCAGAAGCTCAGCCGAAGCGAATTGCCGTCAAGTAACCTGCGTCGCATGACGAAGCCAGTCATTTACGATCGTTGAGTGGTTTCACTATGCGACCGAAGGTGACTCAGGTTTGAGTCTTACTTGATAGAGCGAACGATTGAATGAGGGGTTCATCATGCAAGCATGGTGGACTCCTTGTATTTTCGGAATGGGCGAACAAATCGTGTCGTCACATGGTATGAACCGACGGGGATTGTCTCTTCCTCTTCGTACCGTCACCTGATGCACTGTTCACATTTGGGCCGACGGTTGTGGCCGATGGGACTGAATAAACAGGCGGCTCATAACTTCCATGGCAGGTTGGCGTTGTCATCGGCGTCAGGGCTTACCGACCTCTGGGGGTGATGAGCCGCCATTCGGATAGGACGAGGGGACCCGCCCTGCAGGGGACTCGGCTTCCGCTGGGCGAGGGTGACTTCGTTTCACCAGCGTGATCGAGTTGCCACTCGTATTGTGGTAGGCCTCATCCATAAACGAGCGAATCAGCAGCAGTCCCCGTCCACTGGGTTTGAGAAAGTTTTGCGGGTCGCGCGGGTCGGGAACTGCTGCCAGATCAAAGCCCGGACCTTCGTCCGTGATCACGAACCTGACCTCGTCGGGCGTAAAACGTGCTTTGAGGTGAATTCGGCGATTGCAGTAGGGAAGTGTCTCCTGACGCGCCAGTATCAACTGTTCATAGGCGTCGTCTTCGCGGTCCCGCAGCTCCGAGCTGATTTCCAGATTGCCGTGGATCATGGCATTCAGCAGCGATTCTTCCAGTGACACGCCGATGCGTGTCAGTTGGTGCTCCTCGAACGTGCCACTCGATTGTCCGATTTCCTGCAGTTCTGCCACCGCGGCAGACAGTAATCTCCGGTCATTGATGAGCGAGAATTCGAGTTCATGCGCGACGATGTGCCGGGTGAGTCGTTTCCGGATCTGACGTCGCGTCGCGGCGGTGAGCACAGTCTTCACGACATCGGACAGACGGCCCCGAATCGACTGCTTAGGGACGTAGCTGGCTGCTCCCTCCTGGATGGCCTGGACGGCAATATCTTCGTTCCCAAATGCGGTCAGGATGACAAACGGCGTGCAGCGAAATCGGTCCCGGACGACCGCGAGTAACCCCAGCCCATCCAGTCGCGGCATTTGCAGGTCACTGAGAATCAGGTCGAAGGGGCCCTGTTCCTCAAGACTCTGCACCGCATCTAATCCGTCCGTGGCCTCGACCACTTCGCATTCGAATGATTTCTTCAATAAATCTCTGATGATTTGCCGCGCCAGCAGCGAATCGTCAACGATTAAGAAGCGAGTCATACCGTCTCCTCCGAATCGGGTCGACTTGCGGGCCCGCGTCTGAAATGTCACGGTCCTTCCGGTAACGGAGGAACCGCAGAGTTGTCTAATCGGCCGCTTCATTTTGGGCAGATGGACTCCAGCCCTCTGGAGATTTCCCAGTGCCCCACTCTGAGGATTTTCGCGAGTTTGCTCGGTTGCTTCAATCTTGTGATGACGCAGCACGGAAAATGTGCATAGAAACGTCCTCATCCCGTAGAATGTCTTCGCCTTCAGGACAATGACAGGGCTTCAGGGACTGCCGCAATTCTGCTCTGACTGGATGATCTGAAGATCGCCTGATTCAGATTATCCCCTCGGAGCGGTGACAGAACGAACTGTTTTCAGAACTAATTGACCCTTCACGGAGAGGTGTTCAGGACGACCATGGCTGCCACCAGTGTCCAATTTTCCGTTGCGATCCACATGATGGCTGCCTTGGCCGAGCACTATGGGGAAGCAGTCCGTTCTGATCAGCTGGCAGCAAGTGTCAAAGCGGATTCCAGTTTTATTCGGCGGTCGCTCTCGAAACTCGCAAAAGCAGGCCTGGTGGAGACGACGCGAGGCCGAAATGGCGCCTGTTCTCTCGCTCGCCCTCCCGAAGAAATCACACTTCTGGATATCTACCGAGCCAGTGGCGCGCCACCGCCGTTCTCGATTCATCATTATGATGTCCAGGAAAAGTGCTCCGTCAGCGTTCACATTAAGTTCTGTCTGGGTGACGTCCTCGACAAGGTCCGGTTGAGTTTCGAAGAGACACTCTCGAAGACCACGCTCGCCGACATTATTTCAGATCTTCGAAAAAGATCGTGTAAGGATCGCTCGGGCCCCCTGTAATCCCCTTCAGATGAGTTTGTTACTTTTAATAGCACAAAATCGCAGGGAAAGAAAAATGAGCAAGCTGACAGGTAAAGTCGCGGTCGTGACAGGGGCTTCCAAGGGGATTGGTGCTGGCATCGCCAAGGCTCTCGCGGCCGCAGGTGCTTCTGTGGTTGTCAATTACGCGAAAAGCAAGAGCGGTGCAGATGACGTCGTCAAATCGATCGAAGCTGCCGGGGGAAAAGCAGTGGCGGTCGGCGCCGATGTTTCGAAGAAAAGTGATGCTGAATCGCTGATCGACGCAGCCATCCGGAACTACGGTCGGCTGGATATCCTTGTAAACAATTCGGGCGTGTATGAGTTTGGAGCGATCGAAGAGATCACCGAAGAGCATTTTCACAAGCAGTTTAACGTGAATGTGCTGGGCCTTTTGCTGACGACACAGGCTGCCGTTAAGCACTTGGGTGTGGGTGGTCGCATTATCAATATCGGCTCGGTGGTTTCGCGCCTGCGTCCCGCCAACACGGTCGTCTACACGGCGACCAAAGGGGCTGTCGACATGGTGACGTCAGTTCTGGCGAAAGAGCTCGGGCCACGCCAGATCCGCGTTAACTCGATTAACCCCGGCCTGGTCGAGACAGAAGGAACGCACGCCGCCGGCATTGTCGGGTCTGACATGGAACGTCAGAACGTGGCGATGACTCCATTGGGCCGCGCCGGGCAGCCAAAGGATATCGCGTCGGTTGCCGTGTTTCTCGCATCGGATGAGTCGGACTGGATGACAGGGGAACTGCTGGTCGCGAGCGGTGGACTTTAAACCGCACCAAACCGCACTGCTGGCTCAGCGACCTGTCTCTTTCTCTTTAAGGTCAGAATTATGTCAACGTTCATTGGCCGTGAGGCGCTGCGCGCATGGTCTGGAGGAACTTTGCTGATCACGCTCGTCTTGAGCGGTTGCTCCTCAAAAATCGACACGGCGCCCCCCGCCATTGTGAAGGTTGTCTCAACTCGGCCACTGCCAATGCAGATCATTGAGTGGGATGAGTATGTCGGCCGCATCGATCCGATCGAAGAAGTTGAGGTTCGCGCAAGAGTCGGTGGTCACCTTGAGTCGACTCATTTTAAGGAGGGGCAGATTGTCCAGAAAGGAGATCTGCTCTTCGTTCTGGACCAGCGACCCTATCAGATTGTGGTCGAACAGGCGGCAGCGGATCTGGCCGGGGCAGAAGCTCGCGTGGAAGAAGCCCAGGCACAACTGAAGCAAGCTGAAGCAGATCTGGCAGCCGTGGAATCTCAACGCGATCTGGCTGCATCGATGCTGGAACGTTCAAAACGCTTAATTGCGAAGAATGCTTCGACACAGGAAGAACTCGACACGCGGGAATCGAATTTGAAGCAGACAATCGCGGCGCTGGAGGTGAGAGTCGCACGAATCGCTCTTGCCAAGTCAGCAATCGTGACGGCGCTTTCGGAGACAAACGCGGCCCGATCGCGGTTCAAGTCCGCCAAACTGAATTTGGAATACACAGAAGTCAAGGCACCGGTCACGGGGCGGGTCAGCAATCGAGTTGTGACTGACGGAAATTTGATCAGTGGCGGGACGGATCAGTCGTCACTACTGACGACGATTGTCTCACTCGACCCGATTCATTGTTACTTCGATGCGGATGAGCAATCATTTCTGAAGTACGTGAGGCTCGTTGAAGCGGGCAAGCTGTCTGACTTACGGAGCATGCAGGTTCCCGTTCTGGTCGCACTGGCTGATGAGCCTGGGCAGTATCTCCATCAGGGGCACCTGGACTTTCTCGACAATCGGCTCGATCGTCGTACGGCTACGATGCGAGGGCGGGCGGTGCTAAAGAATCCGGATCTCATACTGACTCCCGGGCTTTTTGCAAAGGTTCGCGTACCAGGGAGCGGAAAGTACGAGGCTGTCCTTGTTCCTGATACGGCGATTGGCACCGATCAGGCGGAAAAGTTCGTGTTCGTGGTGGATGCCACGAAAACGATCCAACGACAGAAGGTCGTAATCGGTCCCAAAATCCATGGACTGCGGGTGGTCAGAGATGGATTAAAGGGAGGCGAGCAGATCGTCTTGCGGGGACTACAGCGAGTTCGAACTGGTACCGTAGTCGAAGCCGATTTTGAGCAGACCGTCGCCTTGGATGATGGTCTGCCTGACGAAGCCCCTCCGATACCCGAGCAGGATCGGATTCCTTCTTACGTCAGTGGCGAATCGACACGTTCTCGAGAATTCGCGTCTTCCGCCCATTAGTGCTAAGGGAACGGCACAGTTCCCCCAGCATCCGCGTATCCATGTGACTGGCTGGTGAGTGCGTCGAACATTCACCGGTCACGTCAGGGCATTCGTTTCGCCATCGTCGATCTTCGCTCCTCGTCGCCTGTGGACTCGAGCGCAGATCAATCGACGAATCCTACGCGTTCTCACCTTGTAACTCAGCCCGTTTCCAACTGACGTCAAATGACGTCGACTGGATAGCTGATGTCAAACGTACTCCAGCATGTTCGAAAGGACAAAGTGATGAGATGAGGATTGCTCATTTTTTTATCGACCGGCCGATTTTCGCTGCGGTGATCTCTGTTGTTGTCACAATCTTCGGTGTGATTTCGTACCTGGCACTTCCCGCAGCCCAGTACCCCGACATTGTTCCTCCCACGATTGTCGTCCGCGCCAGTTACCCAGGTGCGTCTCCGGAAGTCATTGCCGATACGGTCGCCACTCCCATTGAACAGGAAGTCAATGGTGTCGAGCACATGCTCTACATGTCGTCGCAATGCACTGTGGATGGCCAGATGGAACTCACAGTGACATTCAAGTTGGGGACCGACCTTGATACGGCTCAGGTGCTGGTACAGAACCGCGTGGCGACCGCAATTCCGAGACTACCGGAGGAGGTCCGCCGGCAGGGGGTTACAACCACCAAATCGACGCCCGACATTCTGCTGGTGATCCATCTGGTTTCACCGGACAACCGCTATGACCAGTTGTATCTGAGTAATTACGCATTGATTCAGGTTCGCGACGTTCTGGCTCGTGTCGATGGAGTGGGGGGGATCACGACGCCGGGGCTGCGCGAATACAGCATGCGGGTCTGGCTCGATCCTGAGAGGCTCTCGCACTTGTCATTGACTCCCGGCGAAGTCGTAAGTGCCATTCAGTCACAGAATCTTCAGGTCGCGTCAGGAGTCATCGGTCAGCCTCCCCAATCAAGCAAGGGCGATTTTCAGCTCACCGTAAAAACACTCGGTCGACTGATGGAACCGCAGCAGTTTGAAGACATGGTTGTGAGAACGGGTGACGATGGCCGTCTCGTTCGCCTGAGCGACATCGCGAGGATTGAACTGGGGGCTCGGGACTACACAATCAACAGCTACGTCGATGGAGAAACCGGTGTTGGGATGGCGATTTCGCAGCGGCCTGGCTCGAATGCTCTCGCCACTGCGGATGCATTGCAAAAGGCGATTGAGGAACTCTCTAAGGATTTTCCGGAAGGACTGACGTACCGAATCGCCTACAACCCGACGGTTTTTGTGCGCGAATCGATCGACTCGGTGATTCATACACTCTACGAGGCTGCCCTCCTGGTGGTGATTGTAGTCCTGGTCTTTCTCCAGAACTGGCGTGCAACACTGATCCCGCTGCTCGCCATTCCTGTATCGCTGGTCGGTACCTTTGCGGCAATGTACGCACTGGGATTTTCGCTGAACATGCTATCGCTATTCGGTCTGGTTCTGGCAATTGGAATTGTGGTCGACGATGCAATCGTGGTTGTCGAGAACGTCGAACGCCACATTCGCGCCGGTCTTTCTCCGCGCGAAGCGGCACACAAGGCGATGGACGAAGTCACGGCAGCTGTCATAGCGATTGCGGTGGGGTTGTCTGCTGTGTTTGTTCCCACCGCATTTATCACGGGCATCAGCGGGCAATTTTATCGACAGTTCGCTCTGACGATTGCTGTGTCCACATTGCTGTCGGCATTTGTTTCGTTGACCCTCAGTCCCGCGCTGTGCGCAATCCTCTTGCAATCGCATGATGAAAAGAAGGATTGGTTCGGTCGCGGTTGGGATTTTGTTTTCGGCTGGTTCTTTCGATCGTTCAACCAGATGTTTGACGGCCTCAGCAATGGCTACGCCCGGACTGTGGGATGGTTGTTACGTCGGTTAGCGTTGCCTCTATTCGCCTACGTGATCTTGATCGGACTAACCGGTTTCGGATTCAAATCGGTGCCGACGGGATTCATTCCGCGCCAGGATAAAGGCTACCTGATCACAGTGATCCAACTTCCCGACGGCGCATCGCTAGCCCGAACCGACGAAATTGTTCGACGTGCCGGAGAAATTATTCGAAGCAACCCTGTTGTCGGCCATACGGTCGAGTTTGTTGGGTTCTCGGGAGCCGCCCGCTCTAACAATCCGAGTGCCGCGGTGATCTTTTTTGGCCCGTTGTTGCCGCATGAACGACACCACAAACATGATCACCCCAATATTCTGAATGAACTTTCCGATATCCAGCGAAAGCTTTCAGAGATTCCGGACGCGAATATTTTCGTCGTTCCGGCTCCCCCTGTTCAGGGTCTGGGGAACTCGGGAGGCTATAAGTTTCTGGTGCAGGACCGAGCCGGACACGGGGCGCGCGCTCTTCAGGAGGCAACTCAGGAACTCATTGCAGCGGCTCAGAAGGAACCCGCACTTTCAGGTGTCTTTACGATTTACGGTTCATCGACGCCCCAGGTTTTCGCCGATGTCGATCGGGTAAAAGCCTATATGCTGGATATTCCCCTGACCAACGTTTTCGATACGCTGCAGGTCAATCTGGGCTCGGCGTACGCAAATGACTTCAATCTTTACGGACGCACATTTCAGGTTCGAGTTCAGGGCGAAGAAGAATTTCGTGATTCGATTGAAGACATCAATCAGCTGAAAACACGGAACTCGAATGGAGAAATGGTACCATTGGGCTCTGTGGTCGATGTTCGCTGGGAAACGGGACCGGACCGGGTTGTGCGTTATAATATGTTCCCATCGGCCGAGGTACAGGGGGATACTGCGCCAGGGTTCAGTTCCGGGCAGGCTATCGCCACGATCGAACAGCTGGCCGGAAAGATCCTTCCTCAGGGGATGTCGATCGAATGGACTGATATCACGTATCAGGAACAGCTTGCAGGTAACACGGCGCTGTTCATTTTTCCGTTGTGCGTCCTGTTTGTGTTCCTCGTGCATTCGGCGGAGTACGAGAGTTGGTCACTACCGCTCGCCATCATTCTGATCGCCCCCGTTTGTCTGCCGTTCGCGCTGGGTGGCGTCTGGTTGCGAGGGATGGACAACAACCTGATAACCCAAATCAGCTTTGTTGTACTGATCGGTCTCGCAGCCAAGAATGCTGTCTTGATTGTTGAGTTTGCCAAGCAACATGAAGAAGAAGGTCATAGCCCGATCGAGTCGGCGACAGAGGCGTGTCGACTTCGGCTGAGGCCGATCATCATGACATCGTTCGCGTTCATCCTGGGGGTTGTCCCCCTCGCCCGAGCGGTGGGGCCGGGATTCGAAATGCGACAGGTCTTGGGGACCGCGGTTCTCGCGGGAATGCTCGGCGTGACACTGTTCGGTCTTTTCCTGACGCCAGCATTCTATGTCACGCTGCGGAACGTTTCGAGCCGATTTTGGGGACGAGCCGAGCATCACTTAGGGAGACCTGTCGTGCGCTCGCACGTTCAACCAGAAACAGTGAGCTAGTTTTAACTAACCCACGGGATGCAGGCTGGCTGAACTCCCACCGACGATTTGCCGCATGGCTTGATTCGGTAGTAACGCTGGTTTCGGAAACCGAAGGTGCACGGATCGGAACAATGCTTGATGGCAGCAGGAATCGGGCAGAACAGCGGCGACGACGGGCCTTTTTTCCCGATCTGTTCGCAATTCCGCCGGGGCCAATATAGTGTATTCCCCAGTGACGGTTGAGAAGCCTTTGCATCAGTTTCCTGCTCAAAACGATGTGCATTTTCTCAGACCGTCTCCACTCGGCATTTTGATTTCCTACCTGCATGGTTCTCTTCATGAAACAGTCTGACACGACCCGCCGAAACTTTCTTAAAACGTCAATTGCGCTCGCGGGAGCGGTTCGATTGATGTCCAGTCTCGCCTCCGCTCAGACCGCAGATTCGGACCGCCCACTGTTTGCTTATGTGGGAACGTTCAGTTCACCTTTGACGGATGTGCTGCCCACTCAGGTGGACCTTCCCCCCGGGAATGGTCGCGGGATTCATATTTTCAAAGTGAATCGATCCACGGGGGTGCTCGATCCTGCGGGTGAATTTCCGATGGGGACCAGTCCCAGTTGTCTCGCGCTGAACGCTACCGGGACCCGACTGTATTCCGCGAACGAGACGGATCGGATTGGTACAACGAAAGAAGGGACCGTCAGTGCCTTTGCGGTCAACCAGCAGACGGGACAACTCGAACTGCTCAACACGATTCGTTCCGGTGGTGCCGGTCCGACCTACGTGAGTGTCCATCCGAATGGCAAATTCCTGCTCGTCGCCAACTACTTCGGTGGTTCTGTCGCCGTTCTGCCGATCCTGGCCGATGGCAAGTTGGGTGAGCCGACCGACGTCAAGAATGACGCGGGCAAGATCGGTCCGACGAAGGCCGTCAATGCTCCCCCGGGCAGCTTCGCCATCAGCGGGCATGACCGAACGCATGCGCATATGATTCAGGCAGATCCTTCCGGTCGATTTGTGCTGCATATCGATCTTGGTCTTGATCAGATCCTCATCTGGAAATTCGACGAAAAGAAAGGGACTCTGACCCCCGCTGCAACACCCTACGTGTCACTGCCCCCCGGTGATGGGCCTCGACACTTCCACTTCCATCCGAATGGCAAATGGTTCTATTCCATTCAGGAGGAAGGGTCGACGGTTGTGCTGTTTGACTATGACGGTGAAACAGGGCGCCTGACCGAACGCCAGACCATTTCAACACTTCCCAAAGGCTTCGCGGGCAGCAATTTCTGCTCAGAGATTCTCGTGAGTGCGGATGGCAAATTCCTCTACGCGGGGAACCGCCTGCACGACAGCATTGGGATCTTCTCTATTGGTGCTCAGGGTGAGCTGAGGTATCTCGGTGAAGAATGGACGCGGGGTGATTACCCGCGGAGTTTCAACGTCGATCCGTCGGGAAAATTCCTGTATAGCTGCAACCAGCGTGGCGACAACGTCGCACTTTTTGAAGTCAATCAGCAGACCGGCGGATTGCAGTTCACGGGTCACTACACGGCCGTCGGAAATCCCTCGATCATTATCTTCCTCGAACCGAATCAAAAGTGATCGATGAGGAATTGAAGATCCCCCACCTCTCATTCGTCAGAGGTGGGGAGGGAATGGATCAGATGCGGTCTCTCGAATCGTCGCCCGGGACGAGTATCGAGAGACCGCTTTTTTGCGTCGCAGGAATCGGAAACTCACTCGGCCACAGACTGCATCTCCCATGTGTGCAGTTGCCGAATCAGACTTGGGATGGCTTCGAGCTCTGATCTTTAGAGACGGCGCGGATCAAGGCATCGATTCGGACCGGTTTTGAAATCCAGCCGTCGAGTTGCAGCGGCTCTGAATCAAACTCGTTGCGCGATGAACCACTGACAGCGAATACCCGCAAGTCGTGCAGTCTCAGATCACTTCGGACCGACTTAAGAAAAGTCGGGCCGTCGACATCGGGCATTCGCATATCGAGTAGAACAATATCCGGCAGTTCATGTTCGTGAAGGTAATCGAAGGCTTCGCGTCCGTTGCCCGCGGTGGCGACTTCGAACCCGCCGAGTCGAAGGCACGTTGCGAGTAGTTCACGTTCGTTTGCCTGATCTTCGACGATGAGAACCTTGGGTGTTGTCGACTTGGCCTCGACAACGGCGTCGTGAGTGGCCCGCTCTAAATCAGAAAATTCGCGTAAAACTTCGCTGAGGTTGGCTTCGAGATCGACCGTTTCACCGATTTCAATTTTCCGTTGAAGCAACTGAAGCTTCAGCATTCCCAGGTTAAGTTTATTTCTCCAGGCGTGGCTCAGTTCTCGCACTTCCTTCGTCATTTTCGAAGTCGGAGCAGGGGAACGAGAAGCAGAGTCGGAGCTGTTATCCAGCACTTCTTCCCGGAGCACTTTGACGTCGTTGGGGGCCTCGATTCCGAGTCGAACGACAGAACCTGCGGAACGAAGGACATCGATCGTGATGCCCAGTCCGGGAAAGACCACTCTCTGTCCCGGGCGTCGAGATAGTACGAGCATTAGATAACCCTTCCATGGCAAGTAACCAGGCGCATGACCAATGGTATGTGGCAGGTCGCTGCGATTATCAGGGTAAGAGCCTCTTGCCCACGTCTACACATCCGTGCGGACCCCGACAATCCTTCTTGCTGCAGATTCTATACGACGCAGTACGAAGTTCAATAGCGATCCCGATTTAGGGAGAACCGACCACCAAAACTTCGCTCTATGGGGGCAAGTGTCGCCTGCAAACATTCTCCAGCGACTCGCCCGCAGTTCATCGAGTAACACGCTGAGAACGACGTTCCCGGGTCGTGCCATCGAAGACTAAAAAACGCTGCATTTCGATTGTTAAGTCCACATCGTTTTACAGGGGATAGAGGCGGGTTACGTTGAGAGGTGTGCTATGTAAAGACGGCATTTGCGTTCGTGGGCAGTCGTAGGAGAAGGAATCTTGACGTCAGAGTGAATCGCCCAATCAGCCGCTTTTGAGGTTTGATTACGGCCCTCACGTGTCGCCGTCCACCATCGCCAATTCGGTCTCTGAACGAAGTCGAATTCGCGTTGAACCGCTGAGGGGGCCGAAGGCGTTCGTCGATGAATCGCCAACTCGGATCTGTGGCATCCGACCCGATCGCTACGACGGATCTCTTGATTCTTCCGGGCGCTTTTCGGTGACAGTTCGAAACCTTGAAGGAGCACGCCGAGACTGGCCCGGTGGTCGGGACTTGGTGTGTACTCTCTACTTGGAGGTGCATGTCAGAGGCGGCGTCGGAGATTTCTCGAATGAGGGTCCATCGTAGGTGGGCTTTCCATTTTGGTCGGAACCGGTTCCGTTCAATTGGTCAAATGAACAGTTGTCGGCCTTGATCCGAAAGCCGACCGGCGAGCAAGACATATTGCCGATTCTGCCGAAATGAAATAGAAGCCTCGTCCCGTCATTTTGGATTGCACATCGCGACTGACCCGTGACATTCTGTTGCGTCCCCGTCAGTCTCGCCGAGGGTTTCATCGAGGCGTCGTTCAATGGATCTGGTCTCACGCCGTCGTTTCGTCGCATGGACGGTTGCTCAAGGATGTCTTTGTCTCGGTGCCGGTTGTGGTACGATTCTGCATCCTGAGCGGCGCGGTCAACCGGCTGGTCCACTGGATTGGAAGATTGTAGCGCTGGATGCTGTGGGGCTGATGTTTTTCTTCGTGCCGGGAGTGATTGCCTTTGCCGTCGACTTCAACAATGGAACGATCTACCTGCCGCATGAGCACCATGGACGTAAGCCACAGTACTATGCGGACCAGGAATTTGCGCAAGTGACTGTTCCCCGCGATGAGATCTCGGCGGAACGCATCGAACAGGTGGTGGCTCAGCACACCACGCGCAAGATCTCTCTAAAACCCGGAACTTATCAGACAGAAGAACTGAAAAGCATCGACGATTTCTGGAAGGTCAAGGAACGTTGCCGAACGCCGGTGAACCCGGGCTGAGTCGAGCCCCCCTCACTCGTTTGAATCGTGCTTTGCTGTTGCAAGGGACGATAGAAATCGCTTCAGTTTCGCCTATGGAATACACCTCCTCGCCATCACTTCAATTTTGGGTGACGAGGGCCGGGGCGGTCGTGCGATTGGCTGACAACGGGAGGGTACGATGCCCGGATAAGACCCTTATGGGTTCCCTTTATGGATCTCATTCCAAACCGCGACATACCATAGCAGGGCAGCGCGGCGTTGTCCGATGCCGGAAAAATGACGGCGAGAATTGACGTCGCCCCGATTTTCCCCTGCCAACTGGTCCGTATCGGGGCCCGGCCCGAAGTGAGGCCGCTTCCATAGTTGATGTATGGCCGACCGAATCCGCTCTTCTGCTACGGGATCATTGTAGACGGTGGGATGAAGAGTGGATTTCGCAAGCAGCCAGGGTGGCTCGAATCGCCATGCCCGCGCGGCGGCTTCCCGGATCTTGATCATGTTCCTGATATAGGTCTCTGTCGGGGTGTGTTCGATGACATCGGATTCTCCCTGCTGCCACAAGACGGCTCGGAACGAACCGATTTCGCGTCCCGCCTTCACCAGACGGTTGTGTAGTTCTTCGTCGGGCATCCATTGGCGTGACGCAGTGCCTCCCACAGCGACATTCACAAACGCGACAGGGACGCGCAGCGTCGGGACGAGAAGGTCTCCCAGATGCGGCCAGATGGTTCCTCCATCTCCAACATGGGGTTGGGGATCGTTGGCAACGGACCAGGTTTTCGCCACCCAGTCATAGGCAGAGACACGACCTTCGGGATCGGTGACTTTCAGCAGTTCGTCATTTGCACCCGCAGCGTACGACTGTCCTGCGACAAGAAAGACTTCTCCGACACCAACAGGTTCGACGGCCCCTTCGGCAACCGTCTTGCCGTCAAGGATGCAGCGTACTTCCAGTCGGTACCATCCCCCCGCCACCATTTCGGCCGGACCACGAAACGTCTGTCCCTCTGATTCCGTCACCAGCGGCGCCCAGTTGGAATCCGTTCCAAAGGCTCCCTTGAGCGCGACGACGCGGAACTCAAGCTCTCCGTTGACGTCGGCAGGAAGAGTTCCCTGTACTTCGATGTCCGCGTAGCCCAGTTCGGGGCCTCCAAGATTGTGATCGTGCGAACGAGAGGACTGGAAGCCTTCCCGCTGTACGACCTGATGGGGAAGGGGACTTGATAAATCAAGTCTGGCCGTTTCCGCTGCGATCAACGGACAGGCTCCCGAGAGGAGAACGATCAGGCTCCACGCGACGCAGATGCGATTCATGAGTTTTCTCCGATGTCTAATGTTGTTCGTTCTGATCAGACTCATCGTGGTGGGAGCCGGTCTTCGGTCCTGTCCGCATGGTAGGTTTGGTGCCATGGGTACAGAGAAGTTGTCGCCTGAAACGCGCTTCTGAAACACACCTGAATCAGGGTGATGCGAACGCTGCCGCGCGCGCTTCACCCTGATCTGTTGCCGTCTTCAGGTTGTTCCCGCCGCGGCTTGATCCGCAAGGATGATCGCGTCGTCGCGACGAATTCGACCCGCGGGAATCGTCTGGTCACCACTTTGCAACCGCGACAACATCTCTCGCTTCTCTGCACCGGTGACGACCCAGAGAATTTTCCGGCTGCGGTTGAGGACCGGGAAGGTCAGCGTCATGCGCTGGCGACCCTGATAAACGTCCGTGATGGCAACGTCACTCCCTTCAATCGACAGGGCGGCGTCATTGGGAACGAGCGACGCTGTATGCCCATCAGTTCCGAGACCGAGATGAACGAGGTCCAGCACGGGGGGGACACCTGCATAAGTTCGGAGAAGTTCACAGTACTGGTCTGCGGAAGCTTGCAGGTCCTGCGCCGCTGTATTCATCGCGTGTATCTGGCTCTCGGGGATCGGAGCACCGGCGAGGCTGGCCCTGAGATGTGTCAGGTTTCTGTCGGAATGGCCATCGGGTGCGGCGCGTTCATCAACTTGAAAAATGTGGACATTCCCCCAGGGGATTTCTTCTTCGGTCAGAGCCTTGAGCATCACCCAGGGGGTTCTGCCGCCACTGACCGCCAGCAAAAACTGGCCACGTTCAGCGACGGCGCTGCGCGCGAAGCAGGCGATCTCACTCGCCGCTTGGCGAGCGACGGTGTCTGCGTCGGTCAGTACTTCCAGATTCATCCAACACTTCCTTCAATTCAAAATTCTTGCTGCAACACTTCGTCGCCTGGTCAGGGTGATGACTGGCGCGGTGTGGTAACTCAATTGATCAAACCGTGATCCAACAACGGGAATCGGCAATGGAATCGCTCGGGTCTAGAATGACCCGAATACCGAGCCCAGTACGAGGACGACGAACAGGCCGATCACACAGCTCACAATCACCGTCATCACCATGTCGAGATAGCTCTCACGATGAGACAACCCGCTGATGTGAAGTAGTAGCAGCACCGTACCATTGTGGGGAAGTGCATCGAGGGTTCCCGCACTGATTGTGGTCAGCCGATGCATCAGCCCGGGATGAATCCCCTGTTCTTCCGCAATCTTCAAATAAGTGTCACCTAATGCGTTGAGGGCGATCGCCATCCCACCCGATGCAGTTCCGGTCAGGCCAGCCAGAGCATTCATCGCGATGGTCAGGGAGATCAATGGGCCTCCCTGAATGGACAGGACCGCGTCTCGAACGAGACCAAAGGCCGGAAGTGAGGCGATGACGACACCGAAGCCGACCAGGCTGGCGATGGTGAGCATTGGCAGAACCGACGAGTTGGCCCCGGCGTCGAGTGTCTCGCGCAGTGACGGCAGACGCTGAACGTTCACGAGGATGACAGTGAGACTCCCCGTTGCGAGAGCCGTCACCACTGACCAGACACCAGCGACGGCACCAATGTGAGTCTGACCCCATTCCGCTTTCGCAAGATAGGAAAAATCAATCGCCGGGAGGATTACTTGCGACATCAGGAAATTCACGACGATGACCACAGCCAGTGGCAGAATTGCCATCGCGAAGGACGGTTCGAACGTCGATCTTTCACCGTGGTTGAATTCGGCAGGATCGAAGTCGCCCACCGCCGTCGCGTGCTCGCGGAGTTTTTCGTCAATGATCGGGGGATCCTGTGAAACATCACCGTAGCCCTCCTCGGCCTTTCGAGCGATCGCTTCCGCGCGCGAGAGCCACCACAGGCCGAATGCGGCGATGACCACGGAAGCGATGATCCCCAACCCGGGGGCAGCATACGTTGTGGTCCCGAAGTAAGGCATCGGAATCGCGTTGTTGATGGAGGGGGACCCGGGTAAGGCTGACATTGTGAACGTGAACGCGCCGAGTCCAATTGCTGCCGGCATCAGTCTGCGGGGAATGTTCGCAGCCCGAAACATTTCTTTCGCCATCGGAACCAGCACAAAAAAGGCCACAAACACGCTGACGCCGCCGTACGTGACAACTGTGGATGCAAGGACCACCGACAGCATCGTCCGACGCGTTCCCAGTTGTTCTGTGAGAAATCGGGCAATCGAGGTGATCGATCCACTGTCGTCCATCAGTTTTCCGAACAATCCTCCCAGCAGAAACATCGGAAACCACTGGGCGAGAAACTCAGACGCTCCTCTCATGAAGGTGAGCGTCCAATGGGCGAGCAGCGGTTCGCCCGAGATTGCGGCTGCAAGCAAGGCCGCGGCGGGTGCGACGAGCAGAATCGTCCAGCCTCGGTAAGACAGCCACATCAGCAATGACAACGAGAGCAAGATTCCGACTAATCCCATACTGAATCCTCTCTCGCGAGATCATTTGGGCTGGCTGTGGGGTGATCAGTCACACATTCCCGTGAAAGATTTCCTGGAATAACACAATTGCATATCTGACAGTCCGCTGGCAACACGAAGATCACTCTTGGGTTTCGATAAAGAGGGTGATGCGATTCTCAAGCTGCGTCCGAGCGAAGGGGGGTTCTCGATCTTGGGAACGCAGGGGTCAACCGCATCCAAAATCGGAGCAAGTTGAGCTAAATGGACTCAAGCAGACATTTCGAATCCCCGTCGGGGAGGTTGCAAACGAAGATCCGAGAGGAAGGTGAACTGCGATCGGTGGAGAGACGATGGCGCCCGTTGCTCGTACGCCTCATTTCATCAGAGAGGGGAGCCTAATCGCTGCCTCGCGTGGCAAGCTTGCATTTTCTCGTTCATCTCTGCCGTTTAACTGTATGCAAACGATACAAAGTGCACTCGCAATTGAAAACGCCCGCTGGATTGGATGTCAGTAATGACCTACTGATCATCCAAAAGTAACCGCCAAGGCGGATGATGGGTTTAGTGCATCTTTCTGAATGTGTGTTGTTTTGGTTCTTTTTTGATCGTTAAATGATGATGAGTGGTTCTTTTTGGTTCGGTCTTCCGGTGGGTTGGTTTAAAGTTGTAGGGTTTTGATGGTTCATGTTTCCGAATTGTGTCTTTTTTTGAGTTCTCAGTCTTCCCAAAACTTGTCGAAAAATGTTATCTTGGCGAATGTCCGACCTAAAGAATGAACCATTTACGATGCGTTGCAAAAAAGTCCGTCTGGGTGATGCAAAATGATCTGAGTGGTTGTGGTCGACGAATTTTCAGGCTAAGCCATTTACGGATGTCGGCCTGGTTAGAGGTGTGGGCGGAACACGGACGGTGCTGGGAATCTGGCAGATGGATTCGGAGAGGGCGAGGAGCTGTCGGTCAGTCCGGCTGGTGCGTGGATTCGGCAGTTTGGCACTTGCGGCACTGAAATAAGTGAGAAGGGGTGACATAGCTTCCTTCACGTTCTCGTGGAGCAGGTTGGTGACGGCGGCGAAGGCGAATATGAACTGGGGGTGGGTGCGGGGCTGGCCTCAACCTCAGTGATTTCCGCAACTTCTCAAGATTCTGTTGCAAGACTCCGAATCAGGGTGAAACCCCCAGGCCACCAGCGTGTGGCACTCGGGGAAATGAGTAGTGCGCGTCTTGCGCTGTGGGAGCGTGAGTCTGTCTTTTGTGAACTGTTCTGACGATGAGCACATCTTAAGAGTGATCCGAAAGCTGCAGGGTTCTCTGAAACAGAGTGGAAACTGTTATGTTTGGTACAGTCTCTATGTGTCGCAGTTCATTAACGGCTGTTGCCTTTTGTGTCGGTGTATTCTTTTCCGATTGCCTCGCCCCGATCGCTTTCTCACGTCTTGGTAGCTCCTCTGTCGCCTGGGGCGCCTGTCTGGATGCGGATGAGGTGCGTGCCTGGTATGCGGCCGCGATGCGAAAGTTGACGTCCATCGCGGTGACGTACACAGGGGTGGAAGACCTTCCTTCGGAATTCCCCTTAAACTTCAATCCCAACACGGGTGCCCACATGCCTGATCCGGAAGCGATCAAACGTCGCTATCCGGGCGGAGGGGATTGGTTCTCGCGCTCGGAAGGGTTGCGTAAGTCGCGTCGTCCAACGCGCTACTGGGATGGGCACCGTTACGTTCCGATTGTCAAATCAGCAGAATCCACCGGCGGCGATCTGGTGCGACTCGTTGGAACCGTCGACCCCTGTTTCGCTGACACGGTTGGCCCGAGCATTCTCGGGGGCTTTCGACTTTCCCAGTGCCTGTCAAATTTCGAACAAGGTCAATCCGGACCTAACTCCACTGTCATACGCAGAATCATCGAGGACGGCCAGTCCAACTGGCGGGATGTGATGGGGCCAGTCTCCACCCGCCATGGATTCGATACGCAGTTTGTCGCAGAGATTGACGTCGCCGGTGCGGAACTGGCCCGTCGCGGCCCCATTCAACACTGGGTGGCAACGCGACTGTCGTCAGGCTACGCCGTCTGGAATCAAAGCTCCGGTCTCGAAGTCGTCGATGAACTGCTCGAGCTGACAATGGATGCATTTCGAAGGGTGCCAGTCCAGGTTGATCTGTTCAATGGAGCCGCCATCAAACAACTCGCCACTGCGGTGGATTTCGCCTTCTTGAGCCCCCGTTCCTCCCGTCGATCAAATCCCTATCGGAAGATATTGATCAAAGCTCATCCGATGGACAACGTCAGTGAGGATCAGCACGCGGACTTGGCCGGGCAGCCTCAGGCCATCGAGTCTCAGGAGATGTTACGGACTTATTCGGGGGATCGGGGATATGATACCCGAGCGATATTGCGCTATGCCTGCGTGATTGTTTTGATCGTGAACGCGCTCATGGTTCCTCGATTGGTTGCGCGTTTCGGTTCGAAGCGCCATCGCAAGTCTCGTCGACGATCTCGCCATTCAACACGCAGTCTGCTCCAGCGTTGGATGGCATAGACCGTCTGGGCGCAACCCGACCTCTCTCTAATGCTGCAATCGTCTTGCAGGTATGGTCCCTTTGCTAAAGGTTCACCAACGTCGCCAACGGTCTACCAACGTTTGGCAAACCGTTGAAATGCATACCGACGCTCCTCTAGCACACGCTTGACCTTGAGAGCTCAATCTTCGGGGCCGATGCCGAATGGCCTCACTCGTCGGGGCACTACCAGTACGCCCAGTGTGCATACGAATTCCTCCATTAATAGAGGATCCCCCCTGGTTGTCCCCGAGGAAGACGATCCGTCTCCAATCCCTTTCCGAATTGAGAATCCGCAACGGGTTCAGAAGGGGCGACGCTGTATCGAATCACCGGCCCATGTTCCAGCGTTGGGGCTGTTCGATCGGCTCTCAAAATGGAAGTCTGAACGATCCGCTGAGCACGCTCACCACTTGCCCGTCGATGCAAGACTCAGGCTCATTCTTGATCCAGGGGACATCTCGCACTTTGAGTCGCCGGCGATTCACGCGTCTTCTGTTGAAGTAGGGCCAATCGTGCGCAGTTGGCGTCACGGGCAGGCGTTTCACGCGGGTTGCAATCCGCTCTTCGGCGATCCGATGAACCGATAGATGCAGCGATGTTGATGACTTCAACTTCTGCGAGGACGTGGATACTGTAATGTGCTGCCACTTCCGGTTTGCCTGCTACGTCTCACGAACAGTGCAAACCCCTGCCAAATCTGAAAGGGACGACATTAATGGTCGGATTCTCGCGGAACTTGCTGGTTGACTGCTGCGGTATGTGGACGAGCAAACCCCACATGGAAATCAGTCGGCCTCTGGCCACGCTTGCGGGAATCGTTGCGGCTGTTTTCCTGGCGTCGTCCGGCCTGTTGGCTGAGGAAAAAAGTCTCGCAGAACTGATGCCCCGAATTGCCCCGAAGACACCCGAAGAAGCGGTCAAGTCCTTTAAACTGGAACGCGGATTCTCACTGGAACTCGTCGCCGCAGAACCTGCCGTGACCGATCCGATTGATGCAGCATTCGATGAGCAGGGGCGTATGTTTGTGGTGGAGATGAACGACTATCCGTTCCTTCCCGAGCAGCGCGTCAAGAAGTACATCGAGCAGCGGGCCCGGACGGAGGGACGTATCCGCCTTCTGACGGATACTGATGGGGACGGTCGGATGGACAAGAGTGTCGTCTTTGCCGATGGATTGCGGTGGCCCCAGTCCGTTTGCTGTGCAAAGGGAGGCATCTATGTCATCGCACCACCCAGTCTTTATTTCATGAAGGATACCGACGGTGACAACGTTGCGGACTTCAAGGAAATCATCTGCACCGGTTTCAATTCGTCCAACGTACAGGCGCTTTCGAATGGGCTGGAATGGGGGCGCGACAATGCTATCTACTTCTCCTCTGGAATCTCCGGTGGTGAGCTGACAGTTCCGGCCCGTGGTGGAAAGCCCGAGTATAAATTCACGCCCGGCCGACGTGACCTGCGGCTCGATCCTGCGACGAATGAGCTCACCATGGTCGGTGGCGGGATGCAGTACGGACATACCATCGATGACTGGGGTGATCGCTTTATCTGCTCCAACAGCAACCACATCGTTCATGTTACCTGGCCTCTGAATTATCTGGAGCGAAATCCGCTGCTGGTGATTCCCGAGATGAATCGATCCATCGCGAAAGAAGGTGCTGCCGCGCTCGTGTTTCGTACCAGCTCGGCAGAACCGTGGCGGCTTGTCCGAACAGCGCGTCGCGCCGCTGACCCGGTGATGCGTAAAAACCTTCCTCCATCGGAGCTGGTACCGATTGGTTACTTCACATCCGCGACCGGGATCACTGTCTATCGTGGCGGAGCCTATCCTGAAGAGTTTCACGGCGATGTTTTCATTGGAGACGTCGGCGGGAATCTGATTCACAGAAAGAAGATCAATCCGGCAGGAATCAGCCATCTTGCAGAGCGCGCGGATAAAGATATCGAGTTCATGACGTCCACTGACAACTGGTTCCGTCCGGCCAACTTCGTCAATGCGCCGGACGGCACCTTATACGTGCTGGATATGTATCGCGAGACGATTGAGCACCCGATTTCGATCCCCGACGACATCAAGGAATTTGTCGATTTGGAGAGTGGTTACGACAAGGGGAGAATCTGGCGACTGGTTCCACCTGGGTTTCGCCGCACCAGTCCGCCTGACCTGAGTCGAGCGTCAACCGCCGAACTGGTTGAGGCACTGACCTCACCCCATGGCTGGGTGCGCGACACGGCTCAACGGCTGCTGGTCGAACGACAGGATTCGTCGTCCAATGCCAGGCTCCACGAGATGGTGGCGGCAGGCCAGAACCCGGGCCAGCGAACGTACTCAGCGCAGACGCGGCTCCATGCCCTGTGGTCGCTCTCGGGGCTTCACGATGTCCAGGTCGGTGATGTCAAAAATGCTTTGAAAGACTCGGATCCGCACTTGCGGGAACATGGTCTGCGTATCGCACCCCAACTTGTACAGCAGTCGCCAGATCTGGCCCCAGATGTGATTGCCCTGGCCAACGACGATTCTCCGCGTGTCCGCTGGCAGCTTGCTTTCACCCTGGGAGATCTGCCACCGGAGCTGGCCGTTTCCGGGCTGAAGTCAATCGCCGCCTATGCGGCCAACGATGCCGACCTGCGAACGGCGTGGTTGTCTTCGATTTATTCGCAGATGGGGACCGTGGCGGTGGAGTTGCTTTCCGGGCCGACAGAGCCTGTCGTTCCCGTACTGGTTCAACTCGGCCGCCTGATCGGATCGGCACCCGATCAGGCCGACAGCGTGCGACTGTTGCAGTCGATTGTCCCCGACCGTATTCCGGATTCGACGCGGATTCCGGTACTGCTGGCATTGGGCGAGGGGCTTCGTCGTCGTGGTACGACCATCACGAAAACGCTTGCAGATTCCCCGTCAACAAATGAGTCGGCAGATGCGATCCGTGCGGCGCTCGATCATGTCTTCGAACGCGCGGCTGCGACGGTGCTGGATCGCAATGCCGCCGAAGCCGACCGCATTTCGGCTGCAACGCTACTCGCTCTCGGAGATTCTGGACTGGCGGAACGCACACTTCCTGAACTCTTCACGCCTCAAACGTCGCCGACACTGCAACAGGCGGCGGTCAAGTCGCTGGTGATGCAGGGGACCGAGGCGGGATTCAACGGCGTGCTGGAGCCGTGGAAAAGCTTCGGACCTGCCACGCGGCGAGAAGTCGTCGATAATCTGGTTCAATCGGCGAAAGGAGGAGAAGTTCTCGTGAAAGCGGTTGAGTCGGGCATGATCAAGCCGAGTGAAATCGAGCGGGACAAGCGACAACTGTTACTCAATCATCCTCAGCCGGCAGTTCGTGATGCCGCAAGACAACTGCTCGCCGAGCCGTCGAGCAACCGGAAACAGGTTGTGCTTACTTATCAGCCCGCTCTTGAACTGAAAGGAGATCCGGAACGGGGCCGAATGGTTTACACAAAAACCTGTATTCAGTGCCATCGGGACGGGACGTCCGGTCATCAGGTGGGACCCGACTTCGCGAGCGTCAAGAACAAGTCGCCCGACGACCTGCTGATCGCAATCCTTGACCCGAATCGCGAGGCACAGCCCAATTTCCAGACGTACACCGCGATCACTCAGCAGGGAAAGATTTACACGGGAATCATCTCGGCAGAAACCGAGGCGAGTATCACGCTGAAGCGGGCTGAAGCAAAAGAGGATGTGGTCTTGCGAGACACACTCGACGAGCTGGTCTCGTCTGGGTTGTCACTCATGCCCGAAGGACTGGAAAAGGATCTGGACCCCCAGCAGATCGCTGATCTCATCGCGTGGATCAAGGGTGAGAGGTAACTGGTCAAAATAGCAAAAGCTGACCATATCGCAGACGTTGGCAGGGGCAATTTGCCTGCGACATGGTCAGCACCGAAAGACACTGCATTCGCTAGACCTGCACGAGGCCCGCGTCGACAAAGAGATCGATCCCCGCGAGGAATCGTGACTCATTCTGTGCGAGGTAAACTGCGGCGTCGGCGATTTCCTCGGGATCGCTGATTCGATCGAAAGTGATTCCTTCGGCGAATGCACCTTGCGTCCTGTTGCCGAACAACGGAGGAACGATCGGGGCAGGGTTGATAACGTTGACCCTGATATTTTTCAGTTTCAGGCTGCTTGTCCACGTTTTTGCGAACGCGCTGACGGCAGCCTTCGTGGCGTTGTAGGCACCGATGTTGTCGAAGCCCGTCACACCGGCAACAGAACTGGTCAGAATGATGGAAGCACCGTCATTGAGAAGCGGCAGCGCCTTCTGAACGGAAATCAACAGGCGGCGCACGTTGATTCCGAACAGCTTGTGGAAATGAACTTCCGTTGCGGACCCATAGTTATCACGCTCGCTATACCCCGCGTTGGCGAACAGGATATCGATGCGGCCTTTCTTTGACCGGACGGTTTCATACAGGCGACCAAGATCAGCAAACTTGTCGATGTCCCCCTGGACAGGGGCAGCGTGTCGGCCAATTTGCATCACGGGCGTGTCGAATTCAGCATGGCTGCGTCCCGTGATAAATACGTCCGCGCCTTCTGACACAAACTTGCGCGCGGCAGCGACCCCAAGTTCGGTGCATCCACCCGTGATGACGGCTACTTTGCCTTCCAGCTTCTTTGACATGGTTTGGCTTCAAACTCCTCATCAGATGTCAAGAACCACTGACGGTCAAATATCGCTCAGACCGCTGTCGAGAACGCGACCCTGACAGACTGAATTACCGTCCGTTGATGCGAGTCTTACATCCTCAGGCCGCTTTTTTGAGAAAAATCAGAAAATGGCGACGTCTTTGAGGTGATTGGACAGGTTCCCAGTGCGTGCGAGGCTGAGTCAGAAGAGCAGTAGAGAAATCCTGTAAGAAAGTTTGCGGGAAACGGTATTTCCTACAAGAGGGGTGAGTTGGCCGTTTGACTGTTCACGCAAGCGAGGTTCGCATGACGACACCGGTGATTGAACGAATTCGCAAGTACTTCCAGATTCCCGATGCCTCGATATTCATGGAGTTCCACAAGCCACACGCGAAAGAGATTGCGCATCGGAAAACCATGATCTGGGGGCTCGACGAGAGCATTCTGAGAAGTCTGCGCAAACAGCAAGCTGACGGCGGAGATATGTCATGTCCGACTGCCTGAGTCGTCTTTGGAACGGCCCTTTCCCTAGTCCACGCTACCCCCGGCGCGTATCATACGACGTAATGTCGTTGAAGAAGATCCCTCAGTCAGGATCCACGACAGCAACTGGTTTACTCAGGTGCTCATTTGGCTGTCAACGACTCACCACTGACTCGAGCAAGTCTCCTGGTTCAGATTCGTGATGGCACGAACCAGCGAGCGTGGCGAGAGTTTGTGAGTCTATATGGGCCGGTCGTGTATGGGTTTGCCCGGAAGCGGGGATTACAGGATGCAGACGCCGCTGACTTGATGCAGGAGGTCATGCGTTCGGTTGCTGCGGCGATTGGTCAACTGGAGTATGACCGCAAGCGTGGATCGTTCGCCGGTTGGCTGTTTACGATCACTCGCAATAAGGTTTTCAACTTCCTTTCGGCTCGGCGAAGTCGTCCGCAGGGAGCAGGGGATACCGACACTCACCGTCTGCTCAATGCCCAACCCGATAACGACGAAGGCTCCGACGCCTGGGAACTGGAATACCAAAGACAAATTGCTGCGATCGCGATGCAGCGAATCCAGCCAGAATTTCAGGAAAGTACGTGGCGGGCCTTCCAGTTGACGGCCGTTGATGGACTGCCGGCACCTGTGGTTGCCGAACGGACGGGGCTTTCCACAGGAGCCGTCTACGTGGCGAAAAGCCGTGTTCTCGCCCGATTGAAAAGCGAAGTCGAAGCGGTGCGGAAGCAGGAAGAGAATTAGTTATGCATACAGATCAGACCTGCCCGCGTGCGGAAGAGCTTCGGCAGCTTCTCAATGGAACCCTCTCGGGCGAACGTCAACAGTCCTGCACTGAGCACATGGACGTGTGCAAGGGCTGCCAGACAACGCTCGAAGTCCTGGCTACCGAGGGGACTGATCTGTCGAGCGTGGTGGGGAGCTTGCGCGAGTCCGCCCCTCCTGCCAATTCGGGCTACTGGAAAGCGGTCGAACAAGTTGAGGCGGTGCTTGAAGAGACGCTCGTTCCCAAAGTGAGCGTCCTGAAACGCGATGTCTCGCTCGACTTTCTCGAACCCCCCGTTGACGCCGCATACCTGGGACGAATTTCTCACTTTGATGTGATGCGTGTTCTGGGGCGGGGGGGGATGGGCGTCGTTCTCGAGGCGTTTGACTCTCATTTGCAGCGGAATGTTGCTCTGAAGGTGTTGGACCCTGATCTGGCAGAAGATGACATTGCCCGTCAGCGTTTCTGCCGAGAGGCCCGCGCAGCCGCGTCGATCACACACGAAAACGTTGTGGCGGTGCACCAGGTGGAAAGATCGGGCGCCAATGGGCTTCCCTACCTTGTGATGCAGTTGATCACGGGAGAATCGCTGGAACAGCGATTGACCCGAGAAAAAAGCATGTCGATGCGCGAAGTCGTACGCATCGGGATGCAAGTTGCAAACGGGCTGGCAGCCGCTTATGCCCAGGGGCTGATTCACAGGGATATCAAGCCCGGAAATATTCTGCTTGAGCAATCGAATGACCGCGTGAAGCTGACGGACTTTGGTCTGGCTCGTGCTACGGAAGATGTGAAGCTGACACGTTCTGGTTTTGTCTCTGGCACGCCCCTGTATATGGCTCCCGAGCAGGCGATGGGGGAAGAACCGGACCACCGGTCGGACCTCTTCAGCCTCGGGGCTGTGATGTACGAGATGGTTGCCGGGCAGCCCCCTTTTACAGGCAATTCTGCACTCGCGATTCTGAAGCGTATCAGTGATACGAAGCATCAGTCGCTTCGTGAACTGAACCCTGAAGTCCCCGGATGGCTGGCCGATACGATCGATCAACTGCTTGCCAAGAAGCCGTCCGATCGAATCCAGTCAGCCACGCACCTTGCTGAACTGCTTGAGTTTCAACTTGCCCTGATGAAAACGTCGGAAGATGTACCTACGGTTTGCCGGATTGAGGCCAGTAAAGAAGCGGCGCGTCAACGCTGGATTTCGGCGGCGATTGGTGTGGGATTCTTGAGTCTCGGTTTGCTGGGTGGGATGTTGATCGCAAACCGCCCTTCTTCTGTCAGCACTGCCCCCGGTTCAGCAACCAAACCATTGGCGGTTCTCAGCGCTAATTCGGGTACCGTCTGGTCCGTAGCCTTCAGTCCGTCCAGTGACTTGCTCGCCATGGGTGTGGAGGATGGTTCCGTACGGATCTGGGACGTTCAATCCCGTAGCGTGAAATCGACCCTCAATGCCCACCGAGCGGCCGTCTGGTCAGCTCAGTTCACGCGCAAAGGAGACTTGCTGGCGACTGCAGGTGACGATGGTCTGATCAAGCTGTGGGATCTGTCCTTCTCGGAACCCAGGTTCACCTTCGAAAACCCCCACGCGGTGAGAAGCATCGTTTTCTCACACGATGATCAGGTGCTTTATGCAGGGAATAAAGACGGGGGAATTAAAGCCTGGTCACTGGAAACGAATCAATCCGTGGCCCAGGCTCACCAACCCAGTGCCATCTATGCTTTGGCAATTTCGCCCGACAACGAGACCCTTGCCAGTTCGGGAAGTGATAAGGTTGTTCGACTCTGGAATGCTCGCAATCTGACGCAGAAATTGCTGCTGGAGGGACATTCTGGCCCGGTCTATGGTCTCGCCTTCAACCACGACGGTCACCAGTTGGCGTCGGTGGGGTGGGATAAGATGATCCGCATCTGGGATGCTGATAGTGGGCTTCTGCTGCGATCCTGGGATGGCAAAGGGGACGACATCTGGGGCGTGGCATACTCTCCAGATGGAAAACGCCTCGCCACGGGGGGGCACGAGGGAGTAGTGAAACTCTGGAATCCGGAAACAGGACAACTGCTCGATGAATTTCTGGGCCACAAGATTGCGGTGCACAACCTGAAGTTCAACCAGGACGGACATCTCCTGGCATCCGGAGGCCGAGACGGGACCGTCCGGATCTGGAAGATCGAGTAATCGTTACCTTGCGTGTGTGGTTTCAGGGTGAGCGGAGGGCGCGGTGCATTAGCTCGGCGCCCTCTTGCGCGGCACGATTCCCGGGATTAATTCTCAGCACGGTCGTGTAATAGTGCAGGGCGGTCCGGGCGTCCCCCCTTCGCTGGTAGACTTCCCCGAGAAACAGATTTCCCGTTTCCGAATCTGGCCGAAGCTTCAGCAGTTCCTGGAAATGCAGCTCGGCGAGGTCGAGTTTCTGGAGCTTCAGGTAAGTAAAGCCGAGCATGTCGTGAGCCCGGTCGGAATGAGGGTCAATTTCGAGGCTCAGCTTGAACCACTTTTCGGCTTCTTCGTAGTTCTGCTGAATCATCCGACAGAGTCCCAGGTTTAATCGGGCTCGAATGAAGTTCGGGACAGTCGACGCGATGGGCTCGAGAATGACTGCCGCAGCGTCGAATTTCTTCTGTTCGATCAAGTGGATTGCCTCGTCGACCCCGTTGAGGTGTACGAGCATGTCCTTGATGTCTGGAAGCTCCTTCTGACCTTTAAGATCGAGTGCAGCACGGGCGGGGCCGCCTGTGTATCCAAGACTCTCCAACGCCCGACGATCTTGAGCGGAAAGTTCGACGTTCTCTCCTGAACGGAGGCGAAGCTTCTCTTCAAAGATCGCGAGTTCGTTTTCCAGATCGTTCAGAACGTCTGAATTTGTCATGGCGAGGTTCACGAGTTCCGACGGATCCGCAGTCAGATCATACAGTTCCGGGCGTGTTGATCGGACATACCGCCACCGCTCGGTCGTCAGCCCCCGCAGAGGGGACCAGAACGCTTGCAGGTAAGGTTCATCTGTCAGCGAGTAGCAGGTACGTGGTTCAAGGGGTTGACCCGAGAGGGCAGGTTGCAGACTGCGCCCACTGATCTCAGGTGGGACAGGCGCACCTGCCGCGTTCAGCAGAGTCGGGAAGAGATCGACTAAAGGAACCGGTTGAGTCACCCGTCGGCCAGGGGACTGAATTCGAGGATCCACCACAATCAAGGGGACCCGCAAGGTCGATTCGTGAAGCGTAAATCCGTGAGTCAGCTCTCCGTGCTCGCCCAGGCTCTCTCCATGGTCACCGACGACCAGAATGTAAGTCTTGTCCCTGATCCCCAACTCGTCCAGTGTTTTCAACAGCCTCCCCACGAGCAGGTCGGTATAGGCGAGTTCCCCGTCATACGGCTGATTGTCAAATCGATTGCCGAATTCATCCGGATGAAGAAGGTACGGCTCGTGCGGATCGTAGAGGTGGACCCAGCAGAGAAAGGGGGATGGGGACGGACTGGAAGCAGATTTCTTCAGCCAGCGGCTTGCGGAATCAATCACGAACTTGCCGTCGCGGTAGCGGTGGAGTTCGTCACTCTCCGGGCTTGCAGTCGAGAGGTCATCATCGTAGCGCTCGAACCCGCGGCTCAGACCGAAGCGCGACTGGAGAACGAACGCGCTGACGAACGCCGCACTGTTATATCCGACCTGTTTAACGAGCTCGGCAAGTATGGGGATTCCGGGTAGCAGGCTCGTCTGCCCATTCGTGACCACTCCATGTTCAGGAGGCCACAACCCTGTGAACATCGACGTGTGGGAAGGGGCCGTCATGGGAGCCGGTGCGTAGGCGCGCTCGAACAGAATTCCCCTTTGAGCCAGGGAATCCAGATGAGGTGTCTCCGCTCCTGAGTATCCATAACATCCCAGGCGGTCTGCGCGTGTCGTATCAAGAGTGATAACAAGGATATTCAGCCGAGGCTGCTGTCCTCGCATCAGGATTATGCACGTGATCAGAACGGCGGCAGCGACACACAGGCCACCCCAAACCATTTTGGACCTGACTTGCATCGAATCTCCTGGGGGCGAAAGGAGGTAGTTGTTCACAGACGCAGAAAGAGACGTGAGGGGAACCGGGTGACTACGATAATGAAGTCATCCCGGTTTTTCCTCTCGAACCTTTCTGGCTGTTCACACAATGGGTGTTGGACTGTGAACAACCACGCCCACAACGGCCCTCAGCGAGGGGGAACAATATTCAGGTTGATCAACTTGAGCTTATTTTTTCCTTTTCTCCAGTTTGAAATCGTAGGGGGATTTGCCGCTTGCCACGTCTGCCACCAGCTTCGATTCCACGGCATACTGTCGTGGAAGCTCCTCCTTTGCACCAAAATTCATCGGGCCTCCGGGATTTTTGGGGTCTGGCTTCCAGACGGATCCATCGGCTTTCACCATTCGACTGACTGAAACGCGGTATTTGCCGGGAATTGCTCCTGGTTTCGGCTTGCCGTCCGGGCCGAGCGACTTGAGTTCATACTTTCCGGATTCATCCGTGGTTCCGACGGCCCCTTTGCCTTGAGTCTGTTCGAGTGGTGTGAACGAAACGGTTGCATCGACCAGCGGCTTACCGTCAAACGTAATCGTGCCGGATGCGGGAACTGGATCAGGCCACTTGGGGAGTTTCGGGCCGCCTCCACAACCCAGGACCGCAGTTAAGCTAAGAAGAATGAGTGCTCTCAAACCAAATTTCATACGGGGAATCCTTACCATAATGCGAGCCAAATGAGGGAATAGCGCGAACGCTGCCAGATGAAGGGTCTGGCAGCGCTTCAAATGAACATGCGCAGGAAATTCGAATCCGCAGAGGGATTAGAATTCGCTGGGATTGACGCCGTCTGAGACGTAGCCAAGAGCCGCCTGTGCCTGTCCGGCGATATTTTCGCTGATAAAGCGAACTGCCCCATCGCCCATCAGCGCGTGACATCCCCCAACATGGAGGCTACCGGGGGAACTCCATTGTCCCAGTCGGCCGTAGAGATAAGTTGATGGGTCGTTGTTGTAGATCCACTGATTGATTGGCGTCCATGGCCAACTCTGTCCGGGCCCCACATAAGGTCCGACGAAGTCGATTCCCAGGTTCACATGGCAGACGTAAGTCCACCCCCCAAGAGTTCCGTTGTACTTCTCGCGGGTTTGCTCAGCCATGACGACGCAATTACTGGTGCCATCAACCCAGTCTCGCATTTGAGTCCCTTTGTCAGAGCCAAAAGCGCGGCGGTTTTTCAGGTCTTGTGCTGACCAGTAGTGGGCGTAGTAATACTCAAGGTAGGTTGCACACATGGCGTAGCTCGTACGGTATCCCCCTGCCTGTGTCGAGCTGATGCTGTAGTACTTGTTGACGCCAGTGTAGTAGTCACTCCCCGGATCGGATGGGCATTTAAAGAGGGCAACTTTCGTTTTTGACAGCTCGGCATTCACGTTTGGATCACCTGTCACCGCACTTGGCTGGTACATGTCATAGACGTGCGACCAACTCGCGGCGTGTTGGAAATTCCAGGCGTTATAGAGGGGGGCCTGATCGATGTAAGGTGCCAGCAAAAGCAAACCCGAAACGTTCATGTAGCGTGGAATCGCAGGTACGGTCCCTCCCCCAGCAAAAGAGTCTACACCCCCGATACCTGGTGCGATTGACAACGGTGGGAAGCAGGAGTGAGTATCGTGGTAGTTGTGGAGAGCCAATCCCAGATTCTTCAGATTGTTCTTGCATTGTGTCCGACGGGCTGATTCCCGAGCCTGCTGCACCGCCGGAAGGAGCAGTGCGATCAGAACTGCGATGATCGCGATGACCACCAGCAGCTCAATTAACGTAAAGCCAACGCGACGCGATTTCATCAGATGCTCCTTGTCGTCTAGAAAAGCAAGGATAAAAACAACCGCAAGTGCGGTATCAACGCAGATGAACGCAGAAGCTGAAGCGAAGTCGAAATAAAAACATCCAGGCACGAAGGTGCCCGGCGATGGAATTTCAGTTCGAGGCGTCGGCCGAAGTTGGCGATGGGATCCTGAAGCGAATCAAATCAGAAACTAAAACAATACCAATCAGAAGTTCAGTGAAGAACGTAAAGTACTGCTGAGAAAGGAGTGTTTCTGGATGGTCACCCAACGAAACGAAGTTTCACCTATGGTGTGCACTGAGAGTGCCGAATGACTGAATTTAGGTATACTGCTGCGGCAAGCCGAAGTAGTCAAGCGAAAAATCCGAATCGTGATCCTTCTTTTCGGATAATTCTTAGGCATTTTTGATCGTAAATTATGCACATGCTAACATCATGGCGGATTTCATGCGGACGTATCGATCAGCGTCACAATAAGCTCGCATCCTGAGTAGCATGCGAGAAACTGCGAGTTAAGCTTCATAGCATGTTCTCTCTGAATACCCGGTGAAATCACGAGAAATATTTGCTCCATCCGGGATTATTGTGGGTCGAGCTTGAGTCCTCCGCAGTAGAAGAAGATTGCGGTTTTGAAGTTTTGTCGGTTACGGAATCCGCCGACGCGTCTTTTGATGGACATGATCTTGCTGTTCATGCCTTCGGCAACACCATTGGTGATGCGGTGAGTGCAGTAGCTGACGACATTGGCCAGTCTCTCCTTAATTGAACGAGCGACGGCTTTCATTGGCGCCAGTCGAGTGCGGATCACTCGCTTGTACCAGTCGTTGAAATACGTGGTTGCGGTAGCGGCGGAGTCCTGGCTCCACAGATCCCGCAACATTTCTTTGAAGGCCCAGGCTTTCCCCGTTCTGAGTTGTAAGGTAAAGGCTTCGTCGAATCGGGATCGCTGTTTTTCACTGAGATTCTCCTGGCTCGTGATCCAGACGTACTTCGTCTGACTCAGGCGATCATCACCTTCCTTGAGAAGTTTGCGATGCTCAGCGCGTCGGACTTTGTCGACCGCCTTCGTCGCCATCTGCATGATGTGGAATCGGTCGTGAACGATCTTCGTTTCTGCCAGGGGAATGGCTTGTTTTGCCGCTTTGACATAGGCGGCGCTCATGTCCATGGCGATCGCTTCGATCGACTGAAGTTGCGTCTGGGAAAGGGTTGAAAGTGCTGCGAATCCCGCGTCGGCGTCATTTCCATCACTGATGGCCTCGACCGTGCTGTGATCCAGATCATAAACCAGCGTGATGTAATTCTGGCCTTTGAGGAAGGCCTTCTCGTCAATTCCCACGCGAGGAATAGCCACGTCTTGTTTGCGCGCACGACCTCGTGCAACAGCCCTCTCCAGGATGGACCACGTCTGATCCCATTTCGTTCGCAGGATGCTCATGGCCCCTTTGACATTCTGGGTGGCCAAAAGTACCTGAATGGCGAACCGCTCAAACATCACAGTGAAACGGCTACCCTTCTCGGACCACGGGACGCGGACTTGTTTCACGCCGTGAACGGGACATTCAACGCGAGGAATCCGGGCGAATAAAATCGTCTTGAACTGACAACTATCCAGATGTCGCCACTGACGCTCTTCGGTATGGTCATAGCAGCTTAGTTCTTGCTGACAGTCCGGACAGCAAAACAGAGTCCCCGCTGAATGTTCGACACGGACTTCAACCCGTAACTGCTCAACATTCAAGGTGACGCCAGACACCGTCCAGGGACTCTTCAACCCCAAGATCTGCTGGTACAGTTCCCGATCCTGCATCATTCCACCTGCTCGGAAATTGAAAAATCATACCAGACCCACACCAATCCCGGATGGACCAAATATTTGCCTCTACTTTTGCCCTGAAAGCGGCAACGGAATCCAAACACCGTCTATGCTTCGGCGTCTGGATGTTTCAGCGGCAGACCTGGAAAATTCCTGGGACTCCTACCGAATCCTGTTCGCTAGTCCGCAAACGACGATTCCCGCTAGGCGTCCTCGAAGGCCACGGTGGCTCTCTTCCGGTGCTTTGGAGCTCACGTCAGATGGAGAGGCAATCAGCCTCCCCGTCTGCGGAAAGCCTGGGCCAGAGATCGGCAAGGCACACTGGCCTTCAATGCCTGACTACCTCTGTGTCCTGAGCGGAGGATCCCGGTTGCGGGGCTGCAATGGAGCGGAGGTGAGTCACGGGACCGGATAAGTCGGTCGTCGTTTCCGTTGGTGTCCCGCTCCGTGGCCCCTCTGCTGATGCCGTTTCCGGGGGGACATCAGATCCTTCGGAACACCATCTCGCGCCGTTGGAAATTTCTGACGGTTTAACTCGACCTGAGTTGAAACGTTGTGGTCCGTTAGAAGGGCGTCAATTCCCAAGACATTTCAGGCGGAAGTCTGGATGCGAGCCTTCCACAACAACTGGACTGTTTTCCTGGACGCTACAGCCGAACTGACAGTCCGCGACTCGCATGCGATCTGAAGTCCATCTCGAAGGTGAGCACTGGCGGCCTCTCTGATGTAACACGGGCCGAGATTTTGAGTGCAAGGGGAAGTTTCGTCCCGAGTCGCGTATTGTTTCTGCCGGGAATGACACTCTTTGCGACCCGCTTGCTGGTCAATTGCGCGACGCCCTCGGCGGCGTCAGCTGGACCGCCCGGGAATTTCGCGGTGCGATGCTGGTTTGCAGGCTGTGACTGGCCAAGCCATCTTGACCCTCATTTGAGGGAGACATATACAGTCGCTTCAGGTCGTATTGAGCGAATTGCCGTGGGCAACACTTCCGTTTCCGAATTCTTCGGTATCAGATTGAGAGGCACCTGTGGTTGGCAAAGTTCACCTCTCGCACAATCACCGTTTTTCCACCGCACTCGAACTTCCTGTCCGGATGTTGAAGCAGATCCTGGTCAGTCGCAATGTTCCGTTTGGGGGCCGGGTGCTCGTGGCGGGCTGCGGACATGGCGAACTGGTTGCATTTCTGGACGGGATTGCGTACCAGGTGGATGCCGTGACGGACTCGCCCGAAGAAATTGAACAATTGCGGAAACGGTGTCCTCAGTACGACTTCCATTATGCGCGGCTTGACGAAGCCGTGGGAGCTCCCCCAGACGTCTTTGATTTGATTCTTGTGCAGGATCTGTGCGTCTATCGGAACAATCTGCTTGACCTGGGAACACGTTCGGCCACGGCCAATCTCCTGGCTTGCTTGAAGCCCGGGGGAGATCTGGTGTTCGTCCGGAAGCAGGACGGTCCCATGGGCTGTGGCACCGGACACGAAGCGGGGTGCTGGAAGCGGCATCTTGCCTGCTTTCCCGGGCAGATTACGATTAATCAGTACCCGGAAAGTTTCTTCGGGCGATCAACGTGGGATTGGTTTTGTGGAAATCGGGATCATGGCGACTACTTTACCGTGACGATGCAGTCCCCCCCTGAAAAACTCAATCGTAACTTCTGGCGAGATTTTGCGCGTCGCGGGCTGATGACGGGCCAGGGAAAATGTTGCGCAGGGCAGGCCGCAGGCGTTCCCGCCCTCCGAGCGGCGTGACTCGACATCGGCGTTCAGCCCGACTGACTTTGAAGTTCCCTCAGCGGGGGAATGATGATTTGTCTGCTGGAACCAGCCATTCAACCCATCCCCAAGAGGTCCCTTCCCGGCTTGTGGAGGAACCTCGCCTCGGGGCTGGAGCGGGCTCGCTTTACCCAGCAACGCGCCTTTGTCTGAGCAACGAGACAATCCGTCCGCTTGCGCTCACTTCCCTGTAGCGGTGGGGACGTTCGGGCTGAAGTGGGACTTTCGAAGCTTCGATTTCTTCCGTGGTCAATTCTCGTGCCGCTTCGGTTCGTCACCCTGATGAATCATGGGAAATCGCTTCCGAAAGATCAGCTTTTCCCACCACCGGGCAGGACGGAGTCGGGGATCGCTGATCGCGAGGTCATGAAATTTGCCTCTGCGGGTAATGACTCGCACTTTTTCGGGCGACTGAATCTCGGCGACGGTCCAGTACTTGGGGACTTCATACGAATATCCGTCTCCCGAGGGGACGGCATAGACATGCTGAGCACGACGGCCTGGCTGCAGGCCGAACTTGCTCACGAAACACACGACAGGATCACCTACCCGAAATCGATTTTGCATGTCGACCACCCTCGTCCGCTGCTTGTGGTGAAATTTGAGTCGCAAAAATCAGATTGATATCGAAATCCCGCAGCTATTTTCCCGATCCCCGCCGACTTTACCGACGGAGCGAATTTTGTTCCAAACGCTGAAGTTGGCTTTACTCCCCAGCCCCAGCGGCGCCTCATGCCGATAATTTTGCGGTCCAACTGCTCATCTGCACTCTCTTTTCTGACGATTCTCCACTCTTTGTCGACGACGAGACCGATTGTGTCAATCTTAACGGTTTTCGGGGGCTAGGGCGGGGTGCATGCCAGCTTTTGTTATGCCTCTATCGTGTGCGCGAAATCGCCCGAGAACGTCAATTCCAAGATTTTGTGGTTTTTTGTTAAGCTGAGATGGGTTTGGAGGATTGGGGCTTGATGGGACTTAGCCTGGAGGCGTTGCCATGGATGGCGATCAAAGTGCGTTGCGAACGGAATTCGAATTGGCCTTTAAGCGGGTCACGGAACTGAAAGTGGCGTTAGATCAAGCGGAGGGCCGTCTTCCGAGGACGGAAATTCCTCATTACTCCGTGATCGAAAATGCCGCCCATGAAGTCGGGCAAATGTTGAGCCGTATGGTCCAGGAGAGGATGCTCAACGAACTGGTGGCCGCCCAGCCATCTGCGGGGAAGTGTCCCACCTGCGGGACGCGGTGTTCATTGAAGCCGCGTCGCCGCAAAGTGCTTTCCGGCGATGGACGAGTGGAACTTCAAGAGTTGGTCGGTTCTTGTCCTGCCTGTCGGCGGGACTTTTTCCCCCTTACGTGAGCGATTGGGATTTCATGCACGCGAGTTGACTCCGATCGTCGTGCGGAAAATCGCCGTTCTTGCAGGGGAGGCACGTTCCTACAAACGAGGGGTCATCGCCCTGAAGGAAGCGGACGTTGCTGTCTCGACCAAGACGGTGGAACGGGTTGTTCACGACATCGGTGGCGAGTTGGCCGCACGCCGAGATTCTGATCCGAAAACGGATGATGCATTGGCATTGAAGAGTGACCGCCCTCCTGAATTGGCGATCATCGAGTGCGACGGTGGTCGGATTCGCTGTCGTCATCCGGACCGAGGACCCGGCGTGCATCCCGTTGGGGAGGGCTGGCGAGAGACGAAGGTCGCTTGCCTGATTCGAGCTCAGCACCAGACGTTTGAAGAGGATCCCCAACCCGAACCACCTGAGTGCTTCTGTGATCCACATCACGTCGCAAAACTGGCGGAAACCGAGGCCTTACCGGTGGCCGCGCCCGTTCCCCAAGATCCCCCAGCGAGTCCCGACGCCACCGACAAGACACTCGAAGAGGCCCTGACGAAACAACCCATTGACTGGCGTCCGAAGCGTCTGGTCCGCACCGTTCTGGCCAGCATGGCCGAGGCCAAAGAGTTTGGCAAACAGATGCAGCGAGAGGCAAAGCGACGCCTGTTTTTCGACTCGCAGGATAAAGCCTTTTTGGGAGATGGCCTCCCCTGGAACTGGTCTCTCTGGAAAGAACGGTTCTCCGAATTCACGCCGATCCTCGACTTTATCCATGCGCTCAGTTACGTCTTCCTGGCGGCAAAAGCCGTCTTTCCTGATAGCCCCGCGAACGCTTGGAGCCAATATCTGGTTTGGATGCGTGGCTGCTGGCAGGGCGAAGTGAATCAGGTGCTGGAGGAACTTCGAACATGGCAACAGAAATTCGGACAACCGCCAGCCGATGCCGCCGATCAAGACCCACGAAAGATTCTAGCGCGGACGATCACTTATCTTGAGAACAATCATGCCCGGATGAAGTATGACGAGTACCGCCGACAAGGCCTGCCGGTGACGACAGCTTGGATGGAATCGCTCGTTAAGGAAATGAACTATCGCGTCAAAGGAACCGAGATGTGGTGGAATGATCCCGAAGGAGCTGAAGCGATTCTTCAAATCCGCGCCGCCGGACTCTCCGAAGATGAACGACTCGCTCGACACCTTGATACGCGACCCGGATCGCCGTTCACCAGGCCGCCTAAAACTCCGAGAGTCGCAGACAAAAAAATCAAAAGCTGACATGCACCCGCTAGGGCGGCCTGCACAAGATTTACACTCTGATCGCCTGCCGTTTTCGCAACTCATGAGTCTGCCAATTGATCGGACGCACCCGTTGTCCTGAGGAGGCGACAGGGCGCGAGTACCCAAACCAGGACAGGGGGAGAGGGCTGCTTCTCTTGAGGCAACGATCGCCCCTGCGGAGTCTCTCTCACGCCGCTGACTCACCCTTGAGACTCAGCAGAATTCGATTGTTCGGCCCCCAATGTTTCGAGCAGGCCTGAAGAACGGCTCCCCGGACCGGCGTGTCAACGTGTCAACACGTCGACGCACAGGTGTCGTCAAACTGTTGAGTTCCGTTCGACTGACGGTTTTCCCCGGGAAACGGAGAGGGAGCGCGCCTTGCCCGAAGAGTCGACCTTGCGCAAAACGCAGGTGATTCCGATTTCGTCAACTATGGCCCGCGAGTGGATTGACCGGTCGGCACGAAATGCCGCCATCTTCCGGGGATCTTCCTGACGATCTAACACCAGTTCCCGTTAAAGACTGCAAGCGATGTCTCGGATCTGCCTAGATTGCCCAGATTGGAACACTCTTTGCTTCCTCAATGGCTTCATCATGTGGTGACAGTTTCATTCGCCGGCAGGATTGCAAAGGGCCCTGAAGTCCCGAATCCGACAACAAAGAATCCGAAAAGAAGAGCCTGGAGTAATCCCAGATGAGCCGATTAAGCACTTCACATGATTTGCTGCAATCCCGACTGTCGATTTCCACTGCCGATTTTCCACAAACGCAGACAGCGGACTGGGGTTCATCGATCCCGGGGATTTCTCGCGTCATCAGGAAGCTGGGGGTATCCGAGTTTCGGCGACGGCTTTTCCACATGACGCCTGCGCTGCTTCCCGCCGTTCTGCCCTTCCTCGATCATCCCGATCCCTGGGGCATGCTGTTAATGGGGGCCGTGGCGACAATTGCTGTTGTGGTGATTGTGCTCTCGATCGTGCTCGCCCCGTACATCAAACGGAATGGCGAAACAGACTGGCGATATGCCGTCTGGGGATACATGATCCCGGTGATTGCGCCGATCCTGTTGTTCCCTGACCGAGCAGAATGGGGGCTGATGACGCTGCAGATTCTCGCCCTGGGAGACGGTTCCGCCACTCTCGGCGGGCTGATGTTTGGTGGACGACGCCTTCCCTGGAACCCTCGTAAAACTGTTGCCGGCCTGGTCTGCTTCACCATGATGGGTGCGATGGGGGCAACGTTAAGTTTCTGGGCGGAAGCTCTTCCCGGCGTTCCCTTCGGAATTGCCTTTGCGATCTGCGGGACCGCTTCGCTCTGTGCGGGGTTGGTGGAGTCGCTTCCGATTCGCTCAAACGACAATTTCCGCGTCGGTATGTCAGCTCTCCTCTCGGGAATTTTCATGACGATGCTGCTGACCTGATTCTGATCCAAGCGCGTTCAACATTTCCAGTCGTGCCGACGCCAGGGGAATACTCTCGGTTTTCCGAGAGTTCCCGGAAAATTCGTCGTAAGTGGCCGGGGTCGCCGGTCGATGGAAAGATTGAAAATGACGGAGCTTCGCACAGACAACTTGAATCTGCCGGTCCTCTGGGGGCCGGTGAACGGTGGGACATACGACCAGGGAGAAAGCTGAAAACAGAGAACAGGGAGCACAATTTTTGCTGTTCGAAATGGAATCGTGAAGCAGAAACAATGTGAAGTTCAATTGAGAACTGAGCAGGAACGTTCAGGAAGTTTTTCAGTATGGCATCAGGATTCGCCTCTACAGCATCGGCGGGCCGATCGAGTTGGTTGTCTGAACGACCTGCTCGTGCCGCCCAGCGTCCACAGACACGCGAGCACGTTCAGAGCACCGTGGTGGCAGAGTCGGGAATCAACCTGGCTGCCGTCGTTCATCTGCGTAAGAGCTACGGTGATCATGTCGCCGTGCACGATGTCAGCTTTTCGCTGCACAGTGGAGAAGTGTTGGGGCTTCTCGGACCCAACGGTGCTGGAAAAAGTACGACCATGATGATGCTGGCCGGGCTGTTGACGCCGACGAGTGGAGAAGTGCTGCTGGATGGACAGCGGTTTGATGGGCGGAACCATGAACTGCGACGGATGCTGGGGGTTGTGCCGCAAGAGTACGCGATCTACCAGGAACTGAACGCCGTCGACAATCTGATGTTCTTTGGCAAGCTTTACGGGCTCAGTGGACCTGCTCTCAAGTCCCGCTGCGACGAGGTGCTCGAACAGGTCGGCCTGACGGAAAGTGCCCTGCGTCCCTCCCGCACATACTCTGGCGGAATGAAGCGGCGTCTGAATTTCGGCGTCGCCCTGATCCACCGGCCCTCGGTCCTGATTCTCGATGAACCCACCGTGGGTGTGGATCCGCAGTCGCGGTCTCACTTGCTGGACTGTGTCCGACAGCAGGCCGCGGACGGGGTCGGGATCATCTACGCCAGCCATTACATGGAAGAGGTTCAGTCGATTTGCAGCCGTGTTGCCATCATTGACCATGGACGCGTCCTGGCCAATGATACGATTCCGAATCTGCTGGGGGGGACTGCATCTGATCTGCATCTATACGTTGATCGTACCCAGGGGATTACCTGTGAACTCGGTGGCCTGGCTGAACTGGGGACAGGAAGCGACGGAAATCCGGCTGTCATCATTCCAGGCGAGTCGACATTGATGACGAATCCCTCAGACGCATGTTCATTAAGATACGGACTGAACCTGACCGCGAAGGAACCGACTCGCGTTCCCGTCGAACTGTCATGGAGACTGCAGATGGTTCTTCACAAGCTGGGCAATCTGGGGGTTCGAGTGCTGCGTGTAGAAACGCAGCAATCCAATCTGGAGCGACTGTTCCTTCAACTGACGGGCAACCGATTGCGCGACTGACAATGTGCTTGGAATCGCGTCTGCTTGTTTGGACTCAAGACAGTCTGCTTCGTCATCGACTTTTTGAAAATGGATGAGTTTCAACGATGTCTGCCTGGCACATCACTTCAAAAGATCTTCTGCTGCTATTTCAAGACAGACGAGCACTCGTGCTGTTGCTCATCTTACCCCTGATGTTCATTTCGATTGTCGGGATGTCGACCGGACAGTTGCTGACGCGCGACGAATCGACCGAACGTTTCAAAATTGCCGTCGTTGACCTGGACGCAACCGAGACCTCGCACGATCTGGTCGCTGACCTGTCCAGGAAGCCTGAGTTACTGATTACCACCGTTGCCTCTGAATCCCTTGGAAAAGAACTGATGGCGCGCGGGGACGCGTCGCTGGTTCTGGTGATCGGAGATCAATTTGAAGAGCGGGTGGAAGAATTGAGTCTGAGTGACATATTCAATCCGAAAGAGGCATTGGCGGTTTCGGGACTGAGTGCCATTGATCTCAATGTTCACATGAAGCCTAACTCTGCCGGATTGGGACGGCTGCTGGAAGGTGTTCTCCGCGCGCAGGTAATTGGCTTTGTCGCTCCGATTACGGCACGAAAAAACCCGGTGACCCGTGCCTGGGTGACACCCCGGGAAGAGACGGAAGACGAAGCGGGTATGGTTGGGCTGGTCGAGTCGGAATCGCCGAAGTCCTCGTCTAAAGTGAATGGAGTCTATCTCTGGGTAGTTCCCGGATTCACCGTCATGTTTGCGTTCTTCGTGATCAGCATCATGGCACGGTCATTCATCATCGAACGAGATCAGGGGACGTTGCGCCGGCTGATGATGGCACCCATCAACACCGTTTCCGTTCTGTTAGGTAAGACCGTTCCGTTCTTCCTGACTTCCGTACTCCAGTGCTCGTTGCTGTTTCTATGCGGACGAATTCTGTTTGGCATGCCTTGGGGAAACCAGCCGTTCTATCTGATTCCCGTGATCCTCAGCACGTCCGCCGCCGCGACGGCACTCGGGCTTTTGCTGTCAACTCTTGTTCACACAGATCAGCAGGTTTCCTCATACGGAACGACGTTGATTCTGATGTTCAGCAGCATCAGTGGTTGTTTCTTTCCGCGTGAACTGTTTCCCAAAGCGATGCGCCAGATCAGTCTGGTCACTCCTCACGCGTGGTCCCTCAAGGCGTTCGATGCGGTGCTGACACAGCCGGTGGTTGATCCGCAGGCGGTCCTGATGTGCTGCGGTATGCTGCTGGTCTTTGCGGCCGTGTTTTTCACGACCGGCTGGTGGCGATTCCGGCTGAGCGCACAGGGATGATCGGCAGTGGCTGATCGGCAGTGCGGCTCAGGGGCGCCGCACGCTGGGCGATTCCCGGGAATTCGCACTCTCTTTGTCTCTCGCTTTCTGCGGTACAGATCGAGGCCCGACTTTGGGGGCGTCCCGGGTCGAGAGAGGCTCCTTCCAATCCACGTCGCGCTTTGACTTCGATTCTTCCCCCTGCTGTAATTCAGGCAGGAAATCCTCTTTTACTGCACATCGGCTGGATAACGCCCCAAAAACGGAGTGGTGGGATGCATCGAATTTGGCGAGTTGCTCCCCATGACCGGGGGTATGTGAAGAATCTCAGCGCGACTCTGAAGATTACTCCACTCGTCGCACAAGTCCTGGTTGCACGCGGGCATCATCTGCCGGAATCTGCAGAGGCGTATCTGGCAAAAAAACTGACGACGCTGCATGACCCTGAAACCCTGCCAGGTGTCAGCCAGGCCGCCGATCGGATTGTTGCCGCCATCCAGTCTGGTCGTCGGATTACCATCTACGGTGACTATGATGTCGACGGGGTGACGTCAACCAGTCTCTTGTGGCACTGTCTGCAACTGAACGGTGCCAAGGTCGATTACTACATTCCCAGTCGACTGGAAGAAGGGTACGGGCTGAACTGTGAAGCGATTCGTCAGCTTTCGGCGGAAGATCCGTCCCGTCTGCTGGTGACGGTCGACTGCGGAATTTCCAGTACGGCGGAAGCCGAGCTGGCGCGAGAGCTTGGTCTGGAGCTGATTATCACCGACCATCACACGATCGGTGCGAAGTTGCCATGTGCCGACATACTGGTGCACCCACGTCTTCCGGGTGATCATCCCCCCTACGCTTTCGGTGAGCTATGCGGGGTGGGCGTGGCCTTCAAGCTGGCATGGGCAATCTGTGCACGGCTGGGCGACGGGAAAAAAGCGACCCCACGAATGCGGGAATTCCTGTTGAGCGCTGTCGGGCTGGCAGCCATTGGAACGATTGCGGACGTCGTTCCCCTGGTCGATGAAAATCGTGTCATTGTCCACTTCGGTCTGGCGAGTCTCCTGGAACGGTCGAATCCGGGGTTGAAGGAACTCCTGCGGATCGCGCGCGTCTCGGACAAGGACTCTCTACAGGCAGAAGATATTGCCTTCGCCGTCGGTCCTCGCATCAACGCTGCAGGTCGATTGGGGCAGGCACGCCTCGCTGTGGAACTTTTGACGACGCCTGACAAAGAACGCGCTGTTGCTCTGGCGGCTTATCTGGATGGTTTGAACAAAGACCGTCAGGCAGTCGAGCGAAAGATCCTCAAACAGGCCAAGCAACTGGTTGAGGAAAATGCTGAGTGGGCGGAGCATCGTGCGCTGGTGCTCGCTCACGCGGAATGGCACCCGGGCGTCATCGGAATCGTTGCCACGCGAGTTGCCGAACATTTCCAGCGACCAACGATCATGATTGCGCTGGATAAAGCCAATGGTGCTGCTCAGGGGTCAGGTCGCAGTTTCGCTGGTTTCAATTTGCACGCAGGGCTGACGGCCTGTCAGACGCTGCTGGAAACTTATGGAGGGCATCAGGCCGCTGCGGGTCTGAAGATTCGTCCGACAGAGATCGAAGCGTTTCGTGTCGCCTTCGTTGAATTTGTCGCCGCGAACCATACGGTGATGCCAGGGTCGGCAGAGCTGGCCATCGATGCGGAAGTCTTGCTCAGCGACATTACCCTGCGATCTGTTCTCGACATCCAAAAGCTGGGGCCATTCGGCGCGGCGAATCCTCGACCGATTTTTGTCGCTTCCAATGTGGAACTGGTCAGTCCCCCGAAAAAAATGGGGGAAGGAGAACGACACTTGTCGATCTTTGTCCGCCAGTTCGGGCAGCGGATGAGGGGAGTGGCGTTTGGAAAAGCAGACTGGGCCGATGAGATGGCGTCGCATGACGGCCCGATCGCGATTTGCTTCCAACCTGTCATCAACCGATTCCAGGGTCGAGAAAGCGTAGAGTTTCATCTGATCGACTGGCATCCTGAAGAGCCGCTTTCCGGCACGCCATCGTCTCAGTTGGCGAGCAGTGCTCTTCAGTGAGCTTCGCAGCGATTGGCCAGTAGACCTGACATTCGCGTGGATGGAGCAGTTGCGTAGACTGTGCCATTCGAGCTCAGCTCGACCATTCTTTGAAGCAGGAAAACCCAAGTCAGGAGTGTGTAAATGTTTCTTGCTTCTGAGAAATTATGACACACCTGTGAACAGTTAGTTGTCAGCAGGATGGGATGTTGACAGAATCCACACTGCAATGCCTCATGGAGTCGAGGCACCTGTCCTTTCTGTCCCTGTTTAACTCGTTCTGGGTCTAAGCACCATGGAAGAGAAAAAGCCTTCCACTGCCGATATTCTGGCCAAGATCCGCGCTCAAAAGGCTGCGGCGGAAGCGAAACCCGGCGAGGCGCCTGCTGCAGTTCCCGAAACAACACCCCCTGCCGAGCCAGCGGCAACAGTTGAAACTCCCGCAGCAAAAGAGGCTCCCTCCGTTGCCAAGCCTGCAGCGGCTGCGGGCCCTAAGCCAACTTCCACAAAAGATATTCTGGCGGCAATTCGTGCCGGCGGTGCAAAGCCCGGGGCGGCACCTGCCACTGCGGCTCCTGACGCGCTGGTCGCAGCGACGCCACCTGCTGCTGCTGCTGCTGCTGCACCGAAGGTCGCTGCTGCTGCGGGGCCCAAGTTAAGCACGCAGGAGATGCTGCAAAAAATTCGGGAAGCGAAAGGGGCCGGGAGTGCTGCTCCTGCGGCCACCGCAGCGACGGTCAAGCCGACGACACCGGTTGCTGCTCCACCGATGCCGGCAAAGCCAACGCCAGCAGGAAAGTCAGGCAAGCCCACCGCCACGCAACGTGGAATGGCGGGGTTGTCGGTTGTTGCCACGCTCTGTGCTGTCTTTCTGGTGCTTGGTTTTCTGACGGGAAGTTCCCTCCTGATTGGTGCGGGCATTCTCGTCTGGGGATTGTTACTCAGTCCCTTCGCTGCCGCCTGGGCTGCAGTCACGGGAGTCGGAGGAATCCTCACGCTGGGGACGGCCCGATTCATGTTTCCCAACGTGCTTGTTGAACCTCCTTCCAAATTCAAGGTTGGTCCGCTGTCGGACTATCCGCTGAATACTGTTTCGAACAAGTGGAAAGATCAGTTCGGTATCTGGATCGTGCACACCGATCAGTACGAGGGCCGCAATCTGATTTTCGCCCTTGCGTCGGTCTGTACCCACTTGGGATGCACGCCGAACTGGCTCGACGGAGAGCAGAAATTCAAGTGCCCCTGTCACGGATCGGGCTTCTATATGACGGGGATCAACTTTGAAGGACCTGCTCCTCGTCCGCTGGAACGGATGGGGTTGCGAGTCGCTGAAGACGGGATGCTCGAAGTGAACAAGAGTGTCAAGTTTCAGGAGGAAATGGGCCAGTGGGCCGACTCGACCTCTTTCGTTGAAGTTGTCTGAGAATGTGAAACCGCAAGCTCTCGGGCCTGGTTTGAAAAGTCTGTGGTGGTTTCGATTTCAGGGATTCAGTCGGGGATCGTTTGATGTCAGTTGGTGACTATATTCGCGGTTCGCAGATCTGGAAGAGTATCTTTCGGCACCCTGCCCCGGTTGATCGCCGCAATCGAATCGTGGTGATGCTGACCAACTTCTTCCTGCATCTGCATCCGGTTTCGATTAAGCAGCAGGGAATCGCCCTCTCATATACCTGGTGTATGGGAGGGATTACGTTTTTCCTGTTCCTGGTGGAAGCGATCACCGGTGTTCTGCTGATGTTCTATTACCGTCCCACGCTGGAACACGCTTTCAACGATATCCTGGCCCTCCGGGACGTCACGACGCTGGGGATCATGCGAGAAGTCCACCGCTGGGCTGCACACTCGATGGTGATCACCGTCTGGTTGCACATGTACCGTGTTTTCCTGACCGGGAGTTATAAGCCACCGCGGGAATTCAACTGGGTGATTGGCGTGCTGCTGCTGGTGCTGACCCTGCTGCTGTCATTCACGGGGTATCTGCTGCCCTGGGATCAGCTTGCGATCTGGGCAATCACCGTCGGTTCGAATATGGCGCGTGCGACTCCTTTCCTGGGGTATGAAGGTCCTGGGGCGCAATTGCTCAACATTGGCGGGTATGACCTGATCACCAACGGCAGCGACGCCCGCTTCCTGTTGCTGGGAAGTCGATTCGTGGGGGAAGCAACGCTGAACCGGTTCTACATTCTGCATTGTGTGGCCATTCCTTTGGTGGTCTCACTGTTGATTGCGATTCACTTCTGGCGAGTTCGAAAAGACGGTGGGATCAGTCAACCTCTTTGATCAGTCACTAAGGCGATTGAATTCTGGTGACTGGTTTGTGTGGATGAGGCTCGAACGAGGCGCGTTTTTCCAGAGAACGTTGAATCACTCACTTCAGTGGGTGGCAGACGACAATCACAATTATGCAAAACATAACCCACAACCCTAATCTCACCGCCTCCGTCATCTACGGCCTGGGATGGGTCTACCTGCTGCTGTTTTTCATGAATGCCTACTGGACTCGACGGAGCTTCGCCGTAGACGGCAACTGTCGAGTCACTCTGGGGGGGCTTCTGGGAAAGGGGCAGCAAATTCCGGTTGCCACGTTCTGGGCCGTCTATTCTGCTTTGTTGCTGATGGTGGCTGTGACTCACCTTACCGGCGCCAATCAACCGCAGCAGTTCAGTCTGCAAATGCCTGAGATTCTGAAAGAGCCGATCAATCGAGCGTCGAACCCCGTCGCCTTTTTCGTGGGTTCGACGTTGCTGTACGTGCTGATGATCGTGCTGCGACGGTGGTGGACTAAAGATACACCCGCATGGATCCTGCTGAACCTGTCGATGCTGTTCCTGGCGATGAGCATTACAGACTACGATTTCCGCCAGATTGTCGGTAAGCCGGACAACGTGCCGATCGTGGCGATGCTTTACATCGTGGCGTTCTTCACCTGGATCTACTTTCGCAAGTCCGTTGAAAACGACGATCGTCGAGCGGCCGGTCGACCACTGATTGAACAGGAAAAAAACGAAAAAGTACTCACTTGGCCCGATCTGGTTTACACGGAACTCATCTGTATGGTTCTCGTGACTGCGGTGCTGATTGCCTGGGGGATTGTACTGCAGGCCCCGCTGGAAGAACCCGCTTCCGCCGCCAAGACACCGAACCCCTCAAAAGCACCGTGGTACTTCCTCGGACTGCAGGAGATGCTGGTCTACTTTGATCCCTGGATGGCGGGGGTTGTTCTGCCGAGCTTGATTCTGGTCGGACTGATGGCGGTTCCGTATATCGACTTCAATAAGCTCGGGAACGGCTACTACACATTCAATGAGCGCAAATTTGCGGTCTCGACATTCCTCTTCGGATTCCTTCCGCTGTGGGTCGCCATGATCGTGTTGGGGACGTTCCTGCGGGGACCGAACTGGAACTTCTTCAGTCCCTATGAGTACTGGGACACTCACAAGCTGGAATTGCTGAACAACATCAATCTTTCAGAACTTTTCTGGATCAAGTGGCTGAAGCAACCGTTGCCCGCGGTGCCAACCAATGCGACGTTCGGGGTTCAGGCGTGGTATATCCTGTTGCGGGAATGGCTGGGGCTGGTGGCCGTAGCGGTCTACCTGCTGGTGTTGCCGAATCTGATGGCGGCCACCGTCTTCAGAAAGTTTTATATCAGGATGGGTTTCCTGCGTTATATGGTGCTTGCCAACCTGATGCTGATGATGATGTCATTGCCAATCAAGATGGTTTTGCGGTGGGCGGCTAACTTGAAGTACATCGTCGCCATTCCAGAGTGGTTTTTTAATATTTAGGTCTGCAGTTTCGGTGATCGGGAATAATCCCGGAAGGTAGGTTCAATTCGTCAACGCGTGTTGAACAGATCAGCTGCGGGATTGGTGTGTGACACGAGTTACGTGCTTGACGTTATCCGTTCAAGTCGACCTATAAGGATGGTTCGGTATCATGCCGGCAACCGAAGATTATCTCCGCAGTCCGAAAACAATGCACAAGGTGTTTTTCGCAAGCGCCGCGGCTCTCTTTGCCGTCACCTTGTGGATGATGTGGGCGGACTATAACGACGAATGGCGTACGTTCCAGCGCAAGGCGTTTTCCCTGCAGGCGGAGCGGGAAAAATCCCGTTTGCAGAAGATCAAAAACGATCCTGCGTTTGAGGAGAATGTCAAGTCGTTGTCGGAACGTGTGACCGCAGCAGAGGAATCCATCAAGGGGCACGAGCAGGAACTCAAGCCTCTCGAGAAACAGGCGAAGGATGCCAAGGAAAAACTTGACGTTCATATGCGCGACCTCAAGGTCCGCCGTGCCGAGCGAGACGTGGCCCGCGCCAATTACAACCTCGGTGTTCGCGACAACGTCCCTGATTTAAAGAAGCTCGAAGAGAAGTTCGCTGAAATCGAAGCCGATGTGCAGAAACGAGAAGCGGAATTCGTCCAGCTCTCGTACGAAGCGAACGAAGCCAAAGCGGCAGTGAACGCGTTGACGGCGCAGCGCGATGCAGCGGTTGCTGCCAAGAAGGCAGCGGAGTCAGAAATCACTCTGATCGATGCTTCTCTGAACAAGATCGAGCCTCAACTGTCTGACTGGAAAGGGGAATCGACGAGCTTCGACGGCACTCTTAAAAACCTCAAGTTGAAATTGATGCAACTCCCGATCATTGACGGCTTCAATGGGCGTGAGCGGATTACCCAGGATTGGATGCCGAAGCTTGAGATCGATCTGGGGGGAATGTCCAAAGTCGCTCGCTTCGACCGGTGTCGTACGTGTCACGCCATGATCGATTCGGTGAATACCGGTACGGAACCGGCGTTTCCGCATGGGGATGGCAAGGACGGAACGTACGCTCATCCGTTCGCGTCACACCCCAGGCTTGATCTGTATCTGACTTCGTCAAGCCCTCACCCCCTCCCCCGTTTTGGCTGCACGGTCTGCCATGAAGGTCAGGGATCCGGAACGTCATTTTCCAATGCCGCACACACGCCGAATGACCCGGCTGTGATGTCGAAATGGGAGCATGATCATAAGTGGTTTGACAATCACTACTGGGAACATCCCATGTATCCTGAACGGTTCCAGGAGTCGGGCTGTATCAAGTGTCATATCAACGTCACCGAACTGGGGGTCAACGATAAATTCGGAGCATCAGCGCCGAAGGTGTTCAAGGGCTACCAGTTGGTTAAGACCTATGGTTGCTTCGGTTGCCATGAAATATCAGGATTTGATGGAACCCGAATTGTTGGCCCCGATTTGAGGCTGGAACCGTCGACTCCCGAAGAAGCTGAACGAATCGCAAATGACCCTCTCCAGGTTGCTGGCAAGATGCGGAAAGTCGGACCGTCGTTACGGCACTCAGCATCGAAGTCCGACGAAGGTTTTGTGGCCTACTGGACGGAAGAACCTCGCCGATTCCGCCCCACCACTCGGATGCCTCAGTTCTTCAAGCTGGATAACCAGCATGATGAAATGGCCAAGACCTTCACTCCTGTGGAAATTGCGTCGGTTGCACACTACCTGCAGTCAAAGTCAGCACCTTTCGAGACGCTTTCGCCTGCCGCGGACTACAAGCCAGATGCTGAAAGAGGCAAGAATTTCTTCGCGACCAAGGGATGCGCTGTTTGCCACGTCCATGAAGAAGTTCCTGGCGTGGGTGCCACATTCGGTCCCGAGCTTTCAAAAATCCATGGCAAGTTGAAGGAAGGCAAGACAGGTTTCGACTGGCTCTATACGTGGATTCGTGAGCCCGAACGCTATCACCCCCGCACGAAGATGCCCCATCTTTACCTTGATGCGGAATCAACGGCCGACGGCACAATTGATCCGGCCGCCGACATTGCGGCGTTTCTCTTAAAGCTGGAAGGCGAGCCCTCCAGCTTCAAACCGACCGCGACCTATGAGGCGCCTGCAGTTGATGACGCCGCTCTGGATTCATTGATCCGGTCGATGCTCTCGAAGATGTTGACAAGCACTCAGATCACGGAATTGCTGGAAACTGGCAAGTTCCCCCTTCCGGTGGAAAAGATTAAGACCGACGAAATTGAACTGGTTGGAAATGAGGGTGAGTTCTCCGCAGACGAATGGAAGCAGCGGAAACTGGCGTACGTGGGACGAAAAACGATTACCAAGTACGGCTGCTACGGCTGTCATGACATCCCGAATTTCGAGAACGGCCGTCCTGTGGGAACAGCTCTGCAGGATTGGGGCAAGAAGGATCGCTCGCGACTTGCCTTCGAGCATATTCATGAGTACCTGCATCATCACGGAAACCCGAGTCTCGGCGTTGAGTTCGAAGCCATTACCGCGAAAACGGCGCAGCGGCTGAAACTCGAAAAAACAGAGGGTGTCCGTGTCTCGAACACGAAGGCAGGTCAGAGTCCTGCTGGTGACAAGCTGATTCTTGACGACGTTATCGTCAACTTTGACGGCGTCGCGATTCACAATCCCCAGCAGCTTCAGGACCGCCTCAGCCGTACGGTGGTTGGTTCAGAAACAACGGTGACTGTGCTGCGAAACGGTGAAGAAAAAATTCTGCACATCATTCCCGATGGTTCGATGCTTGCTCGCGTCGAAGAGGGGATCGGGCGCGGAAAGCGAGGTGAATTCAAGGTCCCCGCAGAGGCTGATCGCGAGCTCTCTGCCGCATTCTATTACGAAAGTCTGATTCACCATGGCCGCCCTGGTTTCCTGTGGCAGAAATTGAGGCAGCCACGCAGCTACGACTACAAGTCCATCGAAACCAAGTCATCCTATGATGACCGCCTGCGGATGCCAAAATTCCCGCTGTCCGAAGAAGAAATTGATGCGATTGCCACATTTGTCGTTGGATTGATCGCGGAACCTCCCGCGCCGGAGTATCTGTTCAACCCTGGCGGGGCTGCTGGGGCGAAGATTCGTGGAGAGCAGTTGATCGAGCAGTACAACTGCTCGGGCTGTCATATGTTGGAGATGCCCAAGTTCCGCTATGGCGCCGATGTGGAAAACTTGACTCCTTCAGACACTTCGTCAGAGTACCCGGAAGCGGTCCAGTTGCTGATGCAGCTTCGACCGCCGCGCAATGGCTTGTCTGGCGGTTCCAAGACCGTCACGGTCGACGGCGAGAAGAAGTCCCTTCCGCTCGTCGATTTCCATGGACTGGTTGCGAGTGCGCCGAATCCTGAGGATGATCCGGAAGACCAGGAGTATGTGGTTGAACTTTGGGAAACGTTGAAGATCGCGGGGAAAGACTTCCTGCCGACCTACAAGTTCATTTTCCCCGCGGCAAATCTGGACGCGATTGAGCCCGCTCGCGGTGGTCGATACGCCGAGTGGCTGGTCGATCGGTTGCTGGAAACGCGACAGGCGAATGAACGTGCACTCGCCTGGCAGATGTCGCCTCCGCCGCTTTACAAGGAAGGAACAAAGGTTCAGACGCCGTGGTTGTTCAATTTCCTGAAGAATCCGGGCAAGATCCGACACACAACTGTTCTGCGGATGCCTCGGTTCAACATGAGCAATGACGAGGCTCAGTCGCTTGCGAACTACTTCGCAGCCGTTGATGGGACGCCGTACCCCTATCAGTTAATTGCTGAACGTGAACCGGCGTACCTGAGCCAGCGGAATGCCGAGTTCCACAGCAGCTTCCCGGACAAGACGAATGATTATTTGTCCGAGTCTTGGAAAATGCTCAATGTTCCCCTGTGCATCAAGTGCCACTCTGTCGGTGGCAACCAGGTGAAAATTACCGATCCCGCCATGGACATTCGTGGTCCCAATCTGGACTTCGCGGCAGATCGATTGCGTCCTGACTGGATGATGTTATGGTTGTACAAGCCCAACTGGATCACCCCCTACACATCCATGCCCGTCCCATACCCGCCGCAGCAGCCGGGGGATAAGCCTCGGTCGCCCGAATTGTTTGGCGGTGATGGGTTGAAGCAGACGATTTCGTTGCGGGATGCGTTGATCAACTACCACCACTTGCTGGAACGCGAAGGGAAGGCTGAGTCTCAACCTGCTCCCGAATCAACAACTGCAGGAGGTGGAGAATGAAGATGATGGACTGTTCACGGAAATCTGCAGCTGTATTGATCCGTCGCCCTGCGGGTGCCACGTTGTCGATGATGATGATGGGTGGATTGATGCTGGCAAACGCAGGTTGCGGCCCGCTGGTGTCGGGCGCAAACTTCAAGCCTGCGGTAGTTTATAAGCCAGGTACGACTGCTCCGGTGTCCGCAGAGGCCGATTCGCCCGAATCGGAGGTCGGTCCGACCGAATCAGCGGGAGGAACTGGTACCCTACGTGGCAAGATCGTGTTTGACGGCCCCTTTACCCCATTGCCTCCGCTCTATGCCAAAGGTGGCGATGTCAAGGACGCTGCCGTTTGTGCTGCTGTCGAAGCTCCCAACGAGTCGGTACTGGTGAAAGACGGTGGCCTGGCAAACGTTTTCATCTATCTGCGTAAGGCTCCCAAAGAGGTACCCAAGGTCGATTTGGATGCCACCGTGGAGTTCGATCAGAAGAACTGTATCTTCAAGCCGCATGCCATGCTTGTGCGCGTCGGACAGACGGTGAAAGTGCTTAACAGCGACGCTGTGGCTCACAACACCCATACCAACGGTGTCAAAACGACTTCGTTCAACACCATCGTAAATCCCAATGACAGTGTCGGGGCTCGGCTCGTTTACAAACAGGCCGAGCAGGAACCGATTTCGGTCGTGTGTGATATCCATGCGTGGATGAGAGCCTACCACCTGCCGATAGATCATCCGTATGCAGCGATCAGCGCAGAGGATGGGACTTTTGAGATCAAGGATTTGCCTGCTGGCAAGCATGAATTCAAAATCTGGCATGAGGCTGGAGGGATGCTGGATAAGGCCCATGTGGTGACCATCAAGCCGGGTGACGACAACGAGTTGACGTTCAAAGTGACGCCTTCCCAGCTCGTGAAATAAGCCCAGGATGCATGGGCCCTTGTGTATCGCTGTGTTCGACGTTTTAGCACTGACGGTGCAGATAATGCTTCGCGAGATTTTTCCAAATACAATGTCAAAACATGCAAACTCGGGCCTTCCCGCGTTGATGCTTTTCGTCCTGACACTCTTGAATGCCGGCTGCGACACGGGTCCGCAGGCCGAATTCAAGTTCCGTGAGACCACCACGGATCTGGTACCGGAAGCATTCAGGGCGGTGAAAAAGACGCTCGGTGAAAACTTCGGCACCCCGAATAAGATCGTGGCGTGGGAACGCTTTCCGATCAATTACGGTGGAGTAAAAGGTGTCGTGACCGCGATCGGATCCGATTCCGTCGTGGTCAAGCTGGATGATGAAGCCGCAGAGGTCAAAAGCGACTCTCCACTTTTGTGGCTCAGCGGTACGCAGGCAGGGACGAAGACGGCAGAGGTGGCGATCAGTCGATACGACGCGCTGACAGGCCAGTTAACGTTGGCAAAAGGGGCGGCAACTCCGAGCATTGGCGACCAGTTTGTGATCGCCCACGGCGAGGCGATCCGACTTGGCCGCGTTGTGTATATGAAGAATTGCATGCACTGCCACGGCGTCACGGGAGATGGTGAAGGACCGACCGGTAAGTTTCTGAACCCGCGACCACGTGACTACAGAAACGGTCAGTTCAAGTTCACCGGAACAAAGCCAGGCGAAAAGATTACAAAGGACGACCTCGATCGAATCGTTCGTTATGGAATTCCGGGCACCTACATGCCGTCCTTTCTGCTGCTGGGAGACAAGGAAACGCAAGCGGTGGTTGAATACGTCCGCTGGTTGGCCACTCGAGGCGAATTTGAGAAACGGCTGGTCGCGGATCTTTCGTCTGACTACTCCATCACCTCTGTCCAGGACACGGTTCAGAAAGAGGAGTCAGCGTACCAGGAAATGCGAAAGGATCCTGCAGAACGAGCCAATGCGGTGAAACCAGCAGGTCTGGCAAAAGCCAAGAAGGCGGCGGGGGCCGAGTTCCTGAAGTTTGAAGAAGAAAAAGAGTACGAGGCGGTGATCGAAGAGACTGCCAATCTGTTGGCCGAAGCATGGTCGCGGGCGGAAGAACCCGACAGCCTGGTCTTGCCATCGATCCAGCGTGTGGAAGACACCGCGGAATCCCGCGAACGGGGCCGATTGCTGTATATGTCCGATAAAACCAAGTGCTACACCTGCCACGGGCCGACCGGTCGGGGCGACGGGGCCGCCACGGAAGACTTCTGGCCGATGCCTGGCTCCAACGACAAATATCCTAACCGTGGTCTCCATGACGAATGGGGTAACCCGCTGAAGCCACGAAACCTGTTGCAGGGACAATACCGTGGCGGACGCCGACCGTTAGACATTTTCCGGCGAATGTATGCCGGGATTAAGGGAACTCCGATGCCTGCCTTTGGTGGAACCGCGCTGAAAGATGAAGAACTGTGGGATCTGGTGAACTACGTCATGAGTCTCCCCTATCAGCAGCGACAGTCTTCTCCCGCAGCGCATAAAACGGATGACGTGGCGAGAAGCGAAGAGAAGCCGGGACACTAATCCTTCCAGACAGTTTGATGAGCACTGATTTGTAAGCGACTTCTGATCCACTGAGCGTGTCTCGGGAATGAGCCGCACACGCGGCTTCGGAAGCAGAGCAGACGACTTGGGTCGTACGAAGGGCAACTATCGTGGGTAAGTTCTGGGCAGTATTTTTTACTCTGACGTCGGTCATCATCTTCATCGTCTCGTGGATGTCACCCGCGATGCAGTGGTGGTTTCCCGGTGACCACAAGGCCTACTCCACGTTAGGTGGGAAGATCGACGACCTGTTCTACCTGATCCTGGTCATCGTCTCGGTGACCTTCGTCGGAACTTCTGCCGCGCTGGGTTACGCCCTTTGGAAAGGGGCTGCGATTCGACCCGATGAAAAAGTGTGGTTCTCGCATGGCAGTCATAGCCTGGAAGTGATCTGGACGATCGTTCCCTCGGCCATTCTGCTGTTTATCGCCCTCTACCAGTTGGATGTGTGGGCCGAATACCGCATGAAAGCAGTTGCCAAAGAGATGAGCTCCGCATCACGCCCGATGATCGCTGTCGCTGAGGTGACGGCCCGCCAGTTTGAATGGCGAATCCGGTATCCGGCGAATGGAAAAACGCTCAAGCCGACACCTCAACCTGATGACGTCTATACGGTGAACGAACTCCATGTCCCGACAGGAGCGCTCGTATCGATTACCCTGCGGACCGACGACGTGCAGCATGCGTTCTTCGTTCCCGAACTTCGCGTCAAACAGGACGCAGTGCCAGGAAAGATGATCCCTGTCTGGTTCGACGCGACGGCGCCACGCAGTTACGAGCTGTTGTGTGCAGAATTGTGCGGTTGGGGGCATTACAAGATGAAAGCCGTGCTGGTCGCTCAGTCCGAGGATGATTTTGATGCTTGGAAAGAGGAAGCATCGGCGCGGCAATTTGATGACGGATATCGACAGCCCGCGGAATAGAGTTAGGAAATTGAGTCCACGTTGTCACGATTGCGGGTGACCTCAACGGCTCAAGTCGACGAGAACGGGTCGGGCCGAAAATTCCCAAGAGGTGTCAGAGGTTTTGTCTGACTGGGAACCGGCAGATTCAGAATTCAAAGTTGAATTAAACGAAAAAGCAGATCGATTATGAGCACTCTTCATCCGACTCTTGACCATGTAGATCACGTTGACCACGGCGCTCATGGTCACGCTCACGAGCAAAGCTTCATTTCGAAGTACGTCTTTTCCACCGACCACAAAATGATCGGAAAGCAGTTTCTGATCACCACCATGTTGATGATGATGGTGGGGGGAGCACTTGCACTGGGAGTGCGCTGGCAACTGGCTCGGCCCTGGGAGCGGATGCCGCTGTTTGGGGATATGGTGTTCCGTGCCGATGGGGGGCAAATCTCGCCTGAGGCTTACACGATGCTCTTCACCATGCACGCGACAGTGATGATCTTTCTGGTGATCATCCCTGTTCTGGCAGGAGCATTCGGAAACTTCCTGATCCCGCTGCAGATCGGAGCGGACGATATGGCGTTTCCGACACTGAACATGCTGAGTTACTGGTTCATGTGGCCGGCAATTGTCTTCTTCGGCGTCAGTTTCTTCATGGAAGGTGGCGGCCCGGCTGCGGGTTGGACGTCCTATCCGCTGTTGTCTCTGCTGCCGGAAGCGGCTCCTGGATCACGGAATGGACAAACCTTCTGGCTGCTGGGACTGACGTTTGTCGGGGTCTCGTCGATGATGGGTTCGGTCAACTACATGACCACCATTATCAATATGAGAGCTCCCGGGCTGACCCTGTTCCGCATGCCGCTGACGATCTGGTCGATGTTCATTACCGCAATTCTGCAGGCGTTCGCACTTCCCGTCCTCACTGCAGCAGGGTTCATGATGGTTTCGGACCGTCTGTTGGGGACCTGCTTCTTCGTACCGTCCGGAATTGTGGTCAACAATGCCCCTCCGACAGTGGGTGGGGGCCAGACGCTCTTGTGGCAGCACCTGTTCTGGTTCTATTCCCATCCAGCGGTTTACATCATGCTGCTTCCAGCGATGGGAATGGTCTCGGACATGTTGTCATGCATGTGCCGCAAGCCGATTTTCGGCTACAAGCCGATGGTTTACTCGATGGCCGCGATTGCGGGACTCGGGTTCATCGTGTGGGGGCATCACATGTTCATCAGCGGGATGAACCCAGCCCTTGGGATGACGTTCATGGTCAGCACCATCATGATCGCCCTTCCTTCTGCGATTAAGACGTTCAACTGGATCGGGACGATCTGGGGGGGACGAGTGCAGTTCAATACCGTCATGCTGAACTGTATCGCGTTCGTATCGATGTTCGTAATCGGCGGTCTGAGCGGCATTTTCATGGCCGCTGTGCCCGTCGACATCTACATTCACGACACCTATTTCATCGTCGCCCACTTCCACTACGTGATTTTCGGGGCCACGCTGTTTGGCGTGTTTGGTGGTATCACGTTCTGGTTTCCCAAAATGTACGGCCGACTGATGAACGAGACCGTGGGGAAAATCCACTTCGTGCTGACGTTTATCGGATTCAACTGCACGTTCTATCCGATGCACATGCTGGGGATTGCCGGTATGCCCCGTCGCTATGCAGACCCCTACCACTTCCCATATCTGGAACACCTGCTCCCTTTGAACCAGTTCATGACCGCAGCCGCGTTTCTGATGGGGTTCGCACAGTTTCTGCTGCTGGGGAACTTCTTCTACAGCATGTACTTTGGACCTAAGTGCGGTCGGAATCCCTGGAATGCGAACGGGTTGGAATGGACGGCACCTTCGCCTCCGGGACACGGCAATTTCGATGTTCCCCCCATCGTCTATCATGGCCCGTACGAGTACGGTTCACCTGTCAGCGGCGATAAAGATTACCTGATGCAAACCGATTATGTGCCGCTGGATCAGCGAATCGCCCTCGAAGATCACTAATCGACAGGGTCAGGAACGACCCGGCAGCAGATTAAGTTCGGCGACATGAGTGATGCCCCTTATAATTCGCTGAGGACACCCAGAGATGGGAACCTCCGCAGTTTTCTTGAGACCTGAAGTTACGTTGACCGAATCGAACGCTCTGATGAATCCCCCCGCCCCATCCCGCTGGCTGCATCGCTTTGCGTGGCTCATTGCTGCGTTGACTCTGTTATTGCCGGTGACAACTGGCGCGGTCGTGACGACGCTTAAGGCGGGGATGGTGTTTTCGGACTGGCCCTCATCTGACGGTTATAACATGCTGGCCTATCCGTGGTTGAGTTCTGCCCGGGACCAGTTTGTGGAGCACGGACACAGGTTGGCCGGAATGGTGATTGGACTGTTAAGTCTGTCACTGATCGTGGCTGCCTGGCTTCTGGATCAGCGACGGTCAGTACGGATGGTCGCGGTCCTGATCTTTTTGGCGGTCTTTTCGCAGGGAATGCTCGGCGGGGCACGAGTGCTGATGGATGAGCAGACGCTCGCACTGTTGCATGGTGACTTTGCTGCACTCGTTTTCAGTCTGATGGCCACACTGGTGCTGATCACCAGCAAAGGTTGGGATCAGCGGGAACGGTTGAATAGTGCGACAGAAAGCCGCAGGGTCTCGGTCGCAGCCAGCTTGCTGTTGGGGTGTCTCGTTCTACAATATGTCATGGGTGGATTCCTGCGCCACCTGCGTGAGCGGGAAGCGTTCGCGTGGAGCTGGCTTGTGCATCCGTGGTTCGCACTGGTTGTTCTTGCGGCTACAGGGATGTTTATCTGGTCTGTAATCGGGACGCATTCCCGGTACCTCAATCGCTTTGCTGTTGCGATGGTGGTGTTGACGCTGTTTCAGTCGTTGGTCGGTCTGGGAGCCTGGTACGTCCGGTATGGTGTTCCTGCCTGGGGAGTCGTTGCTCAGCAGGATTCGCTGCCACAGATCGTGATTTGTTCGTTGCACAAGGTAATTGGACTTTTGACTCTCATGACTAGCGTACTGGCCGTCATCTGCTGCCGTTCACTACGGCCGCTCGGTGGTGAGCCTTGCAATAAAGAGCCGATCAATCAGGACCGCCAGGCAACGGTCCAGCCCCTCGGGAAATCTGTAGCGGGAGCTGCCACATGAGCGCTGTCACCCCGCTTCCGGCTTGCCCTGATGTCACCAAGACCGCCTCTGTGAGCGTCGCGTCTCCGCTTCTGTCGCGGTTGGCAGACTACGTGGAAATTGCCAAACCACGTATCTCGCTCATGGTGCTGCTGACCGTCTCCTGCGGATATGTCCTGGGGATGGAAACGACATCGGTTTCCCTCACTCTCGCTCATGCCTGTCTCGGAATTGCCGTTGTTGCCGTCGGGTCTTCCGCGGTGAACCAGTGGATTGAACGAAAGACTGATGCACGGATGCGGCGGACCATGAATCGACCCCTTCCGGCTGGTCGACTGGCTCCCGCAGAAGTGCTGATCATGGGAATTGTGGCGGCTCTGCTGGGCTGTTCTTACCTGTACGTGAACGTGAATGTTGATACCGCGGTCCTGACGGGGGTGACATTCCTGTTGTACGCACTGGTTTACACACCTCTCAAACGCGTGACGTCTCTGTGTACGGCAGTGGGAGCCATTCCGGGGGCCTTGCCCCCCGTACTGGGGTGGCTGGCGGCAGGAGGACGGTGGGATGCCAGCGCCTTCGCACTCTTCGCTGTCTTGTTTCTCTGGCAGTTTCCGCATTTTTTCGCGATCGCCTGGTTGTATCGGGAAGACTATGCACGAGCCGGTCTGCGGATGTTGCCGGGGGGCGAAGCTCGTCCCCGCATCACGGGATTGCTGGCAGTCGCCTATGCTGCCTGCCTGGTTCCTGTCAGCCTCCTCCCTTATCAGTGTGGCCTGGCCGGTGTGACCTACGCCGCGGTCGCCCTGGCGCTCGGTCTCGCCTACCTGTTTGCATCGATCCTTTTTGCCTGGAATGAGACACGAACCAGTGCTCGCCGGGTGCTGTGGACATCGCTCGTTTACTTGCCTGTGCTCCTGCTTGTCCTGACCTGGGACCACTTGCGACTGCTGGAACGAATTTGAGAGTTTGCTGTCATCCATGAATCCTTGAAGAATCACCCTTCACCTTATCTCACTGCCCACGCAAGTGGTCTGTGTGGATCGTGCGAACGAGACTGATATGACACACGCTGCTGCCGCTCCGACCTTGAAGATGGGTATCCCGATCTCGAATGCCAAACTGGGAATGTGGCTGTTCCTGGGGACCGAGATCATGTTCTTCACGGCCTTCATCGGCACATACATCGTGATGCGGATGGGTTCGCTGGGATGGCCTACCAGCCCTGACGTGACACACATCAGTATCGCGTTTGGTGGGATCAACACGTTTGTCCTGATCGTGTCGAGCTATTTCGTGGTCGTTTCGCACGACTGCCTGTTAACGAATCAGTATGCCAAAGCCTGGCGATTTATGCTGTATACGTTCCTGCTTGGTTGCCTCTTCCTCGGCATCAAAAGCATCGAGTACGCCGGCAAATTCGAGCATGATATTCTTCCCGGGCATATCCCTGAGAACAATCAGCAGGCCATGGACAAAGTGGTCAAACAGTTTGGGAAAATCGTCAATACGCGGCTGGCGGCCGCTTTTCCCCAGCAGGGTAAGTATGAAGATCAGAAAGCGGATCTTGATGCGCGGATCAAGACCCTTTCGGAAAAGCCTGCAGAATCCCTCACACCTGCGGAGGCGAAGCAGTTGCAAGGGGATCTAGCCTTGGCGGAACTGAATACCGAGTACGTCAATCTGAAAGAGCACGTCCGGTCAGAACTCTCACTTGAAGTTCCTTACGATCAATTTGATTCGATTCGGAAAGAAGAGAACTCAGCGGGCAAGTATGCCAGAGTTACTCTCGATCAGGTCAATCATAAAGTCGAAGAACTGCGCACAGGAAAGCTTGCTTCCCTGGTCAGCGATCTTCACCCGGCTCACCCCATTCTTTATGGAAACCTGTTCGCTTCGAACTACTTCCTGATGACGGGGTTCCACGCAATCCACGTGATCATCGGGCTGTTCATGTTTCTGATGATCCTGCTGAAGGGACATCGGCTGTCGATTGATGATGCGACCCTGGTAGAAAACGTCGGTCTGTACTGGCACTTCGTGGACCTGGTGTGGATCTTCCTGTTCCCGCTGTTGTACATTATTTGACGTCATCAACGATTGACCTGCAGGTTTGTCGATCTGTATTGCACCCGTCTGATCTCGTCGGTTTAGAACTGAAAGCCTCATGGTATGACCGAACACGAGCAACACGAATCCCACGGCGGTGTCTATTTCAAGGTGTTTCTGGCTTTGTGCGTTTTCACCTTGATCTCAGTTGCGGCAGACCTGGTCGGAATGCCGAACAAGATCATGTTGGGAGCCATTGTGCTGGCCGTCGCCGTTGCGAAGGCACTTTGCGTTTTAATGTATTTCATGCATCTCAAGTTTGAGCGAGCATGGAAGTACCTTTTGCTGGTACCGACGACGATCATTGCTCTCGCCATTCCTGTTTCATTGCGACCTGACATCGGTGCCAGCTACTACGTTCAAGACATCCCTCAGTTGCGGGACTATCCTGAACATGAAGCGGCGACCCAGAGTTCCTCCCACCACTGAGCCTCGGTCGAGGTTCGATGTTGGCGATGCAGGCGAGTCACTCGTTTTGAGAGCCCGGATGCAGTTTCCGTCCTTGGATCCTCTCGCGATCACGGAGAATTGCATTCCGGTCTGCCCCGGACTTCCCCTCTCTGTCGCTGCGCACTGTCTGTATGAGACATTGTTCCTGATGGAACTGATGTCCTGATGGTCTCTTTCCAATCCTCACGCCTCGGTTGAAAATGCATGTCAGACAGCATCGCTGTCAGTGTTGAAGAGCTGCGGCACCGGTACGGTGAACGGGAAGCACTGCGTGGGATTCGATTCTCCGTCTCCTTAGGTGAGATCTTTGGATTGCTGGGGCCCAACGGAGGTGGAAAAACGACCCTCTTCCGCCTGCTTGCCACACTACTCCCAGTCCAGTCGGGAAGGGCGACAATCCTCGGATTGGATGTCGCGTCCGAATCTCGAGCTGTGCGTGAGATGATTGGCGTCACATTCCAATCCCCGAGTCTCGATGGGAAGCTGACAGTTCTTGAGAACCTCAAGTTTCAATCTCTCTTCTACGGCTTGACTGGCACACCTGCCCGGCAAAGGATTGACGAACTGCTCGCGCGGTTGGGGATCGGTGACCGGCGTCGAGATGTGGTGGATTCGCTATCGGGAGGCTTGAAGCGACGGGTTGAAATTGCCAAGAGTCTACTCCATCAGCCGCGACTGTTGCTGCTGGATGAACCGAGCACCGGGCTTGATCCGGGTGCCCGCCACGACTTGTGGGCGTACCTGGAAAAGCTGCGTCAGGAACAGGGAACAACAATCCTCGTGACGACACACCTGATGGAAGAAGCCGAACGTTGTGATCGACTTGGAATTCTCAATCTGGGCGAGATCGTCGCATTAGGGACACCGGAGGAACTGCGACTGTCGGTCGGGGGGGATTGCCTGACGATCCAGTCCGTCAATCCGGACCAGTTGACGGATCAGATCGAATCACGGTTTCAGTTTACTCCACGACGAATCGGCGATGCACTGAGGATCGAATGTCCTGCTGGGCACGAATTACTGCGGGACATTGTTGCTGCTTTTCCGAGTGAGATCACCTCAATCTCGTACGCAAAACCGACGCTTGAAGACGTTTTCATTGCCAGAACGGGACATCGATTCTGGGAATCGACACCCGCCTAGCCGGGAAGACCAGGATCTGAATATGGTTGCCACAAGTTCACTCTCGCCAGCTTCGGTCACAGGCCATGCCTCGGCTACTGCCGTTCGAGGTTCGGCCGTTATGGCGATCTATTCGCTGGCAAGTCGCGAACTCGTGAGATTTTTTCGGCAGCGGACCCGGATCATTGGTGCACTCGGGCAGCCCATCATTTTCTGGGTTCTGTTCGGGGCTGGGTTGCAGAGTTCTTTTCGTGGTCCGTCGGGAGTCACTTTCCAGGAGTATTTTTTCCCGGGAGTGGCGGTCATGATCGTCATGTTCACGGCGATTTTCTCGACGATTTCGATTATTGAAGATCGTCGCGAGGGCTTTTTACAGGGAGTCCTGGTGGCTCCGATTCCGCGGCTCTCGATTGTGCTGGGGAAAGTCTGTGGTGGAACAATCCTGGCCCTGCTCCAGGCAATGCTGTTCCTGGCGATCGGACCAACGCTCGCCGTGGTTGGGCTGGCTCCTCCGATTTCGACGGGACTTACCTGGATGAACTTGCCGCTGGTCATCGCTTACCTGACGCTGGTGGGCTTCTCGTTGACTGCGTTGGGATATCTGATTGCGTGGCCGATGGACTCGACACACGGGTTTCATGCCATCATGAGTGTTTTTCTGATGCCAATGTGGTTGCTTTCGGGATCGTTCTTTCCTGCTCCAGAAACGGGCTGGCTGGCGTGGGTGATTCGAGTGAATCCTCTCACGTATGGAACGGCGGGACTGCGGCATCTCGTCACCCCTGACGCAGATGCCGTTGCGGGTCTGCCGTCCTTCACATTGTCTCTGACGGTGACAATTGCTGCTGCCGTCGTCTACATTTCGATTGCGATTTGGCTGACCGGACGTCAGACAGCCCATAACGCACGGTAGCCGTGAACTTGCCAGTATTGAGACCCGCAATGAATGACCAACTGACGCCACAAGCGGATTCGCTTCCGGAGTCGAATAGTGCAACTCGAAAAAAACCACTGCTGTGGATCGGCAGCATTCTTTGGGGCCTGTGCCTGATTGGAATCATTCTCGGGTGGTACCAGTGGCGAAAGACTTATCTCGCACGATTGAACGTGGTGGACTCGAATGTGACCGCGGACGACGATGGCCGCAGCGGCAAGGTGATTAAGCTTGTTCCGCAGAATGATGGGACGGTTTCGGCTGTTGAGGTCACTCCGGGAAGTGATGACAACCCGTGGAGTCCAGACGGAATTGAAGATTTTTCGTTTACCGACACCGATGGAAATCCGGTGACGAAGGCGGACTTACTGGGCAAGCCATTTATCATTGCGTTCATTTTCACCTACTGTCGGGGCCCCTGCCCCAATGTGACCCGAGAGATGCGGGAGATTTCCGAGAGGCTGAAGGAACATGATTTCCATCTCGTCTCATTGACTGTTGACCCCAAGCGGGACACAACCGAAGTGCTGAAGGCCTACGGAGAGGCTCAACAGGCGGACTTTTCGCGATGGAAGTTTCTTACGGGCGATCAAGCGGAAATCTATGGTCTGATTCAACGCAGTTTTTTAATGCCGGTGCAGGAAGAACTCGATCGAGATTTGAAGCCGGGGTTTGAGATCATCCATTCCACCAACATCATGCTCGTTGATGCGACGGGACGGGTGATCGGTAAGTTTAATGCACAGAAGCCTGAAGAAGTTTCGAAACTGCGTCGCGAGCTCAAACGGATCGCGCCTCTGAAGACCAGTCATCCTTCCTAGTCAATTTCTGGGTATTTTTCCGTGGAAAAACTTCCTGCCTGGGCAGCGGCTCTTCCCGCAGTCAACGCGGGCCTCAACGGCCTCGCCGGGATCATGCTGGTGGCCGGTTACATTTTGATCAAACGAGGACACCGAGCTGCCCATGGACGCACCATGGTGGCGGCGTTTGTGACATCGATCTTGTTTCTGGCAAGTTACCTGACGTATCACGCGGCTTTGGATCATTACACCGGAATGCCCGGAAAACGATTCGGACACCAGGGAACGCTGCTTGGAAGTGTTTACCTGTTCGTTCTGGCGACGCACGTCGTTCTTGCGGCAGTCGTCCCGTTCCTCGCTCTCGTCACACTTTACCGTGCCTGGCGACAGGATTGGGTGCGTCACCGAAGGATCGCTCGGGTGACATTTCCGATTTGGGTTTACGTCTCTTTGACAGGCGTTATTATCTATGTAATGCTCTACCATTGGCCTGGCGCATCTGTCTGACGGCGAGACGCCAACGGGATTGCATTTTCGTGATGGGTTCCGACGCATGCACCACAGCATGTTCCCGGAAAACGCAGATCAACTTCGAGGTAACTATGAAATACCTGTCGAGAAGTCTGATGTTGGCAACGCTGGTGCTGGTGCATGCTTCCACTGCATCTGCGTGTCCGATGTGCAAGTACGCACTGGAATCAGATGCTGCGGAACCACAGGCGTATATGGTCAGTATTCTGTTCATGATGGGCATGATTTCGACACTGTTTGCGTCGGTTGGCGGGCTATTGTGGTGGGTCTCGAAGCAAGAGAAGCTGGCACTGACGGCAGCTGGCTATCAGCACGTCTTCGAAAACGCGGGAAGTCAGCCCTATCAATCCAGGTCTGCTACCCGTCGCTGATCTCAGGACCGATCCTCCAGACGCCCTGCCCGGCCGAGTCGTTCCGACCGACCTGTGACTGACGTGATCTACTCGTCGTCCAGCGTCGGAAGTTCGTAGATATCGATTTGTTCCAGTTCATCACTGGCCACATGTGCCCAGCGAAAACGGGTCTGCGGGTGCTTCCAGACATCATCTCTTGTCCCGAAACTCCGTTTCATGACGACATAGCGAGTTGGCGTTTCATTCAGCAGCCTCAAGCCGGGATTGTCCGGCAGATAGCGTGAAAAATGGGGCGCCTGCTGGGCATCGCCCTCTTGAGCATTGGACTGCTGGAACTGTTCCAGTCCTTCCTTGATCGCGATAAACGTCGCCGGGAAGAAGCCCGAATAGCCGTTCAGAAGCGGCCTGCCATGAAACGTGCCCCAATACATCCACAGTGTCGTCTGCTCGTAATCGGATACCTGATACCCCGTGGGGAAGGGCAGGCAGGCAACACCGGCCCCCGGCTCTCCCTGATCCCGTAACCAGATGACCCAGGCAGGAAGTTTTCTGTGCGAAGGGATGGGATAGAGTTCCGCGGTCTGTGGCACCACTTCCAGCGTCACGAGCAGACTCGCGGTGATGAGTGGCAGAACGAACATTGCCTGAGTCGTCTTGCGATCGCTCCAATTGAAAAGCTGTCGCATCGTTAATTGGAAACGTCCAGCGAGGCCCTGCAGTTGCTCCGCGATCGGATCCACGAACCAGCGGGCCGGGCTCAAAAGGTCGAGTGCTTCAACGCTCATCCACACGGCGGCGACTTGAACGAAGAGAGCGAACCGGAACGGGCTGCGGATCAGCGAAAAGCCAGGAAAATTCGTCATGAGAAATTCGTACGGACAGACACCCCCAAATACAGGGAACCAACTCGAGATTCTCACTGTTGGTCCGAGCGACAGTCCCAGCGCAGTGGCACCGAAGATGACAACGAACAGTCCCCAACGGCGTCGTTGCGGTCGCATCCACGCCGCAAAAGCCCCGGGGAGCACGAGCAGAAGTTTCAGGCCCCCGCCCCCGAGGGCCCAGGCATTCTCACGCTCGCGCTCGGGCCACTCAAGCCAGGGGGTGGTGGTCAACCAGGGGGAATCAGTGTGGTCGCGCCAATGTGCAGAAAGCCCCTCGATCATTTCAGACGTTCGAGCGGACGACCAATCGTGCTCAAGTGACAAGCGATGCTGCATCCAGGCAAAGGGACCGATCATCAATGAGGCGATGATCAGGGCAATGAACACGTTCCGCCAGAATGCGAACGTCCATAGTTTGTTGCTAAAGAATGCGAGACTGCTCGGAATCAAAAGCGCCGTCAGAAAGAGACCCCAATAGTTGCAGAGCCAGTAAGTGAGTCCGTAGGAAATTCCGAGCCAAACACCGACACCTGAAATGGGATGGGCGATTCCGGCGAAAGTGGGATGGAGCCATTTATTGGAGAAGTCAGAGGCCGGCTGGCGGGTTGGTATACCTACCGCCTCGGTGGGCTCTTTTGTGAAAAGATCGAACAGCGAATGAACGGTCCAGATAATTCCGAAAAGTGTCGTTAGCTGTACGACCCCTGACTGCCAGTTCATGAAGGGAAGGATCTGGAACATTGTGCCACCGCACAGTGCCAGCCATCGCGTGTGTCCCAGTCGACGCAAGAGGCGATGTGCGCTAAATCCGTTGAGAGCGATGATGGTCAGTTGGTAGAGATTGTAAGCCAGCGCCCGGTTGCCGGTCAGCCAAAGGACGGGAGCGACAATCAGGGAGGTGGGCTGCGCTTCGGAGAATATCAACGTGCCAACGGTGGGATAGAAAATGGGAGCGTTCCAGTAGCCGGACATCCCGTTGAGGGCTCGGTCGGCATTCCACCAGATCGTCCAGACGTTAAGAAGAGGAACCGTGATTTCGGCTTCATGGCCGTAAGAGATATGCGTAGTGAGCGACCCCAGCAGCGGCCAGTTGATGACCATGGCTGACAGTACGTAGTACACAAACCATTTCCAGCCCCCCAAACATGATAAGTGTCGAACCGGCCATGTTGGTGATTGCCTCTTCACGTCGTGCATCTCGAGTGGAGTCATCGTTGAAGGTACTGGATGAAATTTCCGGGGACCTGCCTCTCGCTTAAGCGGGACTGTGAAATCGATGAAATGCGGGAACCGAGGAGAGGTGTTGAATTCTGCGGTGAGTCAATCGCTTGAAGATACAGGGGGCGTGCTCCCCGGGAGTTAATACCCTCGAGTGCAATTAAGGGAACCAGAAGTAAAACATTGTGTCGATCACCAATACAATTGAAAATTCAGAATACCCCAAAACGATTGCTCGAGGAGAGCGGTCGAATTCAGGTTTCTGTCGCGGTTGATTTCAGGCTCTCTATTCAGTTGTAAGTATTTTCTGAGTCAATCATTGGGGTAAGTGGTGCCTGCTTCTTTAACTTGAGAATTCCCGAAAAATTGCCGAGAGAGCGAAAATCGGGCTTGTCGATACCCGGTCTCTCGGAAAAAATTGCTTTGTGGGTCGCGGAAACGTACGCGACGGGACCCTGAAGCCGTGAAGTGACTGGTACTGGCTGACCAGTCGAAGCGGGTGTACTATTAAGAAAGGGAGGTGGTCTAGTGGATTCCGACAGTAAACGCCAGCGAGGTGGCAACGTCTGACAGCAGTCGACGGGCTGTCTACAGACGGCCACTGTCTCGTCCCGCGGATCCCTTTCGATCCCGACGATGACGCAAAGCGGCAGGCTCGGTTTTCGCAAGAGAACCGAGCCTGCGTTATTTCATAGTTACCGTATTCCTGGTGGCAGTAGACTGGGTTCTCGCGCCCCCCCACTCGTTTTGCGTTCTATCGACCCCGGCGAATGTCGAAACCCATGCAGCATGTGGTCGAAGCGAACGGATCCACATTCTGTCAGGGTGGTTTGCAGACAATCGACAACGTCCTGTCGCTTCAAAAGAGATGCCCTCAGTCATCGACTAAGGGCATTGGTCGCTGCCACGTCTTCGTCAATAAGACTCCGAATCCCGCCCTTCTTGGAGTTGTTGTGGGGGTGAGGGGTCAGTGGATTACTTTGCTTTCTCTTTCTTTTCCTCAGTTCGAATCAGCGGTGCCTTGGCTTCTTCTTCGGTCAAATTTCGGATCTTGATATCCTTGAGGCCAGCCGTCGTGGCATAGCATGAAATTCCGAACGGGCGCGACGGTTCGACTTCACCTCGGATTGAGATCTTTCGTCCTTTGGTCGAGACGCTGACGACCTGTTTGTCATCGATCCAGGCCATCAGACCCTGCTCTGCGACACGCAGTCGGATCTTGTACCATTTCCCTCTTTCAAAGCTCTCGTATCGGGCAGTCTCGTTGTTGGCTGCATCAAGTCCGTCAAGGCTGGAGATTCCCACGATTCCCCCGCCCCATCCACCGATAATCAGGCTGCAGGGATCCTTGTCGACTTCAAATGTCATTCCACAAAAGAAATCATTACCATCAATTCTCTGAGCTGTTACGACGACCTCGTAGTTCATTCGGGGCAGTTCGTCGCCTGTCCATGTAACACCGGTCATGTCCGAGCCCTGGCTCAAGACGATCATCCCGTCTTCAACGGCCACATTCCCTTCCCCCCCGAAGTTGGATGATTGCCAGTTCTTCAGAGTCTTTCCGTCGAACAGCGATTTCCACTCCGGTTTCTTCCCCGCCCCTTCCGTCTTGTCCTCAGCCATGGAATGTCCGGTGAATGCGACTGCAAGCACCATGGCCAGTGGTAAGAGCGATTGACCCAGTGACGAACGCATGATGGGGAAGAACCGGTTTCGCGTCATTGATGTCTCCTCAATTTCGATTTTCGATTGTCAATTTCGTGTAAGCAGGCGTCGCGTCTTTGCGCAGACTACTCCTTGATCCTCGCGCCCGCCGCAGCGTAGTGCTTGCCGAACCGATTGGCGAGGAAGTCGTCGAAGTTAACCTGTTCCTGTCGAACGAAACCAGTGTTGGGCAGGCGGTCCTGTCGATGCAAGTCGAGGGCTGCACAGATTGCTGCGGCGGTCGTAATCTGGATCGCACTCCAAACTTCGTCTCCCTGAGTCTGGTGGTAGACCTTTCGAGCGTCCCACAACTGAACCATTTGACCGTCACGAATCCCCGTCGCGGTGCAGAAGACGATGACGACATCCTGGAGTGTGCGTGGCAGCGCATTCTCGAGGATTTCCTTCAAAAGCTCACGACGCTCACGCAATCGCAGTTCGTCCAGCAGGAACAACATTCGGTCACGGTGCCCAATGTAACGAACAGTCTTGTAGTTCAGTTCTCTCAGCTTCCCCTCGTACGTTTCACAGAGAGTTCCCAGTCCGCCGGATGTCGAAAACGCCTCGTATTCGACACCGTCGATTGAGAGATGTTCCAGTCCTTCCAGGGGCCAGCAGTCCTGACGCGTCCCCTGATGCACCACGTCACAGGGATTGCAGTACTCGTTGATCAAGCCATCCGTCGACCAGGTCAGGTTGTACTTCAACGAGTTTGTCGGGAACTCTGGCAATGCGCCGACTCGCAGGAGCAGCGAATCGAGGGATTCGAACTTTGTGGCGAGGTGATTGGCCGCAATTCCAACGAATCCCGGTGCGAGTCCGCACTGGGGCATGAAGATCTGGCCGACCCTGGCCGAGTCAGCCAGATCACGTACGACGGCTGTCGTGGCGACATCCTCGGTGAGATCAAAATAGCTGACTCCTGCGGCCAGTGCTGCACGTGCGACTGTGGGATTAAGGCTGAATGTGAGTGCCGAAATGACGGCCTTCATTCCCGACATCGCGGCGACGAGTTCCTGCTCGTTTGAGGCATCGAGCAGCAGCGTCTCGACCCCATACTTCTGATGCAGGCGTCTGAGAGCCTCGGCATCTGAATCGGCGACCCGTACTGAGTAATCGCCTGACTGAACCAACAGGGTGGCGATCATCCGCCCAATCGTTCCCGCCCCGAGCAGCAACACGTTCGTCATCGGAATTCCTTAAAGACGAGAGTCGGAAGCCTCCAAGCCGTGCACCGTATTTTATGACGTGTCCTGCTCGTTCCCAAGTGTCCGACAGCAGTGCCTGCAAATTCGGATGGGAATGTTCAAAACCAGCGAGAGCTATCTCTAAGCAAGGCAAGCACAATTCCGGTCCTCATTCCGGAACCTCAGCCCTGTTGCGGGTTTTGTACTGCTGCCAAAAGCATCTCTGGCCATTGCTCTCTTTTCTCGGCGAATTATGATCAGGATTCAGTATCCCACGTCTTGACCATTGAGCACTGGAGTGACGATGTCCGCTAAAACCTTTGAAGAGAAGCGAAAACAGAGACACGACAGCGATCTCAGCAGGAATGCTCCCCTGGACGCCGAAGAACTCAGCAAGATTGATGGCTACTGGAGAGCATCAAATTATTTGTCGGTCGGTCAGATTTATCTGATGGCCAATCCGCTGCTGAGGGAAACCCTCAAACGAGATCACATCAAACCGCGACTTCTGGGACACTGGGGGACCTGCCCCGGCCTGAATATGCTCTACGTCCATATGAATCGCGTGATCAAGCGCGACGACCTCGAGATGATCTACATCATTGGACCCGGTCATGGTGGTCCCGCGATTGTGGCACAGGCGTACCTCGAGGGAACGTACAGCGAGGTCTATCCGAGCATCGGTCAGGACATTCCGGGGTTGCAGAAACTGTTCAAGCAGTTCAGCTTTCCCGGAGGTATTCCCAGTCATGTTGCTCCCGAGACTCCGGGAAGCATCCATGAGGGAGGAGAGCTGGGGTACGCTTTGAGCCACGCGTTCGGCGCGGCGTTCGACAATCCGAATCTGATTGTGTCGTGCATCGTGGGTGATGGAGAGGCCGAGACCGGTCCGCTTGCCACAAGCTGGCACGGCAACAAGTTTCTGAATCCGGCGCGGGACGGGTGTGTTCTGCCAATTCTGCATCTCAACGGCTACAAGATCGCCAATCCCTGTTTGCTTGCACGCATTCCACACGAGGAGTTGCAGAAGTACTTCGAAGGGTTGGGCTACAAACCGTACTTTGTGGAAGGGAGCGATCCCGAGCAGGTTCATCAGGCTCTAGCAGCAACTTTTGACGCGATCGTGGCCGAAATCAAGCAGATCTGGGCAGAAGCCCGCGCACCCGGTGCGGTGATCAAGCGACCAGTCTGGCCGATGATTGTGTTCCGCACTCCCAAAGGCTGGACCTGTCCACCCGAGATCGACGGCAAAAAGTGCGAAGACTATTGGCGAAGCCACCAGGTTCCCATGGGAGACATGGATAAGCCCGAGCACATCCGCATCCTCGAAGGATGGATGAAGAGCTACCGACCCGAAGAGCTTTTTGATCAATCGGGACATTTAAGGGCAGAGCTTCAGGAACTGGCGCCGAAGGGGCATCGCCGGATGAGCGACAACCCGCACGCGAACGGGGGGCTTTTACTGCGAGAACTTCGCATCCCCGATTTCCGTGATTATGCTGTGGACGTGACCTCGCCTGGAGCGGTGACTGCGGAATCTGCCCGTGTGATGGGAACATTCCTGCGCGATGTGATGCGGGCCAACCTCGATCGGAAGAATTTCCGTCTATTCAGTCCTGACGAGAATAATTCGAATCGCTGGCAGGACGTGCTGGATGTCACCAATCGCTGCTTCATGGACAACATCAGTCCCGACGATGATAAGCTCAGTCCGGATGGACGAGTCATGGAAGTGCTCAGTGAGCATCAGTGTCAGGGATGGCTGGAGGGCTACCTGCTGACAGGACGCCACGGATTCTTTTCGTGTTATGAAGCGTTCATCCACATCGTTGACTCGATGTTCAACCAGCACGCCAAATGGCTGAAGACGTGTAATCAGATTCCCTGGCGTCGCCCCATCGCTTCGCTGAACTATTTCCTCAGTTCGCATGTCTGGCGGCAAGACCACAACGGACTCAGCCATCAGGACCCGGGGTTTATTGACCATGTCGTCAACAAGAAGGCCGAAGTTGTTCGGGTTTATCTACCGCCGGATGCCAATTGTCTCTTGTCGGTGACTGACCACTGTCTCCGCAGCCGCAACTACGTGAATGTGGTCGTGGCGGGCAAGCAACCTGCACCTCAGTGGCTGACGATGGATCAGGCTGTCAAGCATTGCAATGCTGGACTGGGAATCTGGGAGTGGGCATCAAACGATCGGGGAAGTGAGCCCGACGTCGTGATGGCCTGTTGCGGTGATGTCCCGACGCTGGAAACGCTGGCTGCGGTCGATCTGTTAAGAAAGCACCTGCCCGAGCTGAAGGTGCGTGTCATCAATATTGTCAATCTGATGAAACTGCAGCCATCGAGCGATCATCCGCACGGTCTGTCTGACCGGGACTATGACGCGCTGTTTACCAAGGATAAGCCGATCATTTTCGCCTTCCATGGCTATCCGTGGCTGATCCACAGACTGACCTATCGTCGGACGAACCATGCGAATCTGCACGTTCGCGGGTACAAGGAAGAAGGGACGACGACGACTCCCTTTGACATGGTCGTGCTCAACGACCTCGATCGATTCCATCTGGTGGAAGATGTGATCGACCGGCTGCCTCAGCTGGGTGCGCGGGCCGCGTATTTCAAGCAGGCAATCCACGAAAAACTGGTCGAGCACAAGGAGTACATCGAGCAGTTTGGCGATGACCTTCCCGAAGTCAGCGGCTGGAAGTGGGGAGTAGAAAGAGCAGGTTCTGCGGGCGAAATTTCTACCGCTGCCGACAACGTTTGAACGGTGATCCGTTTACGCTGAAGGAAGTGACCTGCTGTTTCAACTTCGATCGCCTGAACTTCGTTGCAGCCGTCAAGGAGCCGCCTGCAGGCATCCGCGCCTGCAGCGGTCTTAGACTGCGCTGCTGCGGGCTGCACGACGCTCGGCGGCGAAGTCTTCGGCTCGTTCCAACTGAGTGGCGACAACTTCAGCAACCGTTGAGAAAACAGTACCGGCTCGTTGACTTGCCTCGACGAAGATTGGTCCGAGGTGGCGAGTCAATTTGGGAACTCCAACCCCGAGCAGCGCACCGGTGCAGATTCCCCCGCCGATCATGATCCAGTCTCTTCGCGTCATTTTTCTTCCGTCCTTCTGTCGCTATGCCTGTTCGCTCACGAATTCCCACCGCACCGCACGGCGTCAATTCGAGAATGAGAATCAGGACAAATGAGTGTTTGTGCCCGGCGCGAGAATGAGGCCTGCGTTGACGAGCACCGTTTTCCGTCAGTTTCACCGAGTGAACAAGCGTGACACCGTGGGGTGATAATCCAAGCGCTACGTTGCAAACATACCTCATGAATTGAAGCGACGAGGAAGTTCGGCATCACGCGTTGAGAAATGGCAACACTTGTCAGCGACATTGAGGATTGTGCTGTTGGTAGCGCAAGTGTTGGTTGTTCGTTCGATCCCAACTGTTGCCGCCCCGAATTCGATCGAAATCGAGAACGTGTTTTCGGCGGGCGGGTGGCTTCGTCACTCACTCTCGTCACAGGATGGCCCAAGGTGCGTGCCAAACCTGATTCAATCAGGCCCGGGGATCTTGCCGCTCGTGGAATTCCAGTTGCGAGCCGAATGAGCCCGAACTCAGCCGGTCGGATTTGCGAGATGCTGCTGGAGGATTTGGTGTCCCTTGCTGACCCAGTTCTCAAGCTGGCTCATGACGACTTTTCGCGTTACGACGAATCCCAGCATTCCGCCCGGCGGATCAAACTGGACGACGCTGGTCAGCAGCGTGTTGCCGTTGCCGGAATCAGCAAAGTGCTGTTCCTGAGACCATGCCTTAAACGGTCCCTCGATCTGTTTGATCACGATCCGCTCGGCATCTGCCAGTTCGGTTACTTCATGGACGAACACGAACTGGGCACCCATCGCCTTGACTTTGAATTCAATACATTCGCCGACGGAGATGATGTCGGGATGTTTCAGCCAGAGGCGGGATGTTTTCTCTGCGGGGAACATTTTTAACAGGTTGGCAGGACGGCGCAGGTACTCAAATACCTCTTGGCGGGGACGAGGCAAAACAACCGACGCCTGAAAATCACTCATCCTCATCTCCCTTAACTTTGCGAAATTTGCAGATCCATTCGACCAGTCCTCAGATCATCAGTTCGGCGAGTTTAGTGAGGATCGCATTCAGCGGCAAAGCCGTCCCTAAAAGTGGAAGCATGGGAATGAGTGCTGCAGCGACGAGCACCATAATCCCGGTAATGTCGAATGGCAGCAGCCACATTTCGGTCACATGTTCATAGCCACGGGCAATATCGACCAGGGACTGGACATCCGGAGTGCCGAGCAGGTTTTCGGCGGGCTCGCCGGATCGCTTTTCAATCCATTTTTCCTCGAACGCCCGGTCATAGCGGAGCACCAGCGAACTGAATTCCAGCAGTCCCAGGAATCGACATCGGGACATCCGCCAGAAAAAAACGAGTAAAGGGGCGTGGACCAGACTGAGGGTGATGATGACGAAGATCATTAAATGATACTTCATCGTCTCGATCGACTGGTTCTTGTGGATGATTTCATAGAAGACGGCCGACGAGAACATTGCGGAAATTGCCATGACAACCCCAGAAAAGCTTGCCAGACCCCATCCGAGGAATCCGAGTCCCCCGGCGTGATCGGGGTGAGTTGGCGTTAATTGAAGATCCAGTTGCGAAACGCGAAAAAGAAACCATCCCCAAAGCCCAAAAATCCACAGCCATCGCAGTACGAAAAAGTACAAGATTGGCAGGCTGACCAATGCGTAGTACCACCCTGCAGGCGTCGTGGTCGCATCGTGCTCCCAGCTTGGCGACATGTCCTGAAAGACAACGCGATGGAAGATCACCCCCGATACCAATGCCGTCACGCCAAGCAGTAGTTCGACAAAGACGGACGAGCGGAGCTTAAGCACCTCATTTAGGATCGTTTCAAATTGAGGCCGCTGATGCGCGGGAACGATCTGTGACGTTGTGAAATGGCGAATCTGAATGGGCAGGCTGATTGCGACCATCGCCTCGGCCAGTTCCAGAACGGGAAGTACGAACAGAAGTCGTCCCGACAGTGCCGGGTCATGTAATAGTGGGACATCCACCTTGCCGGCGAAGGTATGTCCTGACATCAGGGAAAGGACAAGTAACGGCAGCCATGTAACAGCAACCAGGATCAGCACCCGCTCGAGCCGTATCCTCAGTGAGGGGCGGGATTGGCCGCAATAGCGCGAAAGCGAATTAACGTAGCCGCTGTGGACAAGTGGAAAGTCGATCTGTTCTGGACTGCTTTGGCCCGTACTCATGCTCATTGTCCGAAGGGTGACAACTTCGAAATTCAAAGAACCCGTGGTTCCAGAGTTGCGTTGAACCTGGAAACCACCCAGCGGATTTATGGCGAATCGAATCCGCTCTGACTAGTGCGATTGAGGGACGGAAGCTGAAGTGACGCTCCCGGGAATGGAGCCCATTCGACTGGGGCCGCGAAGTTGACGAATTCGGCGAATGTAGGTCTCCGTGAGAGCTGACCGGCTGAGCAGGCCGATGACGGTCCCTGATTTCGAGGAATCAATCACGGGGATCTCGTTGATGTCGATTTCGTTCATTCGGATCATGGCAATGAGAACTTCATCCCCCGGCACAACGAACGGAGAGGGTTGAATTGCCAGTTCAGCAGCGAGGACTAGCGGGCCCAGATTGCTATTTCCAAACGCATGGTAAAGGTCCTCGCGACGGATGATTCCCGTCAGTTCCCTCTGACTGTTCATCAGTGGAAATGTCTCCTGGTCCGATTGCAGGCATTGCGTCAATACAGAGTCGATCGGCAGGCTTTCCTGGACCGTCACCAGTTTTTCTGTCATGAGTGGGACTTCACTCACCGTGGTCTGCTCAAGCAGATCAATGGTGAAATCACCTTCATGGGCAAGACTGTCGACAGGCGACGGGACCTGTTCATGGTAGAGAGACCAGCGCGTCGAGAGTCCCAGATGCAGCCCGCAAACCAGCATCAACGGAACCAGCAGGCTGTAAGAATTCGTTAATTCACAGATCATCAGAATGGAAGCCAGCGGGGCTTTCGAGACTCCTGCAAAGAAGCCTCCCATGCCCACGAGGACGAAGGCTCCGGGCTCGTATGAGGCACCGGGAAACAGCCAGGCGAGGACCTGCCCAAAGGCCCCTCCCAGCATACCTCCCACGAAAATCGAAGGACCGAAAACACCCCCACTTCCCCCCGACCCGATCGTCAGGCTGGTGGCAACAATCTTGACCAGAGCGAGTGTCAGCAGCACGGCAAAGCCCATATTCGGGACGAATGGTTGCTCGCCCGGCTGAAGCAGATCGTGCGGCTCTCCGAGGGCTCCCCATTGAACCCACCCGTATCCGCCAGCCAGGATCTGCGGGAAGACTAATCCGATGAGTCCCACAGCCAAGCCGCCGAGCGCTGGTTTCAGCAGATTGGGGATTTTCAATCCTGTAAACAGGGGATCGCGTGTGTAATGGAACACCTTGACGAATAACCAGCCCACCGGCACGCATAGCAACCCAAGAAGGGTGAAGGGGCCCAGGTCACTCAGTCCATGAAACGTGTAGTCGGGAACTCGAAATACCGGTTCAGGAGAAACAAACGATGCGAAAACAGAGTATGCCACAATGGAACTGGTGACACAGGGCAACAACGCCGCCGATTCACTGGCGGTCGTCGAATACAGGACCTCCGTGACATAGAGTGCTCCTCCGAGGGGAGCTCGAAAAATAGCGCCCAGTCCCCCTGCCGCACCGGCCAGCATGACCAGTCGGCGTTCCTTTACGGGAAGACCAAGGCGTGTTCCCAGCCAGGATCCCAGGCCGGCACCAATTTGGGCGGTCGGACCCTCCTGTGCGGCAGAGCCACCGGTGGCGATGGTGATGATCGAGGCCAAGCCTTTCACGAGAGGGACCCGTAAACGGATCTTCCCTTCCCCTTTGTGGAACCCCTTCACGAGAGCATCAGTACCATCTCCGGCCGCTTCAGGAGCCCATTTCTGGACGATTCCGCCTGCAATGAATCCCCCGATGGTCGGGATCATCAAAACAAGCCACCAGCGGGTGGGCAACATTGCCACTTGCGAGGGACCTTCGCCGGCCGCAGGGGGCCGCAATCCCATCCATTGTTCCAGAATGATGTGCGAGGCGAACTCGAGTCCCTTCAGAAAGGCGACCGCAGCCAGTCCGGATCCGAGCCCAACAAGGATGCTCGAAAAGAGCAGTCGGTGTGAACTGAGCACAGCCCAGAAATGAGCGCTCAGTTTGATTTGCCCTGCGCCGTTCGCAGACGCCGAAAGGGAATGGGATTCAGATTGAGGGGACATGGTTTGCCGGTCCGCTGGGGGCAGAATGAGCTCGGTTTCAATCCACCCGATTGTGTCAGGTCATGGTGCGCTGCAGAAGTTCGCGAGGACGATTCTGTAGATGGACCAGAGAATTGGGAACCGAATCGGATTGCACTTAAAGCGCTAATGCGAAACCCATCAGAGCGAAACTGATGGGGGCATCCGGGGTAATCCCGAAGTTGTAACTTCCGAAGACCGCCAGACGGTCATTGACTGTCCAGAGGCTTCCCACACCCATAACGGTGACATTGGGAATCTCGGCCTGGGAAGCCAGCTGAAACTGACTCAGCCGGGGCAGCGCGGCAGCGTTGTAAAAGCCATGAAAGAAGACGTCGAAATCTTTCACGATTTCCCGCTGCAGTGACCATTGGAAACTGAACTGGTACGCGATTTCTCCCTCGCTGTTCTGCACCCCGGTGTAGCCGATGTTGTATTCAAAACCGACTTCATAGGGCAGTGATTGATCAAACAGCAGGTTCACGGACGGCTGCGTTCCCGTGTTAAATGCGGATGATCCCAGCAGCGGCGTCTGCAGGTAAATCTCCAGTCCCATGGCAGGGAGGTGGTATCGGGTGTTTTCTTCCCAGAAGTTCGCTTTGAAATCAATTGCGAGGGGTTGATACCCCGTGATTCCAGACTGGCCTGCCGATCCCGCTTCGTGCGTAATGCCGTTGGAGAAGACGCGAAACTCGAGGTTGTCCGTCAACCCGTAGCGAATCAGATACTCCCACTGATACATGGCGGGCTGACCCCCTTCGGCACTCCGGCGATAGAAACCGACCGGGGACGTTTCAATGTAAAATCTTCCTTTAGGGATCGTGTAGGCCCCGTTCGGAAAATTTGCAGTATCAGGATCGGGGTCGCGAATGTTGATTTTCAACTGTCGCTTGTACTGGTTTTTCAGTGCCTCGGCGGGGTCTTTCTCTGCCAGCAACCAGCGATCTTCGAAGATCAGATTCATCAGCCAGGGAAGAAGAAAAGGGTCATATTCGCCTTCAACCCCAAATTCGTCGTGATACCGCCTGGCAGGGTCTGCACAAACATCGGGGTAATTAAACTGGGGATCTTCATTTGAGTCCTCGGCGGAATCAATCGAATCCTCGAGACGGTTTCGAAGGCTGGCGCTGACACCACCAAATTGATCCCTGAAGGCTCCACCAGGGAACGAAGGGCCACTCGAGCGTGAGTCCTGAGTTGCAGGGCTCTGAAGGCGAACCAAAGACACCGCCGGAGACCCGGCCGCCGGCCCTTGTGTTGAACGGGTGGTGCGCAGCGTTGCGCATCCAGACAGAGTTACAAGCACGACGAGTGCGAAGGTAGCAACCGTTGTACGCTGCGGGTGTGCCGGGATTCCGTATGCACAGCGGACAACCTTGAAGATGCGGTCAGGTGCCATAAGGAATCGAGGCCATGAACTGGAAAATCCCTCCTTCAGATTCATTAAGCAGTTCCTCAGGCAGAAAATTCACTCTCCCGCTGAGTTTTGACACAGTGCCTGTACGGGTAGCAGCACTGTGAAGTTTGCGCTCGTGCGAACTTAACCGTCACGAAACCGGCGTTAAGAGCGAATCTATCTATGTCTTTTGATTCATCCGATCTTTATCGGCCCTACAACCGTCAAATTTGATGAAATCCTCAAGTTTTGGTTGCGGATTCAGCAGCAAAGAAGGATCTGTGGGTTCCTTCACGTATGAGCTCACCGGAATGGAGCTTATAAACGTGGAATTGGGCGTCTTAAAATCCGACATCGGCCACACGCTGTCAGGACGACCTGAACTTTTTGTGATGTAAAAATAATCGCTGATTGAAAAAGAAACGATTTGACGGCGGTTCTGACCCGTAGTAGTGTTGAAAAGACAAGAAGGGTAATTTGTGCAAAGGTGCACCAGGTTAATGGTTTTGACGCCGCAGTCGATCGGACCGTGGCACCAACCCTGAGGCGATCATGGTCTCCAAGGGGGATCCAAGATCGCTTTACTCCCCCAGCCCAATCACTCCAACTTCACCAGTTTAATGAGAACGCCTTGTGATTTTACATGAACCTTAAGGCCCTGTCTCGGACTCTCTGGCCAGTTCCCCGATGCGAGGGTCCTGTTGTTTCAATCCTGCACCTCGACCGGGTCAGTACGGTACCTGGAGATGGCGGCGGAAGAAAAATTCGATCAGCAGATCTTCCGATCCCAAGGTTGAGGCAGACACGGTTGGCCCGGAGGGACTGTTTGAGAGTTAGATGGTCGACCGAAGATCGTTTCATCCGCGATTTGCTTGATTCGATGGCTGACAACATAAAGACGTTTCGAAAGATAAACATGAATAATCCGACAGCTCCTGAGACAAATGCCTTTCTTTCTGATGTGGCCGATAAACTGGAATCAGCGGCCTCAAATCTTGAGGCGGGAATGAACTCTGCGACCGCGGCCATGGGCAGTTGGAGCGACAAGTACATGAATGCGAATTTTGCCAGCAAGCTGGCTTACACGGCGTGTTATTCGCTTTCATACGGAGTCTGTTTCCCCGTCTTCATGGCATGTCACTACATCCCGAAAAATAACAGCCTCGTGGAAGGGCTCGTAGATGGCGCGGCCTCTGCGAATGCCTCCGCCGACAAGACGTTAGCTCGATTCCAGACAGGTCGACTGCAGAGACGCGATCCTCTGACTGGTGAATTCGAAGAAGTTGTTCAGGACGGGGTCGGCTGTCTCGAACCGGCATAACTCGGGAAGATTCGTTAGACGACAGAAGATGTAAATCGATCTTGGCTCTTGAAGTTTCAGGCTGATTGAATCTGGCGGTACCGAAAAGTCAGGCAGTGGTAGAAATCCATGATTTCAACCGGCCTGTCTCTCTTGTCAATTGTTGCAGCTCCAGTTGATTCACGGATGCGGCCGCTCACAAGTCCATAGCGATGAAATTCCACAGCGAGGCGGAGCTTTCGTGCGGACAACTACGGCGTTTTGGTGTGTGGAGTCTCAACAATGTTTGATTGCGAAGTGCTCGCGTGTGAAGCTGGCGCTCTGAAAATTCAAAGCGATTCTCTCTTTTCAGATCTGAGCAGCACGCGAGCCAAGGCGATTCTTGGATGTATCCTGGGAGCCGATCCGGATGCCGAGATCTCAATTACGGGGGGAGGGGCGACCGGGCGGAAAGCTGTCGCCGAGATTCGGCACAATCATGCGTCACCGACGGGATTCCTCAAATCCATCGTCGCCAGGATTCGCAGCCTGGTGGAACCGCCCGCAACTGCGAGCACGCCGACGGACATCCATGCTCGCAATCAAAAGCCGGTCTATGATGGGGTACTGACTGGAAGACCTGTTGTTGCCGGTGACGGCGCTTCGGTGAAATCTCATCGTGGTTCGCGAAACGGTCAGGTGGCAGGCCAGAACGGCACTACTGCACATTCCTCTGCGGAACGCGCTCCATCTGTTTCGCTCGCAGATATCTTGCTGATGCCGGATCGCAAGGGAGTGACGCGAGTTGGGCGCAACGGCAATCATGCAACTGCCTGGGAGATCATTCACGAAATACCCGGTCGACTTCGATTGAAGCACCCTGCTCTGTATCGCCGTAAGGACGTGTGTCAGAGCATCGAACGTGAATTGATGAGCATGCTGGGGGTCGATAGTTATAAAACTCGCTCTTCGACAGGAACCTTACTCGTCACTTACAACCAACGTGATCTGCGCAAGGATCAGGTGATTACGATTCTGGATCGGGCCATCGCCCGGGCAGAACTCTCTCCGCACCTGGACCCGCCAGACCTGGATTTTCCGCTGGCCATCGCCTCTGTTCCGTTGGCCGCAGTCGCGCAATTTGCGTTTCCTCCGCTCTTGCCTGTCGCGGGTCTGTTGTTCGGCTACACGTCGATCACCACGTTTAAGGAAGCCTACCATGTGCTCGTCCACGAACGGCGACTCGGTGTCGATGTTCTGGATGCCATCGTCGTGACCGGTTGTGTAATCACTGGACAGATCTTCGCTGGCTCGGTCCTGTGCTTGTGCCTCAGCTTCGGTCGCATGCTGGTGAAGAAGACCCAGGATGATTCAAAGCGACTTCTGGTGCAGGCGTTCGGAAAGCAGGCTCAATTCGTCCGTCTGTTCCGAGATGGAGAAGAAGTTGAGACGCCACTGGATGAACTGAAAAAAGGCGATGTCATCGTCGTCCATACGGGAGATGCGGTTCCGGTTGACGGCGTTGTCAAAGACGGAATGGCGATGATCGATCAGCACGCCCTGACCGGTGAATCGACGCCGTCCGAGAAGTCTCCAGGGGACAAAGTATTCGCCTCGACACTGATGGTCGCAGGGAAAGTCTATGTCGAAGTCGAGAACGCGGGGAGCGAGACAACTTCCTCCAAAATCGCACAAATCCTGAACGATTCCGCAGGATACAAGCTAACAAGTCAGCACAAAGGTGAGCGAATGGCGGATAAAGCCGTCATTCCGACGCTGGCCATCGCAACCGCCGGCATGGCGACTCTGGGACCGCAAGGCGCTGTGGCCATTCTGAACAGTGATTTCGGCACCGGGATCCGGATGGCGGCTCCCCTGGGAATGCTGACATCACTCGCGCTTTGTGCCCACAAGGGAATTCTTGTCAAAGATGGTCGCGCACTTGAGTTGATGAATGATATCGACACTGTGCTGTTTGATAAAACTGGTACCCTGACAAGAGAACGCCCGGAGGTCGGGCATATTATTCCCTTCAACGGGCATGAACGAAACCGCCTGTTGCAACTGGTTGCTTCTGCAGAGCAGCGGTTCTCGCACCCAATTGCCAAATCGATCGTGCTGGAATTTGAAAAGACCGGCATGCCGATGCTTCCGATCGACGATTCGAAGTATCAGGTGGGTTATGGCCTGGAGGCCGTTATCGATGGTCACACGGTCAAAGTCGGAAGCATTCGCTATATCAAGCTTGAGCAAATCGAGATTCCTGTGGAAGTGCAGGAAGTCGTCGAGGTGGCTCACCGCGAGGGACACACCCTGGTGATGGTGGCTCTGGATGGCGTTTTTGCAGGGGTTATCGAACTGCGAGCCTCGCAGCGACCAGAAGTGATCAGCATCATCAAGGGGCTAAGAGACCGCGGAATCAAGCACATCGCCATCATTTCTGGTGACCACGAAGGGCCGACGAAAAAGTTGGCCGAAAGCCTTGGAATGGACGAGTACTTTGCCGGCGTGCTGCCCGGTGACAAAGCAGACTATGTCGAACGGCTCCAGAAACAGGGACGCAAGGTCTGCTTCGTAGGTGACGGGATCAACGACTCGATCGCACTCAAGAAGGCCAACGTTTCGATCTCGCTTCGCGGTGCCTCGTCGATCGCAACCGATACCGCCCAGATCGTGTTTATGGAAGAGAGTCTGCATCGGCTCTGTGAGCTTCGAGATATCGCGCGGGACCTGGATAAGAACGTGCGAAACAGTTGGTACCTGATCTTGGCGCCAAACCTGCTGTGTATTGCAGGGGCCTTTACGATGGGCTTCGGCATCATGGCATCGGTGATCACAAACAATGTGGCTGCCATGGCCGCACTGGCCAATGGAATGATGCCGCTGAAACGGATCGCAGACGAACAGGCGATGAAGCAGGCACAGAAGGAGATGACCCTGCTCGTCACCGAGTCGCTGGATGCCGCTCATAAATCACAGGTTCACCTGCAACCCGCCTGACACTCACTGTAGAGAGCAGACTATGACTGACAAGAAATCGGGAAAGGGAAAAGATCACCCGTCGAACCACAAGCAGCACGGCCACAGGCCACAACGTGCTGCGAATGGTGGGCTGGCGGAATCAACTCCTGAGTCACATGCCGTCCAGTCAGTTGCATCGGCGCACGAAGAGTCGGGGGCAGAGTCACATGCCAGCCACGCTGCAGCAGAACAGTCAGAGCGTACGGCTGCAGCCATGGCCGACCGGGTCTCGCCAGGGGAACTCAGTCAGCCAGAGGCATCGGAGGCCAGTCAGATTCCGGTGGCGGCTCCCGACGTTGAATCTCTGGAGAATTCGCAAGCAACGGCCGGAGTAGCCAGCCATCATAGGGGCAGCAACCGACGAATTCTCGATGTTTTTCTGATTGATTCAGGCTGGAACAATGAGGTTGGCAAGGCTGTCCGCGAGAACCTGCCGATTTTCGCCAATTACCTTGAAGGTCAGCGCTTCTTCGTCTTAAACGAAACGCAGTCTCTTACATACATCAAGCGGCATCCATCGCTGGTGGGGGCTGATCCCGTCCTCATCGTGCTGGATCGAAAGGCGGTTAAGGAACGTTCTCCCAAGGGATTTGGGTTTCGTCTCTGCCTGGGCCACATGAGAAATCCTGACGCGGCAATCTCAATGATGAAATGGGCAATCCAGCTCTCGATGGCGTCCAACGGGGATCAAATGGCGACGCTGGTCAGAGAGAGCGGTCATCGCCAGACCATTCAGGGAACAATCGAATTGATTGGAGAAGGGTCCGCCCACCTACTGGAATTTGCTCCCGTTTAATTGTCTGGCAGGGTGCGTCTGTCCCGCAGCGTGACTGTGCGACGGGACACAATCAGGTAGTAACCTCTTCAAGGAATGGAACGCGATGAACGAAGGTATCGGCGGCGTCGTATTAGGGGTTGTCGGGTTTCTCGGGTTGGCGTATCTCGGCGTGAAAGTACGGCAGAACCAGAGGCGACTTCAAAGGATGGTGGCAGTGATCGATAGTCGGCACACCTTTGAAACAGACTACCTGTTTGAACTTGCCGACCGGGGAGACCTGGCTCTTTATTCGACCGGACCGCTGGTCAATTGATTCCCGACAAGGGTGACAAGATCGCTCGTTGACAGAGGTCGTTCTCTGATGTCCCAGGCAAGCAGGATTTTTGTGGATCGCGAAGCGGGCACAGTGGTGCTGTGCTCGCCCGCGCTCGCGCAGACGCAGCCATGGGAAAAGACCCGAGAGATCCTTCGGCGTGTACTGGCAGCAGAGTGCGTTGAGTCGGTTGTTGTCGATCGAGCACGAGAGTCGCTAAGCCTGCACGTAATGGGGCTTACTGGTTCTGCTGGACATCGCGACGTCTCAAAGGGCGGCGCGGCATCCCAGATACCATCGCACAACATGTCGAAGGCCCAAGGAGCGCTCAAGGATATCGTTGCCCATTTGCGCGACGAAGGTCTAGTCAATCCGCCAATCAGCGACAGCTATGCCAGGCAGTCCTGCTTGAAGTTGCATAAGAAAACACCATTCGGCACCGCCACGGCTGGCACTATTGTGCACGCTCTTTCCGGGCGAGTCCGTATTCAACACCCTCTGCTTCGCGGGAATGGAGACCTATCGAGACACGCAGTCATTGCCTTGAAGATGACGCCCGGCATCACGGGGGTCTCTGCCAGTTCCATGACCGGATCGATTCTGGTCCACTTTAACCCGAGCGTCGTGACCACAGATCAGTTGCTGTGGACGATCGAGAATGTACTGACTTCACGATTAAACGAACTCGAATTACTGGCGGGACCACCGCTGCGGCGGTGGGGGGAATCGGCCGCCTGTCTCGGTCTGGCAGTTGTCTCGGAGTTCTTCGTACCTGTCGTTGCACCGCTGACGGCCATCGCGCTTGTTGCCAGCAACCTTCCGACGCTCAAGCGAGGTGTTGCGGAACTGGTGACGCTGAACTGGCGAGTATTTGCACTCTATACCGTGATCATGGGGACAACTCTGATCAGCGGACAGTTCCTGGCTGCAGCGTTGATGCAGGCCTCCATTACGTGCTGGCATGGCTGGTCGAGCCATCGCCTGCGGCGAATCATCCATCAACTGAAGTGTCAGGCACAAGTACCAATCCTGACGGGAGACCTTCAGGCTTTGCAGGTATTGCCTCGAGGGACATCCCCTCAATCACTGATTGGGACATCCGTAATGTTCGATTCGGGAGCGATTCTCCCGTACGACGGCATCATTGAGAGTGGGAGTGCCGCGCTCGACGAAAAGTGTGTCCGGGGTATTAGAGGGACCTCTCAACGTTCAGAAGGTGACTTGGTATTTGCCGGATCACGGGTCGTCACAGGCCCGTTGCAGTTTCGGGTCACTGCCATCGGCCAAGAGACTCGCATGGCGAAGATCAGGGATACCTTGCTGAGCGCCGTTGCTGGACTTCCTGGTCGAGGAACTCCTACCGAGCGAGGTCATTCGTCCGCATCACGGTTTGTCCCCTTCACCTTTGCCACCGGGACGGCCGCGATCATGCTGGGAGATCTGACGACGCTGGCTGCTGTCCTCAGGCCAGATTTCGCCACCGGCCCTTCGATGTCAGAACGATTCAGTAACTTTAGCAGCATCTGTCACCTCTGGGACGAGGGCTGGCTGGTTAGGGATAGCGAAACACTTCATCGCCTTGCCAAGACCCGGACTGTCGTCGTCGCGCACGTTGCGTCTTCTCCAGAGGGACGTGCTACGCAAGCGCTAGCGGATGCGATTTCCGGCGTCGACGAACTGAAGGAGCGGGTTCGAATCCGCAATACCACGCCATCAGGTCCAGGTCTCGAGGTCCATGAAGTCTTTGGGCCAGCAGACTTCTGTCGTCATTACATCCGCAACCTGCGGTCTCGGACTGACAAAGTCGCAGTGATGTCCAGTGGACAACTGCTGGGCCAGCTTCAGCAAGATGACGTGATTCGTATTTCCAGTACACCTCATGAGTGTTTAAACACGCGGGATTTCGACGTTCTGGGATTGCATGCGGAGCCACAACGAGTTGAGCAGCTTTGGAGTGTTCTGCAAGAAACGGGACGTCCCCACCGACTGGGGTGGGCCGCAGTGGTGGCGTTCAATTCGCTCGCAATTTCCGGAGCATTCCTGGCTGGTTTTACGAGTCTGCACGTGGTCTTACTGACGAATCTGGGGGCGCTGACGGCTGGGCTTCTCAGCAATCGGCATTTCAGGCAGGCGAAGGTTCTGCTTTCAGGAAATGACCACATCTCCGAGCCTGACCCCAGTAACGCAGGCACGTCTATAGACTGTCCTGAACAAGCTGGCATGGTTCAGGGCGATTTGCAGAGCAAACCATCCAGTGCCCCGACATGTGAAGGGGTGAATGGGGCCAGGAATGCGAAAATGAGCTCACGTCAGAAAATCGATCCCCGACGCGGAACCGCTTCGTCGACGTCCTCACGATCATCGGATCTGGACGTCATCAGCAAGACCGACCCAAACTGACAGTTCGCCGTCCGCAACTTTGACCAGAGTGAACTACCGTGACTGAAACCGAAACTGTTGAATCGCCGCAATCGATGGATGCTCACGGAACTTCCGACGCTCCGGGAACCGTGGAGGGTTTCGCAGGGGCCGAGAGGACTGCGTCATCTCAATCGGATCCCACAGAAGATGCGTCTCAAGCTCAGATGGGAAGCGGAGATCTGGACGCCGAAGAAACCATTGAGATGCTTGGTCGACTTCCACCTGAATTTGGCATGCTGCTGATCCTATCAGGTATCGCCGGAGTGATCCTGCCCGGTCCTGTTGGAACGCCCCTGCTTATTGCGGGGGGCGTCACGATGTGGCCGAAAGCTTTTGGGCCCATCGAGCGATGGTTCAGTCGAAAATTCCCCGCCGTTCATCGAGAAGGCGTTCATCAGATCAGGGAATTCGTCAAGGACTTACAACGCCGATTCCCTGAATCAAAATGACAGTTCGGCAACCGCCGCGAGAGTGATTCAAGTCGATGTCGCGGCAATGACACCTCTTTTACAGCCCTTTGAAAACAATCCATTCCGGAAAATTACCATGTTACGGTTAGCACGACTTGCTGGTGGCTTTGCAGAAACTGTTATGATGGGATTTGCGTTCGCAGTCGGTTGGATTCTGGCCTTGGCGGTCGTCTCCGGCATGATGGCGTGATTCGTATCTAACGAACGAATTTCGTAGTTTCAGTCTCGACTGAGTTGGAAGAGACTAGTTTCAATTCAATATCCTCCCCGGAGACGGGGGAAAGTGTGTTCAAGGAGTCTGATATGTCCGAAGCATTGGCGATGACGATCAATGAAGTTCCCACGACAACAACGGGCATCCTGGCAACGACCAGGCATGCGATGGAAAGTGGGATCGCAGATGCCCGCGCCAGTGTGGAAGAGGCCTGGCCCAAGATTACCGCAGCCGTGGGAAAAGGGACTTATAACTCGGCGTACTCCGTCGCGTTTGGTGTCGCTTTCCCTGTCCTCCTGCTCGCGAAGGTGATTCCTCAGAACAATTGTATTGTGTGGGGACTGGTCGATGGCGCCAAAGCGGCCAGTAACTACTGCGATCGCACTTTCGGAAAAAAATGAGTGCGGTATGATTCCGGCTGGTTGAAAACCTCATCTCAACCGACGGCGCTTGAGAACCACCGTCAGATCGATCATTAGTCTGCTTTTCGCACGATGTGGAGTTCATTATGGCGATTCAGATTATGGGCAAGTCGCCTCAATTGACTCTGTTCTTTGATCGATCGACGGCGCGACTTTCGCGGAAAAATATGGAGCTGCTGGGACAGACCCTTTCCGATGTTGAGGGAGTCGAGTCCGTGCAGGTCCGTCGTGTCTGGTACGGCTGTCAAAGTCTCACCGTGCAGTTTGATCCGAATGACGAACCCAATTCGATTCTGCGAAAAATGGCCCGGGCTTTGCGTAAAGTTGACGGGAACAGCTCTGGGAAGGACGACGACGCTTCGGGGCAGAATTCGAACGGATGCCAGTTTCGACTATTGTCATCAGAAGCCGCCCCGGCTGAGTCGGCAGCAACTCAAGGCTTCCACGGACTGGATGTGGCCTCTTCAGGATACCTTCGCTCGGTCCAGCGGCTTCGAGAATTGAGTTACGCGGTCCTGACATTGGGTTGCTTTGGCATGTCCTGGGTGGGACTCGTCGTACCGGGGATCCCCACAGTCCCCTTCGTGCTCCTCACGGCTCACTTCGGCCTTCAGGCTTCACCTCGACTGCGACGTTCTTTATTGCGAAGTCGTATGTTTGGCCAAATGATGCGCGACTGGCAGGCGCATCGCGCCATCCGGCGCAATGTTCAATTGCAGGCGTACTTCTTTACGACGCTTATCGTTGTCGCGGGGTTTCTTACGTCTCCCCCGATTCCGATCCTCTATGGGGTGATGCTCGTCGGAAGCTTCTTCGGGTTCTACGCAGTGTCGAAGATTCTGGTCCTGGAGCAGGATGGCACGATAAGACGGAACCGGCGCACAACAGCGGTGCAGCTTTCTCTGAGCCCCGCAGTTGGGACCGTGTAATCGCGTAGGTCCCCGAAATTCTGCGAACTCCCCTGGTGACGTCGGTCGATTCGAACGTCAGCCTTTGATGTCTTGCGCATTCATGGAATCGTGATGCCTCGATTGGCCCTTTCGCGGTTCGTTGACGCTTCAAAGAATGAATCAGGCCGCACGTGGAACTCACGCGCGGCCTGGTTTTTATCGACTCAGCAGACTGCCTGCGGCGACTACTTCAATTTGGCGATCGCTGCTTCTGCGGCTTTACGAACAGATTCGTCAGAGTCTTTCAAAGCCAACGAAAGAGCGTCCTTGGCCAGGTGTGAACCGTTTCCGATCTTGCCAAGTGTCTCTGCGACTTCGATGCGAATCTTGGGGTTGGCCGAACCGTGCAATGCTGCTGCGAGCAGCGGAATTGCAACTTCAACCGTCTTTTCATCAGGAGCGACGTGAACAAGAGCCCAGGCGGCAATTGTTCTCTCGTATGTATCCCGGCTCTTCATCTGTTTTTGCAGGTGCGAGACGGCCGCCGATGAACCCTTTCCGATCTTTCCGAGCGTGTAGCAGGCGACGGGTCGCAAAGCGGGGTCAGCGTCCGAGAGGACTTTTACAACGGCTTCAACAGCGGGCTGACTGTCAGGACCAATTTCCGCCAGAGCAATCAGGGTTTCTCGGCGCACAGTCGGGTCCTGGTCGGCCAGACGCTTCTGCAATTCAGGTACAGCATTTTTGGCCTTGGCGCCGAATTGACCAATCGTTTCAACGGCTTCTCGACGGATGTCGGCTCGTTCGTTGCTCAGCGCCGTGACGAGTTTAGGGAGGCCAATTGATTGGTACTCATCGTTCTTGGGATCGATCTGAAGCAATGCCCAGATGCTGGCGAGCTGCAGGATTTCGTCATCCGAAGTGTTCAGGCTGTTCTTGAGTGAAGGGACTGCGTCTTTTGCTTTCAGCTTGCCGAGGGCATAGGCCGCAGCCGGACGGGCTTTGAACTGCTTGTCATCAAGTGACTTGATCAAAGCTGGGGTCGTCGACTTTGCGGCATCGCCAATGGCAGCCAGCGCGACAATGGATTCTCGTTGCAGACTGGGGTTCTTGGAACTGATCAGTGCCGCCAGCGGAGCTACTGCCCCTTTCGCTGCGGGACCAATGCCAGCCAGGATCGTCACGACGGCATGCTGTGTCTTTTCATTCTTCAGAGCTTCGACCAGTGCCGGGACGGCTGCTTCGCCAAATTGCTGAAGTGCGTGAGCAGCATTGAAACGAACTTGTGCGTCAGTATCCGTCAGAGCGGCAATCACCGTGGGGATCGCTGCTTTCGCAGCCGGGCCAATATCCCCAAGCGCGCTGATTGCGTGCCAACGGAGTTTGGATTCTGACGATTTTGCGGCGGAGATGAGGTTATCGACGGCACTGGAGGCGTCGGCACCAATTCCGGCAAGGGCGTCACAAGCATGCATGCTGGCCGAGGGATTGGAATTGCTGATGACTTCCTTCGTTGCAGCCACGGCGGGGGCACCAATAAACACAAGGCCCTGGACCGATTCGTTGGCCACGTCATGGCGGTCACTCTTCAGCCCCGACACAAGGACGGGAATCAGGTCTTTTGCGTGCTCACGCTTCCCTGATTCGATCTCAATTTCAGCGATCGCGCGAGCGGCGCTGACGGCCACAAGCAGCTCTTTGTCCTGGAGGACCTTCTTCAGTTGTGGAATCGCCGGTTCCGCGTTGGCACCGTACTTGCGAAGTGCGGTCACGGCACTGTGACGCAGCAGCGGGATGGGGTCTGACAGAACTGCGGTCAACGCGGGAACGGCCTGTTCAGGATTTGCTGCAATGCGACCGAGAGCGTCAATCGCTTCATAGCGAAGACCAGCGTCTTTGTCGTCGAGTGTCTTAATCAGAAACGGGACGGAATCTGCCGCCGCGGGGCCGATTCCACCCAGAATTTCGGCAGCTTTGGCTTTCTCTTCCAGCGATCCTGATTCCAGTTGCTTGTTCAACACCGTCAGCTCATGATCTTGAGCTATGGCGAAAGACATCGCGCAACACACTACTACCGTCGCCAGCGTTCCTGTCAGTCGCATTCTCATGCCCTACTACCCTTTGATCGCGAGTTTATGCTTGATGGAGAGATGTCGTATCCGGTACAACGTTTGGTTGCTCTCATTTGATTCTAACAGCGTCGATACTGCGGTCGCCACTCTGAGTTTTGATTTCGTGAGATGGCACTCAATCGTTTGATTCAGAATGCGGATAATGACTTCCGCGAAGGGGTTGATGATGAAAACGCCGGTCGTAATTGCGATTCTTGCCTTAGCTGCGGCCCTGCCTTCAGGCTCTTCGACCTACGCATATGACAACTGGTACGGCGCGGGTGGATTGGGAGGAATGTATGGTGGATACGGCGGGTACGGTGGCTTTGGTTGGGGATGGGGCGGTGCCGCTGGCGGCGTAGGCCAGATCTACAGCGGGATGGGAAACCTCGTCCGTGCAGAAGGCCAGCGAAACGTGCTCGACTCCCAGGCCGAAATCAATCTCCAGAAGGCCCTTCAGGAGAACGAAAAGGCCAGAACGCTGCATCTGGAAAATCAGCAGAAAATTCATGCTGAGAAGTTACGACGGGAACGGGAAGCAAAAGCCCGGAACAACGAAGATCGCAGAATGGCGATTGAGTCGCGAGCCCGCCAGCAGCAGTTCCTGGAAGCGCATCGACCGCAGCCACTCCCTAGCAGCCAGCTCGATCCTGCCAGTGGTACAATTCACTGGCCGACGGCATTGAGAAACAGCATCTTCGATGAGGGGCGTCAATCGATCGAATCAATGCTCGAAAAATTCACCAAGTATGGTCCTACGAATGATTTGACCATGCAGATTGGTAGCGCTATCAACGAACTGAAGACGAAGCTCCGCGGACAGATCCTCGCAATGTCCATGCCCGAATACACTGAGTCACGGCAGTTTCTTGATAGCCTCGCTGAATCGGTGCGTTAGTATCTCCTTATCAGACGAACACTGATAAGTCAGTCGAATAAGTCATTCGAAAACATCGACAGTGCGATTGGACTTCCTCGTCGCTGTTTCCCAGGCGGAAGCAGCGACTTTTTGTTTCTGTGGCGGGATCGTGGTGGCGGATCATGGTAGCCATGTCTGGAATCGGGATGTCGGCCGAGTTCCAGGTTTCACCCCTTGCGGTTGCGCCATGACATCATGGCCTGCTGTAACTGTTCGGCCCAAACTGTGTTCAACTCCTCTGTCGATGGAACGTGTCCGTTCTTCATCTCTCCAAAGTACCAGCAGCACGCCTTTCCCAGCGAAAAGGTGTAAGCAAATGCCAGCGCCGCATTCGCCGTTTGTCCGACGAAGGGAATCAGCTTCAGCGGTGCTTTGACCGCAAATCGGACAGCCAGCCTGCCTCCGATGGCGCCGACCATCTTTGCCAGTAGTGAGGCATTCATTTTCTGGTCATACAGTTCCGCAAGCAGATAGACCAGGCGCGTCTGTAATGCCATTACAACTGGGATATCAACCCAGGGTAAAGGAGAGGCCGCAGATGTCGCGGCCAGACTGCTATAGGTCAAGATCGTCGGCATTGCCTGCTTCTCGGTCAGATCCCGCAGCGAATCTCGCACAACGTCAAGGTTGATCAGGGCCTGCCGACACGCTTCCGGAAGAAAGTCAATCAGGGCCTCTTCCAACCGCTTCCCTCCGTAGTTCGGTTCCGTATAGCCCTCTTCGGGGTTGGTCAAATCAATCGGGATGATGCGATCCACAAGTCCCGCGAACCGCTCTTCATGCTCCCGCAGGCTGCGCTGCAGCGCCGGATGTGTGGCGAGCTGGGATGGAAGCCGATCCTGACCTGATTGATTCGCGGCGGGCGAGATCGAATTGACGACCTGCCCATCCTCTGACACGTGTGATGACGTAGTCACCTGATCAAACGGATCGGGGACAGGATGTTGCTGAAACGGATACGCTTCGTGCAGGCAAGTGAGTGCAAGGATGATGGGCCGCGTTGGCCGGGCCTCTCGAATTTTCCTCAGCGGCGCAACCACATCAGCCAGTGCGTGATCCATGACTCTGGCCACAACAATCACGACGTGAGTCGAGTTGTTGAACGATTCGATATCTTCACGCGGATCGTAGCCCGCTTCCCCCAATCCGCGCGTATCCAGAAATCGGACCAGCGTCTCTGACGAGTCAGGAAAGTCATAGCGAAAGGAAGATCGAGTCTGAGGTTGAAACCCATTGCCAATCTCGGCCTGAGTCGAGCCGGTGATGTACCGAACGATCGACGACTTTCCGCTGCCTGTCTTTCCGAACAACCAAAAGACCGGAATGGGAATTTTCTTCAATAACTCTTTCCGACGCTGCTCAAACTGCTCGTCCGTCAACGACCTAAAACCAAGCAAGGACTTGACTCGGTCGAACATGTTGCTGGGCCTTGTAGCGGGAGTTGGGGTGCAATGGTGTCGGGACTGTATTGAATCAGGAATTGATGTGACATGCGAACGTAAATCTCGACGTTTCAGCAGGATCCCGGACGACAGTCGTCAGCAGATTTCCTGGTCCTATTTGAAGAATTGATTCCCTGGCGGGGCGACGCATTCAAGACGGACGACGACATTCCCAACTCCAGGGTAGGCACCGGGAGATCGTCACTTTGGGGGGCGACTCATTTCGGGGGCGAGTCAGAGCCATCGGGCCGCAAGTCTGACCCGGACATTCTTCCTCATGGATGTGCTGGCCAGACTGTTTGTCCGTTTTCCTCTCATTGAAACGCTTTGTTTTCGAGGGAATGAATGCAGGAAGGGTGCTGGAATCGAGTCCAGCACCCTTCTGAATTTGTGTGATAATCAGTTTGACTGACTATTTTGCTTTTTTGCCTTGGGCGACGTTGTCACCGGTCTTCAGCAGATTGGGGAGTTCGGTTTTGACATCCGTCAGGGTGGCGTTTCGATTGACGACTTTCCCTTCGCGGTCCACCAGAAACATCGTTGGAAGCGAGATAATCCCAAACGATTCAGCAATGGGACTGTTCAGTCCGCCGGACTGCGTCGTCTGGTTGGGTTGATAGATGTGCTTCCAGTTCATCTTGTGCTTCTGTACGAATGGAAGGGCCGTCGATTTGTCAAAGTCGAGTGAAACTCCAACGATTTCAAAGCCTTTCGCCTTGTTGTCCTGGTACAGCGCTCTCAGTTGCGGAACATCATCTTCGCAGACTTTGTATTCGCTCGCCCAGAAGACGACGAGGACGACTTGTCCCTTGAGGCTCTTCACATCAACGACTCCGCCACCCAGACCCGGTCCTGACAGCGCCAGATTCTGGCCATTCAGTCTCAGTCGTTTCAGAGCGCCTTGCGCACGCGGGGCCATTGCCGATTTGGGCTTTTCTTTCAGCAGCCTCTGATACCACTCGGTGGCCTCTTTACTTCGCCCCTGCAATTCTTCGTGTGTGCCGAGCATGACCATTGCATCATCTGCATCGTCGGATGTCGGATACTTGGTAACAAAGCTGTCGAGACCTTCCAGCCAGGCCTTTTGAACTTCTGCCTGCTTGTCCTTGTCTTCTTCGGCGGCCTGAAGGTTGACGTAGTACTCGGCCTGCAGCAGCCGGTAAGTCGTATACGGGAGCAGCGGCGAATCGGGAGCAGCCTTCGTCAGATCCGTTTCGATTTCCTTCAGCGCTGCAACGCCCTCAGGAAATGTTCCCATCTGCGAAGCGAGGGCGTACCCATCAACTGTCTGCTTCATCAGCAGTGACTTCTCTTCATCAGTCTCCGCAAGTTCGATTGCTTCTTTCAGGAGTGCGGCACGCTTGGTCATCAGGGTCTTGACCTGCTCGGGTGGCTGACCTTGCTTCATCAAGCTCGTCTCGATCTCCTGAAGTTCTTTCAGGATTTTTTCGACCTTGGGAGACGGGCCTGCGGGGCCAGGAGTGATCGTGCTCGACGCGACGATCGGCTCCATCAGGATTCCGCCGCTGGTCGTCATGACTTCGCCTTCGATCGGAGTCGGAACCTGTGTCAGCTTCCAGACGTCGCCGACACGAATCATTTCTCCAATCTGGACCGCGTTAAACTTGGATTGCGTTTCCACAATCGCCATCGCGCTCTCGTACACCAGCAAATCGCCCTTCGCTTTTTCATCATCCGCAGGAATCAGGCTGGGCATTTGAGCATCGAAACGTGTCCAGCGGCTCTGAGCGGACAGCGTTTTCGTTTTGGCCATGACGGCCTTGGCTTTTTTACCGGGGTCCGCAGCGGCTTCGAGCAATCGCGCGGAAATCCGGGAATCCACGCCAAGTGACTTCAGGTCATCCTCATTGATCATGATGGACTGAAAGGCGGCTTCGTCCCCTGTGATCAATGCGCGCAGCGCTTCTTTCGATGCTTCGGCTGCGGAAAGGATCTTCCATTCGTCAATTCGACCATCTTCGTTGGAGTCGATTCCCCAGCGAGTGCCGCCCAGGTTCAGCCACCGGCACTGATCGACCTTATTGTTATTGTTCGTGTCGATGTCACGATAGACTTCCACGCCGTGATTGTAGTACCGCCACTGGTCAATCCCGCCGACGCCATCGGTATCGAGAAACTTACGCAGGACCTGCCCGGCGGGGCCGAGCACCACCCATCCGTTGATTTTGCCTCGGCGTTCGACTTCCACTTTGCATTTCGCGTAGTCGGCCGGTTTGGGGGTTTCGAATTCAACATCTTTCTGGCGGGGCACGAAGGCCATCGTATCTGCAACTTTCGGTGGATCGGCTGCCCATGCGGAACTGCCCATCGCTGAACTGGCCACCAGTAGTGCCATTAAACGAAAACTCTGCGAAGTCATCCTCGCCACTCCATTGAAGCGATCCAAAATCTTTCCCGGCGCCAAAAGAATCTTTGGACACGGAATCCATTCGTCGCGGGATTCTAGGAGATGACCAATTTCTCGTCACCAGCAGTTTCGGCCGTAGCCCTCCCCGCGCATAGGCGCAGCTGGGCGAATCGGTCGATGCTCAGTACGAGTGGCACCGCTGTGACTGATCCGTGACGTGAACGTTTTCAAAACGTCGCCTACTACGGACGTCCAGCGAATTGGCCGCTCAGCGGGGCTCGATCAACGAGGTGAGATGTGCGCAGCGTCAATTTCCCTCGACTGCCTGTTCCACGACGACCAGTTTGTGATTCACCTCGTCGTATTGATACTGCTTGTTCCCGGGAAGGACGGGCAGTTTGATGTTGTTTGCCTTGATGATTTTCTCCATGAACTCATCGTAGTTCGCGGGAAATCGCCCATGCTCCGCCTCGAACAGTCGCAGGGCTGATTCGATCGATGATTTGGAGATTTGTTCCAGCATCGGTCCGTAGGCCGACGTGGGGGCAGTCAGTGGATCGGTCGCATGGATTCGGGAATCGCTCACAGTCTGAGCGGCTGCCGGATCGAACTTTCCAACTTCCTGAGTTGTCTTGTTAATGATTGAATTCGGCGACTTTTCGACCTGTTTTTCGAGGTTCTCCATGCAGCCAGAAAGCAGCACTGGGAGAGTCAGGGTGTAAAGTTTCCGGACCATCTTGGGAAATCCTCATCGGGTATGTCAGGTGTGGTATCAGAGGGCAATGCCGCCTCTGCCATCGATTGCCTGTGCCATCGATGTCGTGAAATGAAATCGTTCGTTGCGAGTCTGCCTGACGCCAACTGAGACGAGCGACGCGCCAAGCGAAGCCCTCGCCATCGCTGACGAGGACTTCCTTTCGATTGGCTGGACGGTCACACGAACTGCCTGAGGAATCGGCGTCGGTATTCGTTCGGGTCTGCCGGAAAGATGGTTTGATAGCTCTTCTCGTCGGTGGCTCCGCGTTGAAAGCGACGTTTCTCGAATGTCGGCATCGACAGGCCGGTAACCGCCTCGACACCACGTCGAACGATTTCTCCCTTCAATGCGTAAAGACGAGATTCGTCCCAGTCTGTCAGCTCGATAAATGGAATCCCTTCTGCCACCTCAATGACGTTGGGCAAGGCAAAGGGGCTGAACCCGTGGAATCCGAGAGCAGCGACAGGGGCGGAAGAGCGGACATGGCCTCGGCTTTGCCCACCTGAATACGTGAGCGAGTGTTTAATCGCATGCACGCCCCACCCTTCCTGATACAGCATCTGATTATTCAGCACGCTACGAATTGTGAGTTCGGTATTTTCATGGATCGGGTAGTCCTTGAGGTTCTCGTCGCCACCGTCGCCATCCACTAGCCACTTCCAGTCAGGATATCGATCCCGGATTCCCTGGCAGAGAGCCAGTGTCATCGTTGCAGACTCGACATCAAGCGGCTTGTAATCTTCCACGGTCCGGATTGCGGCATCCACGGAAATGGACTCAATCGGAACTTCGATCCGTTCCAGCAAGTATTCGAGGTCCAGCGCAGATAGAAACTGGGAAGCCTGCTGAGCATCGGCCCCATTTCCACCCACGTCGAGAGTGAACGCTTTCAACCGTTGCGGGGCTTCACCTCGTGATAGCAGCAGATGGTAAAGTGTCAGTAACACCGACCCGCTGTCGATCCCCCCCGAGAACAGCACCCCGATAGGTTGCGGTGATTGACCAGGTCTTTCAGCTGCGTCCGTCTTCGCGACGTAGTCGAGCCATTTATTGAGTTCGTCCGCCAGTGCTCCAATGTAGGCGCGGCCGATTTCATCGAGGTTTGTGCTCAGTCTGTTCCGCTGAGGATCGAAGAAACGCGAGTATGTTGGACTGGGGTCAGGACAGCCCACGAGTGCCAGTTCCGTCAAATGATGTGCCGGGACCATGCGGGTGTAGCTGGGGTGGAACTGGTTATCGAGTCCTTCGGCCTTCAACCAGTTCCAGATTTCATCAATCCGCTCGGCAACGATCAACACTGGTCCCGCATGTTTCTTCGCGATGAAGTACCGCAGCGGGCGGCCGATGGATCGAGCCATCCTGATGATTTTGCCCGCCTTGTGGACGAGAGCAAATTGACCATCGATTCCCCTGACCTGTTGTGGATCACCCGAAGCGACACGTGAAAGTGCTTCTTCGGCAGACATGTTCAGGAAGATATTTCTTCGTGGATCAACGAGGTCTACGAGACGTTCAATCAGTTGGACGGATTGCATGGTGGCTCCTGAATAGCTAACTCGACTTCACACGCAATCATGCATTCGAAGCCCCCTGATGGCAAATGAGCAGACCTGTTCTTGCAGATCGTTGTCCCGAGGGGGGCCTGTAGATCCTCCCTGCTTCAAAACGCCCCCTCGCCGGAACGCTGCATAGAAAACGGGTGCAGGATTGGAGCGATTTCTCCTGACTTCTCAAGTCCGCCAAAGATTTCAGGGATCTGTTCCGAAAATAACTCCTGGGCGAAGTATTCCGGAACGATATCGAGTGGAATCAAGTGTTTCTTTCGACGCGCAGGTCGGAGAATAGAAGGATGATTGTCTGAAATTCCCGCGTCGAACAGCCGTGTCCGATTCCGCGTTCGGCCAGGAATAGATGGCAATCGGGTTCAAGTTCGTTGAGACGCACTGGAGCTTGCAGAATCAGATTCCTCATGCGCGGGTAAACTGGCGTAGTCGATCGTTCGACTGCTGAACGCTGCGCTCAGAGAAGCGGTTGTTTATCGTTCGATTTCGAATCCGTGAGAGGGCTCGGCCGCGATTGTTCGAGTTAGACTCTGGCTGGCGAACGGCAGAACTTGTTTATCAAGCCTTACGTCCACGGGTTCATGTGCTCTTCCCCGGTAGAACTGGGACGTAAACTCTCTTACACTTCGGCCGTGACGACTCTCGCATCGTCGGCAAGGTCCTCGCACTGAAGGACGATTCTCTCTCTAAAGCCTGTTTCATGAGCGACCATTCATCTCACGAACCCCCTCGCGACGAAGTTGAGCGACTGCGGACTGAGATTCGACGCCACGACGTCCTGTATTACCAGCAGGCAAAGACCGAGATCTCGGACAAAGATTACGACATCCTGATGCGAAGGCTCGTGGAACTCGAGACGGCGCATCCCGAGTTACAGTCGCCGGACAGTCCTACTCAGAAGGTGGGCGGAGCACCGGTTCAAGGGTTTGTCACGGTCGAACATCGTGTTCCCATGCTTTCGGTCGACAACTCGTTTACCGAAGAAGAGCTTGCCGATTTTGGCGGGCGCGTTGTCCGACTCATCGGACCGGATCCTGTTGAGTGGATCGTGGAATACAAAGTCGACGGGGTCGCGCTGTCACTCATTTACGAAAAGGGGCGACTTGTCCGTGGTGTGACTCGCGGGGATGGTCGCCGTGGCGACGACGTGACCCACAACGCACGGACCATCAGCGGTGTCCCCTTAATTCTGTTCGGTGACGTTCCGGATGTGCTCGAAGTTCGCGGCGAGGCGTATATCGGCAACAGGGACTTCGCTCAGCTTCAGGCAGACATGGTCAGTGCGGGCGAAGAGCCTCTGAAGAATTCCCGCAATGCAACGGCTGGGGCAATCAAACTGCTGGATCCACGACTGTGTGCACGGCGCAAACTTCGGTTTTTCGCTCACAGTGTCGGCAGCCTGGAAGGGGCCAGCTTTTCAACTCATTGGGAATTCCTCGAAGCAATCCGCCGTATGGGGATTCCCGCCGTTGAAAAGACTTCCGTTCAACCGAGCTTCGAAGCCGCAGTGGCCCACACGCAGAAACTGATGGAAGACCTTCACGAGCTCGATTTCGAAGTCGATGGCATTGTACTCAAGGTGAACGATCTGCGAGTTCGCGAACAACTCGGCATGACAAGCAAATCCCCGCGCTGGGCCATTGCGTATAAATGGGTGAAGTACGAAGCGGAGACGAAGGTCAGAGACATTCGGATTACTGTCGGGAAAACTGGAACATTGACGCCGACCGCCCATCTGGAACCGGTCGAGATTGCGGGGACGACCGTTTCTCGTGCCAGCCTGCACAATCGCGATGAAATTGACCGGTTGGGCGTGCAGCTTCACGATTGGGTCATCGTCGAGAAAGCGGGAAAGATTATCCCTCACGTCGTCCGCGTTGAGCAGCACAAGCGCGATGGGACACAAATTCCCTATCAGTTCCCGACGACCTGTCCAGAGTGTCAGACCCCCGTCGTCCAGGATGAAGATGGGGTCTACATTCGCTGCCCGAATCCGGGCTGTCCTGCGCAATTGCGCGAGAGTCTTCGATTCTTTGCCTCCCGTGCCGCAATGGATATTGAAGGGCTCGGCGTGAAATTGATCGAGCAACTGACGGGCAAAGGACTGCTGACGAGTTTTTCTGACATCTATCGCCTGAAAGAGAAACGGGCTGAGCTACTCAGCTACGATCGACTCGGTGAAAAATCAGTTGATAACCTGCTCGTGGGCATTGAGGCGTCGAAACAACAGCCCCTTTGGCGACTCCTCACCGCGCTGAATCTCCGCCACGTCGGAACCAGAACAGCGCAACAACTGGCCGAACGATTCGGTGCCATGGAGATCCTCGCTGCTCAGTCGGAACAGCAACTGAGCGAAGTTGATGAAGTAGGCCCGGTCATTGCAAAGTCGGTCGCCGCATTTTTCCAGAGCGAATACGGTCAGAAGATCGTCGCTGAACTCCGCGAATTGGGCGTTGCCATGGGGGACGCGAAGGCGGCCGCGGAGGCTGCCGCAGAGCGTGCGGCAGGTCGGTTAGTGGGGAAAACGCTCGTGGTGACCGGTACACTGACACGCTTCAAACGAGACGAGATCGTTGAACTGATCCGCAATCACGGCGGCAAGTCGGCGGGAAGCGTTTCCAAAAAGACAGACTATGTCGTTGCCGGAGCCGATGCAGGAAGCAAGCTCGCCAAGGCAGAAGAACTGGGAGTGCCGGTCCTCACGGAAGACCAGTTTCTTGAGTTGATCGGCAGTCCCGTTGACCCTGAGAGCACATGATCGATCCGCTGGGGATCGATCGTGTGTTCTTCCCACTTCCACGAAACCGAGGTCTGCCCGCCTCCCTGCCCCGCTTCATGGTGCGCCGATGTTCGGGTTGACGGACGGGGGCGTTGTGCCGGTGGGGCACAACGTGGCTACCAGATCTCGAACTCCCAGCGGCGTCGCGCTGATTAACAGCTCTCCCGCTTCAAAGCCAGCAGTCGCTCCATAGAACCGGTTCTGGCTCTCGACGAGTCGGAAGACACGGTCTTTGGAGGGAGGGAATTGGGTTTTATAAGCGCGAACGGCTTCCAGTTTCGTTGAGAGTGTTGCTGAAATATCGACGACAAAGCGGCCGGACAGTTCGGGCTGTTCCAGTGTGGAAAGCCCAAGCGGGTACCACAGTTGCTTCGTGACGGTATGCACGTTCAGCCCGGCGAACTCGTCATCCCACTTCGTTAGCCGACTATAAAAAACCGCAGCGTCCGTGATCTGCATTGCCTGCCAGTGGTCAGGTGATGCCATCGGAGTCTTGCCCGCGATCCCCAGGACGATCTTAGGTCGCCAGTGCCGAATGACACGTGCGAGTGCGATCCGTGCTGCGAACGAATCAAACAGGCAGCGGTTTGGCAGCGTCAGCGTCTCGCGCATCTGAAGGCCGAGAATGCGCGCGGCTTCCTGGGCTTCGTCAAGGCGAGTCTGAACACCGGGACTTCCCGGCGTTGGTTCTCCATTCGTTAAGTCACAGATTCCGACCTGATATCCCTGGCGGACCAGATTGGCGAGAGTTCCTCCCACTGCGATTTCGACGTCATCGGGATGAGCTCCAACGGCGAGCACATCCAGGGGGCGTGGCAGGTCTTCACTCATAGCATTTTCCGAAGTAGGGTCTTTCGAGATTTTCCTGACTGTCGCAGCGCGATCGCCAGACAGTCAGATTCCGCCGCTCTGCGGGAGGGCTGTGGCCACAAACATTCTAACCAGTTTTGCGACGCGATGAGGATGAGTCAGGTAGGGGTGTTGCCCTGCAGAATGCATCCATTCAGTCCGGCAATTCAGAAGTTTTTCTGTAAGTACATCTTGAGCCTCGGCCGCAATTCGCCCTTCCCCTTCTGTACGCAGAAGAAGAGCTGGCGCGGAGATCTCCGAGAGTCGCGACCGAATATCATACGAATGCGCGGCGAATGCCTTCTCGGCGAGGTCACGGAGGGGAATCGTCCCGGTACTTTCGAGCAGGAATTCGAAGCGAGATGAGTCGAAGGGTGGAAACCATGGTTGATGATTCACCGCCTGGAATCGACGCCGTTGCGGAAGGTCGTTCAGGTTTCGAGACGACTGAAGACAGACCGACGCGAGTGCTCTCTCGAAGTATGACAGCCGTCGATAGGCAAATCCGTGCTGCAGGAACAGGTGCTCGATCGATGCCGGGGAGTGCAGTGCAGCCTCCATCGCCACCGCCGCCCCGAACCCGGCACCGTAGATTGAGACGCGCGAATCTCCCTGTTCGTTGGCAACGGCGAACAGGTCAGCTGCAAAGTCGGTGATGGTGGATCGTGAACTTTTCTTTGGGTGGGTTGCCGTAACGTCGAAGACCACACACCGAAACTCATCTTTCAATAACCAGAGGGTGAGTGCGAAGAGTTCTGCTGTGCCCGCGAAATGGTTGAGGAAGTACAGCGGGGGACCGCTTCCCCAGGTTCGACCAAGGATTCGATGACGCCCGTGATCAAACTGCCACGGGGTACTTTCCGAATGATACTTCTCGAGAATCTCTTGCCACATCAGCGGAGCCGGACAGGGTTCACCGGCGCCATCGATTCGGGGGTCCGCATCAGGCGACCGTGAATCTGGGTACGGGTGCAGTCCGGCGGTTTTCGAGGATGCGCTGACCGCATCTCCCGCTGCAGGAAATTTTGAGCCTGAAGTGAACGTGGTTTTGAGATCCGACATTTTCACGGCTGCTTCGTAGGAATGACTGCATGTGACCAGACCGAATCATCCCGCGTCGGGCGGGAACTTCAACCCTGTCCTCTTCCTTATGAATGAAACAAGCGACTGCGACCGGATCTCACCTCAGAAAACGAATCCGTTCCCAATCAGGAATCCGCAACTGAAGTTCGCGATTGCCCATGCGAAGGCTGCCCGGCTTTGATGGTAGGTGAACGAGAAACGGCTTCCCTATCAGGTGCGTTTGATTCACGACAGGACTGTTCCAGCGGCGGCTGTCATGTGACACGGGGCTGTTGTCCCCCAGGACAAAAAATTCGTCCTTCTTCAGTTGGTACGGCCGGTTGATGGCATGTCGACTGCGCGTGTCGGTGTAGTAAACGTCACGATAAAGCTTGAGCTGATCAATTTTGACGTCGAGCCCGCGAGCACCGACTCGGAGTGGAATTCGTGACGGAGGAACCGAGACGGGGTAGTCGAATTGCCACGGAGGCATCACAACTTGACCGTCCACCGCGATGAGAACTTGCTTATCGATCAGTGAAACTTCGATCTTTCCTCCGCTCTTTGACATCGACTTCGGCCATGGTGCGACAGCGACTGCTTCTGACTGCCACTCCGTTCCTGTAGGCTCCGAGTTCAACGGAACCCCTTGTTGAAGTGGTTCTTCGTAGAGCAGGACCTCACGGTGAACAATGTCGAAGACCACGTGATAGATCATCACGCCATTGGTGATTTCAACGAAGAATTCTCCTGACCCTCCTTCAATGGTGACCTGGGCGGAAACCATCAGATCCCGGACGGGATTCGGGGCACCGACTTCGTCTACCGGGTTGTATCCGTAACTGTCCGAGACGCTGACCACATGTGATGCCTGGTACAGATCAAGAACCGCATTTCGGAACGCCTCGTCGTCGGACAGGTCCAGCAGCTCGCGTGCGGTCGATGCGGACAAGGTTCCCGTCACACTGAACTCGCCTGAGCGTGGATCAAACCGGAGTCCAGACGGAGGGACCGATGCTGTGTTAACGTCTGTGGGCCATTGTTCGAGATGGACTGAGGTATTATGTAGCCCCCCCGATCGAACCCAATGGTGGTACTCGACCCAATCAATTGGCTCTTTGTCGGGGCGTCGGACGTGTCCACCTTTCATCTGGAAACCGGTCCCCAGTGCCTCCCATCCGGCATGACTGCGCTCATCTGGTTCGACTGTGGAAATGGCTGCTTCCCAATGAGGGTGGAATCCGTCATCGTCCGCCGGAAGATGACTGTGGTCATGGACCAGGATCCGCGTCGCCAACTGTTGCTGGTATGTCTTCCGGGCAATCTCGTCATTGACGTAGACATCGCCCGCGATGATCTGGATCCGCTCACCGGGCAGTCCCACCAGGCGTTTGACATACGCTTCCGTCGGCCGGGCCGGGTTTCGGAAGACGATCACATCCCAGCGACGGGGTTGTTGATAGAGGTATGCCTGCTTGTTGACCAGCAGCTGATCGCCGTGGTTTCGGGGTACGTCCGACACATCAATACCCGGTTGACCGCAATTCGGACAGACCGCGCGCGACCGGCTGGTCATGACTCGATTGGCTTCGGGGTCATCGTCTGTATCGTAGGCCGTTCCAAACGGGAAGGTGGTCTTGCATGTCGGGCAGACGACGCGTTTGTGATAGCCGAGTAGACAGGGTGCCATCGATCCTGTCGAGATCATGTAACCTTCTGCGGCGAACGTGCGGAATAGCAGGACGGCGATAAACAGCGAAACGAATGCTTCCAGAAGGGCCCGGAAAGTCCCACGGTTGTCCTGTTCGATGTGCGGGCTGTCGGAGTCACGCCTTTCATCGTTCGGCAAATTGGATGGAAGTTCAGTCATCGATACCAACCATGGCCATGAAGCACGATTCCATTCCTCCGATTCACGCCTCTTGTGTGCCACTACCGCTGCGGCGACGGATACAATTCAGTTGAAACGGAACTACGTGATTCTATCGCAACGGGCAAGAACCGGGAAATAGCAGCGTTGCCGAGATCCGTCTTCGCGCAGAATTGGCCGATTGTTATCTTGCCGACCTGCCGCAAACGGGCTCCAAGTCACGATTTTGAGCGACGAGATGATCTTGTCGCCGCGACGCCACCAGGGAAGGTTGAGCGATGTCACTGAAAACCGCAACAGCAGCGCCGCTAGTCGCATTGCTCCTCTCGCTTACGTTGTGTGTTACCGGAGCCGGCTGCAGTTACTTGATGCCCACAGTCGTCGACGATGATATTGACCTGGCTGAGCTCGACGATGATGGCAAACAGGAGCTGGTGGATGAAGAAGAAGAGGATGAGTTCGAAGAACTGGATGAGTCGCCTTCCAAGGTTCAGGATCTGGACGGAAAATCCAAGAGCGGTGACCGGTATCCTCTGTCCAAAACTGTTGAGCATCGGCTGACGCAAATCGACAACGAAGGGACACGGACAAGTACTTCGCGGGCTGAAATTCAGTTGACCCTGGTCGTTGATCGAGTCCTCTCGGACGGCCGCAAACAGATGAGCGTCACCTACGATCGGGTTCAATTTGAGCAACTCTCCGGCGGCAAGCGGGTTTTCTACTCTTCCGACAAGTTGGGGGAACCGGTACCGCCAGAGGCGTTCCTGTATGCCGGCCTCGCAGGGAATGGGTTCGGATTCTGGCTCGATGCCTCGAATCAGGTTTCGGACGTCACCGGTTTCAGCGACTTTCTTCAGCGCTGCCTGCGCAGTGTTCCGCTGGAACATCGCGAGAACGTCAAAATGCAACTGGACGCATCCAAGTCGGAAGACGGGGTCGCTACGTTTATCGATGACAGCGTCGGAATGCTGCCGTACCGATTTGACCCCAGACATACCAATGTCGCCGTATCACAAGGGACGGAATGGGAGCTGGCTCCCCGCTATTGCGACTCCCCCGTCCAGATGATTACGAACGTCCAATGTGTCTTGCGAGAGCTCACCGCGAACTTCGCAGACATCCGTCTGACCGGGCAGATTTCCGGTCCGAACGAGCCCGTCACCGTGCAGCACGCGGAGGGTGAGTTCACGGTGCTGGTCAAAGGAGGGAAGTGTAACGGGACATGTCGAATCGATCGCAGGACTGGATTGCCAACACTTTCGCAGATTCAACACGATGTCGACCTGGTCATTGAGTTCCCAGACGGAAACAGAGTTGAACAGAACAAGGTCACATTCAGCACGTTGTCATCCCAGTCGAGCCTGCTCCAGCGGCCGGAAGCGTATTCGGATTCCCATGTCGAATCCGCGAGCTACCAGAAAAGCTTCAGAAAAGAGAAGCCGGGCCGAGTTGTTCCCGCAGGCAAATTCCGGCAGAATTGATCGCAAGGTCTCACTGACACTTCCAAGCAATTCGTTTGCGGTTCTTCAAACGCAACCCGCTCACATCCTTGAGATGGTGGCAGGGCTCTGGTTGCGGAACTGCTTCGATACCGCAGTCGACGTGTTTGTCGGAGGTGGAATTTTCATTGACGCGATCAGGACACGCCCCCATGCCGCATTTGCAGAACATCCTCGTCGGTGTTGACCTCCACCACGGTGACCGAATCGCTTCCTCGAATATTGGAGCTGAGTCGAAGGCTGCTGTTGATGAGGCTATTCAGCTTGCTCTGGTTTCGGGCGGGGCGATCACTTTCTGTTCTGTGCTCGAACTCACAGCACAGAGCCAGTCTCTGATCGAAAAGGATCACGAGAACATTCTGAAGACGGTTGAAGATTACGCCAGCATTACACTGTCAGAGCTGGTGGAATCGGCGAACGCGCAAGGGATCGCCGCGGAAAGCCGAATTCGATTCGGTGCCGCCTGGGAGGAACTTTCCAAGGAGAGCGCCGAAGGGAAGTACGACGTCGTTCTCGTTGGCACCCGTTCAAGGACTCGCGCTGCGACGCTTTTGTTTGGAAGCACCGTCCAGAAGCTCATGCGATTTGCCCCCTGCCCTGTCTGGGTTGCCAAGCCTTCAGAGGTGCGCGAGATTCGGGAAGTCGCCGTTGCCACCGATCTGAGTGATGCCTGCTTGCCGGCGATCAAAGTGGCTGCGGCAATCTCACGGCAAATTAACGCCAAACTGTATGTGCTGCACGTTTTGGAAACGGGTGACTTACGGTATCTCGCGATTGCGGGAGTGGCTGAGGAAGAACTCCGCGACACAGAGGCGCAGCTGCGGATCAACGCGGTGCAGAAGCTCAAAGAACAACTCAGTCAGGTGAACCTGAGCGGAATCCAAAATGGAGTTCATTCCGAAGTTCTCATGGGTGATCCCGACACAACCATTCCTCAGTTCGTTCTTGAACGGCAGGTTGATTTGCTTGTGATCGGAACGCATGGTCGAGGTCTGGTCTCCGGACTTCTTTTGGGGAATACAGCCGCGAGAATTTTGCCCAGTCTGCGGGCATCTCTGGTCGCGGTAAAGCCCGCCGGATACGTCAGTCCCTATGCAAAACAGGTACGGTGAGTCACCTCTCTGCGGGAGAGATTCTGTTCGTCCGCTCCCATGAAGGGATGGATCGATAACGTCGTCCCCGCTCGAGTTAGCAACTGAAAACAAAGAAGGGGGAACCAGATCATTTCCGGTTCCCCCTTCTTGGACTGTCACTCTTCACCCCGGCTTTGACCGGCCAGTGATGAGACTTGGCAAGTAGACTTCAGTGGCTGGGAGCCTGCATCACGAAACCAGGATAGGCTTCGTTACCGTGTTCGCCGATGTCCAGGCCTTCAATTTCTTCTTCACGCGAAACGCGGAGTCCGAAGATTGCTTTCAGGATCAGGAAGGACACAAGTGACAGCGGCAAGACGTAGGCCGCAGCAGCGACGACTCCAGTTGCCTGAATGACGAGCTGTTCTGTCCCCCCTCCCATGAACAGCCCTTCTTTGACGGTACTTCCATCGATATAGGGCTTTTCTGCAAAGAGTCCGATGCAGAGGGTTCCAAAAACGCCATTGGTCAGATGCACCGATGTCGCGCCGACCGGATCATCGACTCCAATCCGATCGAAGGCCAGAACTGAGACAACGACAATGACCCCGGCAATCGCACCAATGATGGCGGAACTCCATACGGAGACGAATGGGCATCCTGCAGTGATCGCAACAAGTCCGGCAAGGCTGCCGTTCAAGGTCATCCCCAGGTCAGGTTTACCCAGAAGAGTCCAAGCGGTGGCTGTGGCAGTGAGCGTGGCCATTGCGGCTGCTGTATTAGTGGTCAAAGCAACATGGGCCATCGGGGCGGGGACAACACCCATGAAGCTGCCCGGATTGAATCCGAACCAGCCGAACCAGAGGATGAAACAGCCGATTGTGGCCAGCGGCATGCTGTGACCTGGGATTGCGAGTGGCTTTCCTTCCGGATTGTATTTTCCAATGCGGGGGCCGAGGATCAGTGCGCCAGCAAGCGCCGCCCAGCCACCCACAGAGTGGACCTGGGTTGAACCTGCGAAGTCGGCGAATCCCTTTGCAGCCAACCAACCACCTCCCCAGATCCAGTGACCGACGACTGGGTAAATAACGGTCGCCATTAGGAAGCTGAAGAAAATGAACGAGTGATACTTGATTCTCTCGGCAACGGCTCCTGACACGATGGTGGCTGCCGTACCTGCGAACACCAACTGGAAGAAGAACTTCGCATAGAGAGGGACACCTGAACCGCTGATGGCGGCGTAGTCGCCCTTGTAGTCGTTGCCGGTCGCGGGGCTGTTATCCGTAGCAGCACCACTGAGGAACCACAGACCTGCCTTGCCGACATAGCCGCCGTCACTCTTTCCTTCCGAGTCATTGCCGAACATCAGTCCCCATCCAACCATCCAGAAAGCCAGGGCGGATACGGCGAAGACGATGAAGTTCTTGGAGAGGATGTTGACGCAGTTCTTGGACCGGCACATTCCCGACTCGACGCAACCGAATCCAAGGTTCATGAAGAATACCATGAATCCTGCGATGAGGACCCACAGTGTATCGAGCATGATCTTGAGTTCCGCCGTTGTCAGCGGGGCGGCAGGAGTTTCAGCGGCGTTTTCGGAAGCAGGCGCGGACTCAGGGGATGATGCCTCAGGTGTCGTGACTTCGACAGGAGCGGCATCCTGCGACCAACCAGTCGATGGTAAACTCATTGTGAAAAGTAAACACATCGCGGCCAGGCTGGCGGAGATACACCACCTGCCACTCAACACATTCAGCATTCTCATCGTGCGCTTCCTCAATGAATTTCGAGCCAACAACATTCCACAAACGACATCTCTTCTGCCAACAGGGTGCCAGCGGAAAGAGGAGTCGATCCTCGCCGCCCGCTGGCGCGAGTTCGCCAGAACGCAAGCGGCGTGCCTGAAATGGGCTTGAAATTCACCAGACAGCCCCGTAGACCCACGGAGTGCCTACAGGAAAAGCAGTTTGCACTTGGATAGCGCTGCAAGTTCGTGGGAAAAGGTGCTTTCCCCACTCGCTTTCAGCGACAGAGAGAATGCTCAGGCACGGGGCAAGTCTGCCAGCGAACCGTGCGGCGTCGGAAATTGTCAGGGGGCCTTGATCAAGCCATTATTCCGTTCGATCAGTTCCTCTAAACGGTGGACCTGGGTCTCTCGCTGAGCAGGGGTACCGCCAAGAGCCCGAAACTCGGTCTTCCGCCCGGTGAGGCGTTCCACCCAGAAGTCAGCCAGTTCCCGGATCTCCGCTTTTGGGCTTCGCATCCAGTTAACGAACTTCCAGGAAGTTGTTCGTGAATTCGTCACGTCATCCCGTGTAAAGCCCCAAAGCATTTCGAAGATCGCTTCCGCCTCGGCGGGGGGATAGTGCAGTTCCAGTTCTTTCATTAACTGCGCTCCATTTTCGGGATGCATGGGCAACCATTGTCTCAGGCCGTCGCGGGCAACGAAGCGAGCCTCTTCATGAGGACATGACGCTAGAGTTGCTACGAGCGCGGGACAATTCTCAATCGCTGACAAACTCTGTGCCGCCAGTTCCGCGAGCTTTGGAGACTTTGACGTTTTCACGACCGTGAGCATGGACTCGTCGATGGGTTGGTTCAGTTCAAACATTTTTTCGAACTGGACCTGGGACTGGTATCTGCGAATGGGAAGCGCTTTGCGTTTGGAATTGTCGCACCAGTCTGGCACAGAAGTGAATGAAATCGGATTCGAACGGATCTGAACGTCTTTCTCGGGAAGAATGATCAGCGCCTGATGGTCACGAATATCCTGCGAATGACCCAATGCGCTGGTCCATTTAGCTCTGCCGGAGATGACATACAGTGTCGCCTGATACCAATGTTCGTCATGCAATTTCTGGAACTCAATCGCCTCCCGAGGCGTAACTTCCAGCCCGCAGACGGTGTCGCTGTCAACCAACTCCAGCTTCCAGAGGTCTCGTCCAATGTTCACCCCGATCGCAGCCGCGTTGCCGTTGTCCAGGCGACCCTGCTGAAATATCAGCTGGCCCTTTCGAATGCCTAAACCGGGAATCCCGGACTGTGCCGGGTTCATGACGTAAACCGCGGTGTTCCCGATGAGCGTCGTGCGCAGCCGTCCCTTGTCGAAATCCAGGGTTGCTTCAAAGGGCTCGAAGGTTGTCAGGAACTCCCCAACGTTGAGGGCTGACCGATGAGGTACGACAAGCCATTGCCGTTTGGCGTCGAGACGTGCCAGGACTCCTTCGTTGGACGCATAGGCGACGTCCACCTGAGGAACGGGTTCGCCCTCTTTCAGGAATGTGGGAAGCTGATTGGCGGCGACTGCCGGGGCGGGAACATCGACATGTGGCTCTTCAGGCTGAGCCGGTTCCGGCACTTGCTCGGTCTGTTTGGGGACAGTAGCAGCGACTGGCGCCGGTAGCTCTTCGACATCCGGTTCGTCTGGAGGAGGCATCGGATCAAGCCCTTCCGGAATCGATGGACGCGCTGGTGCAATTGCGGATTCGGGTGTTGCAACCGGTCGGGAATCTGCTGCCAGTTCCGTACGAGGCTCGTCCGTAGCAACCAGGCTTTTGTCCGCGGCGTCCATCGGTTCGGCATCCGTGACAGTCTCGGTGGCTTCACTCTTGCCGCGAACTTCCTTTCGCTCGATCTCGTTTTTGGCTTGCTTCAGTCCCGTGATCAACCCAGGCGCAAGCAAGAGAAAGCAAAGGATCGCCAGCAGTCCCACGACGGCCGAGGGGAAAATTCGTAGCGGCCAGGGTGACGGCTTGAGATAGTCGGGAACTGTCTTCACGGACTCGTCCACGTCGTGCGAGTGCGTTGCTGCCCCGCGCGCTGGATTAGCCACTCCGTTTCGAATGGAGATTGATTCGGGAGTTCGTGACCTTGAAGCGACACCCTTCTCGGCAGGGACATTCAACTGGGACGAAGCGTCGACCGGACCCAAGGCGTAGAGTGATTCGCGGCTCTCGTCCGACAGCTCGATTGGATTCGCCAGCCAGACAGGTAATACCTGGTGGCACGCTGCAACTTCCGCAAGCAGCTCATCGGAAGAAAGCAGGACCCGTTCGACATCTGCATACAACTCGGGCGGAAGCGTCGTGTCGAGGTACTGCGAAACGATGTTCGGATCAATTCCGATTTCGGGGCCGGACAAGTCAGGTGCCTTGAGCCGACGGCGTCGCATGACTTCCCTGATCCGGCTCACGAGCACCTGAGCGACCGGGCTCTCTTGAATTTTCTGCCCAATGATCTTGGTGTCGGCGGGTTCAAGGACGTCATCCAGGTACGCCAGAAGCGTTCGCAATGTGAGTCGCATCGTCAGGACCTCTACTTCAACAGCTCTTACCAGAACTCAATCTTCCCGATCCGGCAGGCCCACAGGTGGGTCAGGAACTTCGGATTCACCTGGATGCACCCTGCCGGAATCGATCCGAAACGGGAAGCCACCACCTCCCGGCGTGGATTCCTATTTCAATAGTGGAGTCGTCCGAGGAAATCCGTACAGCTTTTTTCTGCGCGGTCCGCCGAAATCGCCGGGGGGACTTCCCGCTTTGTGCACAAGCAGCGTGAGAATCCGTGCTTTGTGAGGGGACGCCGGTGATGGGAGTCCCGGGAAAATTCCCCTGCGCGAGCATGCCAGACCCAAGTCCACTAGAATTGAAAAATCGTTCGAGCCCTTCAGATCCTCCGGTAGCAACCACTGGCAGGACAGAGATGTCCGTCCTGGATTCAGATCTCTCGTCGGTGTACGCAAGATGGGGCTACCTCGGACAGTTCAGGAGAAGCGGTTGCGATGACCTGTTACCAGAGACCGAAGGGCCGAGATACGGAAATCCGGGCCAATGAATGTTGAGAGATTCCAAGAATTCTCTTCCGACCATGACACAGTCCAATACAGAGCGGATCAATGCAATGCAGGAGGAATCAGGTCTAGGTGAACCTCGCATCGTTTCACGTGAAACATGCAAAGGAACACGATGACCGTGGACTATGATTTCGTCGTCGTTGGACAGGGCCTCGCCGGGACCGCGCTCGCATGGTGGCTGCGCTGGATTGGCCACCGCATTTTGGTGATCGATCGTGAAGAACCCGTGACGTCGTCCCGAGTCGCTGCCGGATTGATGACTCCTATCACCGGTCAGAAATTGATTCCTTCCTGGCGGTTCGACGAGTGCTGGCCAGTTGCGGTGTCGTTCTATCACCGCGTTGAGCAGGAGAGCGGAGCGACGTTCTTGCAACGACCGGCGATGCTCCGGCTGCTCTCGACCCAAGCAGAAAGCGAAATGTTTTATCGCCGAGCCTCGGACCCGCAGTTTCGTGACAAAGTCCAGCAACCCAGTTCCAGACTGCGTCCGGAATGGTTTTATTACTACCGCGATGCCTTCGAAATGAGAGAAGGAGGCAAGCTCGATGTTGCCCGTTACCTGGACGCGTCGCGCGAGATCTTCCGCGCGGCCGGGGCCTATCGGGCACACGACTTCGACGTTTCACGTGAAACGGAGCCTGGTCCAGAGTACGTCGAGATTCGCTCCCTGGGAGTTCGCACCCGAGGGATTGTCTTCTGTCAGGGGATCGCAGGGACTACGAATCCCTGGTTTGAGGATGTGCAGTTCAAACCGGCAAAGGGTGAGATCCTGACTCTCCGAATTCCCGGGCTGACGGAACAGCGGGTTATCCACCGAGGGATCTGGCTGGCCCCACTGGGAGACGACCTCTTCCAGGCAGGAGCGACCTATGACTGGAAGGTGCTCGACAACCGTCCGACTGATGCGGGCCGCGAGGAGATCCTCTCACAACTTCAGAAGATCCTCCGGCTGCCGATGGAAGTGGTCGGACATCATGCCGCGGTCAGGCCCATTCATCGAAACCAGTATCCTGTCCTGGGACGGCATCCCCAGCAGCCGCGAATGGCCTGCTTCAACGGGCTGGGCTCAAAGGGAGCTTTGCACGCACCTTACTTCGGCAGGCAGCTCGCCGAACACCTCACAGGTGGGGCCCCCATTGACCGGCAGGTCGATTTGGTGCTGAAGACCCGATGGAGCTCAATTGCGGGACATTTCGCCGCAGGTCAGAATCAGCCATCGAGTGGTGCTTCGTCTGGAAAGAGACCTCGGGCCCTCCCATTGACGCAACGGGCTCAGCTCGCCGTCAGTGAGGTGGTCGGGCGCGGAGACATCGTGATCGACGCGACGGCCGGCAATGGTCACGATACTCAGTTCCTGGCAGAGCTCGTTGGCGACGATGGGCAAGTCCACGCATTCGATATTCAGGAAGTTGCTCTCGAAAATACGGCACGTCGACTAGCGGAGTCGGGACTCGCCAACGTCCGGCTGTGGCATCATGATCATGCTGAACTGTCCGACGTACTCCCATCAGAACTGACAGGTCGTGTCGCGGCGATCATGTTCAATCTGGGCTACCTTCCGGGAGGGGATAAGTCTGTCATCACCCGCGCGGAATCCAGTGGCGAAGGTGTCTTCAAAGCGGCTGCCCTCCTGAAGCTGGGTGGGATCATGACGGTTCTCGCCTACACCGGCCACGATGGCGGGCAATCCGAGGCGGACCGGATTGCCTCGATCCTGGCAGCGTTTCCAGCAGACGAGTTCGAGATCAAGACTGTTGAGAGCCAACCAGGGCGATCGGTGGGCCCTCGATTGTTTCACGTGAAACGGCTGAAGGCTCGCTGACACTTTTGACACTACGCCGCGTCCGCAATTTTCTTCGAGACGACGGGGTGCACGGCAGGGTACCACGTTTCCACTTGCTTCTGGAGTGGGACCTCTCTGAGCTAACCGAGGTCACTGACGGTGCCGCATTCCGGTTAATGATCGCAGGAGGATCTCGGTTGTCGTCCGGGAACCGCTTTCTCAACACGCTACGGAAGGCTGAGCCCACAGTCCGTTCTGGGAGAATTCCCCAGCCGTTCGAGGCCGCCAGGAGAAAGAGATGTCCGGACCTGATTCTAATCGCCATGTCGTGATCGCGGGGGGAAGCGAGTTTATTGGGACTTCGATTGCGGAGTATCTCCATGCCCGCGGTTGGGCTGTGATTGTCCTGTCCCGTCACCCCTCACGCCGGCAGCTTCCGTGGCGCTGCATCTCGTGGGACGCTCGAACGAAGGGGGAATGGTGTTCTGCTCTTGAGGGGGCCGTCGCCTTGATTAACCTCGTCGGACGGAGTGTCGACTGTGTTAAGACTCCCGACAATCAGGATGAAATTCTTCGTTCTCGAGTGGAGGCGACTCGCATTCTGGGGTTTGCCGTCCGAAACGCCTCCGAGCCGCCTCCTGTCTGGATCCAGATGAGTTCGGCTCATATTTATGGGGACCCGCCCGAGATCACATGCACTGAGGATTCACCTACCGGATGTGGCTTCGCACCCTGGGTGGTAAAACGCTGGGAAGAGGAGTTTGACGCTTGTCGCCTTTTCTCCCAGCGGCCCGTTGTCTTAAGAACGAGCTTTGTCCTTGGGCGAGATCGAGGGGCTGGACAGGGAGCACTGAGCCGATTGCTGAGATTGGCTCGCTGGGGTCTGGGTGGAACGGTCGGGTGCGGCTCGCAAGGGATCAGTTGGATTCACGAACTGGACCTGTGCCGACTGGTGGAGCGGAGCCTTCTCGACCCGGGGATGCGAGGTACCTACACTGCATCGTCACCCAATCCGATCCCCTCGCGCGAGTTCATGTCGCAACTACGATCGGCGATCGGAGCACGCATCGGGTTACCAGCGACAGCCTGGATGGTGCGGCTCGGTGCGCACTTGATTCTGCGAACAGATCCTGAACTCGCCCTCTATGGCCGCTACGTCGTGTCTGAAAGATTGAAGGAACAGAAATTCGAGTTCCGGTTCCCTCGGATCGACGAGGCGCTGCGGGACGTGATTCGGAATGAGGTTGCCTGAGCTAGGCTAGATCCTGGTCACGGGGGCCTCGCCGCAAACCCGCAAGTTGAGTGGCTGTACTAACAGCCGGATATTGTTCTGCGGGGCGCCAACGGCTGACCTGCATCATTCCTCTCCACCCGATGATTGAGTCGATTGCCACGCTCAACGTCGACTCTCCGCCGAGCAAGCCAGAGGACCAGTGAGTGGGATCTGCGAGATCCGCAACGGGCGGGTGCAAAAAAGAAACAGCCCTCTGACGAATTCGCCAGAGGGCTGTTTCACGCATGTCGGGATGACAGGATTCGAACCTGCGACTTCCTGGTCCCAAACCAGGCGCTCTAGCCAAGCTGAGCTACATCCCGAACGAGGCGACAGTTTAGAGAGGAGAGATCATTGCGTCAATGAAGTTCGTTTCACGTGAAACCCTCATTTGCAAGATTTTATGCGGCACGCTGCAACTTCCCCACAATCCGTTCAAAATCATCATTCGAACCGAAGTCGATGACAATCTTTCCCTTGTCCTTGGCTTTGCCGGACAGCTTGATTTCAACACTGGTTCCGAGCCAGTCGCGGAGCTGGTTCTGAAGATCTGCCACATGCGACGTGTGAGCACCGTCAGCTTTGGCAGGCTTCTCTTCGGGATTCACGAAGGGAACGATGTCCGCATCCTTCGGTGTCAGCATTTCTTTGACGGCTTCTTCCGTCTTGCGGACCGAAAGTGATTCCTTCTGGACTCGCTTTGAAAGTTCAATCCGGGCATCTTCGTTTTTCAGGGCCAGCAGTGCACGTGCATGGCCGGCGGTAATCTTGTCAGCTCGCAGGTCAGACTTGACCGCTTCCGGGAGTTCCAGAAGACGGAGCATGTTGCTGACGGTCGAGCGTTCGAAAGAGAGCCGACGGGCCAGGTCTTCAATCGTGCATCCGAATCGCTTCAAGTAGTCCTGAAAGGCGATCGCCTTTTCGAGGACGTTCAGGTCCTGTCGTTTCAGGTTTTCTTCGAGGGCCACTTCACTGACCTGCTGGTCGGACAAGGCCAGGACGCGGCAGGGAACCTGGCTCAATCCCGCCTTCTTGGCAGAGATCAGTCGACGCTCGCCAGCGACGAGCTGGTAGGAGCTGCCAACCGATCGGACCAGCAACGGCTGGAGCACCCCGTGGGTGCGAATGCTGTCGACCAGTTCATTCAGCGAGGACTGGTCAAAGTCCTGTCGGGGCTGAAACGGATTTCGCTCGATCAAATCGACCGAAATTTCTGTCTGGTCCGACGAGGTCGCCTCGTCAGTCCCACCCATGGACGCCGTTCCGAGCAGCGCGTTTAAGCCTCTGCCCAGTCTCCGTCGGGATGGCTCTGGTGTCGTCGATTCTTGACTGGATTGTTCTTCCATGATTCATTCCTTGTCGAAACGCAGAGTCGTCGCGCAGTCATTGCGGAGAAGATCTGACTCAAGATTAGGGAGTAGAAGTGAATTTGATTCTAGTCACGACGGCGAAAAACGGACAATAGGAACTTCACGCACGCCGGGTGAGAGTCCTCTCTCGCAGGACCCAATCTGCTCGTTTCGAACTCGGTAAAAAGAACCCCGGAGCATCCCCGTTCCCTGCCCTCGCGTGGCCGCCGCAAAAGGCCGCCTTCCCGTCCGCCTGTTGAACGGAGTCATGGCAATTCGCGGCAAAGTGTGCCCGGCGTGTTGAACTGCTTCCGATGCAGGAACTTTTTGCTGTTTCTACTTGTTCAGGCGGTAAAGCTTCCATTCGGTGAGCGGTAGGCCTGGGCCTGGATCGGGACCTGGATCGGGATGAAGGTCGTCCAGAAGCACGAGATGGCTTTGTTGATGGGATACACTGGTTTGCAGTGAAAACCGGGTAGACTCAAGAATTGAGCGAACTTCCGCCGGCACCGATGAGGCTCGAGACGGGACGGCAACGAACGTCGGACGCTGCGGTGTCTGGTTCGCGAATCCCAGATCCTGTACCGGGCCGATCGCCAGGATCCCTTCCGACTTCAGCCCAAAAACAAGGGCCGGTTCGCCCATCACGTAGATGATCGCCTCATCGGCGGGGAACCCCTCTCGGGCATTGACCGCTCGAACTGCTGTGGCAATTTCACCGGAAGTCGATTGCAGATCCGTTCGATCCGCCCACGCGAAACCTGAACCGCTCAACTGTCGAAACGTCGCGATTGCAAGCAGGGCTGCCATGCACATCGCGGCAGCCATCCCCGGCACAGAATTGTTCTCGTCATCCTTTCGTACCTTCCGGCTGCAGAATTCGAACACCATTCCCAGGCAGATCCAGACAGAACAAAGCCACGGGAGGATCAACCGAGGGTACGGGTGGTAGAAAGGGGTTGAAATGCTCATCCCGACCAGCCATGCAAGCGCGAGGCTGGCTGGCAACTTGCTGTCCTGGAACCGGGATTTCAACACCCCGATTGAGCAGACAGCGACTGAAAGAGTCAGGGTCCCCACCGGGTGGAGCAACAGCGAGAGCATCTCCAACAGACTTCGCGAATGGGATTTTTGCGCTGAATCGTGACAGTGCCTCATGATGAGTTGATCACGAGAGAACGGGGCACTTAGCGGATTGTCATACATCCGCACGATGTCGGCCTGCGACTGGGCGGAGCGGATCCAACCGTTGGTGCCCACGATGTACTGGCGGTGGTTGGTCGCGACCTTTGCATACCCTCCCTGTTTTTGAAGACCCCATAGGACCGGAGACCAAGCAATCATTGCGGTCAATGCGATCAGCAGCCAGCAGATCAGTGTTCTGCTTACCTGTCGTTCTGATCGAGGCAGTGCGATTTGCCAAACGACTCCGCCTGTCAAACCGATTGCCAGTGGGAGCCACCCGTTGTATTTGGTCCACCACGAGAGTCCCGTCAGGCCCCCGGCGAGCATAATCTCACGCCACGGCGGGCTCCAGCGGGCCGGTTGTGACCTGCCCTTTCCGGACGATGGAGATGAGCCTCCTGCTGAGTCCACTGACGCGAATGCTTTCCCCGTGAAGTGGACAGCCCAGAGAATGAAGAGGCAAACAGGGACGTCGGTCAATGCCGCCCGGCTGTAACTGGCGTGAAAGTCACTCAACGCGATTAACCATGCCGTAACCAGACCTGCGGTCGGACCGAACCAGCGTCGACAGATCCACCACGCTGATGGGACCATCGCGATTCCGGTGACGAGTGAGGGAATCAGCGGCACGACGCCGCTGGGACGCAGTCCCACCAGCGACGCGAGGATCATTGTCCACTCAATTGCGGCAGGCAGCAGGGGCGGCGCGTAGAGAAATCGTGCGGGGTACGAATAGTCGTTCTCTGCCCCAAACCAGAAATTCGAGGCGTACACTCCTTCGTCGAAGTGCTCGACCGCCATCCTCTCAGGGAAGGCCAGCCGGAAAATCGACCCGGCGATGATCGCTCCGAGCAGCCAGTAAAGCTCGGGCCTGGTCACCTTCTGAGACGCAGATGGTTTTGTGCGATTGTCCATGATCGAGAACATATCGCGCGGATGGTTGGATCGTCTTCCCTGAGACCCTATGATTGTCTGTGATAACGGCGGATACCAGAAAAAAGGAATGCCTCAGAATGTCGAATCCAGACCTCATGTACGACGAAGCCATTGCTCTCAAAGACCAGGGCAACCTGCCCGGAGCAGTGGAAAAGCTTTTGGAAATTGAAGCGATTGCTCCCACCCACACCCTGACCCACTCTGCCCTCGCCATTATGCTGCAGAAGTTGGGACGCTACGACGAAGCGATTGCCCACGCGAAGACAGTCGTCGAGTTGAACCCCAACGATCCGTTCTCGCAATCGCAACTCTCGGTGATCTACCAGCGATGTGGCCGAATTCCCGAAGCGGAAGATGCGTTGGCGCGAAGCCGGACGATGAACGCCGGCGGCGGATGCGGCAGTGGCGGCTGCGGTAGTGGCGGGTGCGGAAGCCACTAATGTCCACGACTCACGCTTGTTGTCCAAGAACGTCGGAAATCCGAATCAAGCCTGACGAACAGCCGTTTGTTGTTCGCGGCTTTTGATGCGGCGATTGAGTCGATGCGGCACCTGTCACCAGGTGCCGCTCGCACGTTCGGATCGTTTTACCGAAGGCCGACCGACGGTGGAGGGAGGTCGGCACCTCTGACTCGGACCCGAACCGCGGCCGCAACGACCCCCTGCTCTCCGGTAGGCATTTTCTAGTATTGTGCAGGGCTCAATCAGAATGAATCCTGATTGTGTCGCCACCCGCAATTCGGACTTCGTTTGTGGGTGCCAGTCCCTGACCTTATGCTCGTGTCCCGTCAGCAGAGCGTGGTGGCAACCAAGGGATTCCTTTCGTCCCGGATACGGAATCTGACACCGATCAGGTGCCGAGTCGTCGCCGATTGGACCACCGGGCGAGTTCAGAATTCTGCACTTGGAAAGCCCACGCGGAGGGAAACTTGCGCGCGTTGGTCTCGACGAATTGCCTCAATTCATTTAGATCAATCGCATATTTGCAGCGAACACGGACTGCGGCACGATCATTGGAATGGAAAAAGGCGAGGTACGGAGTATGAGCGGCCAGGTACGACTGATCTTAACGCTGCACAATCATCAACCCGTCGGCAACTTTGACGGTGTGTTCGAAGCGGCGTTCCAAGACAGCTACGCTCCGTTTCTGAACGTCCTGCAGGACTTCCCCGACCTTCCCGTGGTGCTTCACTTTTCTGGCAGCCTGCTCGACTGGCTCGCCAAAAACCATCCCGAATATGTGGCTCGGGTGCGAGAGTACGTTCAGCGCGGCCAGATCGAAATTCTCGGTGGCCCTTACTACGAACCGATCCTCTCCGCGATTCCGCGACGCGATCGAATCGGTCAGATCCAGTTTTATAAGCAGCACCTGGAGGAATTGCTCGGTGCCGAAGTCCGGGGGATGTGGGTGCCGGAACGTGTCTGGGAACAGTCATTTGCTGGTGACATTGTGGAAGCGGGGATCGAGTACTCGCTGCTGGATGACACCCACTTCCGAAATGCAGGGCTCAATGAGGATGAACTGAACGGCTACTTCCTGACAGAAGAAAGCGGCCGGTTGCTGAAGGTGTTCGCGGGAAGTGAACGTCTGCGGTATCTCATTCCCTACGCTGACCCCCAGGACGTGATTGGCCATTGTCGGCAGGTCGCGGAACGATATCCGAATGCCGTCCTGATTTTCGGGGACGACGGCGAGAAACTGGGAGCGTGGCCCGGCTCAAACGATCACGTGTACCGGGACGGCTGGCTGCGTCGGTTCTTCACCGCACTGCGCGAGAACAAGCACTGGCTGCACGTCACGACCCTGGCAGAGACAGTCGACCGTGTTTCACCACTGGGGAAAGTCTACCTGCCCGACGCCAGCTATCGCGAGATGACAGAATGGGCGCTGCCGACCGAAAAGCAAACCGACTATCGTAACCTGGTCGCATCCAATCAGCAGCGTCATGACTGGCACGCGATGCGCCAATTCGTACGCGCCGGTTTCTGGAGAAACTTCCTGGTGAAGTATCCTGAAGCGAACGAGATGTATGCTCGAATGATCCAGATCAGTCAGAAGCTCGATCAGGCCGTCATCGCCGATTCGGTCGGAACGGGTCCGCAATTGCTGGCAGAAGCGCGTCGAGAACTCTATCGAGGTCAGTGCAACTGCCCTTACTGGCACGGAGCCTTCGGCGGACTGTATCTGCCCCATTTACGAAACGCGATCTACGGTAGTTTGATCTCGGCCGATTCACTGCTGGAGCGGGCCGCTGGGAGACGTGGTCGCTGGGTCGATGGTCAGGTCAGCGATTTCAACCTGGATGCCCGGAAAGAGATCTGTCTCTCGGGTGATCGACTGGTCGCCTTTCTCGCCCCCGGAAAAGGTGGGCACCTGTATGAACTGGACGTACGCCAGATTCGAACGAATCTTCTGGCAACATTGAATCGCCGGCCCGAGCCCTACCACGAGCGAATTCGTCAGCATGCCGGGCAGGCTGTCAGTGACGTCGGTGGCGGCGTTGATCCCAATGGAGGAGTCCGGTTCAAGCAACCTGACCTCGACCGTAAACTGCAATACGACCCGTGGCCTCGAAAAAGTCTCGTCGACCATTTCCTCCAGCCTGGGCTCAGTCATGACCAGTTCATTGATGGACACGGCGAGATCGGCGATTTTGTGGAAGGGGTCTACCTGTCGAGGATCCGGCGGTCGTCTGAACAAGTTGAAGCGACGATGGTGCGTGAAGGTCGGCTGGGACCCTACCAGGTGAAGATTTCAAAAACGGTTCTGCTTGAAGCCCAGCAGGGTGGAACCCTCGAGATTCATTACGCGTTGGAAAACCTCCCTGCGGGACTCCCCTTCCACTTCGGTGTCGAGTTCAACTTTGCCGCGATGGCGGCAGGAGCCCATGATCGGTACTACTATGACGGAGAGGGTCATAACCTGGGGACTCTCGAAAGCGTCCATTCGACATCCGCAACATCGCGGATGGGGCTCGTCGACGAATGGCTCGGATTGGACGTGTCGCTGGATGTCAGCAAGCCGACAGGTTTCTGGACCCAGCCGATTCAGACGGTCAGTCAGTCGGAGAGTGGCTATGAACTCGTTCACCAGAGCTGCTCGGTGATGCCGCACTGGGAATTCATCGCGCCGGCCGACGGACGATGGACAGTCAAGATTGTCCTGTCCCTGGATACCTCCGCAGCACAGGCAAGGGAACTGGCGGAACGCTCAATGTTGCGACTCGCGGCATCCGCATATTGACTCTCCTGCGATTGCGTGCCAGCGCGGTGCTCGCGGCAAGCTACTATCAGCGTGCTACAGAGAGGAAATCTTGAGATCGTGAATGGGGCAGTTGAGACTCATTTGCGTAAGTCAACATGCGATGGACGGGCTAGGAGTGAAGACTGCTATCCTTTTACATTCACAGGATGCTACTAAGAATGCAGATTCAGAGGTGTCAGTCGACCCCGTTTTTTTTCTGACTCACATTTCAAAGTGCTGCTCCCATGAAGTTCGGCTTTCGAGTCCCCTCGCTCCGTAAGCGAATCGCTGCTCGAACCTCCTTGAAGCGGGCAATTGTCCACCGCCTTGGGCTTAAAGCGCCGCGCGGATGGGGCTGGCTGACGAATCCCAGGCGAGCCGCGTACAACCGAATCTACAATCGAACCACTAGAGGGTGCAGTGTCCTCTTCCTATCTATGCTCGGTGGCACCCTATGTCTGGGGTTCGCAGTTTTTTGGATGCTGACGAACTGACCCGCCACCTGCGGAATATGATCGCAAAGGATGTCGCGGGTTAGAAAACGATGTGCCGAGGTGCCCGACGACAAGGGACACTTCCGAGTTGCGATCCGTTACGAATGACGGACTGGCCTCCGCAGAACAAGGCACATGACTACTCAATGATTCATCCGGTCACGCATACTCAGCAGCGGCGGAAATCAGGTGACGCTATCGGGGAGCAACCAGATGTGACTTTTGATCAAACGGAACTGTTCGATCAAAAAGGCTGCCGTAGAGCGGATATCCGTAGGTTGGGTTGGCATTGTTGCGGAGTCGAGCGAGTTCGTTGTCGTACTCCCGCCGCAGGTGTGCTAGTTCCTCCGCGTACTCCGGGTTTGCGATGAGGTTTTGCATCTCCAGCTTGTCCTGCGCAATCTGGAATAATTCCTCCGCAGGCTGGGCCGGACCGGCGTGGTACCAATAAATGTACTTCCAGTGCGGTGTCACGATCGCCATGGATTGAGCGGTCTTGATCCCCCAGAAGTTGAAGAGTGGCAGCGAGGCACGAACTGAATGGTCTGCCTCTGCAATCACTGGGACGAGACTTTTTCCGTCGATTTCCGACAGATTGGGAATACCAGCCAGTTCCACGATGGTTGGCGAAATGTCAACGTTTGCAGTCAAAGCGGTTCTGACTTCGCCTCGTTTCTCGCGCGGAGTTCGGGGATCGTAAATGATCAGTGGGACTTTGGATGCCTCTTCATAGGGCAGGACCTTATCCCCGAATCCGTGGGCCCCACAGTTGTAGCCATTGTCGGAAGTGAAAATGATGATCGTATTCTCAGAAAGTCCTTCCGCCTCAAGCGATCGTCGAATCATGCCAACGGCCTCGTCCACGCCCGTAATCAATGCGTAGTAGAGCTTCGCGGTTTCATCGTACTTCGTAATCCACTCGCGGTAGTTCGTCGCGGCGCGGCTGGTCTGCGATTGCGGAGACAGATGCCGCCCGTTCTCCACACCGTAGTTTGCAGGCCGTGCGAAATCTGTCTTGCCTTCGTAACGTGCGAGGTCGAGTGGATCAGGACGGAATGGCAGGTGCGGCGCTTTGAAACTGATGCTCATGCAGAAGGGACGACCGCTCCGCTTGGCCGCTTTCAGAAAATCTGCTGCCCACGCGGCATACGCGCGGGAACAATGCGGGTAGCGGTCCGCGTATTTCGCGATTCCTTTATTCTTGATCGTTTCGTATTCCGTCTGGCCGGGGCCCCCTGCCCACTCGTCGAATTCACGCTCGAGATGATCGAAAGGCTCTCCTTCCAGATCGAAACCAATCTTTCCCGCAAAGCCGGTGTAGTAGCCAGCGGCTCGTAGTTGAGCCGGATAGGAGGTCGCAAGGAAACGCCGCTCGAAGTTTCCTCGTTCGAAGTTGCACCCGTGGCGGTACTCGTACAAACCTGTCAGCACTGTGCTACGACTTGCCATACAAATGGCGGACGTGACGTAGTGATTCTGGAATCGAATTCCATCGCGCGCAAGCGAGTCCAGGTTCGGTGTTATGACGTCCTTATTTCCATAGCACCCGACGGCTCCGGCCGGTTGATCATCCGTCATCAGGAAGACAATGTTCGGTCGGTTTCGGGGCTCTTCGTCGCTATTGGCGCCGCCTGTCAGCAGCGCAAAGCACAGCAGCGGGATGAAGGTCGCGAGCGAAATTCTCTTGCGGCGAGGGGGAGTGAATTGAGATTGGGTACGGGTCGTCAGGGTCATCGAAGGACTCTCAATGGGATGCCGCAGCAAAACGTGCAATCATTACTTCAACGGAGAAAGTCGCTCGACGTATGCGTAGTACGCGCCGACTTCTTGTCCATCCCCCGTCTGAAAGCGGGCGTTCAAGCGAGTCACACCTGCTTTCAGAGGTAGCCTGAAGACCGCCTCCCTGGCTCCTGACGGGACGTCGATCGCGGCTTTTTGATCGCCGACTTCGATCGTGGCGTGCACAATGGGAATCGCCTTCCCCGGATGTGAGCGAAAAGCGGTGCCACCGGGAACGGGATCTCCCGGAGCCAGCGAAGCATCGAGGGGGGCGTCGGCCGCAATCGGCCATCGTCTCAGCCGAATTTCATAGTCGCCATCTTCAACGACTTTCACGTTCCAGTAACCCATGTTGGATTTCCCGGCGAGTCCCTTTCGGACATCTCCCTGATTCCATGGGGGCAGGCCTTCCGTAATCCAGTCATGTGAAGTGAGACTCGCGGGATTCTCTGCAGGATGCCCCAGATAGATCAGAGCGTCTTCTTTGAATGAGGGTTCGAGTTCTGCCCACCAGGCGTCATAGAATTGGGTGAGCCGGGTGACGACTTCAGGATGTTGTTCGATGACGTTCAACGTCTGCAGAGGATCGACGGCAATCTCGTAGAGTTCCTTGCCGTTCACCAATCGCCACTGACTTGTCATGACCGCGGTCTGTTTCCACTTCACGGGGTCTTTAACTCGCTGCGAGTCGGTCACCAGAATCCGGTCAGGCCACTCAACGGTATTGCCACTCAGCAAGGGTTTGATACTTCGTCCGTCGAAGTGAATAGAGCTATCGACGGGAATACCGCAAAGGTCAATGAGGGTCGGCAGGACATCGACATGAGCCGTGATTGGGTTAACGTCGCGGCCTCCAGTGAGCCCCCCTTCCGGCCAATAGACAAAGAATGGAACCCGGTGTCCTCCGTCGTACTCACTCCCTTTTTTGCCTCGCATTCCTCCATTGTTGATGCTGTCGCCCGCAGCAGTGCCGTTGTCAGTGGTGAAGATGAAAATCGTGTTCTGAGCAAGCCCTTCTTCAGCCAGGAACGCACGCAATCGACCGACGTTGTCGTCGATGTTCGCGATCATCCCGAAAAAGTTCGCCAAATCGACAGGGAGATTCTGGTAGGGAACGCTGCTTTCCGGCGGTGCATGCATGGGGCCATGCGGTGCGTTGGTCGCGATGTAAGCCAGGAAGGGTTGCTTCGCTGCCTTCTGTTTCTTGATGAACTGGCGAGCGGCGTCGAAGAAGACGTCTGTGCAAAATCCTTCGACGGGGACCGGGCGAGAATTATGGAAGTACGAACCGCCGAAGTAGGCGTTGTTCCATGCGTCTGAAATCTGGCCAACTCCCCCTCCACCGTGACGGAGTACTTCGGTGAATCCTCGGTCTTCGGCTCGATATGGATAATTGTCACCCAGGTGCCATTTCCCGAACATGCCGGTCGTGTAACCAGCGTTCTGGAAAATCTGCCCCATGGTCGTGAAATTCTCTTTGAGAAGCGACCGGCCCAGGACCGTATGCCAGACGCCAGTTCTGTCGGTCCAGTTGCCTGTCATGAGAGCGGCGCGCGTCGGTGAACATGTCGGTGCGACATGGTAGTCTGCCAGTCGAACCGACTCTTTGAACAGAGCATCGATTTCTGGCGTTTTGAGTACGGGGTTCCCGTGGCAGCCCAGATCGCCGTAGCCCTGATCGTCGGTAATCACCAATACCACGTTGGGCCGCTCTGCACCCCATGCGGGTGAGAGCGGCGTACACAACATCAAACTGAGCGTAAGGCAAAGGCGAATTCTCATCGGTGAAACTCCATCATCCGGGTGTCTGATCGGGGAATAATCCGCCCATTTGCTGACGGCGCGGGATCGAATTCATTTCGAAAGATCGAACTCGAAATAATTGTCTTCGTCAGCCACAACCTCAACCTGCAACGCCGTACTCGCCGAGTCGCGGTACTTTTGGGGCCACTTTCCACGAGGTGGGGACTTCTCCTGCCCCATGTCGTCCGTCGGAATCGGATCATCCGGTGGCCAGCCTTCAGTCACTGTGACCGTATATTTCCCGGTCACAGCCCCTTCGGTCCCGCTTTTCGCCATGACGATTTTTGAGAAGTTTCCGTCTTCATCCGTCTGTCCAACACAGGGCTCGCCACCTGTCACCTGTTGAGGCAGGAACACTAACTTCGCGTATGAGACCGGCTCACCTCGATAGGTGACGACACCCTGCACTGTAGCAATCAGAGGTCTGTCGCCGGATGAACATCCGATGGACATGAAAGCGAATGCGACGAGGGCACCCTGCAGCCACGTCGCGATGCTGATTTCCCGGCGCGGGGTTCGAGCAGGAGGGGGAGCAATGAGTGTGGCTGCGGGAGAATTCATTCCCGTTTGTTGTCGTTCAGAACTCACCGATGATTTCTCCACCCTGAATCGTCCCCAGGCTCCGATAAGTTCCCAGGTCAATGTTCTGGGAAATAAACCGCGAGCTTCCGTCGCACATGGCGAAATGAGCTCCACCCACATGCTGACTGCTGAATCCCTGCTGGTTCGGCCAGTCCGTCCAACAGGCGTTCCAGCCTTGAGCGAGAGGTCGACCGAGTCCTTCCGGGCATTCCGCTGGTCGATTCACCTGGAACGCGGTTGTTGCGAGAACTCCGTTGAACCAGAACCATGCTGACAGAGCGTTCTGATTGAATGAGGTCTCGCCCAGCATGAACGAGTTTGATGTCCCGTCAGTGATATCGCGGATTCGCGTGGGAATTCCCTGCCCATCATTGCCGCGACCCATGAACCCGGAAGGACATCGAAATGGATACTGGGTCTGCACCGCCGGGGGGGAAGAGTCGAAAGTGCCACAGAAACGACTGGTGGCCCAGACGCCCGAAGTGACCTGAATCGTGCCACTCACCCAACTCGAACCGAGGACGCCTTGATAGTTTGTGATGCCGATTTTCAGATCGTTATTGGCTCCACCAGCGAAGTTAATGATCCTGGATCCGGGGGCCACCCCGCCAGAAGCGGGCGAGGGATCTGAAGGACAGTTGAGTGCGGGGATGCCTCGTCCCACAAGCCAGGGATTGCTACCTGAGTTAGGATTCGTGAGGCCTCCCGGTCCAGTTCTCGGATCTGCCTGAATCCCGTTGGGCCCCGAGTTCCATGAGAACGTCGAGTCCCAAGCGTTGTAGATGGTGGCCTGATCAATCATTGGCAGGATGTTGTGAATCCAGCTCACCTGGTTCAGAGCACCTGGGATGCTATTGAGTCGGTATTGAATAGGAAAGGTGCCATGGACATCGAGATAATTATGCAGCGCGAGGCCCAATTGCTTCATGTTGTTCTTGCACTGAGTCCTGCGAGCGGCTTCGCGCGCCTGCTGTACTGCTGGCAGCAGTAAAGCGATCAGCACCGCGATGATGGCAATCACGACGAGCAATTCAATCAGCGTAAATCCCTGATAACTCTGACGATGATGAGCACGTGGTTTGTTCACAAGATCCCTCTGAATGAAACAATAACTGCGAAACAGATTTGAATTGGCTGGCTTCAGTCGACCGCGGCAGAGCGCGCACCGGAGGTGAGAAAAATGACGGGCAACGACGGAAAGAGATTCCGCCCGCTTTCGTCAAAGTCGTCGCATCTCAATGCCGGACCTGCGTAAGGCATGTCTCGAAATCTCTTGTCCGAAGAGCCACGGAAATCATTCGCAGCGAAGTGCAAAATTTGATTCGCGTGGTGGCGACAGATATCGAGTGCCGAAGATTGCGTCCGCTCGTTCGCAATCCGTGAGCGATCGAATGCAGATTGGCTCCGTGGCCTGTGCAACGTGCTGCGGCTTACGCCTGTCAGTGCTGCCGATGATTAAACGAATGAGTCAGCCTTTAGCGATACTCATATATCACCCATTGAGTGATGTGGGGTTGGATTCTCACACCAATGTCTCTTGGTGTCAAGCCGACTCGATCAATCGCTGGGCGGAGTGTTATGCGTGCCGGCTCGAATGGAATGGGCCGCAGATTGACTGCGCGTGATACTGAGTCGGTGCGCGAGTCGTTTCGCTGGAAGCAGAAACTCTCAGTAAAGTCCGCTGTCTCTTTTCAGGATCAGTTCGGATCGGCTCAAGTTCAGACCCGTGGAAATCGTTGAGAACGAGATTCGCCTTTGAGCTCGCACGATGCTTTGATGGATTCCATTATTCATGGTTGGCTTTGAGAAATCCGCGAGATGGCAGCTCATCCTTGTGGTCTGAATGTCGCTATGCGATCAACAAAAAAAGCCCATGGTAATCGATGATTACCATGGGCTTCGATGCAATCGTATTGAACGCAACCGTGTGCATCCCGAACTTGTGGAACGACGATGGTCACTCTCTCAACTGCGAGCGCCCTTCGATCGTGTCCGGGACCAGACGAGTACAACAGGCGCTAAGCAGTTACGCCCGGAGTCTTGCTGTGGGCGTTCTGTGGGAAGTCGAACGTCAGAACAAGTGGATCTTTTCCAGTGTTCTCGATCTCAACGCCACCGCTGGCGATCGCTGCCTGAGTAATAAATCCGATTTCCGGATAGATCTCGCCCAGAATCATATCCTGGTGATAGCGGATGTTGAGCTTTCCAATTCGTCCACTTCCGCCATTCGTGTGGAACAGTGCAGGAGACTCGGGGCGGAACTTCGTCTTCGCTCCGGGCTGAACGGTCATGCGGAGGATCGAGCACTTCTGGTCGCCCAGGAAATCGCCATAAACGATCCACTTGGCATCGACGCCATCAGCAGAGAACTCATCCGAGGTGATTGCCGGACGGGAATTCTTCAGTACAAAGTCCGGGTCCTGGTTCGCGGCGAAGTCAAACTTCTCAACCAGATATTCCCAGTCTTCGTGGCGTGCGGCCGGATAATCTTCTTCGCGGCACGCGTAGAACGCGTCTTTCGCCCCGATTCGGCCGTCGAGAGTCAGATCCTCTGCGAGGAAATGCTCGTCCATGGTCACGTGCAACTCGTGGGTGCACAGATTCGTGGGTGAGTGCAATACCCCGTTCGGCATCACGAAGCCGTGATCAAGTCGCATCATGACGTGTGGTGCCAGATGGCGAACTCCGTTGTATTCGTCCTTGCCGAAACGCTTCATGCAGGCAAGGAACTGATCTTTCGTCACGAAGGGGTACAATCCCATCGCGGTCGTGTGATAGTGCGAAGGGTTCACTCCAGGGTTGTCGAACGAGTTAATGTCATAGACTTCCCACTTCGCCCAGTGCAGGTGATCGGGAATGGGATTCAAATTGTCAAACTTCTTCGAGACGATGGGCCACGTCGCGTAGCCGAACATTTCTTTCGCGAACGCCGATACCTTGTCACCGATGACCGATGAAGGATTGGCCGCGATCAGGTCCTGGAGTGCGACGACCTGTCCGCTGGCGGTCAGGACCTGGGCTTCCCCTTCGCGGAACGGAGCCTTATTCGTTCTTGTGTCGATGACACCGGTCTTGATCGGAACAGTGCAGCACATCCAGATTTCATCCAGACCCGTACCACCCATGTAGTCTGGGTAGTAGGACTTGGCGTCCAGGCGAAGTCGCTTGCCCGGAGTACAGAATGTCCGACCGGCGTAGCGGTGAAGCAACTGCAGTACACCGCCGTGCTGGTTGAGGCAGTCGTCCAGAACCGACGCAATACCGTTGCTGGTTCCGTCGATCACGTCGTGCCGGGGATACTCGTGCAGTTTGTCCGCGAGAATTGAGTTCGAAGCAGCCATGAGCGTTTCTTCTCTCAGAAGAAGTCTTCGGATTGTCTAAAAGATAAACTCGCTACGACGCCACATTCCATGATTCATCTGGGCAAGGAAAGGGGGCGGTAGCGAGTGTCAGAAATTATTCCAGTAGTATCGCCGATGAGCAATGGAAGCCCAGTGAGAATCCGCATGTATCGAGGGGAGAGATGACCTGCTGTGCATGGACTTGGCGCTCGACTTTTCAGGGAGGGCTCGGAAAGACCCGGCTCGTACTGAGACGAACCGAACTGCCGATGCTGGTCATCCCCGAAGTTTGCGCTCCGAATGTGGTTTTTATTCCTTAGAGCACATCACGGCCTTCATGTACTCACGGTTCAGTTGAGCAATGTTGGACAACGTGATTCCGGCGGGACAGGCGGCTTCGCACTCGGCCGTGTTCGTGCAGTTTCCGAATTGCTCGGCGTCCATTGCTGCGACCATCTTCAAGACGCGTTTGCTGCGTTCGCCTTGTCCCTGAGGCACATTGGCAAGGTGTGAGACTTTCGCGGAAACGAAGAGCATTGCCGAGGCGTTCTTACAGGATGCGACGCACGCCCCGCACCCGATGCATGCCGCAGCACCCATGGCTGCCTGCTGTACGTGGTGAGGGACCAGCGTCGTATTGGCTTCGGGGGCATTCCCGGTATTGACGGAAACGTAACCGCCAGCCTGAATGACCCGATCGAACGCAGAGCGGTCTACGACCAGGTCGCGGACAATCGGGAAGGCCTTGGCCAGCCAGGGTTCGATGACAATCGTGTCTCCATCCTGGAAGCGGCGCATGTGCAACTGACACGTGGTGGTGCCACTATCAGGTCCATGTGCCTGTCCATTAATGACAACACCACAGGCACCGCAGATCCCTTCGCGGCAGTCGTGATCGAACGCCACAGGTTCTTCACCCTTGGCGATCAACTGCTCGTTCAGGACGTCGAGCATTTCCAGGAATGACATGTCAGTCGAAATGCCGCTGACGTTGTAAGTCTTCAGGCTACCTGGCTGCTTCGGACCGGCTTGTCGCCAGATCTTCAGTGTGAGGCTCAGGTTCTTGGAAGCAGCGTGGCTCATGATGTTTTGATACTCCGCGCAGACGGATTGAGAGATTTCAAGTGCGAGCGGTTTTGTGCGTCTCTTCGACCAACCTCGAAATCATTTGTAACTTCGGACGCCAAACGGAGCATCCACGAAGGTCAGGGGTTCTTTATGGAGAATTGATTCTGTGCCGACATTCTGGAACTCCCAGGCCGATACAAAACTGAATTCGTCATCGTTGCGTGCGCACTCGCCTTCCTCTGTCTGATGTTCTTCCCGGAAGTGGCCTCCGCAGGATTCATCTCGGTGCAGGGCATCGCGGGCCAGGAGTTCAGAAAACTCCAGGAAGTCAGCGACGCGACCGGCATGTTCAAGATTCTGGTTCAAGGTTTCGCCGCTGCCGAGCACCTTGACGTCCTGCCAGAACTGCTCACGAAGTTCACTAATCAAATCGATGGCCTTCAACAGACCTTTCTCGTTGCGGGCCATACCGACATAGTCCCACATGATCTTTCCGAGGGCTCGATGGAAGTACTCGGTGCTATGGGTGCCGTTGACTTTGAGGATGGACTCGACTCGGGACTTTGCCCCTTCGAGTGCCGCCTGGAATTCGGGGCGATCAGTTGTGACAGGCTTCACCTTACGGGTGGCAATGTGATCTCCCACGGTGTAGGGAATCACGAAGTAGCCGTCAGCCAGTCCCTGCATCAGCGCACTGGCACCGAGGCGGTTCGCCCCGTGGTCTGAGAAATTGGCCTCGCCCAGGACGTACAGACCGGGTAGGTTGCTCTGCAGGTTATAGTCGACCCACAGTCCGCCCATCGTGTAATGCACCGCGGGGTAGATCCGCATGGGGACCTTATAGGGGTTTTCGCCCGTGATCCGCTCGTACATATGGAAGAGGTTTCCATACTTTTCGCGAATGACGGATTCTCCGTCTTCCTTGATCGCTCGCGAGAAATCAAGGTAGACGGACATCTTGGACGGACCCACGCCATACCCGGCGTCGCAGCGTTCTTTTGCCGCCCTCGATGAGACGTCGCGCGGGGCCAGGTTGCCGTAAGAGGGATAACGTCGCTCAAGATAGTAATCGCGATCTGCGTCTGGAATCTGATCAGGCGAACGGAGGTCGTCTTTATTTTTGGGAACCCAGACGCGACCGTCGTTTCGCAAACTTTCGCTCATCAGGGTCAGCTTGGACTGATGTCCGCCACTGACGGGGATGCACGTCGGATGAATCTGTGTGTAGCAGGGGTTTGCGAAATAAGCTCCCCGTTTATGGCACCGCCAGGCCGCAGTGACGTTACAGGCTTTGGCATTCGTCGAGAGATAGTAGGCATTGCCGTATCCGCCGGTGCACAGCACGACAGCGTCACTGGCGAATGTCTCGAATTTTCCTGTCACCAGGTCTCGCGTCACGATTCCGCGGGCAACTCCGTCGACGACGACCAGATCGAGCATTTCTCGCCGCGTGAACAGCTTGACGCCGCCCCCGTTCACTTGTCGCATCATTGCCTGGTAGGCACCCAGCAGTAGCTGCTGACCCGTCTGGCCCCCACAGTAGAACGTTCGAGAGACCTGGGCACCACCGAACGAACGGTTGGCCAGAGTACCGCCGTACTCGCGAGCGAAGGGAACCCCCTGGGCCACACACTGATCGATAATCGAAGTGCTCAGTGTTGCCAGTCGATAGACGTTCGACTCGCGGGCGCGCCATTCGCCACCTTTGACGGTGTCGTAGAACAGTCGCCAGGTGGAATCGCCATCGTTCTGATAGTTCTTGGCGGCATTGATCCCCCCTTGGGCGGCAATACTATGTGCCCTGCGGGGAGAATCCTGAATGCAGAATGACAGGACGTTATAACCCAGCTCCGCGAGTGAGGCTGCGGCTGATCCACCTGCCAGACCGGTGCCGACGACGATGATCGTGTACTTTCGCTTATTGTTCGGAGCAACAAGCTTCAAATCACGTTTCCGCTGATCCCAGCGGCTGGCAATATCTCCCTCGGGACAACGTCCGTCCAATGGGGTGTCAGCGACCGTCACCATCTTATTTCCCTTGCGACCGTTAACTGGGCGAAACACACACATGGCATGTCGTAAGCCCACAGATTGAATGACTTTTGCCCTGCTGACAGTCGGTTTGCATTTCCCCGAGTGTCAACGTCACCTAACCGGGTTGTGTGACGAGAGCGGAAATCCATTTTGATACACGACATTCTCTAAATTGGCCGCCGTCGGCCACAGTGGAACAGGTTCATCGCCCCTCGGGTGTCTGACTCTGCTCGCACATTCTGGCCTATTTCCACATGCCCGGTGCAAAGACCGCGAGGCTTGCGAATCCAACGGCAATCACGACGGCGAAGACTTTTCCGATAATTTTAATCAGCGGAGTGTACTTCGGGTGATTCAGGCCGAGTGACTGAAACGCGCTGGCGAATCCGTGCGACAAGTGAACACCCAAAACAATCGCGCCCACAAAGTAGACGACGCGACTGACGGGATCACTCAGCGCGGCAATTGTGTTTTTGAACGGCGCTTCGGGATCGGATTCAGGCAGGTAGCTGATGCTTCCTCGCATTCCCAACCGCAGATCAATCAGGTGGAGGATGACAAAGCCCAATACCACAGCGCCTGATGCGAACATCCAGCTGTTCGCCCCGATGATGCGATGGGGAATCTTCGATTGCTTGAGGACGTAGCTCTCGCGACGGGCTTTGTAGTTGCCAATCGTCGTCGTGATGGCCAGGTAGATGTGGGCTAAAAACAGAATCAGGAGACCTGTTTCTGCGACAATCAACAGTTCCCACTGCTCGTGCAGCTTATGGGCATACTCATTGAATGCTTTCGGGCCGACAAACAGCAGCAGGTTACCTGCCAGATGTGCGGCAAGAAAGCCGCACAGCAGCAAACCCGTCAGACCCATCACGAACTTTTGTCCGATCGACGAGGACAGCAGCCGAAAAAACCACCCCAAGCCCAGCCAATCAATCAGCCCAGTCTGGGACTGGACGCTCGAGTCCGTCACGTTGTCACTCCCTGCGGTATTCACCGAGATCGCAAATTTTAACACAGCAAGCGACGACTTCAGACAACATCTGAAGTTTTCCAGCTCGGTCGTCAGCTCACCGGAAAGTCAACTGGAATTCAGTATTCGTGATTCATCTTCCGGATTATAGGATGCCCGCCCACAACTGCAATTCTGTCAGAACGACGAACGGCATCGGCTGCGGGAATTCTCATTTCTGGATTTACGTCATCGGACAACCCGTCGTTTTTCTAGCGGGAATTTGAGCAGTTTTCCTGATGACAGGAATTTGGGGACGGAATCCCCGAGGAGCTATCTTTATGCGATGCCTGATTTTCGGGTGCGGCTATCTGGGGAAGCGAGTTGCGAAACGCTGGGTCGCCAAAGGCCATCAGGTGTTTGCTGTGACGCGTTTTGCTGCAAATGCGGAATCGTTTCAGCGTGAGTCAATTCAGCCTCTGGTGGCGGATATTTGCGAGCCGGCGACTCTTTCGGAACTTCCGGAAGTCGATTTGGTCTTGCACGCTGTTGGCTTCGATCGCTCGTCAGGACGAACGCATGAAGAGGTGTCCTGCGTCGCACTCTCAAACATCCTGCGTGCGATCGACAATCAGCGTCCACGGTTTATTCATATTTCCAGCACCAGTGTTTACGGTCAGTCAGACGGGGGATGGGTGGACGAGGACTCCCTTTGTCAGCCGGAACTGGCCGGAGGGGAGCGCTGTCTCCGCGCTGAGAACCTCATCCGGGACCAGTTTTTTGCCGGAAGTCTTTCTGGACTACAGATCTTGCGTCTCGCCGGAATCTATGGTCCCGGGCGTTTGCTCTCGCGAATTGAATCACTGCGGGCAGGTGTCCCGTTTTCGGGACGTGGTGATGCGTGGCTCAATCTGATTCATGTCGATGACGCAGCCGATGCGGTGATTGCCTGCGCGGAGGGAGGGGGCGACTTCTCTGTGTGGAACGTGGTTGATGATCAGCCGATTCCGCGAGCCACGTATTTTTCGACCCTGGCACGACTCGTAGGGGCACCAGAACCCGTGTTCGATTCGGCGCAGCCTGCAGCACGGGGGTCGGGGGGAATCAACAAGCGCGTCTCGAATCGCAAGATCCGCGAAGAACTGGGATGGAGACCGCAGTACTCATCCATAGAAACCGGGCTACCGTCTGCAATTCGATCAGCGGAGTGAGACAGCGTGAGCGCGATGGGCCAGATCCGTTCGCGGTTGCTCGATCCGAATAAAGTGCCACCGAAACGAACCTCGTTCGACGAGATAGTGGTTTGTGACGGGGCTTTCAGTCATCCCCCGTGGAATGATCGCTTCGCTTTCGCTCACTTCACGAACCTGAGTCCGTCCCCATTGATCCGACACCAGATACGTCCCAGGCGTGATCTGATCCGGAAGCGGAACGGCGACGCGTCGCACGCCTCTTGATCCGTTTGAAGATGCAACCCGGACGGCCGGTCGGACGGTCGCAGCTTTCGTGATTCGTTCGACCGATGCTTTTTGCTGGGTCTGATCCTCTGACCAGACGGCTGCAAACAGGCTGGTTGTTATGAACAAAAGTGCAACGCGAGCCATGACATCTTCACCCATCGCAACAGGAAGTCGGGGCGGAGTTTCAATCCGGTTTGTTTCAGCAGATATCGTCATCGGCAGAGTTTGCCGTTTGGTGAAAGATTCTCACCTGGCGAGAATCCGCAAGCAGGTGTGGACTCTGACGACTTTTCCGTGAGAAACGGTTTCGCCGGACGAATCGAACAGAACGATCCGTGGGGTCGCCAGCCTGGTGACGCTGCCAGACCTGGTCGACGAGAGTCCCAGTCGCGTCGCAACGGAGAATGAGATCGTCCCGGGAGTGCTCGATGCCTAGGCAGACGTTGCTGACGTTTAACCTTTTCCCTTCAGTTTCCCGCTGGCATTCTTTTCTGCCGACCACCACAGGCTCCAGGTTCGTTTGTCGAAGCCGAAGTTTTGCTGAGTCAATTTACTTAATGCGGTGAGTGCCTCGACATTGCTGTGCTCGATGCGGACAGTCACCATTTTTTTAAGCGGCTGCGGAGCATCAGGTGACTGAGCGAATACCGGTGGCAGCAAACGTCCTGCTCTGACAGCTTCCATAACCCCTAGAGGGACTGCGGGTGTGTTTGACGAAAAATTGCCATCTGTGGAGAAGCTGTAGGTCTGGTTGTTCGGGATATCCATGGCGACCTGATAGTGATGCACAGTGATGAGTGCTTCGATCAAGGGCGCGATACTGCTCTTGTCCCCAATCTGGCCCAGTGCGTTCGCAGCACGACAGACAATCGCGTTGGATTCGTGTTTCAACGCCTTGACGAATGCATTCTGAGCCCGTTCAGCGTAGTCATGTCCGATCCCGTCCAGGGCCTGAGTTCGAATGACCAGTGATTCATCGAACAGGGCAATTTTGACGAGACCGGTTGTGGCCTTGGGGCCAGAGGTCCGCACCAGAATTTTTACTGCCAGTTCGCGAATATCAATTCGTGGGTCCGTTGACAGGAATTTCATGACGGCAGGTGCTGCATTCGGGTCGTTGATTGCCGCCAGATTGGTCAATCCTTGTGGCCTGCGATTCTCATGCTGTCCGTCCAGCCAGCCGTACCACAGTTTAATCTTTTGAAACCATCCCCGTTCGCGTTCCAGCTCATCCGCAGTATTCTCGATGACCTCCAGTTCCTGAGGTGTGATGTACTTGTTCTTGTACTTCACGTATCCCTGCGATGTCATCAGCTCGTCTTTGTCGACCCACTGGCCCTGATGCCAGACTCGACCAAGCAGCGACTGCGCCTTGTCGTTGTCAGGGTTCAGTTCCGTCACTCGCCGCAAGTGATGTTCGCGCTGCGGAAGAAGGCCTCGCTGGCGACACCATTCCGCCAGCTCCCAATGAGCCTCTGCATCGTCCTTGATTCGTCGGGATCGTGATTCGTACTCCTCGACGATATCTGGTCTTGTCGTCACAAACTGAACCTGTTCGCTTTCGATGACAATGGTGGCACCCGTCATCGATTGCAAATGGATATTCCCCTCGCTTCCAATCCCCGCCGTGATCTTTCCGCGGACTTCGCCTCCGTTCAGCAATTTGACAAGGTCACCCTTTGCGGCGTTGGGGGCGATTAACGACCACCCCGCCAGTGTCAGTGCGACGGTGAACAGATACCGGCGGTGAGGTTGTCGCGCTCCTGCGGACAGCAAGTGCAGAGAAATCTGATATGAATAGGGGTGACTCATCTCTCACCTCCCTGAGGGACGTAGCGGCAGGGCCGGATTGGATCACTCAAGATTCTATGTCCAATTCGTTTCAGATCGCAACAGTTTGTTTGGCGTCGGAGAATTGCCGGTTACGCCCAGTCTGCGGACTCAGGTCGCGCACCGACTGACTTTTCATGAGAAGCGTTATTGTCAGCATAACCGTCTCAGGTCGGTCAAGTGATTTGACTGTTGAGTCTCCTATTGGTCGGCTCCATCTTATCGGGCGCTTGGAGAAATGAAGTGCAGTTTCCCGGAAATCAGTCGATTCAACCGCTGGCGATCAGTTTGGGTAAATCGGTAGGATAGGGGATCAGATTGGATCTTGAGCGACGATCCGACTTTCGATTCAGAATTCATATCCGACAGGGCAATTCGCCGAAGTCATGATGCTCACCGGTCCAATGGCTGTAACAGGTTTCTGGTACTTCGACCGCCCGTAGACGTTCAAACAATCCGAAGAGAGCGAAGAGATGACGAGATCCCTGCGGGTATTGACGATGGTCGCGTTGGTGACAGTGACGGCCGCTTTGCCGGTTCACGCCCAATTGAAGGGTGATGCCCCACTTCCGACACATCAGCAGCTGACTCGGATCGGATTGGAGCGGGCCTGGTGGGGACAGGCTGTCACCAACCCTCATCGGGATAAGGTGAAGCACGTTTCGATCGACGAAACCATCGTCTACGTGCAGTCTTCGTCCGGAGTCACGACCGCTTTCGATGCAGAAAACGGCCAGCAGTTGTGGGCAGTCCAACTGGGACGCTTCGATCAGCCGAGCTTCGCAGCGATTTCAAACGAAACAGAAGCCATGATCATCGTCGGGTCGACGATGTACGGTCTTGATAAACGGACTGGCCGCACGATCTGGACTTTGGTCCTGGACGGTCAACCGTCGACCGGTCCTGCTGCTGATGATACGCAGGTCTACTATGGTACGATCGATGGAATGCTGCATGCCTACAGTCTGAGCAAAATTCAGCGGCTGTTCGAGCAGCGTCGACTCCCTCAGTGGTCACTGGAAGCCCAGGTCTGGACGTTTAAAGCGGGAAAGGAAATTACTTCCCCTCCGATTACGAACGGGCGTGTTGTTAATTTTGCGAGCCGCGATGGTTCGCTTTACTCGATCAGTGCTGCCAACCGGAAGTTGATTTATCAGTTGGAGACTGATCAGGCGATTGTGGCTCCGCTCGCATCGCACGGAAGCAACATGTTCATGGCGTCGGAGGACCTCACGTTCTTCGCATTGGACTTGTTCAAGGGGAAGATCCGGTGGGAGTTCACATCGGGTTTGCCCGTTCGAAAAGCACCTGTCGCCTTCGATAACGAACTTTACGTTATTCCAGACCGCGGTGGGCTTTACAGCCTGGATCCGAACACCGGCGATCGACGGTGGTGGAAACCAGATCTCACACACTTTATTGCCGCCACAGGAGATGCAGTCGCGGCCTCTGACGTCGATGGGAATCTGGTGATGATTTCTCGGGAGAATGGAGCAGCAATTGGTTCGCTTCCGCTCCACCGGTTTGTGGTCCGACCAAGCAACGATCGAACCGATCGCATCTACATGGCGACTGAAGCCGGACTGGTGATTTGCCTTCGGCAGACCGGACATTCGTATCCCGTCTATCATCGGTTCCCTGATCGGCTGCCGCTACTTCCGGAAATCACGCCTGAAGAGGGTGAGCAGGCCCCAGTAAAAGAACCAGTCAAAGAAGAAGCCGAATCGTCAGAAATGCCCGAAGCCGATCCCGAGCAATAGCCAGCCCGAGAGTCTGGGAATCGACTGCTGCACGAATGATAACAGCAGCGCGTCACTCGATATCGACGGTTTCATTCCAGAGCAGTCGTTGCCGCATAACGACTTTCATCGTGCTGTGGAAGTGCATGCCCAGACCCATTTTTCCTTCGCGCAGGAAAAGCGTGGTACTGAAAATCGTCGCCGGTGGGGGGCATGAAATCCTCTCCATCGGCGATTTTCATTCCAGTGAATCCTCCTTTCAGTATCACCCCGGGGCAGGCAAACGGTCGTCAATTGGCCGCTCCGGTATTCTGCGGAACCGACTGATCGATTCCAAAAGTCGAGAAACCTTGACTTGTCCCCTCGCCCTGAGATGGACAAAATCGATATAGTTGATGAATGTCGCTGCGACGCACTGTTTCAAGCCCTGTGTCATTCGGCGGCCGACACGCCGGGCAGGCTTTCAGTGCTTTCGGCACAACCCATCTACTCCTGTGCATTTCGTCAGAGACAAGTTTGAGTCACGACGTCAAAAACGACTGAATCCATCTGCACGAGGTACGTTGCCATGGCAAAAGCCGGTTCCCGTAAGAAGCTTCCAAAAGAAGTGGCTGTCATCAACGCAGACAATTGCACCGGCTGCGAAGCGTGTCTCGAAGTCTGCCCCGTTGACTGTATCTACAAGGTTCAGGGCGAATCGATACCAGTGCTGCAGTCCTGGTGTGAAATTGATGTCGAACGATGTGTGGGATGCGAAGTTTGTGTCCACATCCCCACGAAAAAGTCCGACCCGTACGAACTGACTGTCTGCCCTTGGGACGCGATCGAATTGGTCCCTACGATTGAAGTCGCTCAGTACGTTGCGAACAAGGGGGGGCCCCCGGATTACCTTCTTAAGAACTGGGACCGTTTGGTTGTCCCTGCTCAACGCATGGCCGAACTCGCTGCGGAACAGACGGCTGCGAAGTCCTAATCGAAGGTGTTTCTTCTCACGTGAACGTACTTCCAAACGTTGGAAGTCAAGCGTTGGGAGTCATCCGATGCACCTCTGCGACGTCGAATTCACGCCATCGTCGCTGACTGTTGTCTGGCCACAATGAGTTGACCCGGGAGTCAAGCTGCGGGCGGATCTTCGTGTTTTACAGTTCGCTACGGGGCTGTCGGAGTGCCAATACGGTGGCCAATGGCTGTGAACGGTGAGCAATCCAGACGAGGCGAACGTGTGCACTGTCGTCTCTGATGTCAGCAGACAATCGACAATTTCAGCAGATTCCTTATTCGAAAGGTTTTGCGGAAATCATTCTCTTGCTTCCGCTTTTAATTTCGGCGACGTCCCTTCAGAATGACGCCGTAGAAAAGTAGAGCGGAAGGTCTGCTCGGCCAATTCCCGAATTCGTTAACAGGGTTACTCAGATGCGAAACGCCGCAAGCTCGTTTGGGGACTGCCCATCGTCGAATCTCCTTCTATCTGCGGGGGCGGTTTTAGGCCAGCTAAGTCTGGTTGCAATCGTCAGTCTCTTGTGGCTTAACGAAGGCATTGCTCAGGATAAGAGCGAGAAGAAGCCCGAATCCTCGGCCACTGCGCCAAACTCGGTGGAACTGGGAGACAGCCTCAAGAAGCTGAACCTTTCGGAAAAACAGCAGAGCCAGGTGAAAGAGGTCGCGGAAAAATATGACGCGGCGATCAATGCCGTCTGGAAGCAGTTCAGCGACAAATACATGCAGACGATCGCGGCGGAAATTGCACTGATGGCAGCCGTGGAAGATCGTCTCACAGAGGAGCAGCGTTCGCGAATCCAGCAGATGCGGCGTAAGATGGCTCAGCACGAAAAACTTGCAACAGCGGCATCGGATGACGCCAAAGCTCCTCGCTCAAAACCGATTGAAGGTGTGAACGACGAACTCAATGAGTCCGGTGTTTCGTTGACGGAAGAGCAGGAAGAACTGGCCGACCGTGTTCAGGAAAAATACCGACCTCGTCTTCGAGCATTGAACCGTGAGATTCAGGGGCTCCATGCTCGTTTGCTCTCCCTCGAAGCCGACAAGCTGGTTTCAATCGAGAAAGTTCTGACCAAAGAACAACTGGATCAACTCCGGGAAATTCGCCAGAAGGGCCCGGTAGCCGCGAAACGTGCTCAGCCCAAAACAGAAGCAAAGTAGACAGTTCACATTTGTCGGGATGCACGCCGCAGTAATCGAAACGTCTCAGTCAGAGGTGGAGAAATGGTACAACGAGCTTTCCACTGGTCATTGATGTTCTGCGCAGTCTCCTTCTTCACGCTGTCGAGTACTGGGAACGCATACGGTCCCGGACCACGAATTGTGATGGGACCTGGCGGTTACTACAACGCGTACGGCCAAGGGGTCTACGGACAGGGTGGAGAAGTTAACGCAGTCAATAGCCCCGGCTTTCGCGGTGGTTACGGACGGAATATCAATAATTATCCCAGTTACGGATTCGGCCCTTACGGCTACGGATATACCAGTCCCGAAGCCTACAACAACGGCAACAGCCGGGCGAACTTTAATTACAATCGCACCGACGCGATGAACAACTACGGAAATGCCCAAAACAGCGGAGAAGGTTTCAACAACTTCTATAGTCCGTACGGTTGGGGCACTTACAGTCAATTTACGAACGGTTGGTAAGTCATTGAGTGCCGAGCTGAGAATGACTTGCCGTGGCATCGCAACGTGACAGATGGTGAAAGTATGGTCTGGTTCTTTTCCCTCGAAGTCGGCTGATGCGACTTCGGTTATTCCCCCCCCGAATCTCCATCTACAGAACCAGACAGTAAAAACTCGAGTGCAATGACTGAATCTCCGTTCTCGTCGCCGTTAGTGAAAACCGTCGTCATTGTCGGTGTCGGGATGATTGGCGGCTCTCTCGCCGCTGCATTGAAGAGCAGAAATGTTGCCGAACGCGTGATTGGTGTCGGCCGAGATCCGCGTCGAATTGAATCGGCTCGCGAAGCGGGCCTGATTGACGAGGCCGTAACCGATATCAGGCAGGTTATCTCCTGCTCGGACTTGGTCGTCTTCTGCACGCCTGTTGAGAATTTGGCTGCCGATGTGCTGGCCGCAGTTGCCGACCTCTGCCAAACCGTTGCCGATCCCGGTTCCTGTAACTCACCAAAATTGCCTCTCATGACGGATGTGGGAAGCGTCAAGGGGTCGATCTGCAGCCAACTGACGGCGATCCCTCAGTTTATTGGATCACATCCCATCGCAGGATCACATCGTCAGGGCTTCGAAGCGGCAAATCCGAATTTGTTCGAAGACCGGCTCTGCATCTTGACTCCCCTGCCGGGATCAACTGCGGATTCCGTTCGCCGTCTTGAGCAATTCTGGCAGGCGATTGGGATGAAAACACTCCAGATGTCTCCCGAGGCCCATGATGAGGCACTCGCCATGACGAGTCATCTGCCACACGTCGTCGCATCTGCATTGGCCATGACACTTTCTCCCGAAAACCGGCACCTGACAGGAAGTGGATTTCGCGACACAACTCGAATTGCCGCGGGTGACCCTGATCTGTGGGCGGGTATCTTGCTGAATAATTCTCAATACGTGATGCGGGGGATTGATGACGTGATCCACCGATTGTCACAAGTGCGGGAAGCACTCGCGCGGAATGACGTGTCAGAAGTCAGGCATCAGCTCGCATTGGGTCAGGAATCGCGTAAGAGTTTGGATGGGACAAAGAATTCCACAACCTGATCCCCTCGCAAGTCTGGTGGCAAATCGCGACAATCACGTTTGACCTGCTCAATCTAATTTTTCTCACCAGATTTGATCTGGTTGAGAAAGTCCTTCAATGATGGGAATTGAACTCGAATGCTCTGGGAAGTCGAAATTCGTCCGTCCGCAAATGAAATCGATCGGGAAGGACAACGAATCACACAAGAAGCGCGAGACCTGGGCGCGACTTCCATTCAGAATGTCCGTAGCGCACGAGGCTTTTTGCTGCAGGGAGGGAGTCTGACCGAGTCCGACGTGCAGCGTGCTGCGAATCAATTGCTCGTTGACCCCGTGGTCGAGACCTTCCTGGTTCGGCAAGTTTCTCCTGGCAAGGATACTTCTGTCTCGACAGCATCCAACGAATCGGGAAGGCATGTGCTGAATGTACTTTACAAGCCAGGAGTCACAGACAACGTCGCTACCAGTACCCAGAAAGCCCTGGTTGACCTCGGTTTTTCAGTGGATGCGGTTGCGACGGTCCGAAAGTACTGGTTCGATGCCGGCATTTCCGCGGCTGAGCTGGAACGTTTGTCGAAACGAGTCCTCGCCAATGACGCCGTCGAGCGAGTGATTTCCGGCCCTCTCCATATGGAAAGAATTGGAGCGGGTTCTGAGTACCGCTTTCGGCTGGAAACTGTTCCCATCCGGACGATGGACGATAAAGCGTTGATGGTTCTGAGCAAGCAGGGGCAGCTATACCTGAGCCTCGCAGAAATGCAGACGATCCAGCGTCACTGGGTTGAGCAAGATCGAGATCCGACCGATATCGAACTCGAAACTGTTGCTCAGACCTGGAGCGAACACTGCTCGCATAAGACGCTGAAGGGGCGCATTCACTACAGCGATGAGAATGGCGAGCGAACGTTCGAGAACATGCTGAAGGAGACAATCTTCGGCGCGACGGTAGAGATCCGCAACCGGCTGGGTGCTGATGACTGGTGCGTCAGCGTTTTCAAAGACAACGCTGGCGTTGTGAAGTTCGACGAACATCAGCATGTCTGCTTCAAGGTGGAAACGCACAACCATCCCTCCGCGATTGAGCCCTACGGCGGCGCTAACACGGGAATTGGTGGCGTCATTCGAGACCCCTTGGGAACCGGATTGGGGGCGAAGCCGATTCTGAATACGGACGTCTTCTGTTTCGCTCCTCCTGATACGCCGGTCGAAAGTCTTCCCCCTGGCGTACTGCACCCTAAGCTGGTCATGAAGGGTGTTGTTTCCGGCGTTCGAGACTACGGTAATCGAATGGGGATTCCGACCGTCAACGGTGCGGTCTTCTTCGATGAGCGTTACCTGGGTAACCCGCTGGTCTATTGCGGAACGGCCGCAATGATCCCAGTGGACCGCGTGGAGAAGTCTGTCCTTCCCGGCGATCTCATCGTTGCCATCGGTGGACGTACTGGCCGTGACGGGATTCATGGAGCCACGTTCTCCTCTGCTGAACTGACGCAGGAGAGCGAAACAATCTCGGGCGGTGCGGTTCAAATCGGCAATGCCGTTGTCGAAAAAATGGTTGCTGACGTCGTTCTTCAGGCTCGAGATCGTGGGCTCTACCACGCGATTACAGACTGCGGGGCAGGCGGTTTTAGCTCTGCTGTCGGCGAGATGGGCGAAGAAATTGGGGCGGTCGTCTGGCTGGAGAAATGTCCGCTCAAATACACCGGCCTCTCCTACACAGAAATCTGGATCAGTGAAGCGCAGGAACGAATGGTTCTGGCTGTTCCGGCTGACAAATGGGAGGAATTCCAGGCTCTCTGCGCGGCTGAGGGGGTCGAAGCCTCGGCGATCGGACAATTCGGCAACGAAGGTCGACTTAAGCTGACCTACCATGGTGAGACCGTCGGCGATGTCGCGATGAGTTTTCTCCATGACGGCCGCCCTCCTGTGACTCGGCAGGCAGTCTACCTGCCTCCTCCCGAGACGCCCCTCACGAAGACTGCCAAGGCTCAGAAATCTATCCGGGAATGTGCTGAGATGACGCTCGAGAAGATTCTCGGGTCGCTTAATGTCTGCAGCAAAGAATGGATCATTCGTCAGTACGATCACGAAGTTCAATCGGGCTCTGTGGTTAAGCCTCTCGTTGGGGTTGCATGTGATGGTCCCTCCGATGCAGCAGTCGTCAGGCCGGATCTCAACTCTTATCGGGGTGTGGTTGTCTCCAATGGAATGAACCCTCATTTCGGCGATTTTGACCCCTACTGGATGGCGGCTGCGGCGATTGATGAAGCGATCCGAAATTGCGTCAGCGTGGGAGCAGATCCCGATCGCATCGCGATTTTGGACAACTTCTGCTGGGGCAACACCGAGCGTCCAGAAACACTGGGATCACTTGTTCGAGCGGCTCTCGGTTGCAAGGATACGGCGATCGCACTCGGAACTCCGTTCATCAGCGGAAAAGACAGTCTCAATAATGAGTTCTCGTTCGTCGACTCGGCGACGGGTGAGCGACGGACGGTAGTGATTCCTTCCTCCCTTCTCATTAGTGCGATTGGCCAAGTTCCTGACGTACGTAAGTGTGTCACGATGGACTTGAAACAAGCTGGTAACGCCATCTATCTGGTGGGGGCAACGAGAGACGAACTCGGCGGGAGCCACTATGCCTTGGTAAATCACCTCTCGGGGGGAAGTCTGCCACAGGTTAATCTTGCACAATCGCCTCTGATTTTCGCTGCTGTCCATAGCGCAATTCAGCAGGGGCTAATCAGGAGTTGCCACGATCTCAGCGAAGGCGGTCTGGCCGTGGCGGCGGCCGAAATGGCGTTCGCAGGCGGTCTGGGGGCCAATCTGGACCTCACTCCAGTGGCGAGCGAAGCCGGGATCACGGATCCGATCGTGTTGCTATTTTCGGAAAGCACGACTCGATTCCTGATTGAAGTAGAACCAGGCAACGTTGACAAATTTGAAAAGGTGATGAAGGATTCCCCTTGCGCTCGAATTGGCCGTGTGACCACCGAAGAACGCCTTGTGGTGACCTCATCGCAAAGTGAAGTAGTCTTGAGTCAGGATATCGCCAGGTTGAAATCAGTCTGGCAGTCAACGCTGGCCTGGGACTGACGATATTCAAAATGAGCCTGTAATCCTGATTGGATTCAGGCGATCAAGACGGTTCGTTTCCGAACGAAGTGATGCATCAAATGCGTCACTTCGTTCGCCTCTTTGTCGCATGGCTGACAACTCCATGCAGGGAAAAAAATTGTGGGGCTGCAGATCTTCGGGGCAGCTAATCCCAAAGCGCTCGTAGACCGAAAAAGGCGGTGTCCTTAACACGACGCGCGATCTCTTTCAGTGGACTGATTCTTGAATCGGTGCAGAATGTCATGCTCAGCATGATGCGTAGATCTCCCTCGTCCGTGGGGCTTGCTCGGTGAAGTACTTTTGCACCTTCAAAAAGAACAAGGACGTTTGCTGAGGTATCGATTGATTCCTCGCCCTTGGATGTTTTTCTCATCAACTTGCTTTTTGAAACCCCGCCCTTGGGCGATTCGTTGGCCAGCGAGAGCAGCACCGTAAAATGACGTCCGTGATAAAAGTTGTGGTCGTAGTGCCAGTTAATATGGTCTCCCGCTTCCCGGTAGCACAATAGTGATAACGAGCTTTGGTCGCCGTCAGGAGTAGGGAAAACAGGTATCCCTGCGATACTTGAAACCCACTCTCTCAGTTCATCCGAGTGATACAATCCGACGCAATTTCTCGCGTGACTCTGAATATTCGGTCCATCCGGGATTATTGTGGGTCGAGCTTGAGTCCTCCGCAGTAGAAGAAGATTGCGGTTTTGAAGTTTTGCCTATTACGGAAGCCACCGACGCGTCGCTTGATGGACATGATTTTGCTGTTCATTCCTTCGGCGACCCCATTGGTAACGCGGTGGGTACAGTAACTCACGACGTTGGCCAAACGCTCCTTAATCGCGCGGGCGACGGTTTTCATCGGCTCCAGTCGCGTGCGGATCACGCGCTTGTACCAGGCGTTGAAAAAGGTTGTGGCACTGGCGGCAGAGTCTTGCGTCCAAAGATCACGTAGCATTTCTTTGAAAGCCCAGGCTTTCCCCGTTTTGAGTTGTAACGTGAAAGCTTCGTCGAATCGTGCTCGCTGTTTTTCACTGAGATTCTCCTGACTCGTGAGCCAGACGTACTTCGTGTGACTCAGGCGATCGTCACCTTCCTTGAGAAGTTTGCGATGTTCAGCGCGTCGGACTTTGTCGACCCCCTTCGTCGCCATCTGCATGATGTGGAATCGGTCGTGAACGATCTTCGTTTCTGCCAGGGGAATGGCTTGTTTGGCTGCTTTGACATAGGCCGCACTCATGTCCATGGCGATCGCTTCAATCGAATGAAGTTGCGTCTGGGAAAGGGCTGAAAGTGCTGCAAATCCCGCGTCGGCGTCATTTCCATCACTGATGGCCTCGACGGTACTGCGATCCAGATCATAGACCAGTGTGATGTAATTCTGGCCTTTGAGGAAGGCTTTCTCGTCAATTCCCACGCGAGGAATGGCCACGTCCTGTTTGCGCGCACGACCTCGTGCAACCGCCCGTTCCAGGATGGACCAGGTCTGATCCCATTTCGTTCGCAGGATGCTCATGGCCCCTTTGACATTCTGCGTAGCCAAAAGCACCTGAATGGCGAACCGCTCAAACATCACAGTGAAACGGCTTCCCTTCTCGGCCCACGGGACGCGGGCCTGTTTGACGCCGTGAACGGGACATTCAACACGAGGAATCCGGGCGAACAGAATCGTCTTGAACTGACAACTATCCAAGTGTCTCCACTGACGCTCTTCGGTATGGTCATAGCAGCTAAGTTCTTGCTGACAGTCCGGACAGCAAAACCGAGTCCCCGCTGGATGCTCGACACGAACTTCGACCCGCTGCTGCTCGATATTCAACGCGACACCAGACACCGTCCAGGGACTCTTTAACCCCAAGATCTGCTGATACAATTCCCGATCCTGCATCGTCTCACCTGCTCGGAAATTGACAAATCTTACCAAAACCCACACGAAAACCGGATGGACCGAATATTCTCGTACGAAAGCGTATGCCCTTTCTTGTGCGTCGGTATGTAGCTGGAAACCATTCTTGGAAGGTTTCTCGTCGCCTCGGATTGCAAAAGCTCCAGGTCTGAGAAGGATAAGAAATTCTCGACACGTACGAGTCGTTCGCGGGCGAATGCCCGGCAATGCTCTTGTATATTGACTGGTCCCTGGATCGTGAAGTGGTGCTCGTTAACCCAGTTGGCTCGTTGCTGTGCGAGCTGACCGAGCATCCGAATGCGGCGTTTTCGGTGACGTACATAAACCACGGAAAGGGTCGCCAGGGCGATAGCAGCTGTCCCCACCATCCACGGCAACATTGGATTCACCCCCCTCCGAAACGCATCGAGAGTTGATCCACGGTTTATAGTTAACCCCGTATCAGGGCGCGGGGTGACTGACGTTTACTGTATGGTCTTGATCTTCCCGGTTTCAACGGCGGTCTGTCTGTTACATAATCGTTATTGCGTCAGTCGTCTCCAATGACAAGCCTGATGTAGCTTTCATATCGGATCTGCGAGATCAGGTCTTGTTTGACCGCCTCCCTCACGGCACATCCCTCTTCCACCAGATGAAGGCAATCGGGGAACTTACAACTGGGTACGAATGGGCGGAACTCGATGAAATAGCCTTCCATCTCTGCGGGATGAACGTCCCAGAGTTCCAATTGGCGAATTCCGGGCGTGTCGACCACCCATCCCCCAAAAGACAATTCCTGAAGCTGGGCGAACCGAGTTGTGTGTCGACCTTTCTGAGTGACGCGGCTGATGTCGCCGGTCTTCATTGACAGGCCAGGTTGAATGGCATTCAACAGCGACGATTTGCCCACACCGCTTTGACCCGTAAAAACGGTCTGCTGGTGCTTGAGCAGCCGTCGCAGCCATGCGATCCCTAAACCGGACGGAACACTCGCCGCAACGACGGTGTATCCGAGCTGAGCATAGTGTCCGATCATCGGCTGCAGGTCAGCCACGTCGACGAGATCGCACTTGTTAATAACGATGATCGCCCGAACTTCCCCTTTTGCCGCGCTGACGACAAAGCGGTCTATCAGGGCGGGTTTCAGCGGCGGTTCATCGGCTGATGAAATGATCGCCACCTGGGACACATTTGCCACCAGGATGTGCTGCTTGTACTGATGACCGCGAGCGATAATTCCCTGCCGCGGCTCCACGCGTTCAATCACCCCACACTGGTTCTTACCCGGGAGGAAGAGAACGCGATCTCCTGTGACAACTGCGTTCCGTGCATTCCGGGCAACTGTTCGGACAACGCGACGGACAGTGCACTCAAATCGTGTGCCGCTTCCCTCTTGACCCTCGTCGACCTGAACGGTGCATTGTGTTGAGCCGATCGCCGAAATGACCCGCCCTCGTAGGCAGGCAGCTTGATCGACGGCAAGGACAACGTGATCTCCCGCGCCCTGCTCACCCAAGATCGTTCGTCGTCTTGTCAGAGCCCCTTTTCCAGAGACCCGTTGTTCGCGGTCGATATCCTCGATAACGGACTCGTCGGCATGGATCTGCCTGGTAAAATCGTTCTGGCGAGCAGAGTTTTGTCGATTCTTCCGGAAATCGACCCTCACCTTTTTAGAGATCTTCTTCGCCACGTGATGGGTGCCTCTAATCTCGAGAGTTGATTATCTGCTGCGGGATGCATTGCTGCCTGAAACATTGTTGACGCTTGCCACTCGTCTCCAGACGCACGCGAGACGACGGCTGTCGAGCGATGGCCCTGCCTGGGATCATACCAAACGCCGCTCTAAACCCTCGGGGTCAAACCGGTTGTGATGCTGTCTCCAGTTCTGGAGCTCGTGATAGGTCGCAAGCGATCCAGCGGGAGAGATCTCAGTTCCGGCGGGTTCGGGCTTATTCTTATATGGGAATCTTTCTTTCTCAAAACCGAGTGCGGTCGGATTCGAACATCATTCTGATCAGTACGACAAATCGCCAAGTCGTTATGGATTAATCAGTACAACTTGCGTTGTGATAAATGAAAAACGTCCGAGCCCAGTAAAGGACTCGGACGTTTACTGACCCCATGGGGATTCGAACCCCAGTTCTCGGACTGAAAATCCGATGTCCTAGGCCTCTAGACGATGGGGCCGTCATTCGCAAAACTAATCAGAAGCGAGAACAAGATCGGAGTTTGGTGCCGGATTCTTTAGTCGCGGCTTCCGATTTTTTCGCTGCGGATTAATAACAACGGACGGCAGGGATTGCAACAAACCGGGGTGAATTTTTTTCGTCCCGGTTTCGTTGCGGGGGGCGAGTTTTACTCGGCCACCGACTTTTGTTCAAGGCTTGGGAACGGAGAAGTTGCTGCAGATTCTGAAGAGGCGATTGCGTCGCGCACTTCGCTCCGATGAATGGAAACTTCTCTCGGTGCTTGAATGCCAAGTCGAACCTTGTCGCCGCGGATTTCGACGACCGTGATGACAATGCTGTCATCAACAATGATGCTCTCGTTTTTTTTCCGCGACAGAACTAACATTTCCCACAACTCCGAGGGCCAAGCCCTTTCTTCATCCGTGCTTTTCGAGTCTTTCAGGCTGTCAGCGCAATTTCCTTGCGACCGTCAAATTGTAGAGTCTACAGAATTCGTGTCAACCCCAGCACTTCTTCATTTATTGGCACGGGATAATTTACCGCTTTTAAGCGTATGTCCGGCACGCTGTTTTTTCACAGACAGCCCATTTTCTCACTTTCAGACTGCCTGCTTTCCTGGTCTCCGCACAATTGTTTCCTCCTCAGCGCGGTGACGGGATGATGCTGCTCATTTCCCTGAGCCAGACGACTTCCTCCTGACAGTGCTGAGCTTGTTGGCTTTCTGAGCGATCTGATTCTTCTGCATCTGCTTGCGCAGGTGAGGCAGCTTCGTCGCAGGTTTACGCGGGGCTCCGGTCATTTCACACTTCCTTTTCTGGATGAAGTTTTCATTTTCTGACATTCGGGGCAGTAAAACGTGGATCGCTGTGCCTGGACGATCCTCTGGATGGCCTCACTTCCGCAGGAAAGACAGGGCGAACCGGCTCGCATGTAGGCTCGATGCAGGTTCTGGTAGCTGCCATTCTGGTTCAGTGCATTACGGTACGTCCCATCAGAAAGAGTCGAGCCCTCACACTCGATCGCTTTCAAAAGAACCTCCTGTGCCGCTGCCGCCAGTCGCTCGACCTGCCTCGGGTTTAACATCTTCGCGGGCGCCGAAGGGTGAATCCCCGCCACATGCAGAATCTCACTCGCATACAAATTACCGATCCCCGCGACCCTCTTCTGGTCGAGCAACAAGACCTTAATTTCCCGGTTTGAAGCGGCACACCGCTCGCGCCACATCTCCAAAGTCATTTCCAGGGCATCCGGTCCCAGACACTTGGGGCCATAGCGCTCCTCAAACTCTCCAGGGAGGTAATGAGAGACCGTTCCCAGGCCTCGCCGGTCCCAGAACCACAAAGAGGGATACTGATCGTCTCCTTCAAAATCCCACCGCAATCGCAAGTGGCTGACGTCAGGAGGATCGGCCAGCACCATCAACCCTGTCATCCGCGGTTCGACGGCCACAATCGTACCATCCGACACGTCGAACACGACCCGCTTGCCGACTCTCCGAACGCTGGCAAACTGCTTTCCCACAAGCCGTTTTCGCAATTGAGTGAACTTCGGTGTGATGAGAATCGGCTTGCAACCGTTTTCGCATTCGCTGAGATCGCAGATCGTCCGACCGACGATCTGCGGTCGGATACCACGAACCATGGTTTCGACTTCAGGCAGTTCTGGCAAATTGTTCTCCCGCGGATGTCTCTGGTGGTGTGGGGCGATGAGGGGGCAACTCACTGCTCTCATCTGCCCATCGACTGTAACTCAACAGAGTATTCTAACGTCTGATCGGATTGTGGGGTTGAACGCCAGGGCGTCGCCCCTTCATCAGCAGAATGTGCAGAATTTTCTTGACGAAGCAGTGCTGAAGGACGATTCTAAATCGATAGTGGCTTGGTTTGTTTTCAATGCAACTTTGTCCCCTTTTGACGGCGTCATCGTCACAATCCGTCTTGTCCACGACTAGGAACCTGACATGGTCCGATTTGGCCGATTGAACTTCAATACGACTTTTCTTCATCGGTCGTTGACCCTGTGCGGATGTCTCATTGCGATGTCCACTGCTTCGCAAGCTGCCAATTCGCCAGCTCAAATGAACCATGCCGCAGTCGTTGCCGATCACCTGAGTGCAGGAGAATTCGGCTTGGCTCTGGATCAGGCCCTTGTCGCTCCGACTCCCGAAGAGCGAGCAGCCCTGCTGACCCAGGTCGCCGCTGCGCAGCAGGCCGCCGGAGAGACGGACGCCGCCGCTGGCACTCTCAAACGTATCCCGCGCCGTTCGAGACTCGAGAACGCTCCTGCTGCTCCTCGAGCACTTCAAGGGGGCGTTCAGGCTGACTTCCAAACGCTGATGCGACTGATTCGTGAAAACACGAAGTCCAAATGGGAAGAAGAAGACGGTGAAGGTGGAGCAATGTCCCCCTTCCCCACTGGTGTGAAGGTCTCTCCCACAGGTCTGCTGCATCGCGTCAGCGCTGCAGAGCAATCGGGCGAACTCGCTTCGCTGGGTGTGAAAGCCCGCCAGGCCGACATTAATGAAGATGTCGCTCAATACTCTGAACTCCGTATGGTCTCGCTGACACGTCTCGAACGAGCTGTCGCGCGGCGCATTGAAGAGGGACTTCCCGTCCCCGAAACGATGTCGCAGCTCGCCGGTCTCTCGCACATTAAGTATGTCTTTGCCGTTCCCGAATCGAATGAAATCGTCATTGCCGGGCCTGCTGCGGGCTGGCAGTACAACGAACAAGGCCAGCCCGTTTCTGTTCGCGACGGTCAGCCGACCCTCCAGCTGGATGACCTGGTGACAGTGCTGCGGACCTTCGCCCGCGGGAACGCGGACTTTGGCTGCTCCATCAACACTCGCGATGAAGGGGTGAAAGCCCTCAAGGAATTCGTTGAGAAATCGCAGGCCAAAGGACCAATCAACAAGGGCGGCGTCGGCGCCTGGGTCAATCAGATCCAGCAGAAACTGGGACGTCAGGACGTCGTGGTTTGGGGTGTCCCCGCTGAAAGTCGTGTGGCTCGCGTGATCGTGGAAGCGGACTACCGGATGAAGCTGATTGGCATCAACAAGTTGCCAGCCGGTAAGGAGATTCCCGGTTACTTCGATCTGCTGCCTGTTGCCGAACAGAAGGCTCAACCCAATATGGACGCCCTGCGATGGTGGCTCACCATTCAGTGCGATGCTGTGATGCACAGCGAAGATCGTAACACATTCGAAATTCAGGGCTCGTCGGTCCTGTGCCTTTCGGAAAACCAGTTGGTGACCGCCGAAGGAAAGCATGTCCCCACCGGCAAGTCCGAACCAACGAATCGTCTGTTCGCGCAGAACTTCACGTCCCACTATGCGACGCTGGCAAAGAAAGACCTGGTCTTCGCAGACGCTCAGAACATCTTCAACATGGCCCTGTGCTCGGCCCTGATCCAGTCTGAAGACCTGCGAGGCAAAACCGGCTGGAACATGGGAGTCTTCGCTCCCAATGGTGGCTATGCACCAGCCAGCTATCCTGCCGCGACGGAAGTGGAATCGGTTGTCAACCACCGGGTTTACCGAGGCCGCGATATCGTAGTCCAGGCAGCTGGTGGGGTCCGATGCGACGTGATGGCCCTTGCGAAAGACCCTGTTCGCAACAAGCTCGCTCCGCAGCTGGAAGAAACTGCCAAAGTTCAGCAGGTTCAGTCGGTCGCTGTCGGACGCTGGTGGTGGGACGCGGTGAAATAAGCCCACTTGCCAAGGCGGGATGGTCTCCGACAAGAGCGGTCTTGATCGAACGGGCACTCTCCGGCAACAATCATCGCCTCGATTGGGCTTGATGAATTCAACAGTCATGTCGAACGGCTCTTCGGAGCCGTTCGATTTTTTATTGGGGTAGAAAAAACCGCCATGCAAGTCGTGATCACTGCAGTGGGGCCGGATAACCGAGGGCTGGCCGACCCGATTGTTCATCTTGTTTCGGCGGCAGGGGCCAACATCTACGAAATCCAGATGTACGATCACGATTCCGAACGACTGTTCGCAATGTTGCTCCGCATTGATTGGCCTCTGGGGCCCGAGAGCGTCGCTGAACTTCGTGAAAAAATGAACGAAATCGGCCGACTGAAAGGCCTGTCGATTCGAACCTGGTCGCGGGATGAACATCAGTCCCGTTCGCGACTTCCTCGACTGGCCATTTGCACGACCTACCGGCCGGAACCTGCCCTCGCACTGCTTCGTTCGATGCGCGACAAGCGACTGCTCGCCACCCCGGCCGTCATGATTGGCAACCGTGACAGTTGTCGAGGAGTTGCCGAACAATTCGGTGTTGAGTGGCACCAGATCGGTGATGCGAAGGGAGAACCCGACAATCAACGAATGGTGGAACTTTTCGACCAGTATGATGTCGACTACATCATCCTGGCCCGCTACATGCGAGTCTTGCCGGCGAGCACCTGCTGGCGTTTTGCCGGGCGGATCATCAACCTGCACCACGGCCTGCTCCCCCCCTTCCCCGGCTTTCGCCCCTATGAAGATGCCTTCCAGCATCGCATGCTGACCTACGGAGCGACGATTCATTTCATTGTGCCCGAGCTGGATGCGGGAAATCAGATTATCAATCAGAGCACCTTCACAGTTTTTCCCGGAACGCCTCTGGAGCAGATCAAACGCCAGGGGGAAACCGATCACGAACCGAGTTGCCTGGTGGAAGGAGTTCGCCGCGTGGTCGACCGGGAAGTCGAACTTCATTTCCACCGCGTGGTCCGGCACGTGCCTCACGGTTGAATCATGTCCACTGATCCGACAGAATCAGATCTTTAAACGGGAAGGGATGCCGTATGATTGAAGTAAAGAAGGCGCTTGCAATTCGCTTGATGGATGCCACCGATCTGGATCGGGGATTCCTCGACGCATTACGAGCCCTGAAGCCAATCGAGTTGACGGATCAACAAGCGATCGATGTCTACCGTGACCGCTTGAAGTCCAGGATCCGGACTTACGTGGCACTGATCGATGGAAACATCGCCGGAACCGCATCTGTCTTCATCGAACCCAAGTTCATCCATTCAGGCGGGGTGGTCGGTCACATCGAAGATGTCGCCGTCCATCCGAATTACCAGAAGCACGGCGTCGGCCGAGCACTCGTGGAGCACCTGCTCGAAGTCTGCCGGGACTTCAAGTGCTACAAGGTAATTCTGGATTGCGCCGAAGGGGTGATTCCTTTCTACGAACGCCTCGGCTTCCATCGTTGGGAACGAGCCATGCGAATCGACTTGTGATCCCGTCGAATCACCCAGTCCAAATCTGCTGAATATATTTCCGAAGCGGCGATGTTCCGTCACCGCAGCGCAACCACTGCATTTTCTTTCCGGCTGACTGAATGTCCGCCCGGCAACCGATGGTCCAGAGACCGACCAATACGATGCCCCTGTTCGCGTGCAAAACAACGCGAGCCCGGCTGGAGCCGACGCGCCGGAGGTCCCGAATTGTGCTCGGGAACCACTGCGGCACTGCGGTCGGCGTCCGGGATCCACTGTCATCGAATCGAATTTCCTGTCGGCACCCCTATCAGTCCTCCCATCGTTGCTGTCGAACGCCACGAAGTCCCTCTCTTGCCCCTCCTCTTCATCTGTCCCAAATCTTGTCGTATCCAATTCGATAATGCGCGCTGCACTTTGTTGAGCACCTTGAGCACCTAATCGTCGAAACCCCTGTTTTACAAGCGTTTGAATTAGATGCTCAAGTTGCTCAACTCGTGAGCATCTTGAGCATCTAATCATCGAACAAAATCTCCCCAAGTTCGTCGAATGAATCCGAACATCTGGAAACGCTCGTCCCCCCGAAGCGACTCCCACTGCGACCTCCAGCACATGCACCAACGCAACGGCGGCATGCTGCATGCCCACAACCCTGCCGGTGATGGCCTCTCAAAACCCAAGAGCGCTGAAGCAGGAGAAGCCTCTCTTCAAGTAGCCCTGGCGGTCCCTCGCCAGGAAAGCCGAATCGCCAATCCCCTAGCCAATCACGCTGATCCAACTCCACGCGAAACCCGTAGCCCCCCTCCCCCGGATTCATCCTCAGCAGCCCGTTCATGTCGAGACCTCGATAGCAGGCACTCCCTTCCAACAGTCTCCCCAATCGATCGCGAAAATTATCGAGGGACCCGCGCACCAAAAACCGGCGTAGCCGCCGCATCTCGCCGCTTACGTCTTAAGGAATCCACTGCAACCATCGCACCCCTCCATAGCCTCTCCGGCCCTCTGAAAAAATGCGGCGTTTCCACACCACCCTTGGCCAGCCGGGCCAGTCCCCCCGAAACGCTTTAACCTTCAATCTCCGCAGCACATGGGACTGGCCACCGGCTGGCCAAGGGCTGGCCAGTTGGCCAGTCCCCTCCAGCGTCACGGTCATTCGCTTCACTTCGAACTGGACTCTCAATCACGACCAATCGCAAGCGGTCCCGAATTTCTCACCACCACTCCCACAATTACGAGCAGTGTGGTCATCCGACCAAATCACGGCGAGTCCAAGTATCCAGACATTTGGAAAGGGACTCTGACTCGAAGACCCAGCGAATAAGCTGTCCGTGGCGAACCAGGAATCAAGGTGGCTATGAGTCAACGAAGAACCGAGCAGCAAATCGGGAAATCAGGGTCGCGGTGGCGGCAGTGCATTCCGGAGCATCAGGGTACGGGGACCCATCAGCGCCGAAACAGAAGAAGCCTCTCTTCAAGGAGCCCTGGCGGTCCCTCGCCAGGAAAGCCGAATCGCAACGCCGCCGACCTATCAAGTCCATCCAGGCCCAACGCGAAACCCGTAGCCCCTTCCCCCGAATTCATCATTATCAGCCCCTTCGTAGCAAGACATCGATAACTGGAACTGCTTTTCCACGTGCATCGCGTTTGGGGCAGTGAATTCCTGCAAAACTTCACCCGCTATGTTTCGGTGTCGGTTTGTCCGTGTTGACTTCTCCCAGATAGACCGCGCCAGAGTGTTCCATGGCAACGCTCCTGAACCGCACGCGTAGAACAGTCTCCGCTGCGGGGGCGGATCCCAGGTTCATCGTATGCAAGAGGCTCCGCATCGAGCCGGGGAAGTTCGTGGCAATGCTCCAGCCGATCAGTGAGCCATGCTTGTCCTCACCGATTGCAACTTGACGATGTTTGAGACAGACCTTGACAAAACGGCATTCATGTAACAATGTAAGTTACATGAAACGCGACGGCAAACTTTCCGGCGTCCTCCACGTCCTGCTCCATATGGCAGAACAACAGGGACCCGTCACATCTGAAGATCTCGCCAGGATGATGGCGACCAATCCGGTTGTCGTCCGGCGGGTCATGGCTGGCCTGCGGCAGAGGGGATATGTGCAATCGGAAAAGGGACACGGCGGCGGGTGGACGCTGGCCTGTGATCTCACGAAGGTAACGTTGGGAGACATCTATGTCGCGCTCGGGAGCCCTATGCTCCTGGCTGTCGGCATTCGTTCCAGCTCCCCTGAATGTCTCGTAGAACAGGCTGTGAATGCCGCACTGGGACAGGCATTTAATGACGCTGAGGAATTGCTGCTGGCTCGCTTCGGAGAGGTGACGCTCGCGGAACTCAGTAAAGACATTCACGAGCGGATCGCGGCCCGTGGGATGTCTCAGCCTCATGAAGGACACAGCCATGGTCCCTGAAAAAATCACTCCGCACGACGCGTTTTCCGATGCTCGACTGGTGGCACGGTACGCAGACGGTCCGCCGCGAATAGTGCCCGGGTTTGCAGATATGCAGCGAATGTCGACTTTGCTCCTGGCCGAGCGAGTACCCGACGGGGGGCGTGTTCTCGTCGTCGGGGCGGGAGGTGGATTGGAGCTGAAGACCTTTGCACAGGCTTATCCCACCTGGACGTTTGATGGCGTTGATCCGTCGTCAAAGATGATCGAACTGGCTGTGCAGACTTTGGGGACTCTTGCTTCGCGGGTTCAATTGCACGAGGGGACCATTGATGCCGCACCGGCTGGACCATTCGACGCGGCGACCTGTCTACTGACCATGCACTTCTTGAGTCTCCCTGAGCGTCTGCGAACGGCAGTTGAGGTTCGTCGCCGACTGAAGCCGGGTTCCCCTTTCGTGGTGGTTCACATGAGTATTCCCGCAGAGCAAGACGAGAGAACGAGCTGGATGTCACGGTACGCTGCATTCGCCATCTCTTCCGGGATAGACGCCCACGACGCCCAGAAGTCGAGTCAGGCCATCAAGGCGCATTTGAATTTCCTCTCTCCGCAGCAGGACGAAAGCATCTTGCGCGAGGCGGGGTTCTCCCGAATCAGCTTGTTCTATGTGGGATTTACGTTTCGTGGCTGGGTCGCCTACGCCTGATCAGTTCCAGCGCCCATCGTTGGGGAACGGAAGTGCTTCAGGTCCGTTCACTACGAATTCCGGCACGAAGCAACCAAGAATCCGTGGAGTTCTCGCGTTAGTCACGCGAAACGTTCCCTTGAACTGCCTGAATCCTTGAGCCTTTCATCGCTCTCTAACGAGTGTGTTCAATTTGAGACGAAACGTCTATGATGAGGTGCTGTAGAGTCGGCTAAAGTCGGATCACGTCAGGTACAGTGAGTGTGGCTTCCGGAGTCGCGATGGTATCCCTTGTTTAATGAGAACTCGCGTCATTTGGATTCCATTTTAATTTGAAAATTGCTTCGGTTCCAATCCCCTCTTTCTCATCAGACTTTGCGATCAAATAGACTGTCAGTTTCAAGGACCCTGCGATGTTCGAAGGCACGACGACACTTTTTGAACGATCGCTTCGTGTGGATGGGCGCGCATTCGGACCGCATCTGGCGCGTTTGTTTTTGGTGTCAGCCATCTATCTTGCAATTATCTTTTCCTATACGACCGCAGTTGTCTTGGGGGCACCTGGGCTGCGGTTCTTTTTGAATATTGTCTATATCGATCTGATCTTCATGACTTTGCTCGGCCTGAGCTTCTTCTCAACGTCGATTACCGAAGAAAAGGAAGAAGACACGCTCGGGCTGTTGCTCATGGCGGGGATCAGTTCCTCGGGTTTGCTGTTTGGAAAGTCAGGGGGAAGACTTGTTCAGGCACTACTCCTGATCGTCGTTCAATACCCGTTTACTCTGCTGGCGGTCACGTTTGGCGGGGTCACACAGCATCAGATCCAGGCGACCTACGCGGCAATGCTCGCCTATCTGATCTTGCTCTCAGGCGCAGGTCTGGTCTGTTCGACGATTTCGAAAAATAACCGAGTTGCTTCGATTCGTCTGTTGATCATCGTCGTCGGGTACTTGACTGTCGCTCTGGCCTGTCGCAGATCGCTGGTCGTCTTTCCGTGGCTGTCAAACGAACTTCGAACCATCGTCAGAGGGGTTTCGGAGTCGTGTATTTTCCTGCAAATTGGGCCGACAATGACCTCCGGCTTCGGCGAATCGATCTGGAGTACTCAGGTCATCAGCAACGTGCTCGGGGGACTCGCCTGTTATCCGCTCGCGTGGGGTCTCTTCGGGATGACATCACGCCAACCCGCGACTGAGGCGATATCGCGAGGACTCGTCAGTGCGAATGCACGCCGAATCCGTATTCTCAATGCAGGGCGTGTCTGGAGCAGTCCATTAGTGTGGAAAGATTTCTATTTTAGCGGGGGCGGATTTGCCGCCATCATGATTCGATTTTTCATCTACGTCTTACTTTATCTCACTTCTATCGAGATCATCACGAGTTTGTTCGGACCGATGGGCGGCCAAGGCGAACGAGTAAGAACGGGCAGTTTTCTGTTCATGACATGCCTTATGATGTCGATCGATTTGGGGTTGCTGCTATCGCGATCCATTCAGGCTGAAGTTCGCGGAAAGACCTGGACTTCGCTTGTGCTGGTCTCGAACTCAGTCGTCACGATCTTGTTGTCGAAATTGATGGGAATCGGCTTGTCCTGGTTACCCGGTCCGATCAGCCTGGTGACTGGCATCTACTTCACACCGAGTGGTCTCGATGTTCTGAGGGAAGCTCTCCAACAGGATCCAGAACCTTGGATGTGGGTGCTCACAAGTATGATCGTGATCCCTCACGCGTCAGCTCTCTTTGCAACTTACGTCAGATGGGGTGCATTGCCCTTAGGGATCTGCTGCGCAATTGCGTCATTCTTTACCACGATCGGAGTCATCATGGCTTCGACTTACAATTCGCGTGGTGTTTCCACGGAACGGTCAGCCATGGTGGTCGTGTCACTGTTTGTTCTGGGTGGGTGCGCGCTGAGCAGCCTGGCTGTCTGGTGGAGAATGAAGACCATCGCATCTCAGTCATGATCGAGACACTGACAATTGGACTTGCCCATGAAATGTGGGCGCGAGGAAAAGCGAGTATGCTTTTCTTCAAGGAGTCCAGAGGATGTCGAAAGAACGTCGGAAGCACACGCCGGAGTTTAAGCGTGAGGCATTGAGTCTGATCAGCAGTCAACAGTTGTCCGTAGCAGAGGTGTCGCGCCGCCTGGGTGTCAGTCAAACGCTGCTCTACAAGTGGAAAGCGCAGTTCGCGGCGCAGGGCGAGCAGGCCTTTCCCGGCCAAGGCCAGCAGACGGCCCAGGAAGCCGAGCTGTCGCGATTGCGTCGCGAAGTCGAGCTCTTACGGATGGAACGTGACATTTTAAAAAAAGCGACACAGTTCTTCGCGAAGGAGTCCAAATGAAATATCAGTTCATTGAAGACCATCGCACTGTGTGGCCTGCCACAGTTCAATGTCGGGTATTGGACGTTTCTCGCAGCGGATACTACGCCTGGCGAAAACGCCCCGCCAGTGAATCTTCACGGCGACGCGAGGAACTGACGCGTCGCATTCAGACCATTCATGCGATGAAGTATCATGATGTTTATGGAGCGCCACGACTTCAGGCAGAACTGAAAGCTCAAGGCCATCCCTGTAATCGGAAGACCGTTGCTCGCTGCATGAAAGAGGCAGGCATCAAGGCCTCGACGGTGAAGAAGTTCCGCGTGAGCACGACGGATTCCAACCATTCTCATCCGGTGGCTGCCAATGTTGTGGATCGTGAGTTTGCTCCGTCTCAAAAGAATCAGACATGGACAGCAGACATCACCTACATTCCGACGGAGGAAGGCTGGCTGTATCTGGCGGCCGTCGAAGATTTGTACTCACGCAAGATCGTGGGCTGGTCGATGTCAGATCGGATTGACAGTCGACTGGTCGTTGATGCGCTGGAGATGGCGGTCCAGCGAGAACTTCCTGCAGCAGGCCTGGTGGCGCACTCGGATCGCGGGGTGCAATATGCCAGCGAACACTACCAGACTCTTCTGAGACGAAATCAGATCACCTGCTCGATGAGCCGCCGAGGCAACTGCTGGGATAACGCACCGATGGAGAGCTTCTTCGCCACCTTGAAGAAGGAACTCGTCCACCGCGAACGGTATCAGACCCATTCGCAAGCGCGCCAAAGCCTCTTCGAATACATTGAAGCGTTTTACAACCGCGTACGAAGGCACTCGACGATCGGGTATCTCCCACCCGTCAAGTTCGAACAGGCCATTTAATCCTAACCTCGCGCCCACATTTCATGGGCAAGTCCAAATGCCTCAAGCCGTTCGAAAGGCTCGAGCATCTCTCAGTCCGCAGCGCTACGTGCAACTTCGTCATACCAGACCTGATGAGTTTGCGACATCAAAAAAAGTGTTGGAAGTTGTCTTTAAAGGATACGTAGGGCCATAGGGGAACTCCATCTTTGTGTCAACAGGGTATACTGTGTTCCCATGCAGGGCTGGCAGGGACACGCACCTGGTAGGTAATTGCGATCAGATCTACGTTTTACTGATACTATCTAATTCGATGCATCTGCAGAACTGATTCTTGATACGCTTGTTGTCTTAATGTTTGCTGCGATAGAGAATAATTAAATTATGATGGCAGGCCGTGAATCGTTTCTTGTTTAACCGTGAAGCACGAAATGCAATACGAAGAGTTCTCCCCAAGCCATCAGAGCTTTCCGCACTACTGCAACAACCTACCTGGCTCAGCAGAGTATTTGTATGTCGGATGGATCGGCGCTGAGCAGGATTTTCCGACTGACGTGCCAGATCCGCAATTTATTTCTCAACTTTGGAACGCTTGCCGCGATTCAACTTTTCGAATTAAATCGTATTTTCGGTGCTTGCAGTGTCAGTCTGAATACGGGCCGCTGCCTGCCGAATTCGACAACGAAGAAATCTCTCTAGGTGACGGGTTCGTTGTTGTTGAAGCGCGACCGGGAGTATTTCTTCTGGCGCCAAACTTAATTTATCACTATGTGGTTGCGCATCACTATTCACCTCCATTGGAATTTAAGGCCGGTATTATGGACGGTCGCGTGTTTCCGCCGATTCGATTTGAGCTAATGCTCAACGAACAGATCGACCTATTGATTCGCCACGGGGAACGAAAGAAACTGGCGGGAATACAGAATGCTGACTCATCCTCTAAGCCTGGCATATGGACAATTCTGCGCAAGCTGTGGACACACGAGTCTCGCTGAAATCACCCTGCGCAAGTATGCTCGGTTTGAATTTGGCGAAGAAGAAGGGGGGAGGCGTTCAAACAGGGACAATGCGTCTCTGGCTGGTACGGCGTAGGTATTCATCTTTCCTGGTATTTGGGTTCGGACTCTGAATAGACGGACGGTTGTGAGGGACAATGCATCTCTGACTGGTATGGCGTAGGCATTCATCTTTCCTGGTACCTGCGTTCGGCGTCTGAACAGACGAAAGATGCCCTGCTGCCTGAAGGGCAGCGACAGGTCAGCCCGGGGCAAAGCGCCGCGGCGAATGCCGCAGAGCGACGCCCCGGGTTCATTGCTAATAGCCGCAAGCCCTGTCAGGACGACACAATCCTGCGCGGCGTAGACGCATTGAGGCTCGAAAGGAACTCAATGGGTTGTGAGGGACAATGCATCTTTGGCTGGTATGGCGTAGGCATTCATCTTACCTGGTAAATGCGTTCGGCGGCTGAACAGACGAAAGATGCCCTGCTGCCTGAAGGGCAGTAACAGGTCAGCCCGGGGCAAAGCGCCGCGGCGAATGCCGCAGAGCGACGCCCCGGGTTCATTGCTAATTGCCGCAAGCCCTGTCAGGGCGACACAATCCTGCGCGGCGTAGACGCATTGAGGCTCGAAAGGAACTCAATGAGCACAGGGTTTGGGTGGGGCTGATTCGTCGCAGAACCCTTTGCGGCACAGTTCATTCTGAGTCCCCCGGTGACAACGACCTCCCGTCGAGGAATGGGACGGACAGGACTTCTGTGTCAGGAGAAGACTTCGCGGGTTTCGCGGCGGACGTAGTGCCGGTGCTGGCCGATGCGACTGCGCGTCAGCTCGATCGTCTGCGGTCGACCCGCCACGTTGTAGAACAGTTTGCCGAACTTGCGGACAAGTGACAGCCAGGTGCTGGTGTTCAGGTCCAGCCTATTGAGAACCTCTTTGAGCTCAGGCGATGTCCGGGTCCGCTGTTCACGCGGAAGCTGCTTCGCCGTCCAGCGGAGCAATCGAAGATAGTTTTCCTGGGTCATCGGCAGAAAGCCTGTGTCGCTGCAGCGGGCTCCCGTGCGGCTTGCGACCGGCCCCGTCTTGCCATTATTCCGCTCTTCCAGCGGCAAGGGTGCCAGAAATCGATCGGCGGTTGACAGTTGCTTTGTTCTCGCGTCGTCGGTCTTTTTGACCGAACGGCGGGATGGTTTGCTCTCTGTCGGTGAACGATCGCTGGGGCTGACGGTGTTGCGGAGTTCCGATTGGTTCTGCTGAGTCTGAAGCCGGCGCTGCACGGAGGTATAGTCACTGGTCTCCAGTCGATCGGCGATGGCCGCACGAATCGGGTTTAAATCGACATAGGCAGCACAAGCGACGAGGGCGGCCTCATCAAGAAGACGTACCGCCCGAAATCGGCTTTGCCAGAATCGGCCGATCTCGTGGTCCTCGTGGTTAGCGCGCATCGCCACAGTCTGACACAACAGCCGCATCCACCAGCCGATATCGGACAACCGCAAGCGGATAATTTCCAGCTTACGAGGATCGTTCTGGATGAAGTCCAATTCGGCCTGATTCGGCTCCAGGGGATTTCCGTGATCATCCTTCCGGATCGGACACAGGAGCAACCATCGTCGAGCGACTTCTTCATCACTCCAGGTCGCAACCACATCCGGCCGAGACCGCAGGATCAGGTGAAAGTGGTTCGAGAGAATTGCGAAGCCCAGCAGATCGATCCCAAAGGAGGCGGCATAGCGTTTCAGCAGATCTTCAATCCACCCCTTCCGGTGGTCATAGTTCTTGCCGGTCAGAGAATCAGTCCCCAGAAGAAAGCACCGGCGAACAACTCGATTCATCACATGCACGATGGCGACTTCATCGGGCGAGAAAACTTCCGCACGCGCTAACCGAGCCATGTAATCGCTTCCAAATCAATCGCAAAACCCGAGCAATTCACACCAACGACTGCCGACTTCAAGACTATCGAGCTTGTGTAGCAATTGTCAATAGAATATGCTGTGTCCCTTTTATCGATTGATTACGAAGTGGCCAAATTCGCACTATCTAGCATTCAGAACAAACAGTAACACTTTCGTCCGCTATGTTGTGGCGGAAAACGGACTATTCTTCCTAGAAATGCCTGGGAGTCACCCTGGCAACTTCCATCCAACAACCAATCCTCCTCCTCGCGGGGCGACCTTCGACTCGTTTCACAGACCGCATCACTGTAATTGATAGAACGAGCATGTGTGATAGAATCGCGCTGCGTAACCAATGACTCGCGAGTAAGTATCCTACCACATGTCTACGTTTACCACAAGAGATCGCCAATGCTACGTTTATTTTACGCAAAGCTACAGTATCAATCATCGATCGGCGTACTTTTCATTATCCTTGCTGGATGCGTTCCGGTTGCTAGTTCTCCTGAACCAGCGATGACTGCCGGAGAATTAAACGCGCTGAAAGATGAGAAGAGTACAGACAAACAGGGCACTGTGATGCCTAAACTACATCCGACAATCCAAAGCCTTGAGGGCGTGTGGCGATTTCCGGCAGCAAGTGGAGAACTTGAGCGTCATCAGGAACTCGGGTTGTATCACACTCTTTATTCCTTTCAGCCTCCAAGACGATTTGAAGTGAAGTCAACGTACTACGAGACGGTTGTTGACAATGATAACCCAGATAGCAGTCCGCTGGTTACATATGAATTGCTCCGCGAAGGCGATATAGACATAAGCTACGGCTCGTTCATTTTTGAGGGCGTCACATACACTGCCTCCTTCGAAGATGAGTCGACACTCTTGATTACCTTGAAGCCCGATGGCGAGGGCGAACTTGAAAGATATCGATGTCATAAGCTTCCCTCAGATTCTATGGCACCGGTTAAGTTGCGCTAGTGGGTGATGGAATTGCGTGAGTGTGTCGCGCCCCCCCCCCAGCAAGGTTGTGAGGGACAATGCATCTCTGACTGGTATGGCGTAGGCATTCATCTTTCCTGGTACCTGCGTTCGGCGTCTGAACAGACGAAAGATGCCCTGCTGCCTGAAGGGCAGCGACAGGTCAGCCCGGGGCAAAGCGCCGCGGCGAATGCCGCAGAGCGACGCCCCGGGTTCATTGCTAATAGCCGCAAGCCCTGTCAGGGCGACACAATCCTGCGCGGCGTAGACGCATTGAGGCTCGAAAGGAACTCAATGAACACAGGGTTTGGGTGGGGCTGATTCGTCGCAGAACCCTTTGCGGCACAGTTCATTCTGAGTCCACCGGTGACAACGACCTCCCGTCGAGGAATGGGACGGACAGGACTTCTGAGTCAGGAGAAGACTTCGCGGGTTTCACGGCGAACGTAGTGCCGGTGCTGGCCGATGCGACTGCGCGTCAGCTCAATCGTCTGCGGTCGACCGGCGACATTGTAGAATAGTCTGCCGAACTTTCTGACCAGGGCCAACCAGGCGTTGGCGTTCAGATCCAGCTTGCTGAGAACCTCTTTAAGCTCAGGCGATGTCCGACCGCGCTGTTCACGCGGTAGCTGCTTCGCCGTCCAGTGGAGCAATCGAAGATAGCTTTCCTGGGTCATCGGCAGAAAGCCTTTGTCGCTGCACCGGGCTCCCGTACAGCTTGCGACTGGCCCCGTCTTGCCATTCCGCTCGTCCAGCGGCAATGGTGCCAGAAATTGATCGGCGGTTGACAGTTGCTTTGTTCTCGCGTCGTCGGTCTTTTTGACCGAACGGCGGGATGGTTTGCTCTCTGTCGGTGAACTATCGCTGGGACTAACGGTGTTGCGGAACTCTGATTGGTTCTGCTGAGTCTGAAGCCGGCGCTGCACGGAAGTGTAGTCACTGGTCTCCAGTCGATCGGTGATGGCCGCGCGAATCGGGTTTAAATCGACATAGGCAGCACAAGCGACGAGGGCCGCTTCGTCAAGAAGACGTACCGCCCGAAATCGGCTTTGCCAGAATCGGCCGATCTCGTGGTCCTCGTGGTTAGCGCGCATCGCCACAGTCTGACACAACAGCCGCATCCACCAGCCGATATCGGACAACCGCAAGCGGATAATTTCCAGCTTACGAGGATCGTTCTGGATGAAGTCCAATTCGGCCTGATTCGGCTCCAGGGGATTTCCGTGATCATCCTTCCGGAGAGGGCACAGGAGCAACCATCGTCGAGCGACCTCCGCTTTATCCCAGGTCGCCACCACGTCCGGACGAGACCGCAGGATCAGGTGAAAGTGGTTCGAGAGAATCGCAAAGCCCAGTAGATCGATTCCGAAGCAGACGGCATAGCGTTTCAGTAGATCTTCAATCCACCCCTTCCGGTGGTCATAGTTCTTGCCGGTCAGGGAATCAGTTCCCAATAGAAAGCACCGCCGGACAACCCGGTTCATCACATGCACAACCGCCACCTCGTCAGGCGCAAAGACCTCTGCACGAGCTAACCGAGCCATCCCCTCATCCTCCATTCTCGAAACTCACATCGCGAAATGCTAATTCGCGAGTTCAAAATACCGAACTTGTGACTGCGCTGTCAATCAGATATGCTGTGTCCCCGTTATCTCCACCTGACAGCTTATGAAGCTTGTTCAGCTGAGAGGGCGGCGTATCAAAAGAAATGCTGGAATCCTGGAGACCCACGATGGGATGAACACAATAGTCAAGTTGACCAAATGCGAACAGTCGCACAGAAATGTGCGGCATGTATGGCAAGTGCACCGAAGGAATGAACTTATGAGAATCAGTATCTGGGACGAGCTCACCGAGGAACAGCGAGACCGCGTGCGGAAACTTCGTGAAGACGTGTTAGAAGCCTTTCATGGGATGCAGACTCCTAAGCAATTTGAGTCTCTTGCAGTCATTGGCGATTCGGCCCATCCGGAAATTAACGAAATTGATCACATTCTCTGGAAAGACACTTGGGAAAGCATCGATCGGGAGGGGCTTCGCCAAGCCCTAAAGAGCGGTTTAGCGGTTGTAAACCTTTGCCGCGACGAATTGCTTCCATTTATTATTCCTATGCTCATGTCTATCGTACTGACAGAGGGAGTTCTCGACGATCAAAACGACATATATATGGAACAGGTTTTGAAACGACTTATTGGGGGCAAGCGAATTCCCAAGATGAGTTTGAACGTCTTCACACCAAGTCAGAAGAAGGTGGTCAAGGACTTTATCAAGCTCGGGGTCGAGATTTTCGGACTACCCGAGTGAGGCGAAGCATGAAACTGACGGATATAGAGGAAGAAGGAGGCGGGAGCACTTCGGGCTAAGTCACCGTGCGGGAATATGCTCGGCCTGTAGCTGAAAATGAAGGAACCGCTCCAATGGTATAACTGGGTGTGGTTTGGAATCAATTATTCAAGGAGATATTCCCATGGAAAGTGTTATTCGAAGCCCGAGACGTCATGACAAGCGGAGAGTAAGCGCACGCTGAAGTAGGTCCCCGGGGATTAGATGCGTGGGTTCAGCGTTTCCTTCTCTTGTTGGCTTTTTGTTGTTTGGACCTCTGGCGTTCTATTTTGCGGATCGTTTCGATTTTCCAGCGGTGCTCGGGATGGGCCTTCAGCCAGTGATCGGGGAGCAGGTCTGTCAGGTCGGGTGGGTCTGCTCCCGTGCGTCGTCGTTGGGGGAGTTCCTTCAGGACCGCCCGCAGCCAGTGCCACGGTTCCACTTCGCAGTACTTGGCACTGCCGACCAGACTGAGCAGGATCGCAGCGCGATGACCTCCCTGTTCGCTGCCGACGAACAGCATGTTCTTCCGCAGGATGGCGGGGGGCTTCATCATTCGCTCCGCCAGATTGTTATCGATCTGCAGTGCACCGTCGTCTGTATAGCGACAGAACGCCTCCCACTGGTTGAGGGTATAGGTGAAGGCCTGTCCGATCGGGCTCTTGGGAAGTACCTGGTTTTGTTCTTTGTTCAGCCAGCTGCGGAAGGTCTCCAGAATCACAACGGCATGCTGCTGGCGTGCGTCACGCAGTGAGGCACGCCAGCAGCATGCCGCTTCGAATTCTGTTTCCAGTTGATACAACCGTGAAATGTAGCCCAGCGCTTCGTGAGCCCGGCGAACATCCGTGAAACGGGCCTCCCACCAGTACCGCCGGCAATGCGCCATGCAGGCGACTTCCATCACCTGCTCGCGGGCATAGATCTGGTTGTACCCGCTGAAGGCATCCGCCTGCAGATAACCCGAGAAGCCTTCCAGAAACCGGGACGGGTTCCTCCCGGCGCGGGTCAGGCTGAATTCGTAGGCGACATATGGATGGGCGGGATCGCCGATGTATGTCCAGAACTTGCAGTTCTGGCACTCCCCTTCGGACAGCATCTTGATGCTCGTGTCATCGGTATGGATCACACCTGATTGTCGCACGCGCTGGCACAGCAAGTCGTACAAGGAGGTCAGCAGATCGGCCATTGAGGCCACCCAGTCACACAGTGTGCTTCGCCGCAGGAGAATCCTGTAGCGCGAGAGAATGTCTTCCATCCGATACAGCGGCAGGTAGTCTCCATACTTGGACACGATCAGGTTCGCCAGCAGTCCCGATCCCGGCAGGCCTTTGTCGATCGGTTGCGGTGGCTTGGGGGCCAGCACCACATGCTCTTCGCAGCCCCGGCAGGCGTAGCGCACTCGTTCGTGCCGAATCGCCTTGAGACAGGCGGGAATGAATTCCAGCTGCTCGCTGACCTCACGTCCGATCTCGGCGCGTAACTCTCCACAGCAGGGACACTGTCGCTCTTGTTCAGTCAATTCATGGACGATCGTTTCCCGCGGAATCTCAGGGGGGATGGGACGTCGGCCATGCCCCTTGGGCTTGGCGGCCCCCAGCGACTCGTCCTGGGGCAGCGACCCATCGTCGGTCGAAACCGAATCCTGCTGGTCCTGCTTCAGTTCGCGAATCAGTTCCGCCAGTTCTTCGGGTGTGAACAGGGTCAGCTGATTCGGATCGACCCGTTCCTTACGCGGCCCGTAGCGTTCACGAAGCAGGCGAGCCAGTTGCTCATGCACACGCTCCAGTTTGGCGTGCTGCTGCTCAACCACGTCGTGCAATGACGTGATCAACGTTTCCTTCTGTGCGATCAACGCGGCAAATCACGGCCCTGATGTCGGGCGTTTCTTTCGAATACGCCCGACGTCAGGGCTTAAGCCAACTTTCTGCCATCGGAAGTACCGGCTCGTGCGCTACGACATCAATCGATGAGTCGCAACACGGAACCTGGATGCTGTGAATCAGCCCATCAGTTCAGGAATAGCTTTTCCATGATCAACGATTGGTGTTGGCCGTCCATTAAAGTCTCGGATCATGGTGCTCGGTGCGTCGATTCCCAGGTGATGATAAATTGTCGCCAGGAAGTCGCCGGGACCGCAAATTCTTTCAACGACATCTTCCCCACGCTTATCCGTGGCACCAATGACTCGGCCAGTCTGAATACCACCACCCGCCCAGATATTCGAGAATGCTCGCGGCCAGTGATCCCGCCCGGGTTGTATAGTACCCGCAGGTGCGCTGGCATCACCGGCACCGGTGCTTGGAGAATATTCAATCTTCGGCGTACGACCAAATTCACCCGTCACTACGACGAGAACTTGCTTATCAAGGCCTCGATCATAGATATCCTCGATCAAAGCAGAGACAGCCTGATCATAGGCGGCCGAACGAAATTGCAGTGCATCGAATACGTGATGGTTTACCGCATGGTCGTCCCAGTTATGGACGCGACCACAAAGTGCACCGCTTAAGCTGGTCGTCATGATTTCGACACCTGCTTCGACGAGTCGTCGCGCGAGCAGTAGTTGTTGACCCCACGAGTTACGGCCGTAGCGATCGCGCGTTCGTGGGTCTTCTCGACTCAAATCAAACGCTTCCTTCGTGCGGGGGTTGGTCAACAGCGTCATGGCTTGAATTTCGAATTCGTCGAGAGCGGCGAGTTCGGCGCGTTGGTCAAACGCTCGCTCGAGCGTGTCGAGATTCCGTCGCAAGTTGGAACGTCGGCCGAGTCGTGTCACTTCGCTCGTGTCAGCCAAACCAATATTGGGAACAGAAAATGACGGTGAATTGGGATCGCCCATCACGGTAAAGGGAGAGTACGCATCACCTAAATAGGCGGGGCCGTTATATTCCAGCGGTGGGTTGATACCGACATAAGCTGGCAAGGGATTCTGGCGGGGCTCGGCTTGCGAACGCAGGTAATTTGCGACCGTCATCCAGTCGGGATAGCGTGGTTTGGGCTTATCGCGCGTATCGGGATCCCCTGAAAGCAACTGCATCGACCCCGCAGGATGTCCGCCCGCCGTCTGCTGCATCGATCGTAAAACCGTGAATTTGTCGGCGATCGCCGCTTGCCGCGGAAGCAGTTCCGTAAACTGAAGGCCTGAAACTTTTGTCGAGATCGTGCTGAACGGACCACGATATTCGCTGCCGCTTTCTTGCTTGGGGTCGTACGTATCGATGTGCGAACACCCGCCGGGCTGCCAAACCATGATCACAGCTGTCTTCTTCTTTTGCGACGCTGTCGTTTCGCTGGCACTCAGAGTTTGCTGTGAACGGAGCTTTAAAACCTGTGGCAAACTCAGTGAGGCAAATCCCGCGATACCTGTCTGAAGAAAATGACGGCGACCCGTTGCCCGCCAAGCACCTGGTCCAGGGCAGGAGGAGGCCATTCTTGCAGATTGAGATTGAGTCATAGATCACCATGCATTCTATTCAGAGACTTATTGGGCCGACGCTTCCTTGGGATTCACACGGATGGCGATTGGCTCGGATACGACGATATCGACAAGATCCACGGGGGTCGCAATCTCGGTCGCTTTCTTGAGCCGATCGGCTGCTGCGGCCACGGCAGCAACCGCGGATTTGTGTCGCGATACAGCGGCTTCGGCTGCCTGATCCGCTGCTGCCTTAAGATCTGCCGGAGCGGCCTTGGCATCTTCTGCCAGTTTTGCGGCAGTTGCGGCCAGTGCGAGCTGTTCTTGTTCCGCCAGTTGATGGGCATTCTGAGCGGCGATGACCATTTCCGCCTGCCGTCGATATTTCGCCACAGCACTTCCGTAAAAGCCGATGAGATAATCGCCTGGCGGAGTTTTCATCGCTGCCAGATCGATTGTTGCTTGCGAGAAGTCGGCTGTCAGTGGGACATCGAATGGAGGAAGATGTTCAAAACCCGCGCCAAACGCCTTCAACTGCATCGTGGCTCCCGAGAATTCGCAACGACGGATTTGAACGAGAGGAATTGTCAGCTTTTCACCGGCTGTCGCTTCCACGACATTCTTTTGACTGGGGGCGATCGTGAGCGGAGCGTATTCGATACCGCTGACCGAAACGTGAACATCGGCTAACAGTCGCGGGCTGGGAATTTCGCTCCAGGAATCTGGAATCGGCCATGCCATGGATGCCAGTCGACAGGTTCGAGTGACCGTTGTCCCGTTGATCTGGGCGCTTCCCACAAAATTGGTGGTGGCGTGCGATCGAGGTGCGTCCTGATGAGTTGAAATCAGCATGACTCCCCGAGTTTTGCCCGCAGGAATTTTCAATCCCTTAGCGGTCACTCCTTCTGGAAGTCCTGTCATTTGCAGGTCGATGTCGCCGTCGAATCCATCGCGTCGAACGACGACGACCTCCATCGCCATCGTGCTACCGCCACGTAAGGCAATCGGCTTAGACAGGGCATTACGGTCTCCATTCCGTAGTTCCATGTGTAACGCCCACGAGACAAGAGCAAAGTCGGGAGCTGCTTTGCGAATGATCAGGCGATAGATGTTTCTGGGGTCATTTCGAGTTCCGCCAAACAAATCCGAAAGCTGCAGTCGATGAATCCCGTCTTCTTTGATCTCGAGCTTCCCCAGGACGTCTGCGGATCCCGCATCGTAAGGAGGGCCATCATAGGCATAACCGTTACTGGAGACTCGTACAGGGCTCGGGATATCACTGAGCTCGGCGATATCCGTTAACGTTTCGTTGGTGCCAGACCTTGCGACGTGCTGGACAAGAACGGCAGGATCTGTGGGCAATCCGAGGCGTTCCGACGCCACTTCAATCCACCAGATTTCACCCTTCTTCGCCTCAAACTCAAAAACGTCGACATCGGCTGCGGGAAAGAATTGTCCTGAAATATCGCACGGCAACGAGATCTTCTGAGCTTTTGAATGGTCGTTATTCGGTTCAACCTCAGTCAAAGTGGCCTGGTCAGGAAGATCTGTGGGAGGCCACGAGAATGAACTGACAGAACGAGTCGATGGATGCCGCACAACTGGCTCCCCAATTGCCAATTCTCGCAAAACGAGCCGATAGAAGAATGCAGGTCCGCCACCAAATGTCATCTCGTGAACCTTGATGACATATTTGCCGTCATGGGGAGCAATAAAGTCCAGCAGCCCACTGCGCCGCTCAACCAACAGATCGTTACCGGAAGCGTCGGCGATAATCAGTACTGCGTCCAGTTTCGAATCGATGCCGCGCGATGCGCATTCTGCAACGATGCGCTGGCCTTGTTTTGCTTCGAACACAAAATAGTCGACGGCTCGGAGACTCATGACCGCGTTGCAAACAGAATTCAGTGGCAGTTCCATCGCGGTCGAAAGCGACGTGCACGGCTTTGTCTGGACCAATTCGGGCAATCGTCCTACGGAGAAGACTCGTGAGGATGAAATTCCCAAACGAGTCATCACTCGCGCTTCGTAGACATCCGTTGGACAGTCGCCTGCGATAGAGACAAGATATTTGTTTGGCTCTCTCTGCCCGTCGGCGTTGATCTTATGAACCGCAGTGATGCGTGAATCTGAGAAAATCAGCTCATCAGCTTCTTCGAGATTTTCACCACTGATCGTGATTTCGACCTTAGATCCCGTCGTACCACCCATTGGCATTGTGGTCAATAACCGCGGAGCAGGCAGGCATACCGACTGGGCAACGAGGGTTGTGTTCAGCCCTACCAAGGCCAGACACAGCGATGATGCAAACGCGAGTTTGCAGACGCTAATGGCCACCGGGCCTCGTGATGAGAGTGCGAAGAGCATCTTCGTTTGCCTAATGATTGAACAAGAATTCTTTGGTATTGATCAAAGCCCAGATCAAATCTTGAAAATTTTCTCTCGCAGCCTTTTGTGCATCGACGGGTTGACCGTCGGCACCGACCTGCGGTTCGGTCAAAAAATCGATCGCCGTCTTCAGTTCATCGGGCCGAGGTTCACGTGAGAATGCAGACAGATACAGTTCCCGAATTTTCTCATCGACTGGTTTCTCTTCTTTGGCGAGTCGCTCGGCTCGACCGTTTGGATTGGCCAGTTTTGACTTCATCTCGGCCGAATTGATCAGGTGCAAGCTTTGGGCGAGGCTAGAGGAATTAACACGTTCGCATTCACAGACACTTTCACCTTCGGGTCGTCCAAAAACCCGCAGAAACATGGACGATCGATTGTAACTATTGTCAGGTAAGGCCACAGCTCGTGTTCCCGGCGGCAGGTTTGGAAAGTCCGTGGGGCTGTCTGTCAGTTGATCGATGGCGTCAAGCAGAACCTCTGCCTGTAACCGTCGCGGGTAGTACCGCGAGTAATCTTGACGGTCTGCGATGTTGTGGGCATTCGGAATCTCGCTGAGCTGATATGTTTGGGAACGCGTCAGTGTGCGGACCAAATCTTTCAAATCGAATCCGCTGGAGATGAAGTGTTTTTCCAGTGCCGAAAGCAGCACGGGATTCGTCGGTGGATTGGTATCGCGGATGTCGTCTTCGGGCTCGATCAATCCTCGTTGGAAAAAGTGCTTCCAATATCGGTTGACCAATGATTTAGCGAAGTACGGATTCTGCGGGGAACTCATCCAATCAGCCAGTCGCAGCCGAGGATCTTCATCGGGCATGATCTCAGGAGCAGGGTCCCCTAGTGCCGCGGGTTTTAGCCGGACTCCCGTTTTCACATTGGTCGCCATCGCGATACCACGCTTGTGAAAAATCATGTCTTCGCCACGGGTTGACGACGGTTTTCTACCAACTTGAGTGAAAAAAGCGGCCAGCGAGTAGTAGTCGTCCTGACTCCATCGCTCAAACGGATGATGGTGGCATTGGGCACACTGCATCCGAACGCCCAGAAACAGCTGAGCCACGTCTTCGATCTGTTGTTTCGGGTCTTTGACGCGCTTGTACCAGGCGACCGGCGGATTGCCGATCACGCTCCCTGTAGCCCCCAACAGCTCTCGCACGAATTGATCATACGGCTTGTTTGCCAGCAGACTATCACGGACCCAGGAATGAAAGGCAAAATTGGAGACGATGTCACTGGTATCGTCGCGTCGATTTTTGAGCAGGGCTGTCCACTTACTCGCGAAAAAATCTGCATAGTCAGAACTTTGCAATAAGGCATCGATGATTCGATCTCGCTTATTGACATCTTCGTCTGCCAGAAATCTCTTCACTTCCTCTGCGGTTGGTAAGCGCCCCCCAATATCAAGTGAAACTCTTCGGAGAAACGTGGCGTCATCGCAGACGGCTGACGGAGGAACGCCGATCTCTTTCAGGTTAGAGAAAACCAATTCATCGACGAAATTTTTGGCTGCGGGGACGTATTCGACCGGGGCACCTAATGGGACCGAAGCGCTATACACCGCCACATGCCCCTGGTAGCGGACCATAATCGCGACATTTCCGGAAATGTCCTGGATTTTCACCAACCCCTGAGGCGTCACCTCTGCCATCGCCCTGTCGCTGGATTCATACAGCGCCAATTCGGTGACATCGCGACTCGTGCCATCGGAATATCGAGCGATCGCACACAACTGTTGCTGGTCATTAGGTTTGAGTGAACCACGACTCGGTTGAAGTTCGAATGAAACGAACTTAGGGGCACTGTCATTGTCGTAAACAGCCCCCTGCCGAATCCAATCCCGCAGTAATGCATAGCCGGGCGACGAGTGTTCGAGTCGTACGCCACCGCCGTGCGGAAGCTGACCTGAGGCCTTCTTTAACAGCAAGCTTTGTTCGGGCGCTGACGTAAACAACCGTCGGCCACGCCCTTCTTTCACGAGGTGTTCAAAATCTTCTTGGGGTTCGAAACCGAGCAAAGACAATTGAAAGCCGTTCTGACCGTTGCCTGCTTTCGCATGGCAAGCCCCCGAGTTGCACCCTGCCTTTGTCAGTACTTGAACGACATCGTTCACAAAACTGACAGGTTGCTCACCTGCTGCTCCCACGGAAACTGCACTCAGAACGTAAGCGAGTCCCGCAATGGAAAGGACTCGAAATCGAAGACCTAAAGGAGAACAGGACATTTCATTTCCATTCGAGGTCGAAATCGCACCGCGATCGATTGTAGCTCATCCATCGGGTCAGCTGAATGCAACGCATCAAAAAATATCGACGTGAATGAGAATATGCTCGTAAACCATGGACTCCGTTTGTGAACGCCAGGGTCATGGGGGACAGGGCATATCCTGTTGTGCCGCAGGCAGAGCGGGACCGGCTGGGATTTGCCGTCAGCAGCGTTCTGAACCATAGCCACAAGTCCGGAGGTTTGGATGTCCAAGCTCAAGGTGCTGCGGATTGTTTCGGGCGCTGCTTGCTGCGGTGCATCTGCTGTCGGTTAGGGGAGAAACGTGGAGCGAGGTAGCCAGATCAGATTGCGGGACTAGACGTTCGTAGAGCTTTGCAGGATGCGGGGGCACTGCATATCTGCGTGCTTGTCAAGTTTGAGGTGGGTCGAGTCGGCATTGAATAGGGGTTTTGGGACGCGCGAAATCAAAGGAACTTTGGCGAGGAACTGTGCGGGCCGTGTCCCCAGCACCTCCCATTCTGTGCTCGGGCTATCTACTGGCCCTTCGAGGTCGGAGTAGGTTTGGGTGACCCGCATCCGTTCGTGCCGACGGGGACGTCGGCGGTCCCGGGATCGCCGACGTCCTCGTCGGCTTTTTTTAATCTCCACCCAAGGCGAGGAACAGAACGGGCTGTGTCCCAGCACCTACCTGCTCATGAGAAGACTTCGCGGGTTTCGCTGCGGTCGTAGTGACGGTGCTGGCCCGAGGCGGTGGTCGATGCCTTTCTTGATGCAGCAACCTCTCGTGCAGTTTGCGACCGGTCTGGTCATGTCGGCCCGCGCGTCGAGCAGCAACGATGCAGGAAATTGATCCGTTTCATCATTTCTGTCGTGTCGCGCGGGAGTGTCGCGACGGATGCCGTTGCGATTGGATTTTGCGTTACTCGGGGTAGTCGGCGTAGATCAGGGGTGGGGCGTGGTCTGGTTCTCGTTCGGCGAGGATGCGGATGGTGTAGCCGCCGTAGCATTTTCCGTTTTCGTGGATCATCCAGTCGGACACCGCGGACCGATCGACTTTGACCGTGTCTCCGAACTTGAGGCGTGAGATTTCGACGGGGTCATTTGCGCAGGTCGCGGTAATCTGGTTGGCGTCAATCTTGGTGGGAGTAAACCAAATGTGTTCCAGTCCATCGTGATCTGTTTTGAGGCCCAGTTTGATGCTGTAACCTTCAATATCCAGCCGCTGCCAATTCTTTTCGAACTGGTGGAATGTCTCCTTGGCTTTCTGCATCGCCGCGTTCATTTCCTCGTCGGAGTCTTCGATCCGTGTCACCCGATGCGGAACGTCGGGAAGCTGGTTCCGCGTGTCGCATCCAGTGGTGAGTACCACGGACACGGACACGGACAGGGACATGGACAGGAACATTGCGGTTGTGACGTATCTCAATGGAATCTCCTCGATCAATAAGTCATTTGGCCGACACTTCCACCCCAAGGGGCCGGACTCCTTCGTCGTCCCCTTCCCTCCTGGGTGTTGTACCATCGATTCTGGACCTTACCGTCGACTCCGCCGAGACAGTCGATTCTGCTACGGAGGATTCTGCTACTAGCGACGCTGCCACCGTCTCCTCTGCTACCGGCTCGTCTGCACCGGTGGGGAACAGCTTGTCGTGTCCTTGGGCTTGGGGAAGGCTGCCACTCCGAATTGACGACCGGCGACGTGCTAACTCTGTGGCGAGGCAGATACCTGAATCGGTTCGAAGCGGAACGGGCGTGTTCATTCAGCTTCGACCTGATCTGAGACTCGATCCGGCACTGAGCCAGGTTGAGAGGACGATTCCCCAGACGGAATATCGGAACCACTGTGATGATTTTGCCCCCGCAGCTCTGATGTGCTGTTCCAGTTCCTGAGGGAGTGTTGGCTCACGCAGGACCGGGTTGATTCTGTTTGCGAAATCCCAGGTCGTGTAGGTCGCCATCAGAATGCAGATCGCGACGCCCAATGTGTAGACGGCGAACAGCGTTCGATGTTCAGGACTCTGCCGAAAGGTGGCGGACAGCGGTAGCATCAGCCCCAGATACAACAGTCCCGTTTTCCAGAAGACCGGGGCGATTGCGAGGTCGTAAAGGAAAGAGACTGAAGCGACCAGCAGGCCCATGACCAGGCAGGCGCCGATCAGCATTGATTCCAGGCGTTCGCTCGGACTGAGAATCAGCCGGCCGAAGGAGTCGGTTTGCAGGACCAGATTGAACAACGACGGAGCGGTCCAGGTCATCCAGACGAACAGGACGTAGACGAGGCTGATGGGCCCCGCCAGTGGCTCAAGCATTGGAGCCATTCGCATGAGGCTTGTGAGGGCAAACTGGCCGAAAACCATTCCCAGGACCAGGGCGAATCGGACATTGGGAGGGAAGCGGGTCATCCAGAGAAAGAATTTCAGTAACCAGCCGTAAAGGAAGAATCGCCCCTTCATGGCTTCTACCATGCCCAGCCGCGCCCACTCCAGATTCGGTTCCAGCCGTAATGCTTCGCGAAAATGCGTCGCGGCGTCAGCAGGAAGTCCCTGGTGCAGTTTCGTCCAACCCTGATTGGCGTGAGTGACGGCGTCCTCGGGATTCCGGCTCAGCGTGGCGTCGATGGACTGGCCGGCCTCGTCTTTACGACCGAGATTGACGAGTGCAACCGCTCGCATGTTATTGCAGTTGACGTGATCCGGGTCACATTCCAGTCCTTGTTCGGCCGCCTCCAGCGCTTGCGTCCAGCGATATTGTCCCGCTTCGATGCTCGCCAGAATACCGAAGTGATCTGCGTCCCAGGGTTCGAGATGAATGGCTTCTTCAATTGCTGTCCGGGCTTCTTTCCAGCGCCGCCGATGTCGCTGGATTGCTGCGAGTGCATAGAAGCCTAAGGCCTCTTGCGGTGCCTCCCCGATCGCGGCTTCCGCTTCCGTGATCGCTTCGTCCAGCTTGTCCTGCATGTACAGGCACAGGGCGAGCAACGCGTGCGCGGTGGGCGCATCGGTCCCTTCCGCCAGGGCCAACCGCAGCTCGTCCTCGGCCAGGCTGTAGCGATGCTGCTGGTACAGAAGTTGCGCACGACTGATGTGGATGCTCATTTGAGTTTCAAGTACTTGAGGATATCGTCGTACAGACCACCCTGGTTGGAATACAGTGCATAATTGCGGGCTGACGTGAACCATTCTTTTGTCGAGGGTCGCAGGCTGGCAGCTGCGGAAACCAGATCCCCGGTTGTGATGGGAATCGGCCGCATTGTCTTCATTGCTTCCCGCAGCTTTGCTTCGACCGTCTGATCGACGATGGCCTTCATATCAGCCCCGGAGAAGTCCTTTGTTTTTCGAGCCACCTGTCCGTGGTCAATGGTCTCGACCGGCTTGCCCGTCAGGTGCAATCGCAGGATGTCTGCGCGAGCCGGTTCATCGGGTGGTGGAACGAACAGGATACGGTCGAATCGGCCGGGACGCCGAAATGCCGGATCCAGGTGCCAGGGTGCGTTGGTCGCTGCCAGAATCAACACCCCTTCATTCGACGATTTGGCGCCGTCGAGTTCCGCCAGGAACTGATTCACCAGATGCCGAGAGGCACTCGTCTTCATATCTGTACGACTGGCACCCAGGGCATCCACTTCGTCGAAGAACAGGACACACGGTTGATGCGACCGGGCATAGTCGAAGAGCTCGTGCAGTTTCTTCTCGCTGTTTCCAATCCACATATCCAGGACATCGTTGATCCCGATGCAGATGAATTCGGCATTGATTTCGCCCGCCGTGGCCCGTGCAAGGTGCGTCTTGCCGCAGCCCGGGGGGCCGTACATCAGGATTCCGCCGCCGATTGTCTTCCCGTAGGCCGCGAACATCTCGCGATGCTGCAGCGGGTAAATAATCTTCATGCGAATTTCTTCTTTGAGGGCGTCCATGCCGCCGACCGACCCAAAGTTGATCTTCGGACGCTCGACGGAACTGAGGGACGGCGACGAGGAGTCGTCATCACCATTCCAGGCCGCTCGAACTTTCCCCTCAACGACGTCTGACGTTTCATCGGCGTCTACTCCCAGTTCTGCAGCGAAGACAGGGTCGCGCAGCGATTCGTCCTCGCTGACGGCGCGACGATACTCGGTCACCGCGAACTCGATATCCCCCTGCTGAAACAGTAATCGCGAATGGAGCAGATAGGCGGCTGCGGGGGTATCCCGGTCTTTAATCAGTTGTTCGACGATCACAATCGCGTGGGACGATTTTCCCTGTTGCTCAAACGCGCGCGCCAGTCCCAGCTTCAGTTCCGCATTGTTCCGATCGCGAGAGAGGGCTTCGCGGAATTCCTGTTCGGCTTCATCCGCGCGCCCGAAACCCAGCAGCGTCTCTGCCAGCAGTTTTCGCAGAGGGACGTTGTCGGGTGTCTGAGCAAGGGCCTCTCGCAAACCGCGAATGCTGTCATCTCCAGCCAAGATGGATTCTTTCCTTAAGAAGGTCGCCAATCTTATTTTGATCAGGTCTGCAGCAATGTATCAATTTCTAGCAGATCTGGTAGCATGTCTCACAATAGAACCCTCTATTTTAGTGAATACAGGATACGGAGAGCGGAACAGATTGACACCATTGGCTTTCTGTGGAAAGAATGGGACAGGCACCTTGAGCAATGCAGATTGCTCATTGATTTCGAGCGGACTTCGGAGCCAGTCCCCATTTTTTAGCAGCCTGCTGGGTGGTAGGGTCCGTTATTGCTGCAGACGCTGATTCGCCACGGTGGGGACGTGTTCCGTCGACCCGTTGTCATCGCGCTGCAAATGGGCTCCGGGCGGTGATCGGAGGGAGTACGACCCGAGACTGGCTATGGGGTTTTTGCCCGTGACTTTTGTGTCAGGGTTTCGAAGCCTGCGACGATGTCCAGCAGTTCCTCAGTAATCCCTTGCTGTCTTCGCTGGTGATATTCTTTGGTCAGTTCGTTCAGGTGGGTCTCGATGTTTTTCTCAGCGGCCTGCATCGACGCCAGCCGACTCGAATTCTCGCTCGCCATGGACTCCGCGAATGCGCGATAGAGCGTGACGAACAGGTGCTGCCGAACAAGCGATGAAAAGAGCTGTTCCCATTCGAGTGTGTAGGTGGGAAGGGATTGGGAGTTCCACTTTTTGTGGGACAGATCGTGAAGCCATTTCCGGTCGATGGGCAACAACTGTCGTTTGTCAGGTTGGAATGATGACCCGGCGGGGCGATGGTGGATGAGCAGGAATTGGTTGATTCCCTTTTGGAAGCGGAGCTGTTCAATCTTCAGCAGCAGGTCATTCACACGAGGTGTGATGTTGTCGATCGTGCTGGGGACCATCAAATCCTCAGCGATGGGATAGCCTGCATCTTCCAGTCGTCCGACGATGCGGAGACCGACGGCGAGCAAAGTCAGATCCTCGGGACTACTCGTGAGCGTGCGGAATTCCTCCAATGCGTACTGAGTGATCTGTTCGTTGAATGAGCCGCACATTCCCTGGTCCGACCCAAAGACGACGACGCACCAGCGTTTGCCGGGCACAGGATCGTTCCCCAGCATCCCGGCCCGATGTCGAACGGCGATCTGGAGACCGTCTTCGACCGTCCGGGCATAGTCGTGGAGCGATTCGACCGCTTTTTCGCACTGCCGGATATTGGCGGCGGCGAGGGCTTTCATCACGCGCACGACCGAGTACAGGTCACTGGCGCTCTCTTTTCGCCGTCGCATTGCCTCGAGGGTTTGTGCCATGACGGTTCTTACTCCTTGAGGCTCTCGATCGCAGCGGCGGCGACTTTCAGCAGTTCTTCGCGATCTTCCTTCATCAGTTTTTCGGCGGAGGTCATCCGGGCGAGCAGGTCGGAAAGGTTTGCGTTGACCGCCTCGCAGATGGCTTGTTCTGCTTTGTGAACGTTGGCCAGAGGAACCTGATTCAGCACTCCTTCAATTGCCGCCAGAAGGACGGCCACCTGTTCGGCCGGCGGCATGGTTTCATACTGCATCTGCTTAAAGACTTCGCGGACGCGTCGACCCCGTTCCAGCAACTTGCGGGTCTCGTCATCGATGCGGGTGCCGAAGCGGGCGAAGACTTCGAGCTCTTCAAACTGCGAGTAGGAAAGTCGCAGTTCCCCGGCAACGGACCGATAGCAGGGGAGTTGTGCTTTGCCCCCGACTCGGGAGACGGATTTTCCGACATCGATGGCGGGGAGGTTTCCTTTGCGGAACAGATCCGGCGAGAGCACGATTTGTCCGTCGGTGATGGAAATCAGGTTTGTGGGGATGTAAGCCGAAATGTTCTGGGACTGGGTTTCTGCAATCGGCAGTGCCGTCAGCGAACCGCCCCCATATTCTTCGCGCAGGTGTGTCGAGCGTTCCAGCAACCGGGAATGAAGATAAAAAATATCGCCGGGGTAAGCTTCGCGGCCGGGCGGTCGACGGAGCAGCAATGAGAGCTCGCGGTAGGCACGGGCATGTCGCGTCAGGTCATCATAGATAATGAGGACATCCCGTCCCTGCTCCATGAAGTACTCGGCCATTGTGGTCGCAGCGTACGGTGCGATGAACTGGACTCCCGGTGAGTCGTCCCCCGAGGCGACGACGACCAGTGTGTATTTCAGGGCGTCATAATGCTGAAGTTGAGCGAGGAACTTGGCGACGGCTGAGTTGCGTTGTCCGATCGCGCAGTAGACACACAGGACATTCGTATTCCGCTGGTTGAGAATGGTATCGAGGGCAATTGCGGTTTTACCGGTCTGGCGGTCGCCAACAATCAATTCCCGCTGGCCGCGACCAATGGGCAGAAGTGAATCGATGGCTTTGATCCCCGTCTGCAGCGGCTTCGTCACCGGAGCACGATGCATGATCGGTGGTGCGGGCCGTTCGATCGTCCGTCGCAGTGGCATGCGTAACGGGCCCTGATCATCGAGGGGTTGCCCGAGTGCGCTGACGACCCGGCCGATCAATTGATCGCCGACGGGAACATCCAGGATGCGTCCCGTTCGATAGGCAGGGATTCCTGCGATCAACTTATTGCTCGACCCGAGCAGCACTACGCCAACTTCCTCAGGGTCCAGGTTGTAAGCCATCCCCAGAGTACCGCCGTGAAAGCGGATCAGTTCCTCGGCCTGTACTCCGGGAATCCCGCGGACTTGTGCGACTCCCTGGCCGACAGAGATGACTCGTCCGACTTCCTGAGTGGCGAGTTCTGACTGCGACCGTGAAAGGCTGTGATCGATGAGCGCGAACGTCTCAGCCAAAGTCGAAGTCAGATTAGGCTGCACGGTGGGCATCGTGGGCACAGGGGCTTGTTCAGGCTTTATCGCTTTGGGGCTTACCATGCTCGATCACTTTTTCTTCAATGGATTGAAAGATCACGTTCTCGAGGTCTGTCAGGTAGGAATCGAGACTCCAGACCAGGCGTTGGGACTGGATTCGGAGCTCGATTCCGCAGATCAACTCGGGAATCGTCGTGAATTCGATTTCCAAGTCCTGCTTGAGTGACTCGGCGAGATGTGTTCGGAGTTGCTCGCGCAGATCTTCCGCGACGGGAAATGAGGTTCTTACTTCGGCGTGTCCTGACGCTTCTCGGGCGGCACTCACCATCGCCTGATGTTCGCGTTCATCGAGTGCATCCCAATGGTTCAGAAAGGCGTTCAGAACGTGCGATTCGAGATCGGTGTTGGCGATCTGATTCATCGCGTGGCGCGTGATCGAGACGACCTGCTGAGCGACTTTCTCTTGTACGTCGTCGAGGATTTCCGTCCGTTCCCGCTCAAGGGCTTCGTACCACTGCGAGCGGACCTCTTCGGAATTCGCTTCCGCTTTCTTGATCAACTGCTGTCGATAGGCCTCGGCTTCCTGTTTGGCTTCGGCCAGCATTGCCTGCTTTTGTTGATCTGCTTCGTGAATCCTGGCGCGGTATGTCTCTTTCTCGGCCGCTGCCGCCTTACGTTCTTCGGCGGCGGATTCCAACTGGCTGACGATCTTTTTCTCTCGCTCGTCCATTGCCCGGACGATTCGATCGTACAGCAGGTAATGCAGCAGCCAGACCAGGATGGCGAAGTTAATGATCTGTGCGATCAGGGTAAACCAGTCGATTTGCACTACTGGCCTCCTGCAGCTTGAACCACGTGATTCCAGAATGGGTTTGCGAAGATGAGGATCATCGACACCACGAAGCAGTAGATGGCAGAGGATTCGATCATGGCGATCGCGATGAACAGCGTTCGCGTGATCGTAGGTGAAGCATCCGGCTGCTGTGCCAGTGCCGTCATGGCTTTGGCAATCGCATACCCTTCACCAATTGCAGTCAGCGGCGCACCAAATCCAATCGTTGCGCCCGCCGTGATGATCGAAACCATGCCGATCAAATCGACACTATTCATGAAAGATCTCCGTTTTCTGAGGTGAGGTCCTGCGTTGCATGTAATTGATCATGGCTGCGGCTTGCTGAGGCAATAAAGACCAGAGCCAGGATTGAGAAGATGTAGGCTTGAATGACACCGAGCAGCAGCCCCAGGGCATTCATCACAATCGGGAACAGCAGCGGCGCAATTGCCAGCACGGTTGCTGCGATCATCGAACCGCTCATCATGTTGCCGAAAAGACGGATGGCCAGAGATAAGGTCCGGGTCAGTTCGCCCATGATATTGAAGGGGAGCATCATGGGAGTCGGCTTGAGATAATCACCCAGGTAGGCTTTCCAGCCTCGGGAGGTAATACCGAAGTAAGGGACAGCGACGAACACACATAGTGCCAGTGCCCCGGTCGTTGAGAGGGACCCGGTCGGGGGATGAAAGCCGGGAACGATCGAGAGGGTGTTACAGGTCAGAATGAACAGGAACAAGGTGCCGATAAAGGGCAGGAAGCGACCGGGGTCTTGCTCGGTCACTTCGCGCAACTGGCTCTGGATCATATTGACGATGATTTCGAGCAGATTTTGCCCTCGGCTGAGATTTGTGCCGCTCGAGAGATTTCGAGTGATCAACCATGATCCTGCTGCCAGCAGGAACATCACCAGCCAGGTAAAGACCAGGGTCGCATTGATTTTCACGAACCCTGCCTGGAAGTAGATGATCGTGTCGGGAGTAATATTCATTGCGGCATTTCTTCTTTACGAATGGATGACTCACTTGCCTGGAGAGATCGAACTGAGGCAACCCAGAACAGCCGCATCGTGATAAAGCCAACAAGACAGGCGATTGCCCGTTCCCAGCGGTCCCCCATGATGAGATAGAACACACCGATCGTCACCAGAGTGCGGATAATCGCACTGGTCATGACGAGTAGTACGGGCATGCGTGTTCGGGGAAGCTGCTGGATGGTAAGCCACAGGCCGCCGAAGTAGAGCAACCCGACGGCCAGTCCAGCCCCGAAGGCCAGTACCAGGTAGATAAAGTCCAGGGTCGTCAATGAGAATCATTCCTCCGATTGTCGATAGACTGCTGTTCTTTACTGACCCAAAGCCAGGCACTCAGGCAGCCTAATGTGACGCCGGCTAATAGCATCGCCAACGACCATGAGAAGTGGCCGGGGAATCTTCGATCAAGCCAGAGTCCAAGTATCACACCAAGCAGCGTCGGGACGGCGATGGACCATCCGACTGCTCCAAAGGCACTGAATCCCACCAGCAGCGTATGGTCCTTGTGCTGGCGCGCAGAGACTTTCTGCTGTTCGCGGGCTTCAATTTGTTTTCGGAAGCGGTCGAGGTTGGGAGATACGAGTTGCGGATCATCCAGAGGCGCGTTGCGGTCACGAGGTTGCTCAGACATAGCCTCCTCCTTCCCGCCCCAGGACCTGGCGGACAAGGCTGGCCTCGAGGTGTTCGAGCGCCAGTCGTGCCTGTTGTTCCTTTTCTCCCAGGGCGGCAAACTGAGCCTGTATGGCTTTGTTGAGCTCTCCTAACGGACCTTGTACTGCATTCCACGTCGACACGAGGACGTCGGCGCCCCGTTTGACAAGAATTCCTTCATCGATGGCGATGTAGAGATCACTGGCATCGTCTTGAGTTGTTTGTGGGTCCGTTTCTGCAGAAAGATCTGGTGTCAGAGAAAGAATTCCGGACGTCAGTGCCGTGACAAAATCGACATGGCGAGGGAGCAGACAGAAGGATCCATTCTTTGCTTCCGCGACGACTTTGAGCGCGCGCTGCTCCAGAAAAATGCCGGACGGGACCACAATTTTGACGCGCATGCTCATGATTTGCGCGCCTCGTCAATAGTACCGATCATGTACAACGCCCGTTCGGGGTAATCAGAGAACTCGTCATTCAGAATCCGCTCACAACCGGTCAGCGTATCTTCCAGATCGACCATTTTTCCTTCGCGGCCTGTGAACTGGCCCGTTGTGAAAAAGGGCTGAGTGAGGAATCGTTCGAGCCGTCGCGCACGGTGGACGAGTTTCTGATCGTCGCGGGAAAGCTCTTCCAGTCCCAGCATGGCGATCACGTCTTTGAGATCTTCGTAGCCAGCCAGTGTCTCTCGAACGCGTCGGGCGACGTTGTAGTGACGTTCTCCCACGAGGGGAGGCGTCAACATTTTGGATTCTGAGCGCAGAGGATCGATCGCGGGATAAAAGCCCTGACTCGCCCGATCGCGAGAGAGGACGATCAGCGATGAGAGGTGTCCGAAGGTGTGTGTGACCGCCGGGTCTGTGAAGTCATCTGCGGGAACATAGACCGCCTGAACCGAGGTAATCGCGGCCTCGTTGGTGGTGCAGATCCGTTCTTCCAGTTCCGCCAGCTCAGTCCCCAGCGTCGGCTGATATCCCATGCGAGAGGGGAGTCTCCCTAAGAGCCCGGAGACCTCGGATCCGGCTTGAATAAACCGGAAGATGTTATCCATCAACAGGAGGACGTCCTGCTTGTGATCGTCGCGGAAGTATTCCGCCATCGTCAACGCGGCATGACCGACGCGGAATCTCGCACCTGGAGGCTCGTTCATCTGACCGAAGACCAGGACGGTACTCTTGAGCACACCCGCTTCATCGACGTCGCGGTAGAGCTCTTCTGCTTCGCGGGATCGTTCGCCAATACCGCAGAAGATGGTGACACCATCATGACGGCCGACCACATTGTTGATCAATTCGGTAATGAGCACGGTCTTACCGACACCGGCTCCTCCGAACAGCCCTGCCTTGCCACCCCGCTCCAGCGGTGACAGCAGATCGATTGCCTTGATCCCTGTGACGAAAATCTCTGTTGTGGTTCCCTGGCGAGCCAACGAGATCGGAGGATTGTGCAGTGGCCGTCGAATGCCATCGGTCAGTTCCTCCTTTTCGTCGAGAGCCTTTCCGAACACGTTCACGGCGCGCCCGAGTAAGCGTTGTCCCACGGGAACCAACAGCGGGTGGCCGGTATCGACAACGGTGGAACCCCGTGCCAATCCGGCTGTCGGAGTCAGGGCGATGCCACGCACGATCTGGGGCGTCAAATGCGTGACGACCTCGATGATGATGGAATCGTCCGGTCCTGCACGCAATTCGGAATTGAGCTCGGGAAGTTGAGCAGGAAAATGCACATCCACAACGCTGCTTCGTACCGAAATGACGGTACCGTGCACTCGATGAGTTTCACTCATTCCGATCTCCTGCGTTCTCTGTCCCGGTTGTGGCGAGCACCGACAGACTCGGAGCCGTCGGAATAGTGGATCTTCTAAAAATCATCCAACCTCAGTTCATATCACCTGCGCTTAAAGCCAGGTGTGTTGCGGGGACGTGACTTTTGCATCGTTTGTCGTTCTGGACTCTACCCATTCAGCGGGCCTGAGTTTCTCTTCAATTCTCGAAAATTAAAAATCAATTGACTTCTGGCCAATTCCTGGTAGGGAGAAGCCTTCCCTTCAGAGCTCGACCTGCAACAATACGCTCGGACGGTGTCGGCGGATGACGATAATCTCGTTTCATAATCCACATTTCACGATTTGGCTACCCGCATTCAGCAACAATTGAACGTGGGCAGAAAACTCCTGTCGCAAGCGCGGAACTGGCTTCCCGTTTTGCAGGAACGGATTGTGTTTTTCTCCGTGGTCCGCTTTCTACTTTTGACTTGAATTCGACTCCCATTAAAGAGGTTTGTGATGAGAATTCTACTGGCAGTTGATGGCTCTCGGTGCAGTGATGCTGCGATCGATGAGACAAGTCGCATGCCGTGGCCATCAGAAACGATTGTCAAAGTGGTGATCGTCGATGCGCCTCTCGGGCGGGGCCGTATGCCAGGCAGTTCCACCGCCTACGATGAATTGGTTCAGCAACAGCGGCAGGAAGTCACTGGGGTTTTGCAGGCAGCCACAGCGCGACTGAGAAAAGCTGCGCCGCACCTGACAGTTCAGTCGAAATTGCTGGAGGGAAATCCCAAGGATGGGATTGTCCGTGAAGCCGAAGACTGGCAGGCCGATCTGATCGTTGTCGGCTCGCACGGGTATGGCCCCATCCGCCGATTCTTCATGGGGTCCGTATCCATGTTTGTCGCGCATAATGCTCCCTGTTCTGTTTATATATCCAGAAGCAAAGACGCGCCGACCCCAGAGGACTGAGCTCATCTCTCTCAATTCATGTGAGTCTGTCATCAGCCATCTCCGGGTTCACGCAGGGCCCGGAATGCGCAGCATTGGCGACTGACTGTCGAATGAGGGACCTCATTCGATCCAAATAGGAGTGACTCGATTCTGAACCGAGTCACGATCCTGTGCGTAATCTGTTTGCTCCGTCCGAATACCGAATCGGGCAAAAGCCACTCTCCCATCGTTTACGTAATCTCGCGAGACACACCATCCAGTGAATCAAGGAGTTCATCAATGACGCCTGCCGCAGTACGACAGCTTGATCCTCCTGTCGATCCTCTTCACGATCACATCCTGGGACCTCCAGACGCGGAAATGACCCTCGTGCAGTACGGCAGTTATGCGGACTACCGCTGTCGTGCCGTTCACGTGGTGGTCGAAGCACTCCGCAATCGATTTGGTGATCGCATGCGGTATGTTTTCAGGCATCTGCCCGTTGAGGGAAAGCCGGATGCACAGCGTGCCGCAGAGGTCGCCGAACGCGTCTTTGACACTACGGGGAATTTCTGGGACCTGCATGAGTCGTTCATGGAGCGAGGTCCGACGTTAAATAACGCGGGCATTGAAGAGGCTGCGCGGGAGTACGGCGTCACCGACGATGCTCTGGCGGGTACTCCACGAGCCGAAGCGGCCAGACTCGCAGTGCAGGAAGACGTTGACAGCGCTCATCGCAGTGGTGTCATTGAGACGCCTGCGTTCTTTATCAACGGACGTCGATACACAGACACGTGGGATGAGAGCTCACTTGCCGACGCGATGCTTGCGCCACTTGGGCATCGGATCCAGGCTGCGGCCTTCAACTTTGTTCATTGGGGACCCTCATCAGGCCTGTTGCTCGGGTTGGCCACGCTGCTGGCGATCGTGCTGAGCAACTCTCCCCTCAGCTCTGCGTTTGAAGCCCTCTGGCAGAAGCAGTTGGGCTTCATCTGGGGCAGCATGAAGTTTTCTCATTCGCTGCTGCACTGGGTCAACCACGGGTTGCTGACCGTGTTCTTCTTTGTTGTCGGTCTGGAAATCAAACGCGAATTTACGGTCGGTCATCTGGCGACATTTCGTTCGGGGGCGTTACCGGTGATCGCTGCGATTGGCGGGATTGCGCTTCCGGCAATCATTTACGCTTCGATCGTGCCGGCAGACTTGCGACAGGGGTGGGGAATTCCGATTGGAACCGACACTGCCTTTGCCGTGGCTCTGATCGTACTGCTCGGTTCCCGCGTTCCGATTGCGCTGCGAGTATTTCTGACGGCTGCCGTAATCATCGATGACGTCGTTGCGATTCTGATTATCGCGTTCTTCTATACAGAGTCGATCAACACCCTCTATCTGATCGCGGGGGGGGCTGTGACTGCCGTTGTTGTGGCACTCAATCGGATCGGTGTGTATCGCTCACTCCCCTACGCCGTGTGCGCCGTGGCCCTGTGGTTTGTCCTTCACGAAGCGGGGCTGCATGCGACATTGGCAGCAGTGATTATGGCCATCCTGATTCCCGCGCGACCTCCCGCGAATCTCAAGGCGCTGCTCACTCAGGCTTCGGCAGTGATCAACCGCGAGGAGAGTCACGCCGGGGAGGCAATGCGAAATGGTCCCTCTGAAGGAACGCTTCGCACGCTGGACGCCATTTATAATCGCATGGAGTCACCAAACGACCGGCTGCTTCGTTCGGTTGAACCCTGGTCGAGTTACGTGGCCTTGCCGATTTTCGCATTAGCAAATGCGGGAGTCACCTGGACACCCGGCGTCCTTGAAGGGCGGGGTCGATTGATTGCAGCGATCGCACTGGGGCTGATTATTGGTAAACCGGTCGGAATTATTACCGCGTCGTGGCTGGCCGTTCGTAGCGGTATCGCGGACAAGCCGGATGCCTACACATGGAGACAACTGTGTGGTGCGGGGGCACTGGGGGGTATTGGTTTCACGATGTCCTTGTTCATCGCCGGAATTGCCTTCCCGGATCAGGCGACGTACGCGGCTGCCAAGATCGCGATCTTTGTCGCTTCGTTGATCGCCGGCGCCATTGGATTTCTGATACTGTGGCCCAAGTCCGCTACTGCGGAATGATTGCGGGAACGATAGCGACCGCCGAAATTCCGGGGCTGCAGTAACAAGAGCTATTGAGGAGCCGCAGGTTTGCGGCTTCTCGGTTTGCTTTGCAGGACGGATGTGGAAACGTCGACCGCGTTGTTGCCGTCACCGTTTGCAGCGGCTCAACGAAGATGTGAGACAGAGCATACCCCGTGTCTGCTCTGTCTCTTCTGCTTTCCGGCGGGAACGCTTTGCTGCCCCGACGCACCTTGTGACCGTAGGAACATTCCTGTCTGGATGTCATCTCGGCAGACGCTTCAAATGGGCCTTGGGCGCCGGATTCCCTGCTGGCGAGGGCATTGAGCCCATGGGCAGTCGGTAATTTCCTGGAGTGTACGTGCCGTCGGTCGTACTTGAGACTCAACGTGACAGATTGGGCCTGATCTCGCAAAGTCTTTCCCGCGTGGCTAACGTGATTGTCAGTGCGGTACCGATGGAGTGCTCGCGCTGTGCTTTTCCTGTCACCGAGGTGATCGTATGGCGAACGAGCGTATGTATCCGATACTTCCGTGTCGCGATATTGACGAGGCCATCGAGTTCTACGCAGTCCTTGGATTCGTGAAGACGTATCGTCAGGTAAGGCCCAACCCGTATGCCGTCGTGGTCAGAGACGGGATGCACATTCACTTGTTTGGGATGGCGGGATTTGATCCTGAGCGGTCCTATGGGAGTGTTATTATCTGTGTTCCCGACCCCGATGAACTGTACCGATCGTTCGCCGAAGGTTTGCGCTCGGCGTACAAGAAGCTACCCATCTCAGGAATTCCGCGAATCGTGCGTCCTCGCAAACGGTTCGGCACCGTCTATGGTTTCAGTGTTGTCGACGTTGGGGGGAACTGGTTGCGTATTTCCCGACTCGGCGAGACGGAAGAGGATGCCGAGATCGACGAGAAATCGGTCAAAGATCTCTCGCACTTCCTTGATTTGGCGGCCAGACTGGCAGATGCGCACGGCGATGATCGCAAGGCCTACCGGACTCTGGAGACGGGATTAAAACGGTTCCCCGATGCACCCCCTTTCGCACGAGCCCGAGCGCTGATCTATCACGCCGAACTGGCCGCGCGTCTTAAGAAATCCGCGGCTGCCAGCCGCTCTCTGGCAACTGTCCAAAGCCTCATCCTTTCTGACAAGGAGCGGATGGAGCTGGCGGATGAGATTGCCGAGACCTCAGCACTCGTCAATGACATGTGACACTGTCGCTGCAGCTGTTCACTCTTGGTGGCATCCCGATGAGCGGCCTCCCAGCGAGGTCGCGTAACCCAGCTCGCTGGGAGAAGGAAATTGGCGGTGTACGTAAAAAAAGCGGCGTTCTGTCGTTTCCAACAGAACGCCGCTTTTAAAGTAACCGGTTATTAAAGGAACTCAGCGTCGATCAGACTAGATACCCGGAACGTCGAGATGTTCGTCTTCGGCGATCTTGCGAAGCTTCTGGAGTGCCCGAGATTCCAGTTGACGAATTCTCTCTTTTGTGACGCCCAGCTTCTGTCCGACCTGTTCGAGTGTTTGAGCGGGCTTTCCTTCTTTCAGGCCATACCGCGAAACGATGATGTCCCGTTCTCGAGGATCAAGCTGTGAAAGAATCTGCATCAGAGCTTCGTGCTGGCGTTTGTTGACGACTTCTTCGTTCAAACGTTCGCTGCGAGGATCGGATGCCTGGTGGAAAACTTCCTCATTCCCCGTTCGGAAACGTTCCAATTGGGTGTACTCGGCAGGAATCGACCGAGCGAAGTTCTTCATGATGGCCCAACTTGCGTAGGTCGAAAATTTGAACCCACGCGTGTAGTCGAACTTTTCGATGGCACGAATCAACGAAATGTTACCATCGCTGACCATCTCGAAGAAATTCGAGTTCGGCTTCATGTGCTTCTTGGCGATCGACACCACCAGACGCAAGTTACTGCGAATCAAGAAATTCTTGACCTCATTGGCTTGCCCGATCAGACGCTCGATGGCGTCCATATCTTTGGTTTTCGGCTGAGTGAGATCGATCTGTCCCTGGAGCTTTGAAGCTTGATACAGCAGGAAGTTCATCTTACGGAAGTAGTAAACTTCCTCGTCCTTCGTCAGAAGTGGCACCGCGTAAAGGCTGTTCAAGTAGGGTGGCAGCCCAGGCGGGGTTTTCACTGGAGCCGATTTCTTTTCAGCCACAGGAGCTGGCTGAAGGATTTTGGCTGCAGCGTCCGCTTCTTCGAACATCGGCGAACTCATGAAGTCGATCGGTTTTTCGAGCAGTTGTTCGGCTCGCACTTCTGCGACCATCCGATAGATGCTGGCTCGAGTCCGCCCGAACTTCTGGGCAATCTCGTCGACAGGAACACCCTTGCGGAAGCTGCGATAGATCTCCAGCTTGTGCTCTTCAGTAATGGTATTCAGAGCATTGGGGAACACCGCTGCTTCGGGATGATCCTTGTCATAGTTCTTAAGGGTGTACCGCACCGTTTCCGGCGATCGGCGGAACTTGCGGGCCAGCCGATGACTGATTTCGGTGGGGCAGCCCCCGGCCTTGGCGAGCCGGCGAGCACGTTGAATCAGCTTTTCTCGTTCCTCCACGCTCAGTTGACTGAACTGAGAGCCACGATCGACATCTTCGGCATGTTTGGTGACGAAGCGTTCGACTGAGGAACGCAAAAAACCGACGCGTTTTCGCCCACCGAAGCGAAATCGCCGACTGACGAGACCTCGATCTCGCCAACGGGAAACGGTCTTGGACGAAACGTTAAATCGTTTGCTGACGTCTTCAACGGTCCAGACTTCTTCCCCGGCGCTATCCGCGGAAATATCGGCGTTTTCAGACAGATCTTCCACGAAACAGCGAAGGTCATGGACAGCTTCAGCACCGCTGACGACGAGATCCGGATACATTTCTCCACGATACGTGGTGATCTTTTCGCAAATCTCGGGATATCGATAGGTTCCTGCTGGATTCAGTTCGTCCATCAGGCGTTCAGCGCGGGAAATCTGCGTCAGTTGAACATCGCGAGGAGCATACTTGATCTGCTGGTCGCGAAGTTGTTTCAGAGCAGGGTTACGATAGCGTTGCATGATTTACCTCCCGTCGTTGAGGACAGGTTTCAAACATAATTGTCAGTCTGACAGAGCGAACTTGACGGACAGGCTATATGCAAAGCAGATGCCGGTCTGATCACGTGCGACTGACAGCACTCGTCGCCACTACTTATAGTACGTGCAAAAGAGACACTTAGATCAAAAAAAAGTTCAAAGGTGACTTGTTTTTACGTAACTCGCTTTCTAAACGAGGGTTATGTGACCAGTCTCCGGCCTTGCGAGTATGTGCAAAAATTGCAAGCCGTTACGGGGTGTTTTCCTCGATCAATTCTCCAGTTGGATTTCAGGTTCGGGCAAGCAGTCGCTCCCATCCCCTACATCCGGACCCATCGCCATAGAGCGTTCTTTGAGCGATCGATCTGCTGAATCAGGCACCTCTCCTTCGACAAGATTGAAGGCTCATCGGCACGAAACCGAATTCATGAGATGAAATCTGTCAGTGCATTCAGTTGATTTTCACGGAGGTCCGCATGTTCAATCTCCTGCAGTCCGCGAATGACGATCAAACCGCAATTGGTTTATGCGTTCTCGTGCTTGCGACATCTGCCTTTTTTGTCTTTGTCAGTTTTCACCTGGGTCCCGCAGGCAAAAAACGCCGGACTCTGGAACTGCAAGGGGGCGATTGGTCTCGGAACTCTCCAATCACGGAAGACTTTCAGGCGCATGACCGGGCCGCCTGAGAGGCGGTTGTCAGCGTCTGGCTGACGTGAAGTTGATAGGATTCGTTTCAACCCCACTCAAGCGCCGAACGAAGTTCGAATTTGTGCAAGTGGTTCCTGAAAATCCTGTGGAAAGCAGTCGTCGTCGGCGATATTTTCGAAAAATGCAATCGACACCAAACAGGAGCGACTTGATGCGAAGTGCAGCGTGGGTTTTGACGGCCACCAGTCTGGTCGCGTTCGGATACGTTTTGGGCTCAACCCAGGTTTTCCCGCTCGCACATGCTCAGCCGGACGACGTTTCTGTCTCTGAAGAATCGACGAAAAAAATTGTCGAAGCCCATGATGCACTCAAGAAGGCGATGGAGCAGTTGAAGCTCGAATCCCGTTACGAATCGGTAACGAAAGGGGTCAACTCGTACGCTGTTCTCGTGGGTGGCATCAACGCCAAGGAAGATCTGGAAAGCGGCCAGGGTGTCGATCCGGAAACATTTGCCGCGCTCAGCACGGCGGCCTACCAACTGAAGAAGTACAGCATTAAAGATGACTCCCTGGCAGACTGGGTTGATACAAACCTGCTGGGGTACGACAACAATGGCCATTTGACGTATCGGAACAAGGTCGTCCGTATCTATTCGATCTCTCGCTTGCGAAGGCTGGACGCGCAGCGAATGGTCATCCTTGGTGAAACAACAGACAACAAAAAAGCCCGATAGTGAGTTTTGATGCTCCGCTTCCGCCCCTCTCCGGTACGGATGTGATGAACAAATTGCGTGAGATGAAGGGATTTTCTTTCCCTTCGCCTCGCGAGACCCGTTAGGATTGAACTGCATTTCCCACGCGCCGCACTAACCTGGAAATAATCGTTTCAGGTGCTGGACTCTCACCAGAAGCGAGGAACTTTGTCATGAACCGATCAATTTTCAAAAGACTGCTCTGGGCTCCGGTGTTAGCCGCCAGTTTTGGCGTGATGGACTTGAGTGCATTCGAAGTTTCTTCGCCCGCACCCGTGCTGAAGCACGTTCAGGGTAATGGCGATGCCGTCCAGGCGCTGCTTTTCCGATTGCAGCAGCCACAACTGGGCGTGACCGCTCACGACCACATGGTCTTCATTGATACGTCCGCCAGTCAGATCGGGGCGCATCGGGTCCATGCTCTGAGTGTGCTGGAATCGATGATCAAGTCGTTGCCTCAGCAGGATCGTGTCCGAATTTTCGCCATTGATGTGCAAGCTGAACCGTTGATGGCCAGCATGTCCGCTCCGAGCAGTTCGTCGGTGATGGATGCCATCGCCGCGCTGAAAAGCCGAGTCCCTCTTGGCGCGACCAACCTGGAAGAACTGGTCAGCACGGCTCTTGCTTCCGCCGAAGAAGGACGGAACGCGTCGATCACTTACATCGGTGATGGCCTGAGCACTGCTGATCTGCTGGAATCTAAAGAACTGCTCAGCATGGTCCAGGACCTGCGTGAAGAGAAGATTGCGTTCCACAGCTACGGCGTGGGACCACAGATGAATCTCCAGTTGCTGGGAATCCTGGCACATCAGACTGGTGGGTATGTCAACTTCGACAATCGAAAAGATGTGCCGCGAAAATCTGATGAGGCGACCGAAAAGAATCGCTCCGATGCCGAATCCCAGTTTGCCGTCAGTGCGGGTGAGAAACTCGCCCTGGCCGTGCAGCAGCCGGTCTACTTCCCCAATCAGGTCGAGCTGACTGGTGACATCGAATCTACCCTTCCCGCACTGCCACTCCGCAGTGATCGTGAAACAATCCACGTGATTCGCGGCGAACTGTCTGCGAATTCCCGGGTTGTCTTCACCGGAGCCGACGCTGCGGAAACGATGGAATGGAAGTTGTCCGCTCCCGTACAACGACCAGGGAGCGCGTTTCTGGTGGCCGTTGCGGAGCAGGCCGATCAGGACCAGGGTTTGAGCAACTCGCTTGCGGGCGCTGACCTGATGCATGTCTACCAGGATGGATTCCTGAACTCGATGGACGCGGCCCTGCAGTTCGGTGCTCAACAGCTCGAACGGGGCCAGGCGAAGCAGGCTGCCGAACTCGCTCAGCGAATCGCGCAAGTTGATCCTTCCAATGTGGCCGCGAAGACGCTGGCCAGCTCTTCCGCGCGGCTTCAGGTGATGCAGGTATCGCAGGTTCCTGCCGCACCCGCTCCCGGCAATCTCGATTCGCGTAGTGAGGCACTCGATGACTCAAGTTTGACGCGGGATCAAGATCAATTGATCCGTGTTAAGACTCAAAAGCTGCAAAACGAGGTCGGGAACGCGATCAACAAGGCTCGCCAAGCGAGCGATCCCGAATCGGGTCTTGCCTACTTGAAACAAGTACAAACTGCGGTCAAGTCGTCGTCAGACATCGCTGATGAAGACCGGAACTACATGCAGAAGCGTCTGGAGAGCGAAATCTACCAGATGAAAAATCGGATGGATAAGGAAGCTCAGGATCGAGTTCACCTCGCCGAACGGATGTCGCAGATCGAAGCGGAGCGAAGACTGACTGAGCAGTTGCAGCTCGAAGAAGAAAAACTGGAAGGCTTGATCGATCGGGTCCGGTCGTTGATGTCGGAAGGTTTCCACGGTCGCGAAGATGCGTTCGGCGAAGCCCAGAATGTGGCTGACGTTGCTATTATGCTTCGACCTGGTGAAGGTACCTCGGCCGTCGCTCGATTCAGTGCGGAAGCGGCACACCAGATTGCTCGTGCAAATCGCCTGCGTGCTCGACGCGCAGACCAGTTCCTCGAAGCGCTTTATCAAGTCGAAGTGGCGCACATTCCATTCCCTGATGAGCCCCCCATTCGATTCCCGAACGCCGAAGTCTGGAAAGCTTTGACGGAACGTCGACGGAAATGGGCTCAGGTTGATCTGAAGAAAGACAGCCCACGGGAACAGCGAATCCAGGAAGCATTGAAAGAGTCGACGGAAGTCTCGTTCACTGACCAGCCGCTGAAAGATGCACTCGACTATCTTGAAGAATTGCATGGAATCGAAATCATCATCGACGATGCTGCTCTTGCGGATGCGGCAATCAGTACCGATCAGCCTGTGAACCTCAATATCACAGGAATCACGCTGCGAAGTGCACTTCGTCTGATGCTCGAACGATTGCAGTTGACGTATATCATCGAAGATGAAGTCATGCAGATCACGACTCAGGAAAAAGCGGAAGAGAAAACCTCGACCCGCGTCTACCCCGTGGCTGACCTTGCCGTGCCGATCACAGCTCCTCGTGGAGGTGGCATGATGGGTGGTATGGGCGGCGGCATGGGTGGCATGGGCGGCATGGGCGGTGGTATGGGTGGCATGGGCGGCGGCATGGGTGGTATGGGCGGCGGGTTTGGTGGTGGTGGTTTCTTCAACATCGCCCCCGAACAGGTATTCCAGCAGGATGACGCACAGCGTGCTGATGCTGCACCCGCCGGTGCACCCAAGTTGGACAATAAGTCCATTCAGAACCGGAAAAAAAAACGAACTCTGTAGGCCCCGCACGTAAGAGTGCCCAATCGGGTGCCTCTGCCCGGAGTTTACGAATGCGAAGTCAGCGAGATTTGTCCGTTCGGACGAGTCTCGCTGATCGCACTTATCGGCTGACCCGGCAGCAACGAAGTCCGCAGGTACCCGCGGCGTCAACGGCAAAGGAGAGAGCTGAGTTCTGGTCTGGATTCTTCCAGGACGAGGTGTCGCCTGAGACGGTCCGGGATGTCGTTGCGGAACTTGTCGAGAGCCGCAAGCACGAAGATGTGATCAGCTGTATCGAACAGGCAATTCTGCAGGGGCAAATTCAACCGTGGATGTATCAGGTTCTGGCCATGTCGATGCAGGCGGCGGGCCGCCCGAATTCTCAGATTGAGCGAGTCCTGCTCTCGAGCCAGGACGTGGTGCTCAATGATCCCCGATCGATGATGCATCTGGCCGCCTATCTGGCCCGATTCGAACGTTATGACCGGGCGCTGGAACTCTATCGGCAGGCCGCGGCTCTGGATCCTTCCCGGCCCGAAGCCTATGTACTTGCCCTGGAATTGGCTGTGCGAGCCAAGAACTATGACGCAATTGCCTGGTCTGCTCCTGAGGTACTTTCGTTCTCGTGGGCCAAAGGTCGCGAAAAACTGAATCAACTTGCCGAAGCATCCGCAGCGGATGCGTCCACCGCGCTTCTGAAGGCGGGCGACCATGCCAAAGCGCTCAAGCTCGATCTGGACATGCGCAAGGCACGTCGGCTGGATCTGGTCGTAAGACTGGAATGGAGCGGTCAGGGGGACCTCGATCTCGAGATTCATGAGCCTGGGGGAACCGTTTGCTCGACGATTAATCCCGCAACCACCGCGGGAGGCATCTTCACTCACGATGGCTTCGGACCAATCCAGGCACGCTGCTATGAAGAGTACCTCTGCCCTCAAGGGCTCAAGGGTGAGTACCGTGCTGTCATCAAGCATTCTTCAGGAGACATCGTCGGTAAGCGGGCTCAACTGAGCGTGACCCGAAATCGGGGAACCCCGTACGAGGAGACACTGGTCGAGACAATCCTGCTGGGTCCGGTCGATCAGTCCGTGCGGTTTTCCCTGTCCGGGGGACGACGTATAGAGGGGCAACTCGCCGAGCGTGAGCTCAAGGTTGGGACGCAGCAACCTGTCAAAGGATCGGTTCTGGCTCAACTGGGCCAAGGTGGCGGAGTTGGTCAAATTGCCCAGCGAGGATCCGCAGTGGGATTTACTCCGATCATTACGCAGATCAATGAAGGTGTCCGACTCGGTGCTCTGGCCACCGTGTCGGGTGATCGACGGTATGTTCGGATTAATGCAACGCCCGTGTTCTCAGCGATCACGGACGTTTTCACGTTTACTTTCCAGCAGTAGCCTTTTCGGCGATGACCAGGTCGAGTTCTTCCTTCAGGCGGGGCAGGATGGCGTCGTAGGGGAATGCACCCAGTTCCTTTGCCCCTTTCTTCAGGTTGACAAAGTTAGGACCACACCAAAGTCCCAGGTCGGCATCGTCCGTTTCCCCCGGGCCATTCACGCGGCAGCCCATGACGGCAATCGTGACGGCATGGTCTTCCGCGTAGGAGGTCATTTCCTTGACCTGTTGAGCGAGCTCGATGAATGCTTCGTTCTCAACGCGTGAGCAACTCGGGCAACTGATGATATTGAGTGTTTTCAGTCCGAAGTCGACGAACGAACGAACCCGTCCGGCGGCGATGTCTGCAAGAATCTTCTTGCCGGCGACAATTTCTTCGGACTTGCGGGAGTTGGGAACCGTCAGGGACACACGAATCGTGTCACCAATTCCCTGGCTGATCAGTTGCTCGAAGGCGATACGTGTTTTAATGATTCCGTCAGGGGGCATACCTGCCTCGGTGACGCCCAGGTGCAATGGAATGTCGGATCGCTTTTCCGCGAATCGACGATTCCCTTCGATCACCTTTTGCGGATCTGAATCTTTCAGGGACACGCAGTAACGCGTAAAGCCGATCTCGTCGAGAAAGTCACAGTGTTCCCAGGCACTTTCGAGCATCGGAGTCAGGCTGTCTTCGGGGTCGTATTTTTCTTTCTTGGCAGGGTCGACCGATCCGCAATTCACTCCCACACGCAGAGCGCAGTCATTGTCTTGGGCAATCGATGCCAGATATTGGACTTTTTCTTGCCAGGGCTTGGACCGTTCGTGGTGGTAGAGATGCCCGGGGTTGTAGCGGATCTTGTTCACGGACGGAGCGACAATTTCAGCGAGTCGGTAGTTTTCCTGTAGGTCGACGACCAGGTTTGCCTTGGTTTGTTTGCGGATCTCTGCCAGCGCTGCGGCGTCCTTCTGGTTGTCGACCGCCACACGGATGACGTCCGCGCCAGCGGCGAACAAGTCTTCAATCTGCTGTACCGTGGCGTCGATGTTCTGAGTGTGAGTGGCGGTCATGCTCTGGACAGCGATCGGGTGATTGCCTCCGATGGTGATCGAACCGATTTTCACATCTCGCGTCGGGTTACGCCGAAGTTCCACTCTCGCATCTCCGAAGTGCCGTTAATCTCTAGGACCTCGGGGGATTCTAGTGGCCCATTGTCACATGAGCGAGTCTGGGTGACGCCGCAAGCAAGAAAATGCACGCGGGCCGGAAGGGAGACCAATTGTCGCTGCTCCGCTACGACGCAAAGAAGCAACGAGCAGACGGTGGTCTGACATGCTCGCTGTTCTTCGAGGTTCCTGTTCCCTTGGCTGCCGATGAAACACGACTGACGGGATTGCCGGAAAACGAGGTGACCAGGGCGGGCGATCAGGCTCTGCGTTCCTTACATGTCCCGAGGGTGTCTGGTTGGTTCCGCGACTGTTGTAACGCGGCTTCTACGCAACCCGGCGGTGGGAGCGGAGCGAGTCGTCGAATTCCAGACGCTCTGCTTTCAGGCTGGATCGGAGGTATTCGGATCGCTGTCGTTCCGCGAGTCGTTCCAGGCTTTTGACCGATTGGTCGACGGCGATTAATTCTTTCAGGCCGAGATCCCATTTCCGTTTGGCGAGTCGGATGGTCGCCTGCAGTTGCAGAAGTTCGCGTCCCAGTTGTTCGCAGTACCGCTGGCGTGTGGCGATCTGTTCGGGTGACAACGCCTCTGCGTCGTTGAGATTGCGAAGTTCCTCGACGACCTTGTCCCGTGTGACGTGGAGTGATTCACTCGCCTGAACCGCTGCGGCATGGTCGCGTTCCAATAGAGACACTGCCTGACGCAGCTCGTTTCTTTCGGACTGACGGACTTTCAAAACGGATTGCAGTGAAAATTGGAACGACATGGATCATCCTTGCGGAGCGAGCCGAGCGGCAAGTGTGAAATGATTTCTGGCGGGTGGGAGTGTGCGGTTGTTCGCTGCTTCGTGGCCTCGATGCTGTATCTACTGCATCTCGATGTGCAGTCATAGAGCAATTTATTCCTCCCTTTGCACAGGAAGGGGGCCTTCCTTCCGCAAGGGCGACGCCCACAGGAGCTTTTGGTCCACCTCACCGTGATCTCAGTGTGGCAGCCAAGCGAATGACCTCGTATGTCGCCAGGCCGTCGGCAGAAGCGCTGATGCTGCCAACATGGCAGCGTGGAGTTGTTGATGTTCTGCTGTAATGTCTTTAACCTATTATAAATTCGATACTTGTGTCTCTTGTTAAATTACCGGCACGAAGCTTGCTGAGTCGGTGCGTGTGTCGAATTGTCGGCCGTGTTGGCGGAACTGACACGCATCGATCTACTTCACCTGAGACCGCCTCGGGTGTCATCTGTGAGTTATGAGTCGTCCCATCAAGTCTGTCTTGTTGGTTGAGGAGTCGCTGTGGCCAAACTGATCAGTTTTGATGAAGAAGCCCGGAAAAGCCTGTTGGAGGGCGTTTCAAAGTTGTCACGAGCGGTGAAAAGCACGCTCGGACCTCGAGGCCGCAACGCGGTTCTTGATAAGGGTTGGGGTTCACCAAAAGTCACAAAGGACGGCGTGACTGTCGCTCAGGACATCGATCTCGAAGACAAGTTTCAGAACATGGGCGTGCAGCTCGTGAAAGAAGCTGCTTCTAAGACGGGCGATGTTGCTGGGGACGGGACCACGACCGCCACCGTTCTGGCTGAGGCGATCTACAAGAATGGCCTCCGATACATCGCCAGCGGTTGCGATCCGATGGCTCTGAGCCGTGGTGTTCAGAAGGCCGTTGACGCAGTGACCGAAGAGCTGCGAAAGCTCTCGAAAGAAGTGAAGGCCAATGACAGAAAGGGCGTTGCAGAAGTTGCCAGCATCGCGGGAAACAATGATCCCGAAGTCGGCAAGATTCTGTCTGACGCTCTGATGAAGGTTGGTAAAGACGGCGTCATCACTGTGGAAGAAGGACGCCAGATTTCGACGGAAGTCGAACTGGTTGAAGGGATGCAGTTCGAGCGAGGCTATTTGTCTCCTCACTTCGTCACCGATCAGGACAGCCAGACTGTCGAACTCGATTCCTGCCGCGTTCTGATTTACGAAGAAAAAATCAGCAGTGCCAAGTCGCTGGTTCCGCTGCTCGAAAAGACCTCCAAGGCGGGCGTTCCGCTGCTGATTATTGCAGAAGACGTCGATGGCGAAGCTCTGGCGACACTGGTCGTCAACAAGATGCGCGGCATCCTCAAGATCTGTGCGGTCAAGGCTCCCGGCTATGGTGACCGCCGCAAAGCCATGCTCGAAGACATCGCCGTCCTCACCGGCGGCAAGGCGATCTTCAAGGATCTGGGCCTGAAGCTCGAGAACGTCGAACTTTCGGACCTGGGCGTTGCCAAGAAGATCCGAATCGACGCCGAGAATACCACCGTCGTTCAAGGGGCTGGTAAGAAGGCGGAAATCGAAGGGCGTGCAGCTCAGATTCGTTCCGAAATTACCAAGACCGACAGCGAATACGATCGCGAGAAGCTGCAGGAACGCCTGGCCAAGCTGGCCGGTGGCGTCGCTCAGATCAGCGTCGGTGCCCACACTGAAACTGAAATGAAGGAACGCAAGGACCTGATCGACGACGCTCTTGCTGCAACGCGAGCCGCGATCGAGGAAGGGATTGTACCTGGTGGTGGTGTCGCCCTGCTCCGCTGCCTCCCCGCAGTCGAGAAGCTCAAGTTGAATGGCGACGAGCAACACGGCGTTTCGCTGATCAAAACAGTGCTCGAAATGCCACTGCGCACGATTGCCGAGAACGCAGGTCTGGATGGGGCTGTCGTCGCTAACAACGTGAAGAAGTCGAAGGACAAGTCCTACGGCTACGACGCTTTGAACGAGCGTTATGGCGATATGTTCGACTTCGGCGTCGTTGATCCTGCCAAGGTCGTCCGTTCAGCACTGCAGAACGCTTCGAGCGTCGCCTGCCTGCTGCTGACGACCGATTCGATCGTCGTCGATGCACCAAAGCCAAAGTCCGACGATCACCACCATGACGACCATCACGACGGCGGCATGGGAGGAATGGGTGGTATGGGCGGCATGGGAATGGGTGGCATGGGAGGAATGGGGATGGGCGGCATGGGAGGCTTCTAAGCCTGGCCGTTCAGAACTGACTTCCGACTGTCTGATTCCAAATTAGATTTTCAATTGAAAATAGAATCAAAATTCTTTCGCAGGAGATTGAAGCGATGAAATTGACGCCACTTGACGATCGAGTTGTTGTTGAACCATTGTCCGCCGAAGAGAAGACCGCAGGCGGTATCGTTCTGCCAGATACGGCCAAAGAAAAGCCCCAGCGCGGCAAGGTCATCGCAGTGGGCCCCGGCCGGTTGCTCGACAGTGGCGAACGCTCACCCATCGCGGTTGCAGTTGGCGATGAAGTTCTGTTCTCCAAATACGGCGGGACCGAAATCGAAGTCGACAAGAAGGACATCAAGATTCTGCGCGAATCGGATATCCTCGCGAAGGTGTTGGCATAAGGCTTTGATGGAGTCAGCTGATTTATCACGCGACCAGGGGGAGAGCGAAACTCGCCCCCCCTGTGGTTCGCGGGGTGATCAGTGAATTCGCATTCTCGAATTTTCATTTTCCCACTGGAGTCCCGTTGTGGCTAAGCAACTTTTGTTTGAAGATCGGGCCCGCATCAAGCTGCTTCACGGCGTGGAAACGCTGGCGAAGGCGGTCGCAGTGACGATGGGTCCGACCGGCCGGAATGTCATCATTGACAAGTCATTCGGTAACCCCGTTGTGACCAAAGACGGTGTGACGGTATCGAAGGAAGTCGAACTCGACGACCCGTACGAGAATATGGGTGCCAAACTCGTTAACGAAGTTGCCTCCAAGACCAGCGACGTGGCTGGTGACGGGACGACGACGGCGACGGTTCTCGCTCGCGCCATTTACAGCGAAGGGCTTCGCGGACTGACCCTCGGTGCCAATCCGACCGTCGTTCGTAAGGGAATCGAAAAGGCTGTGAACGCAGCGATCGAGTTCATCGAAAAGATGGCGAAGCCGGTCGAAAAGAAGGAAGAAATCGCCCAGGTTGGCGCGATCTCTGCCAACAACGACCGCGTGGTGGGTGACCTGATCGCCGACGCGATGGAGAAAGTCGGTCGAGACGGCGTGATCACTGTGGAAGAAGGAAAAGGGAACACGACCACTCTCGAACTGGCCGAAGGTCTGCAGTTCGATAAGGGCTATGTCTCTCCCTACTTCGTCAATCACCCTGAATCGATGCAGTGCATTCTCGAAGATTGCTACATCCTGCTCTTCGAAAAGAAGATCTCGAATCTGCGAGAGTTTGTGCCTCTGCTCGAAAAGGTTGCCCAGCGCAGCAAGCCGCTGCTGGTCGTCGCCGAAGACGTCGACAGCGAAGCTTTGACTGCTCTGGTGGTCAACAAGCTGCGTGGCGTGCTGAATATCTGTGCCGTTAAGGCTCCAGGATTCGGTGATCGCCGCAAAGCCATGATGGGCGATATGGCAGTCCAGACCGGTGGAACGTTGATTTCGGAAGATCTCGGCATCAAGCTGGAATCTGTCGAGATTGCTCACCTCGGCCGGGCCAAGAAAGTTGAAGTCACCAAGGACACCTGCACGATCATCGACGGAGCGGGCGACAAAGAGCAAATCAAGGCTCGCGTCGATCAGATTCGTCGCCAGATCGAAGCCACGGAAAGCGAATACGATCGCGAGAAGTTCCAGGAACGACTTGCGAAGATGACGGGTGGAGTTGCCATCATTTCCGTCGGTGCTGCCACCGAAGCGGAAATGAAGCAGACCAAGGCACGAATGGAAGACGCACTGCACGCAACCCGTGCTGCCGTCGAAGAAGGCATTCTGCCAGGGGGCGGTGTTGCACTGCTTCGTTCCATCCAGGCCATCAGCGAATTGAAGGTCAAGGGGGACGAAAAGATCGGCGTCCAGATCGTCATCAAGGCCCTGGAAGGTCCGATCCGGCAGATCGTGGGCAACAGTGGACTCGACGGCAGCGTTGTCGCTGACGAAGTTCGCAGCATGCCAACCAACACGGGCTACGATGCCAACGCCGGAAAGTACGTCGACATGTTCAAGGCGGGGGTCATCGATCCTGCCAAGGTCGTCAAGAGTGCTTTGCGTAACGCGGCTTCGATTGCCGGCCTGATGCTGACCACCCAGGTGCTTGTCACGCGAAGTGACGACACCGACGGGAAGGCCAAGAGCAAGGTTGAAGGAGCGATTCGATAGCCTTGGGGTTGTCGAATCACTGTGAACCATGACAATGATCGAGCCGCTGGAGCTATCTCCGGCGGTTCGTTGTGTATCTGGACAAAGACGAGTGCCGTTGTTGTCGAGCGCAGTTTGGGAGTGTAGCCGTGATGGCGACGAAGCGCGATTACTATGAAGTTTTAGGTATAGCCAAATCGGCCAGCGTTGAAGAAATCAAACGAGCCTACCGGAAACTCGCTGCGAAGCACCATCCGGACCGCAATCCTGGCGACGCAACGGCCGTCCTGACATTCAAGGAAGCGGCAGAGGCATTCGATGTTCTCAGCGACCCTGACAAGAAGGCGCGATACGACCGCTATGGGCACGCAGGTGTTGATGCGGGTGCTGGTGGCTTCCAGGACGTAGGGGACATTTTTGACGCCTTCGGGGATATGTTCAGTGATCTTTTCGGGGCGGGTGGCGGCGGACGTCGTGGTTCTGCAGGCCCGCGCGGTCGGAAAGGTGAGAGCCTTCAGACATCCTTGACGATCGAACTGCTGGATGCGGCCGTTGGATGCACTCGGGAAATTGAGATTGAAAAGCATGTGTCTTGCGTCACCTGCAACGGTTCGGGGGCCAAGCCCGGTACCCAGCCGCAGAAATGCGACTACTGCGACGGACGTGGGCAGGTGATCCAGTCGCAGGGCTTCTTCCGAGTCCAGACGACGTGTCCCTCGTGCCGTGGTCGTGGGACGACCATCCGAGAAAAATGCACCGAATGCCATGGGCAGCGAGTCGTTGGACGTTCCAGCATGCTGGAAGTCAAGGTCCCCGCCGGGATCGACAACGGCATGCAGCTGTGTCTCCGAGGCGAAGGCGAAGCGGGAGAAAACGGAGGGCCCGCTGGCGACCTGTACATTGATATTCGTGTGAAAACCCATCCGCTGTTCAAGCGTGACGGACGCAATCTGATGTGTGAAGTGCCGATCACCTTTGCACAGGCGGCACTTGGTACTTCACTTGATATTCCGATTCTGACAGGGAAACATCATATCACCGTCCCTGCAGGGACCCAGCCAGGTGAAGTGTTTCGTCTGAAGAATCAGGGGATGCCCGATCCCCATGGGGGGATGCGGGGCGATTTGCTCGTAGAATTTCACGTGGAAGTTCCGAAAAAGCTTACTAAGAAACAGGAAGAACTGCTGCGGCAGCTTTCCGAACTCGACGATAAGCAGGTCTCTGCAAAGCGGAAAACCTTCTTCGATTCCGTGAAAGCGTTCTTCACCGTAAACGAGGATACTGAATAATGGCGGATGAGAAGCCTGAACTCGATCCAGTACAAACTCCTCCCGAAAGTGGTGCACCAACAGTGGCAGAACAACTTCAAGCAGCACTTGCGGAACGAGATCAATACAAAGAGAAGTGGACCCGCACTTTGGCGGATCTCGAAAACTTTCGTAAGCGGATCTATCGCGAGATGGACGACGAACGAAAGTATCAGTCGCTGCCATTGCTGAAGTCACTGTTGCCGGTATTCGATGGTCTGGACCGTGCGGTCTTTGCGGCCTCGCAGTCGAAGAACTTTGACGATCTGCTCAACGGTCTCCTCATGACCATCAAGCAGATTGATGGTGCACTGGCGGGGCACGGAGCCAAAGCGATCGTGGCCGAAGGGCAGCCCTTCGATCCAAACCTGCATGAAGCGGTCAGCCAGGTCCCCTCCAAAGAGTATCCCCCACTGACCGTGATCAACGACGTCGAACGGGGCTATACCTTGCATGACCGGGTTGTTCGCCCCAGCAAGGTCATCGTCAGCACGGCTGCGGCTGAGTGATTCGCAGAGAGGATTCGTTTCCGTCGAGGCACGAAATGAAGAGCGACCGGTGAGCAGTGCTGCTTGCCGGTCGCTTGCATTTGTCGAACCCCGTCATCGATCATCGGAGACGAAGTCCCGCCGATCGTCGGTTCGGAATCGTCATCAGGTCGGTAGCCAAATGCATTCCTATGGCTGTCGTACAGCGTTGTTTTCGTACCGTCGGCATGACTTGCGATGGTGATTCGCTGCTGCGGAACGAGCGACATCAGTGCTTGCGATGTTGCCCCCGGACCCCATCACTCTCCCTGCCGTCAAGTCTTCCAATTCTCGGGCGACGACCTTGATGAGAGACGCACATCAATCATGGTCTGCCAGGGAAGTCGCCTTCGTATTCCAGCAGAACTCGGAAGGATCGCTTCATACTCCTGGAAAGTGCTTGCCTGAAACAGGGAGCGAATCTGAGCCAACCCGGGTGCGTCTCATGCCCCCGTAGTGGCATCGTTTTCAGACCGACGCCGCTCGTCGATTGTCGTCCTGAACGACGCGAATGATCGTTGAATTTGACCAATCTGCACGCGCGGCATGTTGATCAGGTCGCCGCGATGGCACTGCAACGGGGGCGGGCTGTAAGCCTCGGCCCCGCATCTTCGCAGTCGGTGAACTAGAGAGGTTCCCAACTGATCCTGCACCAGGGCATCTGTTGCTGAAGTCGCTCAATCCCGGCTGAGGTTGTGGGCGTTCGTCGCAGAATCAAAGTCTTCAGGCGCTTTAGCCGAGTGAAGCCCGACAGTCCCTCGTCGTTGATTCTGGTGCGGGTTGCGTCAAAGTACGTCAGCGAATCAGGCAGGTCCTGAATTGCGGGGTTTGAGAACTGGGTTCTTGCAACGCACAGCCACTGTAACGTCTGATTTCGAAGGAACGGAAGGCGGGTCCGTGGGAGGGGCTCACTCGGGATATAGAGGGCGCGGGGGCGAACGCCCGTCAGCAGGTCTTCGACTTGATGAATCGAGATCCTGGTCTCATACGATGAGATCGAGTCCAGAGAACCGATCTGCTTGACGATCTGAATTGCCTTTACAAGTTTATCGGGATCGGGCGAACGAAAAGTGACATCGCGAATTCGCCGGGAGTTCCATCGCGTCCAACCTCGTTTCAAACGGGCGGGAAGGGACGTCCCTGCAGTCGAAACGTCTCGCTGGAATTCGGCGCTGCACCCCAGTTCCCGAAGTTTGTCGGCCAGAAATTGATGCTGGATGTCCAGGTAATACTGCCAGCCAACGAAGCTGGCCAGCAATACGAGGGCACCAGCGAGAGCGACTCGAGAACGAAAGTGGAACTGCGACAGGGGCCGATTCCAGAGGGCAGAGATCTGCATCGGAAACATAGCCTCCTGTCGCGAGTTCACATCAAGTCGCCAGTCAGCGGTGATGAACTTGCGCTAGTCTTCGAGATTCTCGTCGGTCACTCGTTCGACCCACCGCATCAGTTCCTGGAACTGATAGGCGAATGCCGGTTCATCGGTTCCCATGGGGCTCTTGAAAAAGGAGGCCAGGTGGGGGATGACGCCACTGCTTCCCCGGCGGGCTTCGCGTTCGGTCAGTCGAATCAGGTCAATCACCAGAGGTGCTGCCAGTAAGGAGTCACAGCCCTGCCAGGTGAATTGCAGTACCATGGGCGTGCCGAGGAAGCCCTGGAAGTGAATGTGATCCCACGCTGTTTTCCAATCTCCCATCGATTCGATGTATTCGATGGAAACCAGCGTTTGTGGTTTATAGCCAAGGATCTCTGTGAGCAGGTGATCCTTGGATTTCACCTTGTTGGCCTTGTTGATGGGGTCATCCAGGACTTTGCCGTCCAGATTTCCAAAGATGTTATGGCCCACCCAGCTCATCACTTTCAGATTGCGAGCGGCGAACATGGGTGCCAGGACGGCTTTCATCAGGGTCTCGCCCGTCTTCCCGTCACGGCCAACGTGCAGGACCTGCTGCTGGTGTGCGTATTCGTCGAGACCTGGCAGATCAGAGCCGATTGAGGGGGTGAAGTTCACATAGTGAGCGCCACACTTCATTGCCGCGATGGCGTAAAGTGTACTGGCCGGCAGCGGGCAGTCTCCTTTGGCTGCAAGGGATCTCTGGACGTCAGCCCACATCCACGACTTCACTTCTTCTTTAGGGGGCGGTTCTGTCGAGGAGACATTCACCACGACGACGCGATCGAGCTTGTTGCTGGCTTTGAATGTTTCAATGTCTTTTGCAAGGCGTGTCACAGCTTGGCTGGCAGTTTCTTTTTTCGTCTTGAGAGTGGCCGCACCGGCCAGGGATTCAATGCGGGAGCCCACGTTGAACAGCGTACCGGGACGAACGTTGGCGTCGAACTTTGCCAGTTGCGAAGCGATTCCCGCGAGTGTTTTCTCGTTGAAAACGTGAGATTTCTCGATCAGGTTCTGGGCTTCGGCCGAGTAGGAGGTGTCGCGAATTTCGTGGCCACCAATGACGATTTCATCCCAGTTGACCAGGTCAAGACCCGCGAACGGAGGAAGCGAGGTGACTAATCCTGTGGTGTCTGTCAGACCTTTTCGCAATGCTGCCAATCCGACAACAACGGTCGTGGCAACTCCCCCCCAGGCGCCGATCAACCAAACTCCGACTTTCCGCTTCGCCATGCCCTGAGCCTTCCTCTACGCAGTTTTGACCTGAACTTCGAATCCCTGACCCGAACTTTCAATCCGTCACTTTATCAGAGGGATTCGGGCATCGCGAGGCACACAAGCGTCTACCCCGATTACGGCGGAATAGTCCTGCTAATCAGTCGAGTTGAGGGCATCGCACTTTACCAAAGCGGCAAAGTCGATGTCTGGCATCATTGGTTGTCCGGTCCTCGGGCGTCGAAATGAATCGGGTAAGAATGCTCGAAGAAGTCCGATTTCGAACAGTCTCGCGCTTTTTGAGTTTGCTGATCGGCCCCATTTCCGACGGGTGAGCGCGAGTCGAAGAATACAGGCGAATCTCCGCAAGGAGTCCCATTGAGAATGGAATGATCCTGTGGCAATCTCTTCCCGGATGCATTCGGCATTTGGTTTTTCCGTCAAGTCAGTAGAATGCGTTCCATTCACGGCCTGATAAGGATGTTGTGACGATGACCCATCCCAATCCCAATCCCAGACGAGACGGACCGATGTTCCCCTCCCCCATTGCGCGCAGATCTCATCGTCCGGCCGGTAGACGCGGATTCACGCTTTGCCTGATGCTCGTCATTGTTTTGGGGGGGATCTGGAAACTTGCCTCCGCTCAGGACTCCGCCGAAGAGCCCGAGGAAAAGGGAACGACAGCAGCTGTCTGGTCGAATGAAGGCAAAATCCCCACCGAACCCTACGAAGTCTGGCTTGCGCTGGGGGCATTTCGCTTTCCCCTGGCCCTCACTTCGATCATCGTATTATGGTTTACGATCGAACGGATGGTCGTACTTCGCCACGGTCGGGTTATTCCCAATCCCTTTGTGAAGCGATTCTTCGAGCACCTGAAATCAGGCAATCTCGAACCGAGAATGGCGATCAAGCTTTGCGAGGACAACGGCAGTCCGATCGCGCTGGTTCTTGCCAACGGTTTGCGGAAATGGGGCAAAAGTAGTGTCGAAGTAGAGCAGGCCATCATCGATGGCGGGGAACGGCAGGTCAGTCAATTGCGAAAGCATATTCGCATTCTAAATGGTGCTGCCACAATCGCTCCGCTTCTGGGACTTCTGGGGACTGTGGTGGGGATGATCGACTCGTTTAACCGCATCTCGCAAAGCGCGGCGATGGGTAAATCGGAAGCGCTGGCAAGCGGAATTGGATTGTCGTTGCTGACCACCGCGGCAGGACTCGGAATCGCCATTCCGTCGCTGATTATGTACATGTATTTCACCGGACGGGTGGATTCGCTGGTGATCGAGATGGACGGGCTGGCTCAGGATCTCGTCGATATCATTTCTGCAGAAGGGCTTTCGGAACAGGCTCGTGCGGCGGCGAAAGCGAATTCTGCCAAAGCAGAATCGCGCCGCGCTGTTTGACCGTGTGACATCGTCTTGAGGGCTTTAAAAGCGATTTGGCGTATTCGTTTATGGGAGGGCTGCCATTTCGGGCGGCCTCGCTGGCGGTCGACTGGCTCCTTGATTCGTGCATGGCCTCATTCATAGAGTCGTGCGATTGCCATTACGAACAGAATGACGATCCAGACAATACCGAGAGCGTGCCAGAACCAGGCTGCAATCGTGACCCCCCAGTAGTACTCGTGGTCATACCGGTCGGCGTTAGCCTGCACGGTGATGTAGCAGAGGAACAGGAACGCAATCAGAAAGTGCATCGCATGCAATGCAGCGATGACAGCGACAAAAGAAGCCATGGCACTCGACGCTACATCCCTGGTTCGGCTCTGAATCAGATAGTTTAAGGCGTATCCCTGGACCGATACGAACAACGCTCCTGTCGCGAGAGCCCACGAAAGGGAACGACGAAACCGAATCTGACGTTCGCGCCGCACGGCCTCGATTGCACGGAGCAGAAATCCGCTTCCCATCATCAACAGCCACGTGCTCAGGATGAACGCCGACGAAAATCGGCTCGCACTTCCCGGCCGCTGTGGCGGAAACGCCTGGCAGAGCGCTAGTGAAACGACTGCGGCAACAGCCAGTATTGACGTGGCCAACAGAAAAAAACGCAGGGCAGAGACACTTTTGAGTTCCGCAGCCACTTGCTACCCCGACCGCAATTTGGAGTCATCGTAGAAAAGACGAGCGACAGTTCGGTGTCCTCTCCGTCGTAAACGATCGTAAAACAGTTCAGTTGCGGTGGATTGGCCGGGATTTCCAGTGACGTGAATTATTCCACTCTCGCCGGGGGCCTGACAGACTTGCGTCCCATCCCAAGGGTGTCACGTTCATGGACTGGTTGAGGGAATCCTCCTGATAACGAATCGATCCTCTAACGAATCGGTCACTCATCGCTCACACAGCGGCCGTGGCAAAACGCAGGAATCGTCGTGAAGTGGTGTTATCTGCGGGTTACAACTGGCTCGGTGGTATCACGCCGAGCCACCAACCATCAAACTTGCGTTTTGCGACAGTTCTATTTTCGCTGCAGAGATTCACAAGTTCAAACGAAATCACGAACTTTGAAGGTGAATCACGGCTTCCTGGTACGAACTTCCTGAGTCAGCGAATGCATTCCGGTGGGGAGTGGGTTGGGTCGTGGATCTCGGGTAGAAAGTCCGGCTGTGAGATGAACCGGAGGGTAGGAGGAACCTTCGCGGGGCTCCGGATGCTCTTGGCAGTTGTTCGATGGCAGGATCTCAGGCTGGAACTACTGATCCCCGACCCGTTCGACCAGGACGTGACGGGCGGCCGGGTGGCCCAGGGTCACTTCGCGACCATCGATCACAGTGGTCACGATCCCGGCTTCGGGGCTGTTGAAGATCACGCGACATTCCTTGAGCAGGGAGAATCCCGAATCCCCCAGGAACCGCAAGAAGTCACTTCCCTGCTCTGTTACGCGGACGATGCGAATCGTGGCGCCGGACTCGATTGTGTCCAGCGGAATTGCCAGTTCAGAGTTGCCGCGCATGGCCCCATCGGCGGATGGGATCGGGTCCCCGTGGGGGTCGGCAACTGGATGTCCCAGGAATTCGTCAATCCGGTCAACTAACCGGTCACTGACGGCATGCTCCATGTTTTCAGCTTCGGCGTGAACCTCGTCCCAGTTGAGATCCAGCGTTTTCACAAGAAACAGTTCAATCAAGCGGTGTCGCCGGAGAATCCGCAGGGCGATCTGGCGCCCGGTTTCCGTCAGCCGAACCCCTTCGTAGGGACGGTAATCGGCATGTCCCGTTTCTGACAGGGTTTTCAGCATGGCCGTGACCGTACCCGGCGCGACGGACATGGCAGTGGCGAGTTGACCTGTCGTCACCCAGTCGGAACCTGTTTTCAGGCCCGTCAGCAGGGTGGTTTTCAAATAGTTTTCGACCGTAAGTGTTGTCATGGACCGATTCTCGACGGAAATTAAGAGCCCTTCGTCATAGCTCAGTTTGCGATAAAACCGAACATTTTGAAAGTGGCTGGACAAATGAGAATGAAAGCCTTGCGAGCATTGACGCCAATACTTACACTTCCAAGTCCCGTTGCGGTCGGGGCGAATTCCGCAATTCCGGTTCTGTTTTGAAAAAAAGATGCCCATCGATGTCGCGCGAACATCGGGCCGTCATCACTTTGCAGGGTAGGTTGGATCATGAAAGAGGGCATTCATCCCGAGTATCGAGACGTGGTCTTTCAGGATACGTCGACGGGAGTTCAGGTTGTCATTGGGTCTACGATCAAGACTCAGAAGACGGTTGAGTTCGAAGGCCGAACCCTTCCCATGGTGACGGTGGACATCAGCTCTGCTTCGCACCCCTTCTTCACCGGCAAGCAGAAGTTCATCGACGCCGCTGGCCGCGTGGAAAAATTCCAGCGCAAATACAACTGGGGCAAGAAGGACGAAGGCGCTGCCGAAGCTCCAAAAGAGTAGTTTGCTGCTGTCGGATCGGTCGACTCATCTCGTACAAGGGGTGGGTCGTACCGTAGGCTTTTCAGTTTCGCCGTCAATCTGATCCATTTTCTCGAGCGGCACGTCCCTCTTCCGGATGAAGTCGTGCTGCCGGTTGAGATTCATTTTCGAGACGATCTGGATTGCGCCGATCGTTCAGGGCTGATCGCCGTACTCCTCGGCTGCACCTGTTTCAGAGGAATGGTGATCGCCGCTCGGTAGAATTTTTGGCGTCGACGTGGTCTGCGTTCCCTCGCAAAGTTGGTCGCTCGCCGCCTCAGGCCCTCACTTGAGGGCAATTGCTGCATTGCAATCCAGAATGAGTTTGGCAGCCGCAGGTTGCCCGTTTTTCTGCGGTCGTTCTGATCGGCTGCAAGAGACTGTGCTGCATTCCCTTTTGTTCCGTCATTAGTCGTACGGTCACCATGTTTCCCACGCTTCAGTCTAAATTGGCTCGCTACGAAGAACTGGAACGAATGCTCCAGGATCCTGAGGTGCTCGCCGATACGACTCAGATGCTCAATTGTCAGCGTGAGCATGGGGGACTGGCAAAAGTGGCCCGCTCGGTACGCGAGTTTAACTCGCTGGAAGCGGAGCTTGCCTCCGTCCAGGAGATGGTTGAGACGGCGGACGACGATGAGACTCGCGAGTACGCACTGGCAGAGCAAACAGAGCTGCAAGCCAAGTACGACGTGCTTCGCACCGAACTGGAAGACATGGTGACAGCGGGCGATTCGTTGACCCGTGGAAGCCTGATCATGGAAATTCGGGCAGGAACAGGGGGGGACGAAGCGTCTCTGTTCGCCCGCGATCTGTTCGACATGTACACCAAGTTCGTCGAAAAGCGGGGTTGGAAATTCGAAGTCCTCGAACTCTCGGCCAATGAACTGGGGGGGATGAAGGAAGTCGTCCTGTCGATCACTGGTGAAGGAGCTTTCCACCAGTTGCAGTTCGAAAGTGGTGGTCATCGAGTCCAGCGCGTTCCCGAGACGGAAACACAGGGCCGCGTCCACACCAGTGCCGCGACCGTTGCGGTGATGGCCGAAGCGACTGACATTGATGTCGAGATTCGGGATGAAGATCTTCAGATTGACACCATGCGTGCCGGTGGTCCTGGCGGTCAGAAGGTGAATAAAACCGAATCGGCCGTGCGAATCACTCACGTTCCGACCGGGCTTGTGGTCAGGATTCAGGACGAAAAGAGTCAGCATAAGAACAAGGCCAAGGCCATGCGTGTGCTGCGCAGCCGACTGCTTGAACATCGACAGGCCATGGCCGACAAAGAGCGCTCTGATCAACGAAGGACCTTGATCGGGTCTGGAGATCGAAGTGAGCGAATTCGGACGTATAATTTCCCGCAGAATCGACTGACCGATCACCGAATCAATCTGACAGTCCACAAGTTGGACCAGATTATTCAGGGTGATCTGGATGAAGTCGTGGGGGCATTAATTCAGTTCGACCGTGAAGAACGGCTTCGTGGCGGTAACGCACTCGGCTAGAATGATTGAGTCAGAACGTCAGGGCTTACTTGACGCCCAGACTTGTTCAGCCGTGTGAGTGAAACTCAAGGACGAATTCAGTGACAACTGCTCCTTCCGAGTCGCCGTCTGCTTCGGAACAACCGTGGACCGTGCGTCGTGTACTCGAGTGGACCACGGCTCACCTCAAGAAACATGGCAGTGACACCCCGCGGCTGGATGCAGAAATCTTACTCGCACATGCTCGTCACTGCCCTCGAATACAACTCTACACGCACTTCGATGATCCTCTCGACGAAGAAGTGCGAGGCGTCATGCGCGGGCTGGTTCAGAGACGCGCGAAAGCAGAACCAGTGGCCTACCTGGTGGGCGAGCGTGAATTCTTCAGCCTCAGTTTTCGAGTCACGTCTGATGTCCTGATCCCGCGACCCGATACCGAAACACTGGTCCTCGAGGTTCTGGATCTGGCGAAATCGATTGAATCGCCGCGAATTCTGGATCTGTGTACCGGATCGGGGTGTGTTGCGATTGCAGTGGCGAAGAATGCGAAAACATCCCGGCTGACTGCGGCGGATATCAGCGACAAGGCGATTGCGATCGCACGTGAAAATGCTGCTCGGCACAAAGTCGACGAACGGATGGAGTTCGTTGAATCAGATCTGTTTCAGGGATTGCCCCCTGACTCGAAGTTCGACATCATCGCCAGTAACCCACCCTATATTCCGTCTGCGGAAATCGACCAACTTGATGCAGAGGTTGCCAAGCACGAGCCGAGACTCGCTCTGGATGGTGGTGCTGACGGGCTGGATGTGCTGCGAAAAATCATCGAGGCGGCCCCCCGTTTCGCGAAAGTAAACGCTCACCTGCTACTGGAGTTTACTCCCGAGCAGGCGGACGCGCTCACGGAAATTGTCGCGGCTCATGGGGGCTACGACGATATTCTGATTCGGAAGGACCTGGCCCTTCGACCCCGTATCCTTCGCGCCCGATTCCGTTGAGCGAGTGATCGCGCGAGTCAATCTCGCGGGGACGAATCAAGTCTACTGGTGCGGCAGGTCGCTGACTTTCACTTTGGCGGATGAGCCTTGCGCGAGGAGCCACCGGCTTTGAGCTGGTATGCTGCACTTCCGTGATGCCCTTGCCGTAATCGGGCTTGGACTGAAGGCGGGCGGCAACAGACTGCAAGCAGGTCCCGAATGATCCTTGCGGGTAACGCCTGGGATCATTCGGGACCTGTCGCCTGACCTCAAGTCGCGTAACGCTTATCCGTCATCTTTCGAACGGATTCGAGCAGTCCGAACAGGATCGGCAAAATGAACAGGGTGAAGATCATGCTGCTCATCACGCCGCCGATCACGACGGTCGCCAACGGCCGCTGTACCTCAGCTCCAGATCCTTCACTGGTGGCCATGGGGACGAAGCCCACGCTGGCAACCAATGCTGTCATCAGAATGGTTCGTAAACAACTGACTGAAATATCGACCACAGTCTGTGGCTTATCGCCGTGACCATGGCTGTGTGCATCGCCCGATCCGTGATGATCGTCCAGGTTCAGGGTCAGTTCGGGGTCTGGCGCAGTTCTCGCCGCACGCCATGCAGATGCGAGGATCATGCTGCTGAGAACAGAGACCCCCGACAGGGTGATGAATCCGACTGCGGCCGAGATCGATAGTGGCATTTGTCGATAGGCAAGTGAAAGCACTCCCCCCACGCAGGCAAACGGCACGCTCGCGAATACGATGAATGTTTCTGGCAGACTGCGATACGTCAGGTACAGCAATCCCACGATCAGGCTCAGCGCCAGCGGCACAACGATCATCAGGCGCTGCTGGGCTCGCTGCATGTTTTCAAACTGGCCACCCCATTCGATTCGGAACTGTTCCTTGGGGAGATCGACCTTTTCCGCAATCGCTTTCTGAGCTTCTGCGACAAAGCTACCGACGTCACGACCACGGACGTTGGCCTGAATCGTGATACGGCGTTTGCCCCATTCACGAGTGATCATCTTAGGACCACTGAAACGTCGGATGTCCGCGACACGGGAGAGTGGAAGCTGCTCACCGCCGGGACCGGAGAGCAGGATTCGCCCGATCACTTCAGGGTTCTCGCGATACTGGTCGGGAAGTCTTGCCACGAGAGGAAATCGCAATTGTCCTTCGACGACTTCACCAATCACTTTACTGCTGATCGATTCAACAACGTCGAGAACCTGTCGTGCCGAGATCCCGTAGCGGGCGATCTCGTCCTGTTCCAGCGCGATTCGCAGGATGGGCTGCCCTGCGACCTGTTCGATCGATAGGTCGCTGCATCCGCGGACGGTACCGAGGACTGCCTGCAGTTCCTGGGCTTTGGGAATCAATGTCGAGAAATCGTCACCAAAAAGCTTGAGAGCAATATCCGCGCGAACGCCGGAGACCATCTCGTTGATTCGTTGTTCGATCGGCTGAGTAAACCAGGTAATCTGGCCCTTCATCTGTTCCACTTCGGGCAGCATCAGGTCGACGAGTTCTGCCTGCGTTCTCGCTTTCTTCCACTCTTCACGTGGCTTCAGCGACACGAAGACGTCGGTGACTTCCACGCTACCTGCATCGGTTGCCACTTCCGGGGTACCGACGCGACTCCAGACGTGTCGCACCTCGTCCGGGAATTTCTCGACAAGAAGCTTCTCAATCTTCGTGTTCATGGCCGCAGACTCATCCAGGCTGGTTCCCGGGGCACGCAGCACCCCGATCACGATATCCCCTTCAGAGAGTCGCGGGACGAACTCGGTACCAAGGCCCATGGCCGTTTTGAGTGTGATCGCCAGAGCCACCCCGGCAGCGGCGAGCATGAGCCATTTGAACATCATCACCAGATTCAGGAATGGCCGGTACACCCACTGAGCGAATCGGACGATAAAGACTTCTTTCTCTTCGACGACGCGTGGCAGGAAGATGCTGGAGAGGACAGGCGTGAGTGTCAGAGAGAGGATCAGTGATCCAATCAGAATGAAGATCACGGTGATTGCCATCGGGCGGAACATCTTCCCTTCGACCCCCTCAAGCGTGAGGATCGGCAGATAGACGATCATGATGATCAACTGTCCGAAGACAGTGGGGATTCGCACTTCGGAGGCCGCATCTCGAATAATGGCGAGTCGCTCATCCGCGGAGCACGCCCCCCGATGTGCGAGGCGTTTAATGATGTTTTCGATCACCACAACGGAACTGTCGACGACGATACCGAAGTCGATGGCACCCAGACTCAGTAGCGACGCGGCGATCCCCATCGACCACATTCCACAGAATCCGACGAGCATCGAAAGTGGGATGGCGACGGCGGCAATCAGACCCGCACGCAGATTACCCAGCATCAGGAACAGCAGAATCACGACCAGAAACGCCCCTTCGAACAGGTTGTTCTTAACGGTCGCGATCACGCGGTTTACCAGTTCCGTGCGGTCATACACAATATCCATATGAAAGCCTTCTGGAAGAGTCTTTACCACTTCCAGAAAGCGTTCCCGCAGGCGGTTCGTGACCGCGTAACTGTTCTCGCCCATCAGCATGAAGCCAAGACCGAGGACGACTTCGCCTTTTCCGTTGGCGGTAACGATCCCTCGACGCAGTTCGTGCGAGATCACCACTTCGGCGATGTCCCGGACGCGAATGGGGACACCGTCGACGGCGGTAATGACCATGGCACCAATCTGTTCCACATTGATCGTACGACCTACGCCGTGGACCAGCACCGAGTCACCTGCCTGCCGGATACTGCCGCCGCCGACGTTCAGGTTGTTTTCCCGGACCGCTTCCAGGACTTGCTCGAACTTCAGACCGTGTTTGACCAGCAATGTCGGATCAACTCGGACCTGGTACTGTTTCTTCAGTCCCCCCCACGAGTTGACTTCGGCGGTTCCGGGAACAGTTCGCATGACGGGCTTCACTTCCCAGTCATGCAAGGTCTTCATGGCAGTCAGATCCCCGTCGTCCGAGGTCATGATGTAGTGGAACACTTCACCCAGACCCGTTGACACGGGGCCCATCTCGGGCCGCCCGATGCCAGCGGGCAGTTCCACACCGTTCAACCGCTCGTTGATGAGTTGTCGAGCGAAGTAGACGCTCGTGCCGTCCTTGAAGGTGACGATGACTTGCGAGATCCCGAACTGAGAGACCGATCGCAGGTCTTCGAGTCCGGGGAGTCCACCGAGCGACATTTCCACAGGGAACGTCACCTGACGCTCCACTTCTTCGGGCACTAATGCTCCAGCCGCAGTATTGATCTGGACCTGGATGGGGGTGGTGTCCGGGAACGCGTCGACATTGAGCGCGTTGGCGGCAAGGTATCCCATCAGACAGATCATCACGGCGCCGAGCAGCACCATAATACGATGATTAAGAGACCAGGCGATGATGGACTGAAGCATTGGTTCAAACTACGTTAGGGATTGAGCTGCGCATCCACAGACGTTTTGCGACGTCAGCATTCAGGCCGATCATCAATGCTCAGGCTGTGACTTCCCGCCTCAGGGCGAAGTTTCAGGAGTGAACAGAGACGGTTAAGCAAACCGGGATGCGACGATGCAATGTCACTCGACCGGAAGAGTTTAACATCGCATCGACGTGTATTCATGCCATTCAAGTCCGGAACATCACGATTTTCCGCCACAGTTGGCAACGGGGCGAATGATTCGCCGCGATCAGGGTGTGGAGGCGACGTGGTTCAGAATCCACTCGGACTTCAAGATATGCGTCCCTTGGCAAACGACTTCGAGATCGGGCCGCAGTTCGTCTGACTCGATTTGGACGAGGTCTCCCAGTTGGGGGCCAAGTTTGACGTCGATCGCCACGAAAGTCAGCGCATCGGTCTTGGCGAAAATCATCGGTTGTGCATCGGCGTGCAGAATCGCTGAACGGGGGACAACGAATGCTTCGGCCGACTCACGAATGACGATCGTCCCAATTCCGAAGGTTTGGGCTCGGAGTAGTCGGACTTCGTTCCCTGTTTCAGGGTCCGAAGAAACAATCGGATTGTCAACTTCTGCCCGAATTCGCAGGGTTCGGGTCTTCTGATTCATCTCGGTATCAATCCAAGTAATCTTGCTGTCGAGATCCTGATCAAGGCCGTCGGGAAGAAAATGGACAACCTGTCCCAGTACCAGTCGGTTTGCGTCTTCTTTCGGAACGTCGAGCTTGAGCCACATCCGACGCATGTCGGCGATTTCCAGCAGTGACTTTCCGATTTCCACCATTTCGCCAATGGCCAGATCATGATGCAGCAGTGTGCCATCGAACGCGGCCGTCAGGGGCAACAGATTCGTTGTCGTCTGGGACGGATCAAGACTTTTGGCGATCGACTCAGGCAGGCCCAGGAAGTGCAACTTGGCAGAACGCTCTGTATCTTTGAGGCCTTCGAAGTCTTCCTTCTTCAGGGCAAAACCCATATTGATCAAGGTTTGTTCGGTGTCCTGCAGTCGAATTTTCGCTTCTCGCAGGTTGACCCGCGCTTCGCGAATTTGTCGCTCTGGGACCGATGCAGAGGCCTTTTCCAGTGCTGCGAGAATCTCGGCCTTGGATTCCACATCGACCAGGTCGCTGAAAAACTCCGCTTTGGCACGTCCAACCTCAACGGCGTCAATGACGACCAGCACATCACCTTTGCGGATCGTGTCGCCAGGCTGTTTGAGCACCCGCCAGACTGTCCCCGAGACGCGAGACGAAAGAGCGGCGAACATCCTCTCGTCATAAGTGATAACGCCAGTCGTCTTAACCTTCTCGGTAACGGTACGCTGCTCAATGGGAACAGTTTTGATCCCGGATTGCTGAAGAGATTTTTCCGAAGGGAAAGAAACTTGCCATTCTTCGGCGTCTTCTTTCGTTTCCAGTTTTTCCCGAACCTCAGCTTCCTCGTGCTCGCTGTGAGGAGCGGCGTGAGCGCCGTAGCCGAATGACCAGTGCGTGCTGTGTCCGTAGTATGCCACTGCCAGCAAAATGAGCAACGTGCCGATATATCGTGCTCCGCCCCAAACCCGTTGGAAAAGAGTCTCTGGTTTGGGGTCTGCCCCCTTTTTGTGCGCCAATTCATCAGACACTTTATTCGAACTCCTCGGGAACGTAAGAGTCATCTGCGATCTGGCGAAATTCGCCGGCTCCTGCAAACAGAAAAACAAGTCGAAATGTCTTCTCTGTTTTGCCCGAACTCGGAGAACCTCACCTTACAACAGGTTAAGCAATGTTTGTGCCGCCTGCAATCCGACCTGAAGGAACTGTAACAATGGGAACGGATGACAATCGATTTTGGATCTTTCGAAATTGCCGGAGAGGCATATATCTTCTCGTTAACACTCTATGGTAAAAAGTGTTGCGATTTCTTCGAGTTTTTTCTCGCTTTTTCCTGCCCATCTGAGACAGAAAGGCTGTGTGAGAATCAATCAAGCGAGCGACGACGTCTTATCGCCCGATGTTCGAGGTGGGCTCTGAATACCGGGAGAATCCAGGGGCTCCGCTTCGTCTATGTCGATGGAGACAGGAGGTGATAGCATTGAGGCGGATGCATTGTTGGACTGCTGCTTGTGCCCAGCGGCGTATGAGGTTCGTCGAATGGAGATGAACCCCAGGTCAGCTTTAGATCTCGTCGAGAATGACGGATTGCTCGATACTGGACCTGAGCTGAAATTGGTGCAGACTCAGCCCGGGGAAGTGAACGTGGGCGGATTCCGATCGTAGTATCACTGGCTCAGCAACAGGATTGCCGCAGGGTGACAGTGTCGGCACGAGTGTAAATCCCTATGCAAGCAACTTGGATTCACCGAATGGTTCGTGATCTGCTGATGCTCCTCTGTTGTGGGATGTTGACTCTCTCCGGACTGGTCGGCTGTCAGCAGGAAGGTTCGCCTCAATCTCCTGTAGAGATGCCGAGAGCGTTAGCCGCTCCCCCCGCGGAAGAAATTCCGGCGAAAACAACGGCGACTGAACCATCGACGAAAACAGCGGACGATATCCTCGGAGAGGAACATCTCTCCCCGGTCGCATTGAATGGGCCATCGGAGCTTCTGGTTCGCCCCGACGATCGCAGGCCTCAGCATGACGAAGCCAGCTTGGCACAGGCAGGCATCCACCTGTTTGAGTCAAAAAGGTTGAAGCTCTTTACGGATGTTCCTGCGGCAGAAGCCGAGCCTCTGCCGCAGCTTGTGGACCAACTTTACGATGAGCTGGAGCAGTACTTCGGCCCGTTACCTCCCGATCGGCAGGGAACATCATTCCAGATGACCGGTTACCTGGTGAACGATCTGGAATTATTTCGAAGTCAGGGACTGTTGCCTGAGGAATTCACTTTCGACCATGGCGTGCAGCGAAGAAATGAGTTTTGGGTCCGCGATCAGGATCTCGACTATTACCGGCGTCATCTCGTGCTGCACGAGGCAACACACTGTTTCATGAATTACATGCCAGACGTGGATGCACCCCTCTGGTACATGGAAGGAATGGCGGAATACTTTGCCACTCACCGTATCGGGGACTCAGGGGCGCAGTTTCGTGTCATGCCGACTTCAGCTCGCGAATTTGCAGGCTTCGGACGATTGGGGATCATTCGGCGTGACGTCGCGACAAAGTTGACTCCGCCGATTTCGTCGATCGCGTCACTCGAGCCGGCGGTGTTTAAGACCGCTGATCCCTACGCCTGGTCCTGGGCGCTGTGTGCCTTTCTCGATGGGACGCCGCGGTACCGAAATCAATTCCAGAAGCTGGGGCAGGCGACACGGGGTGGAAAGTTCGAGCAAGAATTCCGTAACTCGTTTCCGGACGAGGACCGCGAGCTGGCTACGGGGTGGCAACTGTTTCTGATTCATGCACGATACGGATACGACTTCGAGCATGCGGCGATTGGTTTCCAGCCGGGGGAACCCCTGTCTTTGAGTCGTCCAGAGGCCTCGATCTCAATCAGTGCACAACGTGGCTGGCAGTCCAGTCGTGTTCTCCTCGAAGCGGGAAAGACGTACGAGGTATCAGCGACAGGACGATTCACGCTGAAATCGGCGACCGGAGATACCCGGGCGTGGGAAAGTGACCCGCAGGGAATTTCATTCCGGTACGTTGATGGCCTGCCGATGGGAACGCTGGTGGGATGTCTTCGGACCGAAACTGGGCCTGCCGGAGGATCTGACGACGCGATGCTGCAGATCATCCGGATCGGAAATCAGCGGACGTTTCAGGCACCCGTCACGGGAACCTTCTACTTGCGTCTGAACGATGACTGGAACTCGTTTTTCGACAATTCCGGCGAAGTTCAAGTGACACTTCGTGAAGTCAGATCTGTCGGACCGGCTGAAAGCGACGCGCAACCGGGAAACTGAATTACGACGTTGCAGATCGCCCAGGGAAGTACCTTTTCGGAATCTCTCCGGTAGAGGTCTCGTCGAGATTACTTATGACGAGTTTTTGGCCTTGGTCGAAGGATCAACGTCGCGATGGCAATTCCTGCCAGCAAAGGGATGATGATTCGAATGTCGACTCGCTTACCCGTCAGCAGGAGCGCCAGTCCGACGAACGCGATGACGGTGAACCAGGAGGCTTCGCCCAGGCTTCGGTTTCGAGCAATCGCCGGCAAGGCCATCCACAATGCGCCCATCACCAAGCCGACTTTTAAGCAGGCACCGGTCCAGATGTTCTGAGTCCCGGTGAATACCCAGAGGATCCCTGCGCCCACCAGCATGACAATCGCGATCACCCCGACCAGATTGCGATTGATGACCACGGACTTCGATGACGACGGATTCAACGCTCGCCGCTCCTGTTGAGAACGTGTTGGGTGAGATGGGCCCACGCAGAGTTCTCCTCGGGGAATATTGCTTAATTCGGACAACGAACGAGATACTGTAATAAATCCAGCCTTTCCGATCGACGTGAGATTGCAAGAGGCAGTGCCGCAGGGGTTTCAGGACTATGTTTCCTCAATGCGTAGGTCGATCTGGTGACGGGCCCAGGTGCCGCAATCAGCGATCATCCAATTTGAGTGCATCTCGGAAAGGTCCTGGGAACTTCCAACGGTTGGAAGGAATGGGCAAGACTGGCATTACGGCTCCTTCAATTCTCTGAATAAGCAGTTTCGTTGAAGCGTCAGGGATGCTACGATTTACGAATTGCCACACAACTGTTCAGCTGGTTGGGATATGAACGTCACCGGGACGGACAGTCCTGCGATTCCGATCACTTCGAGGGAGTGAGGTCAGTCGGATATGGGTGTTTTACCGCAGAGTCCTGGCCGGTATGGGAGCCATGAGGCGTCAGGGACCCGTGGGCGGAAACCGATGGCAGTACAACCCCCGGTTTGTCGAGCAATCGCTGGCGGGACGGGGATCAAATTGAAGATGCGAGCGTTCCACGATTAGGGTTCATCATGCTCTGGGAGCAACGAGTCCGTTATGCGGCGCAAACCGACATCGGTTTTCGGCGTAAGAATAACCAGGATTCCTGCGCGGTGGCCCTGTGTTCGCTCAAAGAGGAATGGGAAGAAGGTGGGCATCTTTTCGTCGTGGCTGACGGAATGGGGGGCCATGCTGTCGGGGAACTGGCCAGCAAGATCGCCACCGATACGATTCCTCACATGTTTGCCAAATTGCGGGGACGGCCTCCCGCAGTCGCTCTGAAAATCGCGATTGAAGAAGCCAACGACGTCATCAATGAGCGTGGTTCGCAAAACCATGATTTCATGCGGATGGGGACCACCTGTTCCACACTGGTCCTTTGTCCGCAAGGGGCCATCATCGGGCATGTCGGGGACAGCCGAGTCTATCGGATACGCAATTCGCAGATCGACCAGTTAACCTCGGACCATAGTCTGCTCTGGGAGATGATTCAGTCTCGCAAGCTGAACCAGAAAGATGCAGAGAGGCTTTGTCCCCGAAACGTCATCACGCGATCACTTGGTCCTGAGCCAACCGTCGATGTCGATATCGAGGGTCCATTTCCAGTTGAGCCAGGGGACATCTTCCTGCTTTGCTCTGATGGACTTTCCGGTCTGCTCAGCGATTCCGAAATCGGGATGATCGCGGGGACAGTTCCCCCGAACGAAGCCTGTCGGCTGCTCGTCAACCTCTCCAACCTGCGCGGTGGCCCGGATAACATCACTGTGATCATCGTCCATACCGGGGATCTCCCCGAGGGTGTGGATGTTGTCTATGAACGACCTGTGCCCCCTTCCCGGTTTGAAGGGCTGAGCTGGGGTGGGTTTGCCCTGATGTGCGTGTTCGCCGCGCTGTTCCTCGTGGGTCTTTATTTCTTTGAGCTGGATAAAGAGCGGCGGTTACAAGGAGGGGCCATCCTCGCAACTGCCGCGCTGGCGGGGATTGCTTACTGGACGTGGCATCGCAGTCGCCATTTCAAAAACGGATCTGACTACGCCCCGAATTCGGCCGTGGATCGGAGGCCCTATCGTGAAGCACCCGCGCGCATAACGGATGCGTTCGTAGAACAGATCACGCACCTCGAAGCGGATCTCCAGCAGGCTGCGATTGAAGACCACTGGCCCGTCGACTGGCCCAGTTACGAAGAAGCCTTTCGTCGAGCACGCGATGCGGTAGAGAAGCGACTCTTTACCCGGGCACTGGTCGAGTACGGGCGACTGTTTGACTTGTTGATGGCAGCGATTCAACAGCAGAGAAAACTGCAGCTCAAGGAACAGCGGCCAAAAAAAGGGAGCGGTCCTTCGATCTCGACGATTAAGGATGCAACCTGACTTGGAAAGTGACCCTATCGGCTCACTCACAATCTTGCGGCTCTTCAATTCGGTTGCGGATGGGTTCCAGTCAACTGTCGTCCGTAGCGCAACCCGGTTGTTGCGGGAGCAACTCAACCGGGATTGCGATTGCGATTCGTGACGCCTGGACGTTTCCTCGGCGACTATGTCGCGGAGAGGATTGATTGAAGGGATGCGATGAGGTTGCCTTCTTCGACCGTGGTCGATGTTCCCGCTTTGAGATCCTTGATCTGCCAGACCCCTTTGGCGAACTCATCGGATCCGGCAATCAGAGCAACCCGGAATCCTTTTTTATCCGCGTATTGAAGCTGCTTTCCGAGTTTTTTCGTTTCCGGATAAACTTCGGTACTAATGCCAGCGGCCCGCAGCAGGCGTGCAACTCGCAGATAGTCTCCCAGTCGTTCATCATCAAACTGCGTGATCAGGACAGGAGCGGGTGTCGTCTGCGTTCCCAGGAGTTTGAGTTCCTCCATCGCGGCGATCAGGCGGTCCAGTCCCAGGCTGGCACCAACCCCGGGGAGACGTTCCTTGGTGAACAGTCCCGCCAGATTGTCGTAGCGACCCCCGGAGCAGATGCTGCCAATCGAAGGGAGATCGGTCAGGAAGGTCTCGTAGATGGTCCCGGTATAATAATCCAGACCCCGAGCGATGGAGACATCCAGCGCGATTCGATCCTGGGGAATTCCAGCCGTTGCGGCGGCATCGAAGAGCTGACGGAGCCGTTTCACACCCTGCATGACCTGTTCGTTGTCTGCATAGGTGGTGGCCAGGAACGCCAAGTCAGTCTGCGGCCCGACCGTCAAGAGCACCTGCTTTGCCTGATCGGGAGTGGTTCCCACCTTCTCGACCATTTCAGCGATCACATTGTCCTGTCCAATCTTCGGCAGTTTGTCGATCGCTCGCAGCACTCCGACCGTCTTGTCAGTCAGACCCAACGCGGCGAGAACGCCGTTCAGAATGAGACGGTTGTTGACGCGAATCGTAAATCGTTCAAAGCCGAGTGCCACGAGCAGGTCATGGATCACTAGCAGGGTCTCGATGTCTGCCGCGTTGGAATCGGTGCCGATCGTGTCGAAGTCACACTGGACGAATTCGCGGTAACGACCTCGCTGGGTGTTCTCTCCACGCCAGACAGGCGCAATGTGGTAACGCTTGAAGGGAGTCCCCAGCGTCGAGGAATGTTGAGCGGCGAAGCGCGCCAGGGGGACGGTCAGGTCGAACCGCATGGCGACGTCTCGATCTCCCCCGTCTTTGAAGCGGAAGAGCTGTTTATCGGATTCTTCCCCCCCCTTTCCCGTCAGGATCTCGGCATATTCGAGGGCAGGAGTATCGATCGGGCTGAAGCCGTAGCTGCGAAAGACACGCCGGGCCGTTTCCATCAGCCGTTCGCGTACCAGCATGACTTCAGGCAGAAAATCGCGGAATCCTCGCAGGGTACGTGGTTCAATCAATTGGGACACGGTGGCTTCCATTCAATGTAGCGTCTGACGACGAGGACAGGGTAACCGAGGGGATGGTCTTGCTGATTGGACGAATCAATGTCTCTCGACCATGCAGGTCATCAATTCGGATTCTACTGGGGAATAATGCAACCCGCCGGCTGAGACGAAGGCGGAATCGGGAGTGGGCTGACCGGTGCCACCACGTGACGGCTTGCGGCTTTACAGACCCCGAACCTAAGTACTGAGGACCGGAAGTGTGGGCAGGTCCGGCACTCCGGCTTTCTTGCGAGGCTGCGGTTTCGGAGGAAGAACCGCTTCTGCATATTCCCACAACTGATCGGGGGATTCGAAGTATTTGTCGTAGCACCCGTTGTTGTCATACTCGCAGTTGTCGGTGGAGTACGCCCGGCAGATTTCGGGGCGAGTGTGATAGATTCCGCAGCGCTGGTCAGGAAGCAGGTTCTGGCAGTCTCCGTAGACGAGCAGATACCAGGTTCCCCCATCGACGAAGATCGCGGTCCGTCCGTGCATGACGTACCAACGCATGTGATCGAAGTCCTCCCAGGTCGTCGGGGTTTCGATGGGTAACGCGAAATAACGGCAGCAGCGTGCAGTGCAATAAGTGCACAGCACCTCGCCCGGTTTCAGATCGCTGCGACGGACTTTCACTTTCGGCATGGTTGATCCTCTTCAAACAACCTAGGAGTCTCATTTCTCCCGGGACTTGAGAAATCAGTGTAGCTGGTCGATGAAATCGATGGTATCGATCAGAAATCCAAGTCGAGAACAAGAATCGATGAGTGCGAAATTGCGTCGGGACTGAACGTGTTGAACCCTATTCCCTGTCGGCGCGTGCACCTGCTGCGAAACAACTGTCGGCACTGCAAGTTAGCGAGTCTCTGTCCTGTTTGAGCTGGCGGACCGGCAATATTGAACGCAGTCCGGTACCGCATTTCGCGTTGTTTTGAGGAATCGAACGGTTTGTAAGTGATCATCAGGACTTGCTGAGTTCAGTTTCCACTCAGGTGGTGATTACCGAAAAAACTCCGACAGATTGCTCGCATCGAGCGTAATCGATGTTGTAGCATTCGTTGCGGTGCTTCTTGAATTGCGTACCTGTTGGCGCCAGATCAAGTGAATTGCCATTTCCGCGATGGCGGAATGTGGTTTGTGATTTCGGAAAATTTTGGAAAGAGCATTCGATGAGCGATCAATTTTCGACGGGATCAACGTCGCGACGGAGCTTCCTCAAGGGAAGCACAGCAGTGGCTGGAGCCCTGGGAATGAACCTTGGACTCAATTCCGGTCTGTTTGCCGCGGGAAGTGACCAGCTGAAGGTCGGTCTGGTCGGCTGTGGTGGTCGCGGAACGGGTGCGGCCGGTGAGGCTCTGCAGGCCGATTCCCAATCGAAGCTTGTCGCTGTTGCGGACCTCAGCAAAGACGCGATCGAAGCCAGCCTCGGCAATCTCAAGGTCAACAAGCGAATCGAGCAGCAGGTTGCGGTCGACGATGCGCACAAATTTGTCGGTCTGGACGCCTACAAGAACGTCATCGAAACGTGCGATGTGGTTTTGCTCGCCTCGCCACCAGGTTTCCGCCCCGCTCATCTGCGTGCCGCGGTCGAAGCAGGCAAGCATATTTTCACCGAAAAGCCCATGGCGACCGATGCCCCGGGCGTGCGATCGGTGATGGAGTCGGTTCGCATCGCCAAAGAAAAGAACCTGGCGGTCGTCGCCGGTTTCTGCTGGCGCTATGATTACGCACGGCGCGAGCTTTTCCAGCGAATCCACGATGGACAGATCGGTGATGTCCTCGCGGTCTACGGGACCTACCTCACCAGCCCTGTCAAGCCGATGCCACCCGCCAGCACACGGCCAGAAGGCATCACCGACTTGGAGTGGATGGTTCGCAACTGGTATAACTTCACGTTCCTGTCGGGGGACGGACTGGTTGAACAGGCGATTCATACGGTGGACTGGCTGCAATGGGCGATGAAGGACGAAGCCCCGATGAGCTGTACGGCGGTCGGTGGACGCCAGGTTCCCGCTCATGGTGGTAACATCTTCGACCATATCGAAGTCAACTACGAATGGGCCAACGGAGCTCGCGGGTTTATGGCACAGCGGCAGATCGCCGGCTGCCATAACGAAAACAGCCTGCACGTGATGGGAACGAAGGGTTCTGCCTACATCAAGGGGGGCGTGGAAATCACCGGCGCCAATCCCTGGAAGTACAGTGGTCCTAATTCCAACATGTACCAGGTCGAGCACGATGAATTTTTCGATTCGATCCGAACCGGAAAGCACATCAACAATGGCGATCGGATGGTGACCAGCACCCTGGCTGGGATCATGGGGCGTATGGCAGGCTACACCGGTAAGCAGGTGACCTGGGAGATGGCACTCAACTCGAAACAAGTGCTCATCCCCGAAATCACCGGCTGGGATACTAAAGTCGACGTGCCACCGCTGGCTCGGCCCGGCGTCACCCCGTTCATCTGATCTGGACGGCGGCAAAGGAAAATTGAGAAGCTGCGTGGTCACGATTGGTCACGCAGCTTTTTGTTTTAGGTCGCCAGACAGCATACGGCCTTTCCAGTCTTGCAGCGCCTTTCGCCTTTGCTTCCCCTATTTTGAAGGGAAGAGTGTCTGGCTGCACGACAGGAGTCCACTCGTCGCAGCAGCTTACTTATTCTTGATCGAGTGATTGGTGCCGTCGAACGCGATAATGGCGGGCTTGTCATCGATCACCGATTCCAGATGAACTGGCCGCGCCCACAGTTTATGCAAGTTCCGTAGCGTATCCTGGGCGTAGTCCTGCTTCAGCTCGATTCCCTGATACTTGTGGTGCAGGTAAAGCTCACCCCGATTGCGGTAATTGGCGTCGACGACGTAGATGAACGGGCGGCTGTGATTGGTGAGGCTGTTGAGGAGTTGCGCTTTCACTTCCTGGAACTGACGCGAAGCAATTTCGTAGTTGTCGCTGCTGTCGTTGAATGCAAACGAGAACATCTTGTGCTTCTTGCAGAATTCAGGCGTTAAGAATGTGTCGATGAAGGTGATGTCGTTGTGGATACGGCGGACTTCAAAGATTTTGTCCCGCCCAAGCCCCAACTGCTTGTCCCAGCTTTGCTTGGCCTGCCAGTCGTCACACTCTTCGTATTCGAGGCCGAACTGGCCCCGGTTCCAGCGTTCTTCAATATCCCGGAAGAGTTCGATTCCGATCTTGTAGGGATTGATGCGCTGGGGGCTCATGGCCACCGTCCCACTGTGGTGGTCTGCGTAGTCAATGACCTCGGCGTCGGTGAGGCCGTGTTTTGTCATGAGAGTTGTGTGCCAGTAGCTGGCCCAGCCTTCATTCATGATCTTCGTCTGACCCTGAGGGGCGAAGTAGTAGGCCTCGTCTCTGATAATGGCGAGGATATCGTGCTGCCAGTCTCGTAAGGGGGCATGTTCCAGTAGAAACAGGAGAACATCCCGCTGAGGCTCGTCCGGAAACGACCGTTTCTTGTCTCGCTCCTCTTCCTGCTGGTGCTTTTCTCTTGCCGCCTTTTCCAGGACTTCTGGTGGATTGATGAAGGAGTCCATGTAGCCCTTCGAGGGGAGGCGGCCGGACTGCAAGAATTCGAAATCATCCTCGCGCAGTAGAGCTGCGTGGGGAAGTGGTGTCACATCCGGGGCGCGTTTGATATGCATGGAATGCATGTCGATCAGGTCTTCGAGAGAAAGGCACGCATCGATGAATTCTTCCACCTTCTCGTACCCGTAGCGGTCGATGTACCTGCTGATGCGAGTGGCGTGGTTGGCCATCTGATCGAGCATTTTGCGGTTCGTTTGACCGAACCAGGCGTTGCTCTTGAAAAAATCACAGTGGCCGTAGACGTGGGCAATCACCAGCTTCTGATCCACCATCTCGTTGGTGTTGAGCAGGTAGGCGTAGCACGGGTCATTGTTGATGACCATCTCGTAGATTCGCTGAAGTCCGTACATGTGGGTTTTCAGCAGTTGATCGTACTCAGCGCCAAACCGCCAGTGCGGGTAACGCACGGGGAATCCGCCGTAGGCGGCGAACATGCAAAGTTCTTCCAGATCGAGAACTTCAAAGATGGTTTCGAAGAAGTCGAGACCGTAACTTTTCGCGAGGGCTTCCATCTGAAGCTGGATGTCGCGAAGTTGCGAAGGCAGCGTTCGGGCAGTCGATATAGCCATGGGCTTCCCTGCTGAAATGACGAAAAGTCATCCGAATGAGACTGCGGCAAGGGACTTCTTCCAAGCCTCTCCCCGAGACTCACGCATCTAACGGCAAGGTATGTATACTCAACTCGCCACCTCGCAAAAAGACCTTTGCCAGCGAAGCGGCGTCGGAATGAAATTTATCCACACGGGAATGATACGCGGGCGCCGGGGAAAAGATCAGACCTTTTCTGCGGCTTCAGACCTGAAAATCCTGGTTTCACATCTCCGGCAGTCGCGCAGCGTCCGACTGTTGTGAAGTCTGCTCTCCCGGCAGGGGAGGCGAGTCGAATTACGAAGGCTTGATCCGAAGTCGCGGTGGCTGCGTTGGGGACCTGACTGGCGCGGAGGTGTACGCCCGGGAATGGACCTTCTCGGAGACAGATTTGGGTGAGGGGGAGTTCGACTCAGGGAGCTTGAATTGTCGAGATTCGAAGCCCTCTCGACGAACGCATCGGGTAACACCTGCATGTTTCAGGGGTGTAACCCTGCAGTTCCCGTTGCAACCGTGATGCCACATTGATCGACGCCGTCGGCGATCAGGCAGTTACCGATTCCGCTGTCGTAAGGAAGACGATATACTTTTCCGGTCTGAAGGAGGTGTGGACTTCGGAGGCGTTGGCATCTGAAATTCGACCGAAAAGACCCCGAGTTCTCTTTATGGATGGTGAGTGATATGACGGCGACGTCGAAGATTCTGATTGCCGACGACAATATTCAGAACTGCGAGCTTCTTGACGCATTTCTCGCCGACGAAAACTATGAAATCGCGATGGCTCACGATGGTCGGGAAACCCTGCAGAAGGTGGAAGAGTTTCAGCCGGACCTGATCCTGCTGGACATCATGATGCCCAAACTGAGCGGTTATGAGGTCTGCAAGCAACTGCGAAGTGAAGCGGCAACCCGGGATATTCCCGTCCTGATGGTCACTGCCCTCGCGGAAATGGGTGATATCGAGCGCGCGGTGCAGGCGGGCGCGGATGATTTTCTCACGAAACCTGTCAACCGTATTGAACTTACGACACGTGTGAAGTCGCTGTTGCGAGTTCGGCACCTCACCAGTCAGAGGGACCGACTTCTGGCCTACCTCGAAGAGGTTGATGCTGTCGCCGTGAAAACGCTGGGTCTCAAATAGCAAAGCATGGCCCTCGCACGATGACGAGGGCGGACCGCAGACTGACAGGCAGAATGTCGCCCCCCTTCAAGATTGATAGAAGACCGAATGAGTAGATCCAACCCGACCGCCGCTTCTGTCAACAAAGGGACGGAATCCACGCAGAATCCCGCTCGAACAGCTTCACACGGCTCGCAGCAGGACGCCGGACGGGAAACGATTGAATCGATCGCGTTTGCTTTTGTACTCGCGCTCCTCTTCCGGACATTTGTCGCCGAAGCCTTTGTGATCCCAACCGGGTCGATGGCGCCGACTCTTTTCGGTCGCAATAAAGCTGTCGTCTGTACCGAGTGTCATCAGCACTATGAAGTCGGTGCGAGCGACGAACTTGACGACGATGGCTACCTCGTTCGTCGGATTAGCGAATCCATCTGCCCCAACTGCCGGTATCCCAATTCAATTCGAGATCTCCCTGTTTTCAAGGGAGATCGCATTCTGGTGAATAAGTTCCCTTATCAGATTGCCTCACCGGAACGCTGGGATGTCATCGTCTTCCGGTATCCTGAAGACATGCAGAAAAACTACATCAAACGACTCGTGGGGCTTCCTGGCGAGACGATCCGAATTTCTCGCGGTGACGTCTACGCACGCCAGGGAGATCAAGGGGAGTTTCAAATTCTGCGTAAGCAGGATCCGGACAAGCAGAAGGTTCTGCAACTCCTGGTCTACGATGACAGGAATCCCCCCGTCGACTTGCTCGCCAGTGGCTGGCCAGAACGATGGCAGACAATGACCCATGAAGAGATTTCAAATGGACTCGATGGCTGGGTGCGGGCGGAATCCGGCTGGAAGCATGATGCTCAGTCACGCAGCTTTTCCGTTGAATCGTCTGATGAAGAAAAGTGGGTCAGGTATCAGCATCTCGTTCCGAGCAAATCGGATTGGGATGATGTGGGAGGACACGAGGATGTCGTGAAGGATCCTCGACCGCAGTTGATCACCGATTTCTGTGGATACAATGCGTTCTCTGGTGGGCGAAGCTCCAACAACGACGATGACCGCTTCTGGGTCGGTGATCTGTCATTGAACTGCACCGTCAACATCACCTCCCTTTCAGACACCACATCCGGTGATTCTCAAGCGGAACTGAGCTTTGAATTGACCGAGGGCGTTCGTCGCTACGTCTGCCGGATTGATGTAAAAACGGGACAGGCGACCTTGCTGCGCAACGATGACCTGGCAGCCGATTCCCGCGCGGCGAATATCGAAATGGCGTCTGCGCCGACCCCGATTCGCGGGCCTGGACGATACAGCATCACATTCGCGAACGTCGATGATCGGCTTTGCCTTTGGGTCAACAGTTCCTGGCTCAGCAGTGGTTTGATCCCGTTTGGTCCCGGGGCGGAATTTTCCGCTCCCGCAAATCGCAGTCCCCAGGAGTCGGACCTGACTCCCGCTGGTTTCTCTGCGCGGGGTGTGACCGCTCAAGTCTCAGACCTGGTTCTTCAGCGAGATATCTACTATCGGGCAGAAAAAGTCCCCAACGATGCGGGAGACTTTACGATGCACGATCAGGAGCTTTCGGACTCGCTTCAGATCCGCGAGAGCCTGAAGGATCCGAACGAATACGGGAATCTCTATTCGCGTCAGCATCGCGAAGCAACATTCCGGGAACTGGGGCCTGATGAATTTTTTGTGATGGGGGACAACAGCCCCCGCAGTCAGGACAGCCGATTGTGGCCGAACGTGCAACGTCATGCCTACAATCGGCACGCCGTGCCGCGACAGGCGTTGCTGGGGAAGGCCTTCTTTATCTACTGGCCCCACGGAATCCCGTTTCTTAACAGTGGCAAGGGCTACCCACTGCTGAATCATTCGCCGCGTCGGAATCAGCGAGGGGAACCGGAAGTCGACAACTATCCCGACTACGTGGCCCCCTTCTATCCTCAGTGGTGGCGATTGAAACGGATTCGGTAACCTTAAGCAGTGTCAGTCCGAAAGTAGTGTCAGTCCGACGTGCTGCCCGATCGGGTATGCAGCCAGAAATGCCCGTTCGCAGCAACTCTGCTCGGCGGATTCGGCATTGGCATCGTCAAAATCAAGATGACTGACTAAACTGACGACACGTAAAGCAACCTCGACAGAGACCGTCATGGAGGACGAAATATGTCATTGCTGCAATGCATTGGTCTGGTCAAGCAATACCCTGGCAAACGTGCCGTCGATGGGGTTTCGTTCCACGTCGAGCCTGGTGAAGTTGTCGGATTGCTGGGTCCGAACGGGGCCGGGAAATCGACGAGCTTCAGTATGGCCGTCGGACTGGTGACCCCCACCGATGGGAAAGTCATCTTCAACGGCGTGGATGTCACCCGCTGGCCGCTCTACAAACGAGCCCAGCATGGCATGGGTTATCTGCCCCAGAATGACAGTGTCTTCGGTAAACTTTCCGGTGAACAGAACCTTTACGCGGTGCTGGAGTTTCAGCCGCTGTCATACCGCGAACGGATGGCCAGAGCGAATGAACTGCTGGGCATGTTCGGACTGACGGAGAAGCGGAAGCAGACCGCCGGGACGTTATCCGGGGGGGAGCGACGTCGTCTGGAAATCGCCCGCTGTCTGGCGAGTCGTCCCAAGCTGATTCTGCTTGACGAACCCTTCACGGGGATTGACCCGGTCACGATTCATAGCATTCAGGACATTATCGCGGACCTGCGGCAAAGCGGCATTTCGATCCTCCTGACCGACCACCGTGAACGCGAGACGCTCACCATTACCGATCGCAGTTACATCGTGTTTTCCGGCCGAATCCTCGTCAGTGGTGACGCGGCGACGGTACTGAATGACGAGAATGCACAGAAGTACTACTTCGGAAAACGATTCGATGCGGGCTCGATTATCGAGAGCAAAGGGGCCTTCCAGACGCAGATGGATGCCGCAGCCGCCAATCGGGCTGCATAGCCCGGAGACTCAGGGGATCCAAAGATTTTCCGATTCGGCCTCGTGATCGACGTGCGGCAGTACGACGTATGAGCGTCCCGTGACGAGGAAAATCGGCGAGTCCTGTTGGGCTAAATCCAGTGATGGAGCATCAACGGCGGTGTCACCTCCCGAGGGGCGACACCGCCGCTTTATTACCGTCCTGAGCGATCAGAGGGGACGCACGACGGACATGCTTCTCCAGTAATCGAACAGCGTTTCGATCGACAGGACCCCACCCCCCATCCCGCTCTTGTTGACACCGCCGTAGGGAATGCCGTGAGCGAAGATGTTGTGGGCGTTGATCCAGCTATTTCCCGCGACCAGCGATTCTGCCACACGGTATGCTCGCGTCAGATCACTCGACCAAACGCTGTTGGCCAGACCATAGTCGGTCTGGTTGGCCATCTCGATTGCCTCCTGCTCTGATGAGAAGGGGGCGATGTAGGCGACGGGGCCAAAAATTTCGTCGCGCGCAGCGACGTTGTCGAGCGATCCTGCCAACAGCGATGGTTTGACATAGAAACCAGAGCGACCCGGCACTTCGGCTGCGCCGCCATCGGTCAGCAGCTTGGCCCCCTGCTCTTGTCCTTTCTTGAGGTAAGAGAGCACCCGCTCACGCTGCCGTGCATTGACTACTGGTCCCATTTGCGACTGTTCATCGAGCTGATAGCCGATGCGAACTTTCGTCATCCGGTCTTTGCATTCGTCGATAAAGTCGTTGTAGATCGACTTGTGCACCAGCCAGCGCGTCGCATCACAACAGACCTGTCCCGTGTGGAACGTGATCGCCTGAACCAGCTTTTCTGCGGTCTTGGTGACATCGACATCGTCGAAGACGACGGCGGCACCCTTCCCTCCAAGCTCCAGCTTGACCGGGGTCAGATTACGTCCACAGGCCTCACCGACCATGCGGCCAACTTCGGGTGAACCGGTGAAGGACATGCGTCGCAAACCGGGGTTCCGCGAGAGAGCGGCGCCGGCCGTTTCTCCTGTTCCGGGAACGACGTTGATGACCCCATCGGGGAACCCGATCTCACGAGCGAGTCGGGCAAGATAGATGGCAGACAGGGGGGTATCTTCGGCCGGCTTGATGACGACGGTGTTCCCCGCGGCAAGTGCAGGTGAAATTCCCCAGCCAATCAGCAGGAAGGGAAAGTTCCAGGGAAAAATGAAGCCGCAAGGTCCCCAGGGGTGACGAACCGTCCACGCATCATGTCCCGAGACCGCCAGCGCTGTACGGTGCTGAACGTGAAGTGACATGTTGGTGAAGTAACGCAGGGTGTCGACAAAGTTCTGTACGTCGCCGAGTGCCTGGGGCAGAATCTTGCCGGCGTCCAATGCTTCGATCTGACCAATGATTGGTTTGTGCTTCTCAACGGCATCCGCCAATCGGTGCAGCCACACACCACGCTCGTTGGGCGGGAGCTTGGCCCAGGGTGACTTGGTAAATGTTTCACCGGCGACTCTGACCGCATCATCGACATCCGATTCACTGAGTGCGGAGAACTCGGCCAGAACTTCTCCCGAGCCGGGGTTCAATGTTTTCAATGTCTGACCGGTGGAACTGGTGACATCCTTGCCCCCGACGACTCCCTTGAGTGTTCCCGACGAGAGAAACTTGACGACGTCTGGATGCAGATTACTCGAGACGGTGGCTGTCATATCGTTGGATTCCTGTGGTAGAGGCTTCGCACTGAGCGGAGTCAACGTGCTCGGAGACGAGTGTCGACTGCCATCAACAAGTCGTTCGCAATTTTACGACAATCACTGTCGGAATGCGATTTGGTGAGCCGTCAGCAACAACTGCAACTCAAGTCAGCGCGAATTTCTCTCAGGACTGGATTCCGCGCCTCAGGCAGGTAAGGCGGAAACGAGTCAAGTACATGGCGAGGCGTTGCTCGTACCGGTGTCACTTGAATGCGAGATCTGGTCGTTCCGGGGGCGTTTCAACGGAGGGTTCGATCAGCTCGTGAGCTTCAGCAGGTCACTCAAACAGATAAGCCGGCATCGGGCGAACGTCCCGGATGACGGGACGGAAGTCAAGGTGCGCGAGGATCTGCGTTTGGATATCGATTCCCGGTGCGGCTTCAATCAGTTCCAGTCCAGCCGAAGTGAGTCGGAAGACCGCTCGTTCGGTGACGATCAGCACATCCCTTCCGGTTTGTCGCGAGATCTGGCCGCTGAAGGAGATCTGTTCGACAGCCTTAACAAATTTGCGAGTCGCACCTTCGCGGACGATGATCAGCTGGCCATCCCTGACGTCGACTTCGAGACCCCCGGAGGTCAATGTCCCGCAGAAGACCAGCCGTTTGGCCGTTTGTGAGATGTTGATAAAGCCGCCGGCACCGGCGAGTTTGGAACCGAATCGAGAGACGTTCACATTCCCTTCGCAGTCGATCTGCGCCGCTCCCAGTGCGGCGAAGTCGAGTCCGCCGCCGTCGTAGAAGTCGAACTGTGCGGGTTGATCGACAATGGCTTGTGGGTGCATTGAGGCACCAAAGCTCAGTCCCCCGGCTGGCATTCCGCCGATGGGGCCACTCTCCACGGTGAGGGTAATGCGGGCCAGCAGGCCTCGCTCAGCGGCGATTCGAGCAATGCCCTCGGGCATCCCGATTCCCAGGTTGGCCACGGCGCCGGGCTGAAGTTCGTCACAGGCCCGCGCGGCAATGATCCGGCGTTCATCGTGAGGAAGCCTTCCCAGTGCCGCACATCGCTCTGCCGCATGATCCGCCGACGCCGGCAGGAAATAGGCGTCGTTCAATTCTTCTGCGAATGTTTGCGAGTGATCTTCCGAGCTGGAAACGATGACCTTGTCGACAAGGATTCCCGGTACCCGCACCTGAATCGGGGGCAATGGGGCAGGCAAAAGTTGCTTCACCTGCGCGAGCACGATGCCGCCGGAGTTTCGGACTGCCTGTGCGATCGGCAGCACGTCGCCAACGACCGCTTCCTCCTCCATGTACAGGTTGCCATAGGGGTCGGCGGAAGTGGCTCGGATCAACCCCACATGGATTGGAAAGGATTGGTAAAATAACCATTCCTTCCCGGCCAGTGTGACGCGCTCCACCATCGGGATCGACGTCCTGGCGTTCAGGCGACCCCCTCCGTTAACCGGGTCAACGAAGGTTCCGAGGCCCACGTGAGTCACGCAGCCTGGACGACCTGCAGCGATGTCGCGATAGAGCTGGCAGATGACCCCCTGCGGAAAGTTATAGGCCTCGATCTGATTCGTGAGTGCCAGTTCTCCCAGACGGGGGACAAGGCCCCAGTGTCCCCCAATGACACGCTTCACCAGACCCGCATGGCCGAGGTGGTTAAGTCCGCGGGATTTTCCGTCTCCCTGACCGGCACCGTACACGAGGGTCAGGTCGCGGGGCGTACCGGTCTCCAGAAAGCGGCGTTCGAGAGCGGCGGTCAGGGACTCTGGATGCGCGGCCCCCACAAACCCCCCGCAGGCGACGGTCGCACCCAGGGGAATTTGCGCTACAGCAGCATCGGCAGTACACAGAAGTGTGTCGATCCGGTCCATTAACCCCACCAGCCCCCATTGACGTGGATCGTCTGCCCGGTGACATAGCTTGCCAGGTCGCTGCAGAGGAACAGGATTACGCTCGCAATCTCAGAGGGTTCGCCAAACCGCTTCAGCGGGATGTTGACCAGCATCTGGTCACGAACTTCGTTGGGGATTGTCTTTCCCATTTCTGTCAGAACGACGCCGGGGGCGACCGCGTTCACGGTAATCCCTCGCGGGGCAAGTTCTTTGCTCAGGACCTTGGTCAGGGCAATTACACCCGCCTTGGCGGAGGAGTAATTCGCTTGTCCGTAGAAGCCAATCTCTCCTGAAATCGAGGCCATGCTGACGATGCGACCGTTCTGGGCCAGTTTCTCCTGGGCGACTTTGCAGACGTTGTAGACCCCGGTCAGATTTGTATCGATGACGTCCGACCATTCGTCGTCGGTCATTTTGCGGATGGTGCGGTCACGGATGATCGCTGCGTTATTGACGACAATGTCGATTTTCTGGAAACGGTCGACGATCTTCTGAAACAGAACGTCCAGCGATCCCCTGTCGCGAACATCCGCGGGCAGGGCGATGGCTCGTTCGCCGAGCTGTTTTGCGGCTGCTTCCGCCAGCCCCTGATTCACCCCGGCCGAGTCGGGGAAGTAATTCAGCACAACCGACGCTCCCGCATTATGAAGTTCGGTGGCGGTGGCTAACCCAAGTCCCTGGCTGGACCCGGTCACCAGGGCGACTTTACCGGACAGATCGATGCTTCTCATGGAGGGAATCTTTGAAGTTATGGAATCACGAGACTGGAAACAAAATCACCTCGGTTTCCTGGCGAAACCGAGGTCGATCTCAATTTTTTCGGCAGCGAGAGTCAATTAGATTGACAGGAAGCCGTTCTTTTCGAGGTAGGCGATGACTTCGTCCGCCAGTTCGTCGATGTTCTTGCTGTTCGAATCCAGGACGAGTTCTGGCTTTTCGGGGGCTTCGTAAGGATCGGAGATCCCGGTGAAATTCTTGATCTCGCCGGCTCGTGCCTTTTTGTACAGGCCCTTCGGGTCCCGTTTTTCACAGGTTTCCAGCGAAGCGTCGACAAAGACTTCGATGAATTCGCCGGGGAGAATTTCGCGAACCTTATCGCGGTCAGCGCGGTAAGGCGAAATGAACGCGGTCAGTGCGATCGTTCCCGCTGAAGCGAACAGCTTGGCGACTTCGCCGATGCGGCGAATGTTTTCGGCGCGATCTTCTGCCGAAAAACCAAGGTTCTTGTTCAGGCCCATACGGATGTTGTCGCCGTCGAGAACGAAGGTTCGCTTGCCCAACTTGTGCAATTTGTGGTCAACGGCATTCGCAATGGTGCTTTTTCCACAGGCAGAAAGTCCAGTGAACCACAGGACGGCCCCCTTGTGGCCATTCAATTTGCAACGATCTTCCTTCGAAACTGCGTGTGCGTGCCAGGTAACGTTAGTGGCCTTCTGCTCGGTCATGAACAACGAACTCCTCGAAATTTCTGCGGCGGAAATGGTTTTTATTGATCTCTACGGGTGGATCACGTGGATAAGCCGGAGTGTATGGTACGAGCTATTTTGAGGGAAGCGACGTTCTCGTCATGTGGGACGTCGCCAGGGATTGCCGGAGAATCATTCTCTTCGTAAAAATCGTGCTGTTCAGGGTAACGGTCAATCCTCGCGGAATATGTCTTCCCGCATCGAGTCGGCAACCGACAAGAAATGAAAGGCCGCCTGACGCTTCCCGGATTCCGATCTGGCCTTCATCTGATGTGCCAGGGACTGGCCATGAGTGTGGTACCGATGTGTCTCGCAAAAAATGGCACAGAACCAATGGCGAGTCGGTCGTGTCGATCCTATACTAGATTTTTGCAAACACTAGGAATGGCCAATGACCGATTCTTCTCCTGTTCAACCCCTGCAAGACGTCCATATCAGCGAAACGATCCCGCTTGTATCCCCGCGATATCTCAAGCAAGAAGAGACCATTTCCGATGTCGCCGTCAGGACGGTGATCGACGCGCGCGAATCGATCAAGCGAATCCTGCTCGGTGAAGAGTCGCGAATGATCGCCGTCGTGGGACCGTGCTCGATTCATGATCATGTCGCGGCCCTGGAATATGCCCGCCGACTCAAAGGACTGGCTGACCGCGTCAAAGACCAGATTCTGGTGGTCATGCGGGTTTACTTTGAGAAACCACGCACGACCGTCGGCTGGAAGGGATTGATCAACGATCCCCACCTGAATGACACGTTCGATATTGCGACGGGACTAAGAATCGGTCGACGTATCCTGCTGGAAGTCGCCAATATGGGACTTCCAGCCGCGACGGAACTACTGGAACCGATCACACCTCAGTACATCGCCGACTTGATCTCATTGACCGCGATCGGCGCTCGAACCACCGAATCACCGACCCATCGGCAGATGGCCAGCGGCCTGTCAATGCCGGTCGGGTTCAAGAACGGCACCGACGGCAGCTTGCAGGTCGCAATCGACGCGATGCTCGCCGCTCGTTCCCAGCACAGTTTCCTGGGCATCGACGCTGACGGACAAACGTGCATCGTGAATACCAAGGGGAATCCCTGGGGCTTCCTGATTCTGCGGGGGGGACGATCGGGGCCGAATTACGGGGCCGAGAGTCTGGCTGACAGCCTGAGCCGGCTGAATGCGGCGAAGCTCCATCCGCGCCTGATGGTCGACTGCAGCCACGCCAATTCCAACAAGGATTACCTGTTGCAGCATGTCTGCTGGGATGCTTGCTTGAAGCAGCGTCTGGCAGGCAACAAAAATATCGTGGGACTGATGCTGGAAAGTAATCTGTTTCCAGGTAACCAGGCGCTGAACAGCGACCTGAAGTCGCTGAAGTACGGTGTGTCCATCACCGATGGCTGCATTGGTTGGGAAGAAACGGAGCGATTGATCCTGAACGCCCACGAACAGTTATCGGCCGCATCGTAGTCGGTGTCAGAGTCAGCGACGTTGTTAGATCCGCTGAGACAAGCTGCCAACGGGTTCCCGCTCGCGTAGTTGTTTGAACTGCGCGAGCGGAAGTGGCCCGTGCGAGCGTACTTTCATCCGCCCTTTTCGTCGACCGAATCTTTTGCGTCGCGAGGCCGGTGTCACTCTCGATTCTCTTTCGACTTCGCCAGCGGCCGCGCGACTGGCCCAACTCTCTCCCAGCGCAGGCCAGCCATGCGAATTTCATGGCGAATCGATCTGAACATCCGAATCGAAAAGATTCGGCCATTCCCGAATTCAGAACCGGAGTTGTTTGATTGCTACCCTGAATTCACGATAATGGTCGTGAATTGATGTTGGGCCCATCAATGAGAACAAGAGCGCTCCAGAGAATTTCGGAAATTCAGTTCACACAGTGGACCAGGTGTCGCCATTCCAGCGCGCCGGTCCTCATCTGATTGGGCTGACGTTCCGGGATATACGCGAAGCTACGACCATGGAGGTTCGGTGCCCGGAATGATTCAATTCCCACATGTCTCGCAGACAGATCTGTCTACCTGCCTGCTGCTGCAACTGACCGGTACGTTGCGTACTCCGGTTGAATCTCGATTGATTGTCGAAACTCACGTGCCGCTTCCCGAGTTTCAGCAGTCTGACCCAGATCGGGAATCGAAGCCTTTCCCCATTCTACCGCCGCTTTAGCTCCCCGATGAAATCGTTCCCTCAGGGATTTGTCACTGAGATACGAGAGACATCTGGTAGGCTAATCCTGCAATGATCGCGCAGTTCTTCATAACTGGATGAGTCAATCATGACGGATTCGAGCGACCCTCGCTTTCACAAGACCACTGCCTCGGAATCAGAGAACGTCGTCGGTCAGACTGTCGGGTTAAAAGAGGGGCGTGGCAATCATTCGGATCTCTCAGAGTCACATGCTCGAGCACTCATGCAGGCGATGGTCGCCTTTCGGGATGGTGACTTTACCGTTCGATTGCCATCAGACTGGCTGGGAACGGAAGCTCGTATCGCTGAAGCGTTCAATCAAACAATTGCTCAGAAGCAGCGGATTGCGTTCGAAGTCGCACGACTGAGCAACACGGTTGGTCGCGAAGGACGCTTGAAGCAGCGAATGACGCTTCCGGGGGCGATTGGCGAATGGGCGGTGGAAGCCGACTCCATCAACAATCTGATTGACGATCTGGTGCGGCCCACGACCGAAATTGCCCGGACGATCGGTGCCGTCGCCAAGGGAGACCTCGGTCAGTCGATGGAACTGGAAGTCGACGGTCGGTCGCTCAAGGGAGAATTTCTTCGATCAGCACAACTCGTCAATACCATGATCGAGCAGCTATCCGTGTTCACCTCTGAGGTCACTCGTGTGGCTCGTGAGGTCGGGACTGAAGGAAAATTGGGGGGGCAAGCCCAAGTAAAGGGTGTCTCCGGTGTCTGGAAGGATCTGACGGATTCGGTCAACCAGATGGCAGGCAATCTGACTGCCCAGGTGCGGAATATCGCTGAAGTCACGATTGCCGTGGCAACAGGCGATCTCTCCAAAAAGATTACCGTGGACGTGCGCGGGGAAATTCTCCAGTTGAAAGAAGCCACCAACACCATGGTCGACCAGCTTCGTTCATTCGCTTCGGAAGTGACTCGTGTGGCTCGCGAGGTCGGGACCGACGGACGTCTGGGGGGACAGGCCGTTGTTCCAGGGGTCGCCGGGACGTGGAAAGATTTGACGGATTCTGTGAACGCCATGGCAACGAACCTGACGGCTCAGGTCCGTAACATTGCGACGGTGACCACCGCTGTCGCGCGGGGCGATCTATCGCGAAAGATTACCGTCGATGTGAAAGGGGAAATTCTCGAGCTGAAAGAAACGATCAACACGATGGTTGATCAGCTCAACGGGTTCTCCTCCGAAGTGACCCGCGTAGCGCGCGAAGTCGGTACAGAAGGGAAGCTGGGGGGGCAGGCGGTAGTGCCCGGGGTGGCCGGTACCTGGAAAGACCTGACCGACTCGGTGAACTCGATGGCATCGAACCTGACGGGCCAGGTCCGCAATATTGCCGATGTGGCAACGGCCATTGCCAAAGGGGATCTTTCCTCCAAAATCACCGTCGAAGTGAAGGGAGAGATCCTGGCGCTGAAAAACACCATGAACACCATGGTTGATCAGCTCAACGGCTTTGCTTCAGAAGTGACCCGCGTGGCGCGTGAAGTGGGAACCGAAGGGAAGCTGGGAGGGCAGGCCGATGTCCCTGGCGTAGCGGGGACTTGGAAAGACCTGACTGACAATGTCAACTTCATGGCCTCTAATCTGACGGGGCAGGTCCGCAATATCGCCGAAGTGACGACCGCCGTGGCCAATGGCGACCTCTCCAAAAAAATCACGGTAGATGTGCGAGGGGAAATTCTTGAGCTGAAAAACACCATTAACACCATGGTGGACCAGCTCAACGGGTTCGCATCAGAAGTGACCCGCGTAGCGCGCGAAGTCGGTACCGAAGGAAAACTGGGCGGTCAGGCCGAAGTGCTGGGGGTCGCCGGTACCTGGAAGGATCTCACCGATTCTGTCAACGCGATGGCGACGAACCTGACATCCCAGGTCCGTAACATTGCCGAAGTGACGACCGCCGTGGCGAACGGAGACCTCTCGAAGACCATCACCGTCGATGTGCGGGGAGAAATTCTTGAGCTGAAAAACACCATCAACACCATGGTGGACCAGCTCAACGGGTTTGCCGGTGAAGTGACACGTGTGGCGCGCGAAGTCGGTACCGAAGGCAAGCTGGGGGGACAAGCTCAGGTGCCGGGCGTCGCCGGGACGTGGAAGGACCTGACCGACAACGTGAACTCCATGGCCTCCAACCTGACCGACCAGGTTCGCAACATTGCGGATGTCGCGACGGCCGTGGCGAACGGGGACCTTTCGAAGAAGATTACCGTCGACGTGCAGGGCGAAATTCTACAGCTTAAAGAGACCATGAACACGATGGTCGAACAGCTTTCGGCGTTCGCTTCTGAAGTGACCCGTGTTGCTCGTGAGGTCGGTACGGAAGGAAAGCTGGGTGGTCAGGCGATGGTGAAAGGGGTTGCCGGTACCTGGAAGGACCTGACCGACAATGTGAATTCAATGGCCAATAACCTCACGTCACAAGTACGAAACATTGCCGATGTGACCACGGCCGTCGCCCGGGGCGATCTCAGTCGCAAGATCACCGTGGAAGTGAAAGGCGAAATTCTTGAGCTGAAGAACACGATCAACACGATGGTAGACCAGTTGAACGGGTTTGCCGCCGAAGTGACACGCGTGGCACGTGAGGTTGGCACGGAAGGGAAACTGGGGGGGCAGGCCGCGGTTCCCGGTGTCGCCGGCACCTGGAAAGACCTGACCGACAACGTGAATTTTATGGCGTCCAATCTGACCGGGCAGGTTCGCAATATTGCGGAAGTCGCCACGGCGATCGCCAAGGGAGACCTGTCGTCCAAGATTACGGTGGAAGTAAAAGGAGAAATCCTGGCACTCAAAAACACCTTGAACACCATGGTCGACCAGTTGAACGCGTTTGCGGGTGAAGTCAGCCGCGTGGCGCGCGAGGTCGGTACCGATGGGAAACTGGGTGGTCAGGCCGAAGTCGAAGGAGTTGCGGGAACGTGGAAAGACCTGACGGACAATGTGAATTCGATGGCGTCGAACCTCACCAATCAGGTCCGCAACATCGCAGAAGTGACCATTGCCGTCGCGAACGGTGACCTCTCGAAGAAGATTACCGTCGATGTGCGGGGTGAGATTCTGGAGCTGAAAGAAACCATCAACACCATGGTGGACCAGCTTCGATCGTTCGCAGCCGAGGTCAGTCGCGTCGCGCGTGAGGTGGGGACCGACGGGAAACTGGGAGGGCAAGCACAAGTTCCGGGCGTGGCCGGCACCTGGAAGGACCTAACTGACAACGTCAACTCTATGGCGTCGAACTTGACGGGGCAGGTCCGCAACATCGCCGATGTCTCGATGGCCATCGCCCGCGGAGATCTCAGCCGCAAGATCACGGTCGATGTAAAAGGAGAAATCCTGCAACTGAAGGAAACCATCAACACGATGGTCGATCAGTTGTCGGCGTTTGCTTCTGAAGTGACCCGAGTGGCTCGTGAAGTCGGTACGGAAGGAAAGCTGGGGGGCCAGGCCGTGGTGCCGGGAGTGGCGGGGACCTGGAAGGACCTGACCGATAACGTGAACTCCATGGCATCAAACCTGACGGGGCAGGTCCGCAATATCGCCGAAGTGACGATCGCTGTGGCGAATGGAGACCTGTCAAAGAAGATCACCGCGGACGTGCGGGGTGAGATTCTGCAATTGAAGGAAACCATCAATACGATGGTCGAGCAGCTTCGCTCGTTCGCCTCTGAAGTGACCCGCGTGGCGCGGGAAGTGGGAACCGAAGGACGGCTGGGCGTTCAGGCTGTTGTGCCCGGCGTTGCGGGAACCTGGAAGGACCTGACTGACTCGGTGAATACGATGGGGGCCAACCTGACCGCTCAGGTGCGAAACATCGCCGAAGTCACGACCGCCGTGGCGCGTGGTGACCTGAACCGAAAAATCACCGCCGACGTCAAAGGTGAAATTCTGGAGCTGAAGAACACGATAAATACGATGGTGGACCAGTTGAACTCGTTCGCCGGAGAAGTGACCCGTGTTGCTCGTGAGGTCGGTACTGAAGGGAAGCTGGGTGGTCAGGCGCAGGTGTCGGGGGTAGGAGGAACGTGGAAAGACCTGACGGACAATGTGAACTTCATGGCTTCCAACCTGACGGAGCAGGTTCGCGGAATCGTGAAGGTGGTGACCGCCGTCGCGAATGGCAATCTGACGCAGCGTCTGACGGTGCAGGCCAAGGGGGAAGTTGCCGCTCTGGCGGACACGATTAATAACATGACGGACACCCTCGCAACGTTTGCCGATCAGGTAACGAACGTGGCCCGTGAGGTGGGTGTCGAAGGGCGATTGGGAGGTCAGGCTCACGTCCCCGGTGCTGCAGGGACCTGGAAGGATCTGACTGGAAACGTCAACCTGCTGGCCGCAAATCTGACGACGCAGGTCCGTGCGATCGCTGAGGTGGCTACGGCGGTGACGAAGGGAGACTTAACTCGTTCAATTCAGGTTGAGACGCGCGGCGAGGTCGCCGAACTCAAAGACAACATCAACACGATGATTTCGAACCTGCGAGAAACGACACAGCGAAACCGTGAGCAGGACTGGCTCAAAACGAACCTCGCCAAGTTCACGGGGATGTTACAAGGTCAACGGGAACTGAGTACTGTCGGGCAGTTGCTGCTGATGGAACTGGCGCCGCTCGTCGACGCACATCAGGGAACGATTTATCACCTGACAGACCATCAGGGCAGCTCAACGCTCAAGTTGCTGTCGAGCTACGCGCACGTCGGCAGCCGCCAGTTCGAGGCAGAGATTCGGCCAGGCTCGGGTCTGGTCGGCCAGTGTGCGGTCGACAAGAAGCGAATACTGCTGACGAACGTTCCACCCGATTTTATCTCGATCCATTCGAGCCTTGGTCATGCGCAGCACCTCAGCATCATCGTGCTGCCGGTCCTGTTTGAAGGACAGACAAAGGCGGTGATTGAATTGGCGACGCTTCAGCAGTTTAGTGCGGGATCGCTCGCATTTCTGGAACTGCTGACGCAAAGCATCGGAGCTGTCTTCAATACGATCGAGGCGACGATGCGGACTGAAGGCCTGCTGTCGCAATCGCAGCAACTGACCGTCGAACTTCAGTCCCGTCAGAGTGAACTTCAGCAAACGAACCGTGAACTGGGGCTGAAAGCCAAACTGCTGGCCGAGCAGAACGAAGAAGTGGAACGGAAGAACCGGGAAGTGGAACAGGCCCGCAGGGCGCTGGAAGAAAAAGCCGAGGAACTTGCGCTGACATCCAAGTACAAGTCCGAGTTCCTGGCGAACATGTCTCATGAACTCCGAACGCCGCTGAATTCGATTCTGATTCTCAGTCAGCAGCTCGCGGGAAATTCGGGCGGCAACCTGACTCCCAGGCAGATCGAGTTCTCGCGCAACATCAACTCCTCCGGCTCGGACCTGCTGCATCTGATCAATGACATTCTGGACCTGTCGAAGATCGAATCGGGCACGGTCACCGTCGACGTCGAAGAGATTCCGTTTGCGGGACTGCGGGATACCATCGACCGGAACTTCCGTCACGTGGCCGAAGCGAAGAACCTTCCGTTCAATGTCCACTTCTCCGAAGACCTTCCACGGTCCATGGACACCGACCCAAAACGATTGCAGCAGATTCTGAAAAACCTGCTTTCGAACGCGGTCAAATTTACCTCCCACGGACACGTCGAAGTGGGAGTTCGGTTCGCGACGGAAGGATGGAGTATCGATCATCCCGTGCTCAATTCGACCCAGCAGGTGCTTGCATTCTCGGTGGAAGATACCGGGATCGGGGTTCCCCCTGACAAGCAACGACTGATTTTCGAAGCCTTCCAGCAGGCGGATGCGGGGACGTCTCGCAAGTATGGTGGAACGGGGTTGGGGCTGGCGATCAGTCGCGAGCTGGCCATCCTGCTAGGGGGCGAGATTAAACTGACCAGCATCCATGGTCAGGGAAGCACATTCACGCTTTATCTTCCACTGCACTATTCGGGGCCCGCGAATTCTCCGAGCCCCGCCGCAACCAGCAATCTCGTACCAGATGTGGCTCAGAGCATTACTGTACGGCCAATGGTCGCCGAAGAACATGTCGAAGATGATCGCAAGGCCATCGACGAGGGTGACCTGATCATGCTGATTATCGAGGATGATCCTCATTATGCCCGAATTCTGCTGGGATTGGCGCGAGATAAAGGTTTCAAAGGAATCGTTGGAAATAAGGGATCGTTAGGGCTGTCATTAGCACGACAATTCAATCCGACAGCGATTTCTTTAGATATCTTCCTGCCTGACATGCTCGGCTGGACCGTGCTGAATCAGTTAAAGCTGGATCCTGTTACCAGACACATTCCTGTACTGGTTGTTTCGATGGAAGAGGAACGTCAGCATGGTCTGGCACATGGCGCGTTCGCGTGTCTCGTCAAGTCATCGACGACGGAGGGGCTGGAGACAGCTTTTGATCGGATCAGGCATTTCATCAGTAACACAACAAAACGACTTCTGATCGTCGAAGACAACGACATCGAACGGCAGTCGATCGTCGATCTGCTTGCACACAGCGATGTGGAAATTGTTGCCGCGGGCTCGGGCGGCGAAGCGAAGGCCGCCATCGAAGAAGGATCTTTCGACTGCATGGTTCTCGACCTGAGGCTGCCCGATATGTCGGGTTTTGAACTGCTTGAGTACCTTCAAAAACAGACGCCGAAACCGGATATTCCCGTCGTGGTCTTCACAGGGAAAGAACTTTCCATGGAGGAACAGAACCGTCTGAAGGTGATGGCAAGAAGTATTATTCTCAAGGACGTGCAGTCGCCGGAAAGGCTGCTTGACGAGACGGCGCTATTTTTGCATCGCGTCGTCACCGATCTACCGGTGGAAAAACGCAAGATGCTGGAGCGACTGCATAATTCCAACGAAGTCTTGCATCATCGAAAGATACTGGTTGTGGATGATGATGCCCGTAACATCTTTGCATTGACGTCGTTGCTTGAGAATCAGGAAATGGACGTACTGACCGCGACGAACGGCCGGGCGGCGATTGAAATGATCAGGAATACGCCCGACCTGAGTATGGTTCTCATGGACATCATGATGCCGGAAATGGACGGTTACGAAACGATGCGGGAGATCCGCAAAGACCCCGAATTTCGTACGCTGCCGATCCTGGCCCTGACGGCAAAGGCAATGAAAGGCGATCGGGAGAAATGCCTCGACGCCGGCGCAAGTGACTACATCGCCAAACCGGTGAATACGGACCAGTTACTCTCGTTGTTGCGTGTCTGGCTGTTCCGATAGTTTCGACCCTGATAAAACCACTGCTGTTATGAACATGGATTCACGCTCGTCGATCTGCGGGCTCACTGATCGCTCTCTCAGGCAATCACCCCTCAAGGAGGCTCCGATGTCTGCATCGCACAGCGGCGCCATTAATATCCTGATCGTGGATGATGAGCCGAAAAATCTGACGGTTCTGGAAACGATCCTCGATGATCCGCACTACCGGCTGGTGCGAGCAGAATCTCCCGACGAAGCCCTGCTGGCGCTGGTGGCAGATGAGTTTGCGCTGCTCATTCTTGATATCCGCATGCCGGGAATGACAGGGTTTGAGCTGGCTCAGATGATTAAGGAACGAAAGAAAACGGCCAGCGTTCCGATTATCTTTTTGACCGCATACTACAACGAAGATCAGCACATGCTCGAAGGATACGGAACGGGGGCTGTGGACTATCTCCACAAACCCGTGAATCCTGCGGTGCTGCGGTCAAAAGTCGCTGTTTTTGCTGAACTTTACAGCAAACGACGTGAACTTGCAGAAGCCAATCGCGCGCTCATCGCCGAGAACGCAGAGCGGCGGCGGGTTGAAGATGATCTCAGGCAGCTCAATGAAACACTCGAACAGCGGGTATCAAACCGAACCCAGGCGCTCGCTGAAATCAGTTCAGCGCTCCAAGAGTCCTTCGCGTTACTTGATACTCTGGCTGCAACAGCACCGGTGGGATTGGCGTTTATCGATCGAGATCTGAAATTCGCTCGAGTTAACGAAACTCTCGCCGACTACCACGGTGTCCCACTCAACGATCATCTCGGTCGAAAGGTGGCGGAGGTTGTGCCTGACCTGTGGCCCGACCTGCAGCCGCTACTTCAACGGGCGATCGCTGGTGAGCCCGTCGTGAATATCGAAGTATCAGGTACGTCAGCGACCTCCGGGGATGTTCTGCACTGGTTGGCGAGTTACTACCCGGTCCAGGTGCAGACGGAAACTATCGGTGCTGGCGTGGTCATGGTTGACGTCACGTCGCAGAAGAAACTGCAGCAGGCGATCACGGAAGCGGACCGCCGTAAAGATGAGTTCCTGGCCACCTTGGCGCACGAGCTTCGCAATCCGCTGGCCCCGATACGCAATTCGCTCCAGATCATCAAGCTGGCACCTGGGGACGCGGAGATCGTCCAGGAGGCGCGGACTGTGATGGAACGGCAGCTCGCGCAGATGGTTCATCTGGTCGACGACCTGCTCGATGTCAGCCGAATCAGCCGGGGTAAACTGGACCTGCGGATTGAACGAGTGGATCTCAATGTGATTCTCAACAACGCCCTCGAGACTAGCCGGTCTTTGATTGAATCGAGTGGCCACGAACTCCGTGTTGATCTGCCGTCCGAACCACTCTTTATGGATGCAGACGTGACCCGATTAGGGCAGGTGTTCGCGAACCTGCTGAATAACGCGGCAAAATACAGTGAAAGAGGGTCACAGATTGCCCTGACCGCTGCCCGAGTGGGGCGCGAAATTGTGGTCAGTGTAAAGGACAATGGCATTGGGATTCCGACCGAGATGCTCCATCAGATCTTCGAGCTGTTCACTCAGGTCGATCAATCGCTGGAACGCTCAAACGGTGGCCTGGGAATCGGACTGTCACTTGTCCAGCGCCTGGTGCAAATGCACGGCGGTGACGTAAAAGCTCACAGTGACGGCAGCGGAAGGGGAAGCGAATTCATCGTTCGGTTGCCACTCGCGGTCCTGAAAAGCAGTCCCGCTGAGCCGTCTTCTCCCGGCGGGCCCGCCGCAACATCGACGCCGCCCCGCCGAATTCTGATCGCCGATGACAACGAGGACTCGGCGACCAGTCTGGCCAGAATTCTCAAGATCATGGGGAACGAAGTCCATACGGCGAACGATGGTGAAGAGGCCGTCATACTGGCCGCCACGTTCCGTCCGGATGTCATTCTGATGGACATTGGCATGCCGCGAATGAATGGCTATGACGCATGCCGCGAGATCCGCAGTCAACCCTGGGGGAAAGAGACCGTCCTGATTGCCCAGACAGGATGGGGGCAAAACGAAGATAAGAAGCGATCCCGAGACGCAGGCTTCGATTTGCACATCGTTAAACCGATGGACCCCATGATTCTGGAAGGGTTACTGACAGAACTGAAGTCCTCTAATTGACTTCCGGATTGGGGTTGCTGCAGACGCTCAGGCAGGCTTACTTTCCATTGAAGCGTGGTTTCCGTTTCTCATTGAAAGCAGCGATCCCTTCTTGCGCATCGGGTAATCCCAGGCACTGGATGTAGGCTGCCGTATCCGCGAGGTAGGCCTGCTTTGCTTGTGTTCCTTCGTCCGCGTGGATCAGTTGTTTTGTCAGACGAAGAGCGGCGGCGGGCTGAGCCAGGAATTGCTGGGCTAGCTCCCCTGCGCTGCTTAGCAGCCGCGTTTGAGGAACGAGCTCATGGACCAGACCGTACTGGCTGGCTTGCTGCGAGGTGATCTGTTTGCCGGTAAGACATAACTCGAGGGCGCGGGCTTTGCCGACCAGTGCCGTCAACTGAGCGATTCCGTAGCCGGGTGGCCAACCCAGTTTGATCTCGGGCATGGAAAAGCGTGAGGAATGTGCGGCAATGCGGAAATCGCACGAATATGCCAGCACGCATCCCCCTCCAAATGCCACTCCGTTAATCGCCGCGATGAATACCTGAGGCAGTTTCTCCCAGGCGAGGTACAGAGATGCCTGTCGATGGCTGAGTCGGGTTGCTTCCGCCAGATCGAGCGTGCCGACCTCGGTGACGTCGTCCCCTGCACAGAAGGCTTCTCCACTGCCCGTCACGATCACCACTCGAACGTCCGGGTGACCCGCCAGCCAGGCGTTGAGTTCCTCCAGATCCGCCGTCATCTGTCGGTCGACGGCGTTCAGCTTTGCAGGGCGGTTCAGCCAGACCGTGGCGATGGCCCCCGCTCGTTCGACTCGTAACGTCTTGAGGGGAGGCAGGTCCGAATGATTCGGTTGCGGTGAGACCGGCAGGACTGACCCTTCCCGCATTTGGCTGGCCTTGTCTTCCAGCCTGGCAGCGAACTTCTCGGTGCGGATCACTGCACGGCGGTGTGTACCACGACCAATCTGGTCTTGGGTGTCGAATGCCGCCAGTTCAAAATCAATCAACCGTCCGTCGATCGCCGTCACTTTCGCCTCGGCACGAACGACCGAATTGATCGGGGTGGCAGCCAGATGTTCAACGGAAACTGTCGCTCCGACTGATTCTTCTCCGTCTTCCAGAAACGGTAACAGCGCCTCACGAGCCGCGTGTTCCATCAGGTCGATCATCGCTGGCGTTGAAAAGACCATTGCTCCGACCGGTTGAGAGGCCCCGAGATGGATCACGCTGGATCCATCCGCAAACCGGTCGAGTTTTCCGATGGTCCCAATTGTTAAACCGGATTTCATAGGTCTTGGTTCGCAATGAAGATCGGCCAATCGACGACCGAACGGAAGTTATGGAGATCGAGTCCGCAGGTGTCAGGGCTGGAGATCAGGTACGCCGATGGAGTTGCCGAATGATTCCACGAGCACTTCGGGGGTACAGTCATACGTCAGTTTGAGTGCCTCATCGAGCGGGTATCCGTCTTTGATGGCCGTCAGGAATGCGCGGTACAGATTGGCATCCGTTTGCAGCATGAATTCGGTCAAGCTCGATGCGATGCCGTAGTCTGTCGGGGTGAGTCCGTCGACTTTCTGGAAAAATCCTCCCATTGTGCGGTTCATACGCAGGAAGGCGATTCCGTCCGACTGTCTCCGAGCGACAGCAGGTGTGCCCGGAACGGCGACGCCCGCAATCCATTCGGCAATCCCTTCATTCAGCCAGGGAACGATGTGTACGTTGGATCGCATCCGATGGACGAACCCGTGAGCGGTTTCATGGACCAGCGTTGCTGCAAAATAAGCAGGGTCCTTACCAATCCAAATGACAATCACAACGCTGCCGTCGTACGATCCGTGGTGCAGTCCCTGCGTCCCCTCCGATTTTGGGTTCTTCATGACCGTGGCTTCAAAATGGTGGTACATCTCGGCGTTAGCGAACGCCAGCACGGGACATTTTCCTTTCCAGATGTTCTTGTCGGGCAAGATTCCAAACGCCAGGCAAAGCTGTCGATACATCGTGTCAAGATTATTGAGGTATCCCGCCATCTGTTCTGCGGGTAGATCTGTGAAAAACAGGTAGAACTCCGTCTCCTGCATCAGGAAGTTGTGTCCGGGGAAGAGCTTCCGAGCTTCCTCGAATAACTCTTTCGATTTTTCAATCGACTCCGCACGTTCCTCGTCGGATGGATCGTCCCAGAGAGCATGACCCGTTCGCGATAACCGTGCTTGTGCCAGTTCATCTCTTCGAGCGAGATCAAGCAGGAAGAATGACTTTGCCGAGGGATCCTGCACGACATCAAAAACCTTGTCCTCCGTTGCCAGATGAGCCAGGTTTGTCGCGGGAATCTTTTGCTTACCCCCCTTCGGGAGTGTGATTCCCAAGATTTTCAGTGTGTTTTTCTGTTTACCGGGCAATAGTTCGGTGATCTCGACTTGCTCAAGCTTTTTCCCGGTCTGAAGGTACAAGTCGGCCTTCATTCCTTTAGAGAGTGGCGATTCGTCGGTCCCGAGCGGTGCGATGTATTCCTGCTCAAGCTTGAGCAGCGCGCGCGTCCCCAGCTTCACACCCCGCAGCTTGGGTGGTGCCGAATCTGCGGTCAGGCAGAACAGAACGGCGCCCCCAATCAGACTTGCGACACAGGCACGGACTGCTTTTGACTTCGCCATGGGGTGACTCAGAAAAAGAGGGACCAGATCGAAAAAATGAGTTCCGGAATCCTGCGTGCTGCACAGTAAATTTTTCTGAGATCGGACTCGGAGCTGTCGCAACACCGATTCACCTTGCGTTCGACGAGCCGCCCGAATCTCTTTCGAGCCGATCAAGTGCACGGAGTTTCCGGTCGGCGTCGAACGTCGGAGGGGGAAGAGTCGCCGCCAGCTTGAGTGCGTCTGTCGGGGATACGTCAGTGCGGGGTTTTCCGGTCCCGCGAAAAATAGGCAGTGATTGCCTCATGGCAATGATTTCACGTCGTGTCCGCCCCTTGGGGGCATCGGGCCACGGATTCGGATGCGATTGCCATTCAAAAAAGAGCGGCACCACCTGCTGCATGTATTTCCAATATCCGGGGTTATCTGTCTGCAGGACGAACTGCCCCCCCGGGGCCAGAGAACGATGGACGAGCGCGATAAATTCGGGGGTGATCAAACGTCGGTGAACCTGACTCGCCTCGTAGTATGGCTGCGGGTGGTATACGTGAATCTCAGCCACCGATTGTGGTGCGATGTAATCCGCCAGCAGTTCCCGTCCACCGATGACGGCGAAGCGGACATTGGTCAATCCTCGCTGGTTAGCTCGTCGGGTCGCATAACGAATGACCACGGGAAGGACGTCTGAAGAAAGGTGATCAACGTCAGGCCGCCAGATTGCCGAGGCCAGAGTAGATCGTCCATTGCCACACCCGATATCGAGCATGACGGGAGCCGTACGACCGAACAACGCGGCAAAGTCCAACGGTCCCGGCGGAGGGAGCTTTTTGATGGCGGTCTGTGTCCATTTTTCCGGGGCAAGAATCTCGCCCGGTACGGGGACACCGAATTCGCGTTCGATCTGGCGCTTGGGGCGTTCAAAGGGACTGGAAGGGGGCACGGTCGTCGTCCAAAAAAGTGACTCGGTCGCGGCGTCTGCGGAGGTCGTGACTCAACTTCGCTGACTGAGTGCAAGTCGACCGGACGCTCTGCGCCCTATCATAGCGACTGTCCGAACAGATGGGATTAGAACCCTTCTCCGGTGGTGAAGTGGCCTCCGCTACGGGGACGCCCGACCCGTTCCTGATGCACACGTCGCTCAGGGGCCCGCCGTTCGATTCCTCGTTGCGCCATCGAGTTCAGAGCACCTTCGACAACCTGTGCAGTTGCGTTGACGAGAGCGCGAGACAAAGCGGGATTATTGAGGGCTTCCAAGACGACATTGGCCCCTTGCGCAGACATGTTCTCGGCCCAGTTTGGCTGAAACTGCTGCTGCCGTCTGATGATTTGCCAGAACTCTTCCGGTTTGGTCAGCCCTTGCAGATAACGTGTCAGTTCGGCGTCGGGGTTCAGTGAATCGGAGAATGAACTTCGCTCAGAATCAAAGTTGTTCTGACGAAATCGGTTCACGACCAGATCCATACCTCCCGCCAGATCTTCAGCCAGCTTGCGGATACGCTGGGCGTCCACGATTTGAGGCCTAAGTCGCTCGATCTGGGCCGTCAGCTCGGTGACTCGAGACACAATCTCGTCATCGCGGGGGTCCGGGGTTCGTCTGGCCCTGTTCTGGAGGACTCCTGTTTCTGTCTGGCTGAGGAACTTTTCGAACTTTTTGATGGCCTCTTCGTAGAAATGTCCCTGTGTCTGATCAAGTTCCTCGAGTTCGGCATCGACGGCCTGCAGTTCTTTTCTGGTCTTCTCCAGGGTTGCGACAATTTCTTCTCGCTTTGCCCCGAGTTTCCGGCCTGCTTCCAGAACCGCCGTCAGCCCGACGGAGTCGGTAATCTGGTACTCAATATCTTCGATCTCTTCCATCAAGCCCTTGAATTCGGCCTTGCGGCGTTCGACTTCTTCCGCCATCAGTTTGGGCGTATTCCGGAGAAACTCATACCCGTTGCGTGCTTTGGGAAAATCGATGATCCTCGCGACCCATCTGTCGAGAGATCGGACGAATCCTTTCCCCCGGTAAGCGGATGTTCCGTAACCGATCCGGTAGAGGTACTGAAAGAGGGAACTTTTCTCGTAGGGCGGAAGCTTTTCCTTTGCAGAGGCCTGGAGTTCGAGGACGCGGGCCTCATTCCGCTGCAGGCGCGCTTCCATCTGAGCCGCGTCGTTCGAAAGTTCCTGGAAATGCGTGTCTTCTTTAAGCCGGTCAGCAACGACCCTCTCCAGAGTGTCACGTCGTCGCACGTGTTCATTCAATTGTTCGGTGATCCCATCGAGATCTTTCTCGAGCTTACGGCACGATTCGACGAATCGGCTGGCCCGCGCGGTTAACTCGGCATGGATCCGCTCTTTACGCCCCATAATCTCCAGTAACGTCGCCCGGACTTCGGCAAAAGTCGTTTCAATCGACGATCGGCTGAATTCAGGGAGATAATGCTGCGCCAGTTCGAGGAGAGTCGCCCCCTTGCGCGAGACCAATTCTTTTAACTGACTGTCGAGCATCTCCACATCTCGTATCCGCTCTGAGACGGCCAACCGCTGATGGTCGAGGGCGGATTGCAGCTGATGGTAGATGACTGAACCTGGAGTCGGCATGGATCGGCTTCTCGACAAGGGGCCAAGCGACGTGTTCTCAAATCCACCTTGGGGATCGATTTTCAGAATCTCGTAGGAATGGAATCTTCCATTGTCAGTTAATCGACATCCCTAAGTCTAGTGATGGGGACCGCAGCGTCGATGCTGTGAGCCTGATCTCCCAGGCGAGCAGCGGGTCGGGTGAATCTCAGGTGATCCAGGCGGAATCGGACACCGTCATCGATAAGACGATTGTGTTCGTCGCAGTTGGAAACCCGGCTGGTTGCGCTGGTTAATTCAACAGTGAGGGCCACAGCGGCGAATGACTTTCGCTGCCGTGGCCCCACTGATTTCTTTCCTCTTCGCGTCTTCTTCGCCCGAACTTGTGGTACGGAAAGTCGAAGGAAGCGGACGAGGCTCAGTTACATTCTGCAACCAGCGGACCGGCCAGATCTTGCAGGAAGAACAGGCGACCGGGCTGTCCGGGCATAAATGTCGAAGGAATCCATGGAGTCGGCTCGTGTCGCAGGGTCATCCAGAGCGACAGGCCCTGCCACTGCATTCCACGGCCAAAGGTGCCGTCAGCGCCGCCGATGATCTTATCGCAGCCGAGGAACAAGCCTGGGCCGATCGTATTGGCGAACGCCGGGACATGCGTCGTGCGGCTCTTGAAACTGGTTAGCGCATTCTGTTCGATCGTCAGAGGATGAAGCTTGGCACCCAGCCGATGAGTCTGTTGCTTCCATTCAGCCACCGATGAGTATTCGGCGGCGAAGTGAGGTTCCCAGAATGCGATATGGCAAACTCGGCCAATGCCGAAGATGGTGGTCAGCTTTGCGCCGCGCGATCGCAGTTCGCCGATCTTTTCGGCGTAGGTCGGCAGCAGTTTCTTCGTGGCAAAGTTACGCTGCTTTTTGGGAACGGTCAATTTTTTGAGAGGACCGTAAAACGCCTGCTCCATTGCATACTGGAATGATCCCGTATTGGACGATGGGAGCGTATTGCCAGCGATGTCCGACCATTCGTCCATGTTGAAACCGTGCACATGATCGCACGAGACATTCCATTCTGTCAGGAAATAGACGGCCCAGCGATACATGCCCATCGGACCCACGGGCAGAATCATGGCAGCCTGTTCGCCCGCATCCCGGGCCTGCTTGATCGTGTGGGCAATTTCATGCCCGAGCATCATGTCGAAGTCGGCGAGGCTGGTACAGGGGATTGGCTGGAAGCCCGAGTGCCAGCTCTTCTGTCGGACCGTAATCGTTGAGGGATCGGGGTCGACGCATGCGTCGATTTTCGCGAGATCCCAGCCCGCCGGATAGAAGCCTTCCATCAACGAACCCGACAATGTCGTAAGCAAATCCATTAACTAAACTCCCAAGTCAAATGCAGGTTGAATCATCGAGAAGCAGTTGTCACTGCGAAGCCCGATTGTAGACGTTTAAAGGTGAGTTATGCCTCTGCTGTGATCACGATTTTCGCCAGGATTTCGGAAACGCCCGGCTTCCAACGGGAATTGACCTTATAAGTCAAATTGCTGAAACTGTCCGACCGTTCCGATTCCCCGCTACTTTGTGCTCGCAGGTGCAGGAGACAACCCTTGGCACCGTGTTTGGGAAGGGATCTGCTATGCTTTTGCTAAGTCACCAGAATGAACCAGTCCACGGGCGGCGTCACGTCGATCCGTTTGACCGTAAGTGATTCGGATCCGCCCGAGTGGTTCCCCGCTTTGTGAATCGATCGTCTACTCGTTCCGGTTTGAATGGATTCATGCGCAACAATCGAGTCGACATGACTTCGCCGGACACTCAGGAGCAACCGATGGCCAATTTTGATCTGTCCGTACATGGATTGAAGGCTCCCACGATTCTGCGGAACGCCGATCCCTCACAACTCTATGAAGAGGCGATTCGCTACGAACCGGGGACGCGCATTTCCAACTCTGGAGCACTCATCGCCTATTCCGGGGAGAAAACAGGTCGCTCGCCACAGGATAAACGACTTGTCAAAAATTCCGCGTCGGCAGATGACATCTGGTGGGGACCCGTGAATTTTCCGCTGGACGATGCCACGTTCTCAATCAATCGCGAGCGGGCCAAGGATTATCTGAATATCTGCGAAAGGCTTTACGTCGTCGACGCGTTCGCCGGTTGGGATCCGCAGCACCAGATTAAAGTTCGAGTGATCTGTTCTCGGCCCTATCACGCCCTGTTTATGCATCAGATGCTGATTCGTCCTACGGACGAACAGTTGGCGAACTTTGGCGTGCCCGACTTCGTCATCTACAACGCAGGAAGGTTCCCGGCGAACCGTTACACGACCGGTATGACGTCCAAGACCAGCGTTGACGTCAGTTTTGAGAACGGTGAAGTTGTCATTCTGGGGACCGAGTATGCAGGCGAGATGAAGAAGGGCATCTTCACGATCATGAACTATCTGATGCCGAAACGAGGAGTGCTTTCGATGCACTGTTCGGCGACAGCAGATCGAGTCACCGGGCAGTCATCGATCATGTTCGGACTCTCCGGAACGGGGAAAACCACGCTCTCTGCCGATCCCCGTCGGTCTCTGATTGGTGACGACGAGCACTGCTGGTCGAACGAAGGAATCTTCAACATTGAGGGGGGCTGCTACGCCAAGGCGATCTACCTCTCACGAGAATCCGAGCCCGAGATCTTCCAGGCGCTGCGGTACGGGGCGGTGCTGGAAAACGTCGTCTACGATGACGCCCACCATCACGTCGACTTCAACAATTCGACCATCACACAGAACACTCGGGGTGCTTACCCCATTGAATATGTGACGAATGCGAAAATTCCCTGCGTTGCGGGCCACCCGACTGACGTCATTTTCCTGACGTGTGACGCGTTTGGAGTCCTGCCGCCGGTCAGTCGATTAACGACCGAGCAGGCAATTTTCCATTTTGTGAACGGTTACACTGCCAAGATCGCGGGAACGGAAGTCGGTGTGAAAGAGCCTCAGGCAACGTTCTCGCCCTGTTTTGGCGGACCGTTCCTAGTCTGGCACCCGCAGAAGTATGCAGAACTGCTGGCGGAAAAGATCCAAAAGCACGACGCCAAGGTCTGGCTGGTGAATACGGGTTGGAGCGGTGGCCCTTACGGAATCGGCGCTCGAATGAAGCTGGCCTACACTCGGGCCATCATCGACGCGGTCCACTCGGGGGAACTCCGGGACGCGCCGACTCAATTGGATCCCATTTTCGGGCTACACGTTGTCACCCGGTGCAGCAAAGTCCCCGACGAAATCCTCGATCCGCGAAAAGCCTGGGCTGACGTTTCCCATTACGAAGCGAGTGCCCGCCGACTGGCCGACTCGTTCGCGGAAAACTACGCCCAGTTCCAGGAAGGGGGAGTCATCACCGGTTCGATGGATGGCTGATCCTCGGGAGCGCCAATGGCCCCATCAGCGAGGATGACGTGAACCGCCCGCTATTTTTCAGCGGGGGGCCGTTCGCCTCGACCCGGGCGATGATTTTTGGCGGCGTGGGGGTGCGCGTTTTCGTAGGTGTCTTTCAGACGTTTTGTGCTGACGTGTGTGTAGATCTGGGTTGTCGTCAGACTTTTATGTCCCAGCAGTTCCTGGACGGAACGCAGGTCGGCACCCCCATCCAGAAGGTGAGTTGCAAACGAATGACGCAAGGTGTGGGGGGTGGTGAGTTTGTCGAGACCCGTCAGCTTCAGATACTTTTCCAGCATTCGACCGATGCTGCGTGTTGTCAGTCGCGTGCCGAAGCGATTTAAGAAGAGTGCTCCCTGGTCTTTCGGACCTGCGCCAGGAGCCTCTTTGCGGACCTCCAGCCAGCGGTAGAGTGCTTGAGCGGCGAAACGTCCGATCGGTGCGATCCGCTCTTTCTTTCCTTTTCCGAAGACGCGGATGATGTTGGCGTCCTGATCCCAGTGGTCGACGTTCAGGCCGACAAGTTCAGCCACTCGGAGACCGGCAGAGTACAGCGTCTCCAGAATCGCTCGGTCGCGAAGTCCCTCATCCTGATTGGCGGGAGGAGCTTCGAGAAGTTTTGTGATCTGTTCAGTCGTGAGAAAGTGAGGCAGTTTCCGACCGACTCGGGGCGTCCGAAGGACTTTGGCAGGATTCGAACTGACAAGGCCTTCTCGCTGGCAGTAGCGGAAGAAGCTGCGCAGGCTGGCCAGTCGTCGGGCGATGGTCGTTCGTGCGTATTCGCATTCATGAAGGTAGGCGACATATCCGCGAAGCTGCGGGATCTGCACTTCTGCTGGATCGACAATGTCTCCGACGCGATCGCGAAAATAGTCCAGCAGGCTACCAAAGTCCTCGCTGTAGGATTTCAGTGTCAGCTCAGACGCATTTCGCTCGATTTTCAGGTAGCGCAGGAAGCCATCAATCGCGGCGTACATTGGGGCGTCGCTTGTTTCCAGGACGAGAAGTGCTGTTCAAGTTCGCGATCGGATCGACTGAACTCAACGGAACCGATTTCGCAATCGTGGTCAGCACGACCGTATCAATTCAGTGGGTGACGACTCAAGATTGTTCTGGAATGGTCCGCATTGCCAAAACAACCCGGCCACCGCCGGTCGGATGCGGTGGGATCGGTGCGTTTCGCAATCCCCAGTGGCTCGCTACCCACTCAATCGTTCATCGTTGAGTCAGCGTCCAGCGGTAAGAGTGTTGGCTGCTGCGATGGCACGGCTTCGGGGGGGTGGCGGAGCCAATCTTCGCGATCAGTTCGCCTTGAGCCGTTGATCAGGCTGCGGACCGGCGAATGCGATTGCGAGGACGCTCTTTGTCCGTGGAGTCGGCTTCCCGGAGTTTCCGGACACGCTGGCTCAGGGTCGCGGCATCATACCACGAGAAGTTAAGCTCGGGATCGGCCGCGTACTTGCCGAGCGTCTGCAACAGTTGATCGGCGCTCTCATCGTCATAGAGAAACACAAAACGCTCGGGTCCCTTGATCAGCGCGAGGACATTAACGCCGTGTTGAGGCATGACTCTTCCCTTCCGTGGGTCCGATCTCGAAGTTGAAGCGTAATTAAGCTGCCGCCGAGGCCAGCGTCGTGAAAGGGATATCGACCGATCAGCTACAGATTCGCAGGAATCTGTGAGTGGGAGGGGAACTGCGCGTGATTCACTCTATTCAGCCGCTTGAATCGTCGTGAAACGGATGAAACAACGTTTCCGTGCCGCCGATTTTATCGGCAAAGTCCACGTAGAAGTTTAACCTTGCCAAGTGGCTTCAGGCGTCGCAGCGTGCACTGTCCACGAGAGATTTTCGAGGAGCAGCGGAAACTGGTCGATTCTGCTGAATTTTGACAATTGAGCGTGCACGCACCACTGGACGTGTGCCATAATTTTGTAAAGATTGGGAAACCTGCGTCAAGTATAGGGCTGGTCTGCCGTTCGAGTTCATTTTCCTGCTGGAACAACACTTATGGCTCGTTTTCGATTGCTTATTGCGCTGCTCGTGCTGGCCGCGACTGTCCCCGGTACTGCCGCGCACGCTCAGCAACCCGCCGCAACACCCTCGAAGTTTGATACGTTGACGACTGGCCTGAAAAAGGTCGACGGAGGGCTGTGGACGGTCTATACGAAGGACCAGCAAATCCTGGTCGACCTGAAGCAAGCTCAGCTCAACCAAGACTACTTGATGCTCAGCTCGATCGCTCGAGGGGTGAGCCAGGGGATGGTTCTGGGCGGGATGACGTGGGGAGATGATGTTCTCTGGTCGTTCCGTAAAGTCGGAGACAAGATTCACGTTCTACGTCGCAACGTCAAATTCAAGGCCAAAGCGGGAAGTCCCGAAGCGACCGCTGTCAAATTGGCCTACAGCGATTCCGTTCTCTACGCCCTGCCGATCCTGACCGACACTCCGGGTGGCCACCTGGTCGATATGACACGCATTTTCCTGAGCGACGACGAAATGGTTGGCCGGATGCTCGGCGCATCGTTTGTGTTCGATCGCAGTACGATCGCCAATGTGAAGACTTTTCCGAAAAACGTGGAAATCGATATTGCTGCAGTCTACTCGCGCGATCCCATGAACGAGTCGGACGCTGTACCCGATCCGCGCGGTATGCAGGTGATGATGCATTACAGCATCAGCCAGTTGCCCCAAACCGGCTACAAGCCACGAAAAGCAGACGACCGGATAGGTTACTTCCTGACGGTAACGAAGGATTTCAGTGACGTATCAGACGATCAGCATTTTGTCCGCTACATCAATCGCTGGGACCTTCAGAAGCTGGACCCTTCCGCGAAGATTTCGCCGCCGAAGGATCCGATCGTCTTCTATCTCGAAAAGACCGTCCCCTTCAATTTGCGTCCGATCGTCAGAGCGGGGATCGAAGATTGGAACAAGGCTTTTGAGAAACTCGGTTTCGACAATGCGATTGAAGTGCGGCAGCAGCGTGATGATGACACCTGGGATCCGGAAGATGTGCAGCATAACACGTTTCGCTGGATCACAGCAGAAGCCGGTTTTGCCATGGGCCCCTCCCGTACAAACCCGTTGACGGGTCAGATTCTGGATGCAGACATTATCTTCGATGCCAGCTTCCTGCGGTCGTGGAAGTCGACGTACGAGAACTTTACTCCTGCCACCATCGCCACCCTGTTTGGGGAAGAGCTGCCCGTAAAGGGGCCACGTCCGCTCCGCCTGCCGGGAAATCGGGCATTTCACGAATGCCGACTGTCGGAAGGGATGCAGCAGCAGACCGGGTTCGCGGCGGCAGTCATGGCAGCGCAGGGCCTCGCAGAAAAGCGTGGCGAATTGCCGGAAGAATATCTTCAGCAGGCCCTTAAAGAAGTCGTGATGCACGAAGTCGGCCATACCTTGGGACTGCGGCACAACTTTAAGGCCAGTGCCTGGAAATCGCTGGCGGAAATGGAAGATGCTGCCAAGGCCCACGAACCGACGGTGGCGAGTGTGATGGATTATTCCCCCGTGAATATCGTCCCCGCCGGCACGAAACAGCCAGCGTACTACACCACCACCCTGGGCCCATACGACTACTGGGCGATTGAGTACGGCTACAAACCGATCTCGGGTGACGAGAACGCCGAACTGGCAAAAATCGCCTCTCGCAGCGGTGAAAGTGGCCTCGACTTTGGAACCGACGAGGACGCAGAGTCCAACGATCCCGACCCTCTCACCTTCCGGTTTGATCTGGGCAAGGATCCTGTCGTTTACGCACAGCGCCAAATCGCCATCGTAAACGCACTTCTGCCGAAGTTCCTGGAGCGGACGGTCGACAACGGCGAGGGATACCAGCGCGCACGCCAGTCGTTTGGAATCCTGATTGGTGAGTACTACAGAACCATCCGCTTTGCTTCGAAGCTGATCGGCGGAGTGCACATTTACCGAGATCATAAGGGGGACAATCAGGCTCGTACTCCCTTTAAGCCCGTTGATGCAGCACAGCAGCGAAGTGCGACCCGATTGATCCTGGATCAGGGATTGGTGGCTCACAAGTTCGACCCTGCCCTGCTGAATTCCCTCGCGGCAACCCGATGGCGACATTGGGGCACCTCCGAAATCCGCCGGATCGACTATCCGATTCACGACCAAATCGGGAGCCTGCAGGCAGGCATGCTGAGTGGATTGCTCAGTCCTCAGGTTTTGGCACGGCTTCAGGACGGAGAACTGAAGGTGGCACCTGGTGAAGATGTCTACACCCTGGCCGAACATCTGAAGACCTCTGTTGAGGGGATCTTCTCGGAAGTCATGTCTCCCCCTGCTGGCGAGTACACGAACCGAAATCAGTACATTGGCAGTTTCCGCCGAAACACTCAGCGAGCCGCGCTGAAACGTCTGAGCGACATGGTTCGTCGCTCTCCAACGGATACTGCTTCGCAGTTGAAATTGCCCGAAGATGCACGGGTCCTGATTCGTGTGCTGCTGACCGACTTGCAGACGCGAATCGATGCAACTCTGGCGAAGGAAGATTTGAAGCTGGATGACTATACTCGAGCCCATCTGATTGATGCGAAACTTCGCATTAAGCAGACGCTTGAAGCTGAGTCAGAAGATTTCGGCAAACCTCAGTCTTCTGGCGGGGGCGGCAGCTTCCTCTTACTGGGGCAACCCAACGGCGGGAGCGGAAACGAAATTGTCGGGGAACTGCAACTGGTCCCGGAAGACCAGCCCTGAGAATAATTCACAGCGAAGTGACGATTCTGGAATTTGCTTTATGAAAAGTGAAAACTGAAAACAGCCAACCTGACCGTAATTCTGCTCGGATCGGTCCTTTGCGCATTCGTTCTATGGTTCACGAACGTTCCTCTGGGGATTCCGGGAGAATGGACATGGGAACGCGTACCGACTGAACCCGATCTACTGTTAAACCTTTGCGGTGGCGCCGTCGCTGCCGCATTTTTCATTGCTTACGTCGGGTTCGGGCTGCGTCGGTTTTCCCGTGATCGTATCTCGGTCATTGAGATCGGCGTCTGGCTGGCGGGACTTGTCACCGCGAGCTTCTGCTGGCTCTGGATCGTGCAAGAAGTCGCTCCCGTCAAGAATCGCCTGGGGAAATCGGCGTTCGTCCTCTACTACACGAACTCATCCGGCTATTACACCCGAGCCCGTTATGATGAGCCCGATCCTGCCAAATTGCTGAATGGGTATGAGGCCCTGATGCGAGAAGGGGATGTTCTGCATACGGGAACTCATCCCCCGGGACTGTTTCTGGCATTTCACGCCCTGCTGAGAATCTGCAACAGTTCGTCCGTGCTCGCTTCGTTTCTTGACGCGACTCAACCCACTTCGTTCCGTGAGGCGACAGACGTTATTGCCGCGAATAATCTGAGGCGACGAGTGCCAATTCCGCTGGTCCCTCTCGACAAGCGGGTTTTGTGGCTGGCAACTCTGCTGGTCATGGTGTCTGCTTCGCTGGCCGTAGTTCCCTTGTTCGGTCTTTTGCGACGGACTTGCTCGCCGCCGATCGCATGGCTGGGGACCGCATTGTGGCCCTCGCTTCCGGCACTGGCGATTTTTATTCCCAAGTCCGATGCCCTGTTTCCCTTGGTCGGCCTCGTTCTCTTGTGGTGCTGGCTCACCGCCTGGGATAAGAGGTCGCTACTGCTTTCCCTCACCAGCGGATTAGTGGCATGGCTGGGGATGCTTTGCAGTCTGGCATTTATTCCCGTTCTGATCCAGGCGTTCTGTCTTTCAATTGTTACCACTTTCATTCAGCAGCGATTCCGGCGTGAAGACAACCTCATTCCAGAGGACGCGAAGCAGGCTGACGTGCGGGGATCATCTCCGTTCGATTCTCGGAGATGGCTCTGCATCGCGACCGGAGTGCTTGGGTTCCTGCTGCCAACGTTTCTGATGTGGGGCTTTGCTAAGGTCAACCTTCTTGTTGTCTGGTGGCTGAACTATGACAACCATGCCGGCTTTTATGTGCAGTACCCGCGCACTCACTGGAAATGGCTGCTAGCCAATCCTGTTGAGCTGACATTCTCGTCAGGTTTCCCTGTCGTTTTTCTGGCAGCATCTGTCTTAAGTTGCCTCCGATTGAATGAGTTCACCGGCCGACGGCGGGTTGACGTAGCGGAACTCGATCAGGACGAGCGACAAAAAAGAAACGCGTCGGCGACAGTCATTTGCACCGCCGTGGTATGGGGGCTCCTGTGGCTAACAGGCAAGAATTCAGGGGAAGCGGCCCGGTTGTGGCTCGTTTTTCTCCCTTGGCTGGTCTGGCTGGCAGCCATTCAGCTTGAACGGCAGATGAACGGGAAAATGAAGTTCATGCCGTCCGACTGGCGAGTCTTGACTCTGCTGGCGATTCAATTCGGGGTCGCACTTCTCACGGTGACGCGGGTGAGTGGCTTTCACTCGGACGCTGGATAGATCAATTGACACGGCTCCAGTGGATCTTTTAAAGATCGCGCTTCGGGCTGTCGATAATCATTCATCTTCGGTCGGTTAAGGCGCAATTTCCGCCTTCTAATTGCTTCCGATGGAGAGAAACACGTAACAAGGATGTTGCAAATGCTTCTCAATCGATCGTTGTATTGCCGACTTATCGATCATAGTTTGAATGTGGTGTCGAAGACCGAGCCACAGGATCATCCTTTTCCTCACGTTCTCTTCGATGGGATCTTCCCCGACGATATCTATCGACGTCTCTTGAAGTCGTATCCTTCCGCTGAGCATTTCGTGAAGGCCAATCAGAAGCACCATTCCAATGAGTACGGCGGAAGCACTCGTCAGCGAATGTCGCTCTGTGAATCCGCATTGAACTCATTGAATGAACAAGATCACATGCTGTGGTCAACAGTTCGGGCGGCCATCAGTAGCACCGAGTTTCGTGACGCCGTGTTTCAGAAGCTTTCGACTGGGCTGTGCCGTCGGTTCAAAGTAGGGGCTGCAGAGCTTCCCAAGATCCCGGCGTACCCTCGCGGTCAGTTATATAGCGAAACCGAAGGGTACCGGATTACTCCGCATCCCGACACGCGTGAGAAAATTGTCACGATGCAGTTTGCTTTCCCAAGTGACGACTCACTGGCGAGCGTCGGGACCGAATTCTACACGCGCAGCCTGAACCCGGCTCATTATCTGCGGGAACCTCGTGGCTTCACGATTTCCAAAACAATGCCTTTTCTGCCCAATCATGCTTATGCCTTCTCGGTACTGAACGATCTGGGACTGAAAAGCTGGCACGGTCGCAGCACCATTCCACCAATGGACCGCGTACGAAACACGCTGCTCCATATCTGGTACGCTGAACCGGATGAGTCAGACAAGGATCTGGTCGCCTATCGTAAATTTCTGGAAACACCCGTTCCCGTTCGCAAAAGCGCATAGTATGGCGCAGACACCTTGTGAATCGATGGCGGAGGCAGCGTACGCGGCACGGTGACGCAATCGCGCCTCTGCCTTTCTATCCTGCAATGAGCTCCGTCAGTCCCGGTGCATCACTATGTTACGTCGGCTGTCGCTCTCGCGATCAGCTTGTTTCCTGCCGTTGTGATGCGTGAGGAGTTCAACCGTGTACTTTGATTTTGGCAAACTTCCCCCGAACGAATGTTACAAGCTGTTCGTTTCGACGATCACACCCCGTCCGATTGCGTGGGTCGTCAGCCAGTCCGGCGAGGGCACCTTGAATGCAGCGCCATTCTCGTTCTTCAATGCATTCGCCGCAGATCCACCCGTGATCGGGATTGGGATCGGCAGCCACAAACGTGGGCGTCCAAAGGACACCAGGCGGAACATTGAGGAGTCCCGACAGTTTGTTGTGAATCTTGTCTCGGAAGAGAACGCGACAGCAATGAACGTCACGGCAATCGACTTCGACTATGGGGTAAACGAACTGGACGAAGCTGGTCTGACGCTTCTTCCGTCGACGTTGATCCATCCGCCCCGTATTGCAGAAAGTCCCGTCGCATTCGAGTGCGAACTGATCCAATCGATCGAACTGGGGGAACATAGTAGCTTAATTCTCGGACGTGTCCTCGCCATGCATCTCCGCGACGACGCCGTTATTGACCCTGATCACCACTATGTCGATACACCAAGCTTGAAACTGATCGGACGAATGCACGGAGCAGGCTGGTACGCTCGCACGTCTGATCTCTTCAAAATGGACCGGATCCCCCTGGCGGACTGGAATCAAGATCGTCCGCGTTGAATCGCTCTAATCGATCGCACCCTTGGGCGCACCGACCGATACCATTGTGTAACCTCGCCTGAGCGATGTGATAGCGAACTTCTCCGAATGGGCTTTGCCTGATCTCCTGCACGAGTGATCGTGCTTATCTTGGGATGTCACCTGGTCGCTAGTGACTGAACTCGCAGCAGAACACCCAGATGGCAGGCGGCGCAAATACCAAGGAAGCTGAATGCAATGAAGCTCAACAGAACGTACTCCTCCATGTAACCATAGGGTGGAATCATAATGACGGCTTCAAGCATCATCACAGCGATATAGATACCAATGGAGAGCCCGATCGCCAGTGGAACTGCTCCCCACCGGGCGTAAAGGGAAACGAGCGCGGCGAGGTGGCAAACCATTGCGGAAAACAATGCGATTACGACCATGCCAAGAAGAATGGTATCAATTTTCTCTTCTCTCAATACCAAGTCCAAATCAGTTTGGAAGCCCGGACATAGGGCAAGGGTCACGATTCCGAGCGCAGGTGCTGGGAGCCAGTTCAGCAATGCTCCTTCGAGCTTCGAGTAAACGACCTTGTTGATCGAATGAGGGAGTAGCATCAGCGCCGAGAGCGTTTGGCCGCGCACTTCTTCCTGCAGCGATCGGGAAATGACACGTGCGGCATCGACGACCACGGAGACCCACAAGAGAAACAGACAGAAGTAGAACCAGCCACCATCGCCATCGAACGCGAACAGCAGCATTCCAAAAATGCCGTAGTAGACGAGGCGGAAACAGACTGCAGGGACACCGCCCGCGACAAAGTGGAAATCTTTCCATCTGAACGGGTGGGTCCACGGTCGCCCTGCGGAAAACGGAGTGTAGCTTCGATAACGCGATACAAAGCCACGCGATGTCGCTTCTGACGAGGGACTGCGCGTGGCGATCCCAAAACAAAGCCACGCCAGGGCAGAACAGAAAATCCCCATCAGCACATTTGAAATCACCTGGATGCTCAAGGCGGTCTCGCCAAATCCGGTGGTCAGGATCTGGCTCATCTGGGTGAAAACAGAGACTCTCGAAATGGCTTCGACGAACTGCCATCCGACCGTGGTCGACGTAGATCCACCTTGCGACATTTGCCAGTTTGCATGAACAAAAGACCAATACCCGGCAAGCATTGGGATGAAGAAATAGGCGAGCAATCCAATCACCATCCATGTTGACGCAGATTTGCTGTTGGGAGCCAGCGTTGAACAGAGTAGTCCGAACCCTGCCAGAAAGATCAAATAGGCTACGAGCGCTACGGTTACTGACCAGACCTGGGACTGCATGACGCCCCCCATCGTCACGGCCAGTAACACGAAGGGGTACTGCGCGGCGATCAAGAGCATCGATTGCCAGAGTCGCCCCCCTGATTTTCCGGCCAGAATGCCAAGCGGGCTGATCCCCGCCATCAGCATCAGCCCCAATGTGTCTTCTTCTTTTTCCTCGGTGATCGACGTGGCAAAAAAACTAATGCCCAGAAGCGTCATAAAAAAGACATCGAGATAGGCGATGCCTGAGAAAAAGTGAAGTCCGGGTGCTCCGATCAGGAAGGACGTCAAACGCGTGTAGCTCAATGAAACGTAGATGGCGAGCAGAAGTCCCAATCGGGCCAGGTGGCTTGACCACGCACGAGAATCGATTCGCAACGAACGTTCCAGTAGAGCGAATGTCCCATCGAACATGGTGTTGTCCTGGTTGTCTTAGAGCAGCCCTCGGCGAATACAGTAGCGAGCTTTACCTTACTTCGCGATCGGCTTTTACTGAATCTCCGTCCGGGATGATCTCAAAAGCTTGCGCAACCTCGGGGGGAATCCGTTTCGGTGAGCCTGTCACATAATCAATGTAGGCCCAGTCGCTGGCTGACCTCGCTATCACGGCCTGGTCCGAGACGCGGATCATCTCATAACGTCGCAGGGAAGTGACTTTTTTCAGGTTTGCAACCCAGGTTCGCACGACGATTTCATCACCCAGTTGAGCGGAGATCAGGTATTCGATGTAGTGTGACCGGACAACCCAGCCTTGTCCCAGTTCACGATGGGCCTGCATCGACCAGCCTTGTGCCGACGAGTGTTCCATCGAAGCGGACTGCATCCACTTCAGGTAGGAGATATTATTGGCATGGCCCAGATCATCCAGGTCCCGTTCAACAACGACGTGTTTCCATTCGAAGATGGCTGGCATTAGTTCGTTCCTCCGGCTGCGCCTGGTTCCGCCATCATGGCTCGCAATGCCATTTTGAGATTAGCCTGTGTCCATAGTAATGGGCAGATATCGTTCGGAACATATTTCCCCTGGTCACTGTAATACGATTCGGGGCATCGGTATGGCCCCGACGACGACCCTTCTGAAGTCAATTGACCGAGTGCGCGATTCAGATGTTCAATCTGCCGCTGGCGAGCGTCTTTTTCTCCGGTACGCTGGGAGCGCTGCCCATAGTAAATCGACAGGATCGGGTCGAAGAGACACCATTGGGCTTCCGTCCCCGGTTCCAGCAAGCGGTCCCGGTCGGCGAGGTTGTCACTGAAATCGGCCGTCCGCACGGTGGCGGCGAGTTTCTCTTTGTAGTTTGCACACCAGTACGAATCGCCAATGTAGCGCCGGATTCCGTACGGGCCAAGCAAGTTCGTCGTGACATCTGCGACAATCTGGTCTGCCATCTCGTTTGAAACGAGTTGGTAGGGGAAGATCAGAAAGAGCAACGCGGCATCATAGGGACGATTCTTTAAGGGATCCGGCTGAATGCATTCCCGTGGCAGGATGGTTTGCAGAGCTTCCCTGCCTCGCGCTGGATACGACTTCCCGGAATACTCGGACCAGGCCTCCAACCCTGCCGTCGCGACGCCGATACTCGATGCAGAGACCTTGCGAACCTCCTCCCAATGCCCGCTATCTTCGTCCTCCCAGAATTCAATCGCCAGCAGGTATCGGGCGATCATGTCCAGCAGGTTCTGCTGTTTCGGATTCCACTGGCATACGTTACCGAGTCGAGAGGCGAGCCAGAGAAAGCCTCCGATGGCATCGTTCTGAGCGTGAGACCATTTTTCGTCGAGTTCACACAGGCGATCGCCGTCGAATCGGATGTGTGGACGTGCCATGGGATCGCGGGGATCGGTTTTCCCGTCGATGATGTCACTGAACCGGTGGCGGTGCTTTTCGAAGTACGTCATCAGCGACCGGGTCGCTGCGGCGGCTTTCTCAGTTTCACCCCATGTCCAGTGTGCGTGTGCGATGTGGACATTGTCGCGGACCCACACGTTCCGATAGCCGGTCAGCTCGAAATCGCCCCCCTCCCCAGCCGCGGCGGAAAAGAGGCCATTGGCGAGCGTCGGGAAGCGAAACGTCCCCTGCTCTTCCAGGAATTGAGTTAGCCGTTTGACTTCGTCTGCTGTGCAGTCCGGGGAAAGCTGAAGTCGCGGGGGAGGGTTCACCATGGCAACATCCTTGATGTCATAGTCTGTTTTCGAATTCCGTCGATGGGTCCTCGGTCGCTCGGGCAATCCCGAACGTCGGCGAACTGAGGGATCATATCCAATCAGGTAACGCCCGGCTGTTCGAGTCTCCGGGTCGCTCGATCAATCGTCTGGACGCACCTTTTCATTTGCGTGACTCGAGCAAACTCACATCGGACTGACGCTGATTCCTCTGGCTGGTTCGTCAGGCTCGGGAAACGTCCTTCCAAGGAGGGCATCGTACCCAGCAACTTTGCTGCTGGTAAGACCGATCGGTAGATCGCGGCACCGGGTAGCGCGGCTGTTTCGCCTATCCGAATCTGGTTCCCGGGTGACCGATCGACTACTGCACCAAGCCCTTTGTCAGCGACATGAACGCGGTTTCCAGATTGACCTCTTCTTCCCGGAACAACGTCAAGTGGAACCCTTCCGAGATCAGCAACGTGGGCAGCGGACTGTAGTCGAACGTATCTGATTTCAGGGTGGCTTCGATGGTTCCCTTGACGATGTCGACCATCGAGACCAGTTCGTGTTGCTCGAGCAGAGCGGCGGCTTTCTCCATGGTCTTGTCCGGCTGCTCTTTCACCCGAATCTGAAGCATGATCTGCTGCCGTGCTTTCCGCATGACTTCATCGACATAGCCGTCGACGATCAGATTCCCTTTTTCGATCATGCCGACTCGCGTACAGACGTCTGCCAATTCGGGAAGAATGTGGCTGGAAACGATGACCGTCTTCTTGAGTTCTCCCAGTTTTTTCAGCAGGTTACGGATTTCGATTCGGGCCCGGGGATCCAGGCCGCTGGCGGGTTCGTCCAGAAGCAGCACTTGAGGTTCGTGCAGCAGGGTTCGAGCCAGACCGATTCGCTGGGTCTGTCCACGAGAAAGCTGATTGACCATCGCGTCCCGTTTAAAGGACATGTCCACCAGTTCCAGCTTGTCTTCGCAGACCTTTCGGCGACCGGGGCCATTGATCCGGTAGGCGGATGCGAAAAATTCCAGATACTCGATCACCGTCATATCGTCGTAGACACCAAAGAAGTCGGGCATGTAACCGACCATTCGGCGGATCTCACGTGGATCATTATAGATTGACTTGCCGCACACATAGGCTTCCCCGTAATCCGGGGCGAGCAACGTGGCCAGCATTCGCATGGTGGTCGTCTTGCCTGATCCGTTAGGGCCGATGAAGCCGAACACATCCCCTTCCTTCAAAGAAAGGTTGATCTCGTTGACCGCGATCAGGTGGCCGTAACGTTTCGTAAGCTGTCGGGTTTCAATCATGTGCTTCAGTCAAAGCGAAAGAGTTTTCAGGTCACACGCAGGGACGAGATGTGGATCACTCAACTCCTCACGCCGTTTCTTGTGGTGCGAGGTTGAGGCTACCGGATCAATCAGGGACGACTCGTTTCAGTTCTTTCAGGACTTCTGTCGATTTTTCGACGGGAAGGATCAATCGGACAAACGATGCTTCGCTGTCTGATTCCAGCGGTTGCTGATTCAGCTCGACTCCGGCGATGGGCTGACGCAGTCGACCAAACAGTACGGCACGTCCCAGTTTCAGCAGATGCGAACAATCTTCCTGGTTCAGCAGAAGGTTTGTCAGGCCCGTATAGCGATCGCCACTGACTTCATCGAAGAAGGTTAAGATTCGTACGACTTCAAACGGGTCGAGAGACAGTGTGCTATACGTCGATTGCTGCTGGACGATTTCTTTTGTCGTTCGCGATCCGAAACGCGCGGTTGCCATTGTCAGAATGCCGGTGAGATAGGGGCGCAGTTCACGCTGGAACACGCTTGGCTGTTCAACGCGCCAAACCTGCTTGGGTGCCAGAGGAAGTGATTGAGCATCGTCACGAGTCTTCAAGTGACGATAGACCCGGTTTTGAAAAACGATCATCCAGTCCTCGATTGGTGTATCGAACCGGTGCAGAATCGTCCCCGTCAAACTTCCCGTAGCGGTGGCTTTCAGATTGCATTCGACCAGGTCTTCAACCGTTTGCAGGCTTTCGCCCGTCAGAGCTTTCGAACTCCACTGCAGGACCGGGATGTTCGACAGTTCTCCATCGGCATGGTGTTCGTAAGCCGCACCCCGTTCCAGGCCGGAGGGTCGCAGCATTCCTCCAAACCCCGATTCGGCAACGCCGTTCCAGCTGACATTCGCCGGGGAAATTCGGGTTGCGGAACTTGTGATGGGGTGGGGCAAAATTTTGAGCGACGATTGCGCCGTCTGCGGACTGTAAAGGTTCACAAAGTACCGGCTTCTCAGTGTCGAAGACGCCTGATCATAGTTGATGATGTTGAGCTGGTTGGCTCGAGCGACGGACCCGTTTGAACTTGATGCCAGTAGTGCCGCACCGACGGTGACAGCGCAGGCGGTCAAAGGAAATGTGACCCAGGTGAGCGTAGGGCGTTTCAGCAGCCGGTGGACAAGTAGGTAGTCCAGGGGACCGATCAGCAGCAGAAGTCCCAGCAGTCCCCCCAGGACACTCCAGGGTGAAGTACGATTGACCTTTTCGAAATGGTCCTGAATGGCATGCAGTTGTGTTGCGACATCGGAAATGCCGGTGGAACTGAGCTGTGAACCACGGCTTCCCATTTTTTCAGCGAGTTCAGTGCGACTCTCGATACCGACCAGCCGGGCACAGAACGGATGCAGGGCTTTCCAGTCCTTGAGAGGAGCGGACGTGAGATCCATGGTCAGGAGGGTCACTGATCCCATGGCATAGGGAAGTCGGACCAGGAATGGAATCGAACGGCTGGATGCCAGTGTTTCTCCTGTCGGATACTGTACGTGAGGTATCGCCAGCGGTTCTGTCTGGGGAATTCGAATGTTTTTACCCGCAAATGACTCCAGACTGCCGAACTCTCTGACCGTCGCGGAAGACTCGCCAATCGTGGCAGGAACCCAGTTGAACAAACGCTTCCGAGCTGCCGCGACATCACGCGGAAATGAGATGGTCAGTCGCCCCCCGCCAGCCACCCAGTCGCGAATCGCCGTCGATTGAGCTTCTGTCAGTTCAACGGATCCACTGAGTACCAGCGCTGCCACTCCATCGTATGCGAGCGGATTCGTCGGCAGGTCTGCCGCGCTCACATTCGCCCATCGGTGGTCACGGACAGAAGCGGATTCCTCTTTCTCAAAGTCAAATCCTGCCGGACTGCCGACGGTGACGACAAGCTTGGCTGCGGGACTGACGGCGGGTTTCAGCCAGGGGGCACGACCCGGCGTGCCGCTGAACTCATTTCCCCCCTTCAACCGGACGCTGATCTCGCCATCGAGGCGTCCCGCTTTGAAGAGACCTTCAAGTTGATGGTCACCTGCATCGAGTGTGACGGGCGCTGCCTGATAAGTGACACGATTCCCGTCCGGATCGAGTGCGCTTACTTCCAGTTGGACTGCGGCAGATTCAGTGAGCGACACAGGGACGACAATCGGACTCCAGCGCCCGACCAGGTAATGATCATTCCAGCCGACACGGGGTTCCGAAATCGTCGGGGCAGACTCGGCGAATGACTCACGCGTGAGTCCTGACAAGAGCCCAATCGCAATGAAGAAGATGAACGTCTTCTGTTCAAACAGCTTTGTTCGTGCAGATCGAGTGGGAACCCTCAATTGATCACTGCAGATTCGTCCCGCGACAGACGGAGCGTATTTGAGTCGGTCGAAGAGGCCCGCTGAGATGAATCCGGGGCTGCTACAGTGGAATGCCTCTCGGGAAGAGCTGCAACATTCCGTTGCGTTCTCTGACAAATCACTGCCGGTCAAATCGTTATGAGACGAATCGCTGTAATGGGAAAACAATCGAGGCACCCAAAGTTCTTCGGCAATGGAGATAAGCGGACCGCGAACGGTTCACGGGAAGCACACATGATACGCTTCCACTCGCAGAAACGTGAGCGCACCGACCAGATTCTCATCCGGATCGAGGGCAACCAGATGGGGCGGTCTCGACCGAAGCCCTCGGCTATGCACATCAGCCTAAAAGATTCGTGTTTTGTCTGAAGTCGTTTACAGTGAGCCTGTTAGTTCGTTTTTCGAACTCGGTTCCACTGACCTTCGCAGGTTCACCTGGGTGTTTCTCTCACAATGTTTGATCAATCATGGTTCAAGGAACCAATGGACTCGCTCTGCTCGCGTGATGGGAAGACGCGAGCAGATCAAAGTGGGCCATCGACCGCTCGAAGTTCTGCCGCGCGGTCGACCTGAAGTCGCGGGTGCCCGCAGCTATGACAGATCGCTGTAATCTTTCATCCACTTGATCACGTGCGAGCAGTCGCCGTACTCTTCGCGCGAAGCCATCGGGTTGACCACAACGCATTTCATCCCCGCTCGCCGCACCGCTTCAACTCCTGGGGGTGAGTCTTCGAATGCGACACAATCGCGGGGATCGACTTCGAGTCGCTGCGCCGTAAGCAGGTAAACCTCCGGGTTTGGCTTTCCGTGCGCGACGTCTTCACTCCCCAGAAACACGTCGAAATACTTGCGAATCTGAAGTCCATCGACCGTGAACGCAATGTTGGTGGCGTCCCCCGCCGTGGCAATTGCGGTAGAAAGCGGTTGCTGACGAGCCCACTCCAGAAACGGGATGAGGCCCGGAAGTGGCGCGAGATGGGGGCGGAACAAGTCGCGGTAGATGGCTTCTTTACGTTCGCCTCGCTCGAATCGCTCATGGGGCGTTGCATCAGGGAACAGCCGGCGCGTAATTTCCCCAATCGTGCCATACGCCTGTGCGAGGAGTTCAGTCTTGGTGTACTTCAGGCCTTCCTGCTCTGCCCAGATAACCCAACTTTGATCGTGATAGGGAATGTTATGGGTGACGGTTCCATCCATATCGAAAATAAGTGCCTTGGTTGTGGGCACGTCAAACGGCAGATTTTGCATTATTGCGTTGAATTCTCGAAGTTTTCGTTTTTACTTGGTCAAGACAGATGCAGTTGCAACTCCTATGCCTCCGCAGGATAGGGAGATCAAACGAAGGGCGAAAGGGGCAACCAACATAATGACAGAGCTGTCGCGCTGGTGGTTCAGTGTTCCAGGGATAGATCACCTCTGACTTCGTCGAATGAACGCCTTAAACTGCGATTTGGAGACAGGTTCCAACGGCATGGGCCGCTCGCTCTATTCCTGTGAAAAGCGGAATCTGGCGGACAATCGGTCAAATCCGTCGTGAATTTTGGATCGGAAGTTCAAGCGGGAAGGGTGGTGGCAGAAGCTGCTGGAGCCCTCGTCTGGTGGTGGTGCCTTTGGATCAGTTGGTATTGATCAAAGGGCAGGGCGTTACCTAGGATCCGCGCCTCCCAATCTCCCATCAATCGATTTATTCCTCATATCGCCAGGTTATTCCCTGTGGATAGACTTTGCACGCACCGAAACTGCGCGCCTCCAGCGCCCAGTAATCGTCGGGGTTTCCCTGCTTTTCCATGGGTTGTGACCCTTGGAGTATTCACGTTTTCGATTCTGGCATCAGGTTCGAGTTCCGCAGAGACTCCTGATGGACAGACATATAAGTCTTATGCCATCAAACATAAGTCGCTCTCCGAAGCCGAGACCGTCCTCACCGAGATGCTCGAGGGCTACGGAGAGGATGTCCAGATTGTCGTCGACTCCAAGTCAAACCGCCTGCTTCTAAGCGGTTCGGCAGCCATCCAGCGAATCGCGGCAGACGTTCTTGCGACCTTCGATCAGCCTCCTCCCGCCCGGAAGGTCGAAGATGCTGAACCGACACTCAAGTCCTATGCCTGCGCTAAGAACCGGTTGAGTCAACTGGTTGTGAGCCTGCGCGAGAAGTACGCAGACCGCAAAGGGATCCGCATTGCTGCTGACGCGGACGGTGCCCGACTGCTCGTCCTTGCACCACCTGAAATTCATACTGAGGTCGCGAAAGCCGTTGAAACTTCGATCGACGACGCGGACGATTCTTCAGAGCTGTTTGAGGAGGCCGCATCCGAGCAGGCTGCGCCGGTTTTTGTGCCCGCCCGCACTCGCCAGGCGAAACAGGCTGACGCCCCCCTCGTAGAGAAAACGGTTGTCAAAAAGTCTGCAGTACCCGTCGTCTCAGTCCCTCAAGACAAATCAGACCTCCATGAGGAGGACACTGATGGAGATAGAGATGAAGACGAGTACCACAAGCTAGTGCACGTGAGTGTAAGCGCCCTGGTCAGCTCCCTGCAGAAAATCCTAGGTGAACGATTCGAAGCGGTGAAAAAGTCCAAAACCGAATACCAGGTCACCGTAGACGACGAGATATCGTCCGTGCTGCAGTTCGATCGGCGGCAAAATTCCGTATCGATCACCGGAGAACGAAAGCTCACGCGTCAGTTGCTTCAACTGATCACCAGTGTGGATATCCCGAAGCAGACAGGTTCGGAGCTGACGAAGATCGTTCCCCTGGAAGCGATTGATTCAGGCGACGTCGATAAAATCAAGCAAGCCCTGCAATCGGAACCGCGTAGTGGCGGTAAAGGGAGCGAAAAGTCCAAAGGAAAGCGGTCATCGGGAAATCGCAAAGGTGTCAAGAACGCATCTTTGGAAGGTGAAACTGGCACGCTCAGCACGATCAGGCTGGTCGCGAACCAGATCGCCATTCCCGATGCACCCGCTCCCGGGGCAGGTGATGCACCGGATGGAAGTGGAGACACACTTTCTGATGAGATGGAGTCGCAACTGCTCCGACTCGGTTCCGATCTGGACATTGAAGTTCTGCCCGATCTGGACGCAATCATACTCCGCGGGAGCAAACCCGATGTGGAAGAAATGACGCGGATCCTGAAAGAACTGGAGCGGTTGAGTCAGGAAACAGAACCGACGATCGAGGTCTATGAGCTGAAGCACGTACGGGGAGATTCCCTCTCGCTTTTAATTGATAAGGTAAACCTGGATCTGACGGGTTCGATGCAGGGGCGAGTCACCGTGACACCGCTGGTGGTACCGAACTCCTTGCTGATTATCGGCTGGGGCGAGTCTGTTAAGTCGGTCCGCCAACTGATCGAGAAACTGGACCAGCCCGTTCCTGCCGATGCTCAGTTTCAGGTTTTCCGCCTGAAGCACGCTGACGTTAGCCAGGCACGTACGACGGTACAAGATTTCTTCACGTCCCGTACAACGCCAGGTGGCGGTACGGGAAACTCGGCCAACCAGGGGCTGTCACCCAAGGTTCAGGTGACGGTCGATAATCGTACCAACTCGTTGATCGTGCAGGCGGCTCCGCGTGACATGGCAGAGGCGGCCCGGCTGATTGAGGAACTGGACGCTCCCAGTGGGGCGGTCGTCCACCAGGCTCGCATCTTTACCTTAAAGAATACATTGGCAGGTGACCTGGTCACGGTAATCCAGTCTGCGATCGACTCGGCCCGAGGGGGAACAGGAAACGCCGCCGCTTCACAGAAAGCATCGACGCTCGAGTTTCTTTCCATTGATAAGGAAGGGCGTCAGGTCCAGAAATCGGCCGTTTTGAATGATGTGAAAGTGACGGCTGAACCCCGCACGAACTCATTGCTGGTCTCCGCCCCTCCGGAAAGCATGGAACTCATCGCATCCCTGATCCAGCGACTGGACGAACCATCGTCAGATGGTGCCCAGATTAAGGTGTTCCGGGTCATTAACGGTGACGCCGTCAGTCTGGTTCAGATGTTACGTTCCCTGTTGCCACCACCGACAGGGCCTGCAGGAACACCTCAACTTGCGAATTCGCGTGATGAATCATCACTGGTGCCAGCTCGATTCTCAGTTGATTTGAGAACGAACAGCATTATCGCGACCGGTTCCAGCGGTGACTTGCGCATCATCGAAGCCCTGTTACTGCGACTTGATCAAAAAGATATTGAACAGCGGAAGAACACCGTTTATCGACTGAAGAACGCGCCTGCAGAGGCGGTGGCGCGTAGCGTCAATGACTTTCTTCGCAGTGAACGGACCGTGAGTCAGGCTGCTCCTGGAGCGATCAGTCCCTTCCAGCAGATCGAAAGTGAAGTTGTCGTCGTACCTGAAGCCGTCAGCAATTCGCTGATCATCAGCGCGACCCCGCGCTTCTACGATGAAATTGCCGTCCTGGTGGAAAAACTCGATGCCGAACCGCCTCAGGTGATGATCCAGGTCTTGATTGCTCAAGTGACGCTTAACAACACCAACGAGTTTGGAGTGGAACTTGGTCTGCAGGACTCGCTGCTATTCGATCGAAGTCTGCTGGGAGGACTTGTGACCACAACCAGCACCGTACAGCAGTCGTCTCCTTCCGGAATTCTGACCTCAACCACGCAAAACATCCTGGGGGCTACGAATACACCCGGTTTCCTCTTCAATGGGCAACCACTGGGGAACAGCGGAGCACCATCGGCATTGGCGAACTCAGACCAAGTCGGAGGGCAGGGGGTCTCCAACTTCGGGGTGGGGACTACCAATGCTCAGTTAGGATATGGAGGACTAGTTCTCTCTGCCAGCAGCGAAAACGTTAGCGTGTTGATCCGGGCGTTGCAGCAGTCGAACCGGTTGGAAGTGCTCAGTCGGCCTCAGATTCGTACGTTGGATAACCAGCCTGCGTTCCTGCAGATTGGAAAGCGCGTTCCTCGTATTTACAACGCGTCCGTCACCCAGGTCGGTTCGGTTAACGGCGTGTTACTTGAGAATGTCGGTTTGATTCTCGGGGTGACACCGCGTATCAGTCCGGAAGGGATGGTGGTCATGGAAGTTGATGCCGAGAAGTCGGAAATCGATGTCGTTGATCCTGGTATCCCTGTGTCGGTGTCGGCAAGCGGAGCAGTCATCCGGTCACCGATCTTTAATATCACCACAGCCTCAACGACGGTGAGTGCGAACAGTGGTGAAACCATCATTATCGGTGGATTGATCACGAAAAGTAACAACGACACTGTTCGCCGGGTTCCCTATCTGTCCGACATTCCAGTGCTGGGGAACCTGTTCCGCTACGACAGTTCGATCGCTCAGCGGACAGAGCTGTTAATCATTCTGACACCTTACGTTATCCGGGGACCGGAAGAGTCAGCCCGCATCAAACGGGAAGAGGCCGCCAAGATGCATTGGTGTGCGGGTGATGTGGTGGACGTCTATGGACCAGGGATTATCAGTGACGATCCGGGGCCCTTCCCCGAGGCGGATATCCCGGTGATTTATCCCGATTTGAATCCACGCGGGACCATCATGCCGCTCGAAGTTCCTCCTGGGCCGACTGATCCTGAACCGCTGATCCTCGAAGACCAGGAAGACCAGACTGTGAGTCTTAAGACGAAGAAGAGCAAAAGATCCGGGTTCTTTCCACTCGGCTCCCAGAAGAAGCGGAAGTAGTTCCGGGGACTGGTAGAGAGGAAGACACACAATGAATCGACATCAAGTGACGCACAATATCGCGGTGGCCAATTCCAACATGGCGCGGAAAACTGATTATCGGAAATCCCGTTGCGAGCAACCGAACCGTGCATCGTGGCGACGGTCAATTCGATACGTTTCGCTTTCTGTGATCTTGGGCGGACTGCTCTGTCTGATCGGCGGCTGTACGGTTTTCGATTTGAAGAAACGAATCCCCTGGATGGACTCTGATGAGATCACCCTGCCCACGCGGATAACGACACTCTGGTCGAATACGATCCTGAATCAGCTGGGAAAGAAGGGGGTGCGTGGATTCGGTGGAAGGATCATGTTCCATGGCCGTGACAACGAAAAGCCGGTTCGCGTTGAAGGGACACTGACTGTTTACGCCTTTGACGAAACCGTCCGCCCCTCCACAGTTCCGGAGCGGAAATTTGTATTCACACCTGAGCAGTTCGAGAAACATTACAGCCGGTCAAAACTGGGCCATTCGTATAGCGTCTGGCTACCATGGGACGAGGTGGGAGGAGAGCCGCGACGGATCACGTTGCTGGCTCGCTTCGAACCGGTGGATGGTCCGATGGTGATGTCTGAGAACTCGCTTCAGATTCTGCCCGGAGTCGAACCGGTACCCTATGACGATTCGGCGTCCGACGATTCCGACGAGGAAATTATGCAGGCCGGTCATCAGAAGATTTCGACGGAAGGAGAGAAGAGCAACGGATCCGAGCGGCCAGCTGCGGAAACGATCGAACTTCCACCGGGATTCATGCGCCGATTTGGGCGTCAGGACGAGCTGTTCCCCGTCAAGATTCAACAGGAACGCTCACTGCCGACGTCGCCTGCTGCGGTGCCACAGCCGACGACTGGACCGGTAGAAGTGGTCGAACCTCCCCAAGACCCGGTCGCGGACCCCAATAATCCCAATCATAATGGGCTCACGGACTCCAGATACCGGGCCGCTAATCCACAGCAGGCCTTGGAGGAACGACAGAAGGAACTGTCAAGTCATTTTGGACGGAAGAAATCCCAGGTTCAAAGAGCATCATATGCTCGATCAAAGCTCGCTCCTCCTCCGAGCCGACAACCCCCCTCAGGTACACCGTCTCTCCTACCACAGTCGTCGATATCTGAAGTGAGGGGTCAAGTTGAGTAAGGTGTTGAATCTGACGAAGCACTCCTCTGTTGATGTCTGCCTCGGTCCGAGGGGCATGAGCAAATCCAACGACCATTTTGGGTTCGTACATGCGTGTTCGTGAGGTAGCAGTGCGGGTCGGATTGATCAGAGTTTCAGGGACACGACGCTCGCGCACTTCCAGCGCTGCCGGCTGTCCAGGCAGGCCCAAGGGAATCTGTACCGCTCCGACCACCTTGCGCGCGTCGTTCGTATCCTGACCGACAAAGTCTGACGATTTCCTGTTCCCCCTCATGAACCGAGCATCAGGCGTTGCGACGCCGATGACGCTGGGTCCAACCGGACCTGCGTTGGAACCGATCCCTGGCGCGGGCGTCGGTCTGCCGAAACTTCCTCCTCCGGCACTGGATTGAGGCTGCAGTGATTGTCCAAAACTTCTTTGACTGCCGAACATCTGCGCCTGCGCGGAAGAGCAGACACAATGGCAGACAGTGAGGGTGGCGGACATGATGAGCAAAAAACGATTCATGGCTCGATATTTACCTTCTGACCAGCTTTGTGTGCAAAAGGGACTGCAATGGGGTTTGTGACGCGTATTCGCGAGTTGATGCACCCGTGAATTCGCTCTGACTCCGCCATTATAGCCGCCCCACGGTCTTGTGAATAACTCTGATACAGGACAGGAGTTGCAACCTGAGCCTGTTGGTCGTCTTTGGTGTCTTGCTCGTTTTGCCTTGGTAAAGTTGGAAGTTCTTTCAGGGTTTTCGAACGACCATCAGTATCGGACCTTGATATTGAATCAGCCGTAAGAAGCATGGAGAGTGAAGCATGGGCCCAATTCATCATGCATTCCCCCCTGTCTGAGATTCGGAATCGGGAGCCCCAGGGCTGAAGTGATCCTGCGCATACCCAAGGGTGAATCCGGATTTGTTTTATTGAGGTTCGTTAATCTTTAACGCAAACTGATTAAAATCAGGAATGCAGGCTCGCAGGTTCGGTCAAGAGGATCGAGCTCACTCTGGCTAGGGTCAGTGTGAGTCTTGGCCGATGATCGAATGAAATGACTGGTGAGGTCATGTTCTGGAGCCGAACTGAGTGTCAAGTTGTTTGCATTGTTGGACTTGGTTGGGGGCGAACGCTTTTGCCCGCCAACGCATCAGTTTCTGCCGATTATGGTAGAAATCGATGCCCAAGAGCCCTGCCACTTTCCTGAATTGCGAGCGTTTTTGCTGATGAGTGAGTGCATTCCCGGTCGCTGCCACACTCGGCTCCATCCCTTCGGAGGTTTCACAGTGGCGCATCATCGAAATCCTGGCATGAAGTCGTCGGCCGCCGCGACGGGATTCGTATTAAGTTTGCTGCTGGCTTGCTCGACGCTGGCTGCACAGGAACCTGCTGCGCCTGTGACACCTGCTTCCAGCTACCAGCGGCTGACCGATCCGCGGGTGGCAGAAACCCTCAAGCTCTCCGACGATCAGCGAGTGCAGATTGCCAATCTCATTACGCAACGGGCCGAGGGACTGGCAAAAGCGGGGCCGGACGAACGGGCTGAGCTCTTGGCGCAGAGCGAGAAAAGTCTCGAAGCCGTTTTGACGCCAGAGCAGCGCTCGCAGTTTCTGAAAGAGATGGCTGAGCCCCGGCTTCGCTTTAATTTCCGGTTCCAGCGGTGGTCCGATGTCCTGGAGTGGCTGGCAAAGCAGTCTGATCTTTCGCTGGTCCTCGATGCCCCGCCTCCCGGCACATTTAACTATTCCGATACGAAAGAGTACACCGCGACCGAGGCGCTCGACCTTCTGAATGGCGTCCTGACGACGAAGGGCTACACACTCATTCGTCGGGGCCGGATGCTGATGGTCATTGATATTCAGGATGGTGTGCCCGATGGCCTGGTTCCCACAATCCCCCTGAGCGAGTTAGATACACGCGGAAAATTTGAACTTGTTACAGTCATGTTCCCCGTCGGAGACCGAGACCCGCAGGCAGTGAAGACCGAGATCACTCCGCTTCTTGGGCCGTTCGGCAAGAGCGTGCTGCTTGCGCAGTCACGACAGATCATTGTGACGGATACAGCCGGGATTGTGCGGGCGATCAGCCGCGTCATCTCATCAATGCCTCAGCCTGAACCCGAGCGGCGTAAAGATCCCCCCCCGTCGCCAGTACTGGAGGTGTACTCAGTCCGGGCTGCGGACGGAAAAATTGCTGAAGACGTGCTGACGAAGATGTTTCCGTCAGCGAAAATCGTTGCTGATTTGAAGGCGGAACAGATCAACGCCTTTGCGACCCCTGCCGAGCAGTCTGCCATCAAGGCCGTGCTGGAGCAGATGCAGACTCACAATCCCCCGGATCGGCGTCCCACTTTGGAGGTTTACCCTGTCCGGGATCAGGACGCAGCACAGCTTGTCCCCAACCTGCTGCTCGTCGCCCCGACAGCGCGGATTTCCTTTGACGCGCGTGAACGTCAAATTCTCGCTTTCGCCAATCCCGCTGATCAGGCCAATTTGAAGGCCGCAATCGAAAAGCTGGCAGTGTCAGGACCGGTCGATCGAAGTCGACAACTGGAAATTTACCGTTTGTCAACGGCTGATCCCGCGACCACGTTCACGTTGCTTCAGGGACTGTTGCCACAGGCGAAATTTACACTCGATCCTCTGACGCGCAGGATTGTCGCTGTTGCGTCGGTTGATGATCATAAAGCCATCAAGGCTGTGCTCGATCAGATCCAGTCGACAGCCGAGGGCCCCGATACCGTCCGGCTGGAATTCTATCCGCTTGACGAACCACTCTCGGCGACAGCGATGTCGCTGCTGGTTTCACTGGCTCCGAAAGCCAAGATCGTTGCCGATACCGAGGCCAAACGATTGCAGGTGTTGGCGACGGCCGCCGATCAGGCTGTGGTCAAAGAGAATCTGGAATCGATCCTCAAGGGGCGGCCTACCGTCGAAAAACGGAAGTTGGCCGTTTTCAAGGTCATGCCTGAACAGCGGGCACGCTTTCAGGCCATTCTTCCGACCCTCAGCGCCGACTTTCCCGACATTCGCGTGGTTGCGGACGGGGAACCAAACGAACTGGCCATCTGGGCAAAACCCTCGCAGCACGAACTGCTTCAGGGTTTGATTGACTCACTTGCAAGAGAGCCAGTTGAAGGGGAAGAAACTCAGCTCGTCGCTCATCCACTGAGGTCTGCCGATCCTGCAACCGCGACAACAATCCTCAAGACGCTGGTACCTCAGGCGAAGGTTTCGCTTGATGCCGTAAATCGTCAGGTCGTCGTTATTGCGACGGTGAAAGACCAGAATGCCATCAAGGAAACGATTGAAAAACTGCAACCGGGCGATCTTGGACCTGATACACCCGTCCTTCGATATTACCCTGTCGACCAGCCCTTGAATGCGACGACACTTGCCGCCTTCGCGAGACTCGTCCCCAAAGCCACAGTGACCCAGGACGTGGATGGCAAGGCCTTGCAGGTTGTTGCCACGACAGCCGAGCAGGAACTGGTAAAGAAGTATCTGGACGAAGCGCAGAAAGGAATGCCGGTCGCTGAAAAGCGGAAGCTCTCCATTTACAAAGTCGTGCCCGCTCAGCGAGCCCGTTTCCTGACGCTCCTTCCCTCAATGGCGTTGGAGTTCCCTGATGTCCGCGCCGTTCCCGACGGAGAACCAAACGAATTGGCCATCTGGGCAAAGCCATCTCAACATGAGGTTCTGAAAGGGCTGATTGAGTCGCTCGCGGGTGATTCTGGCGCAGGCGACGAGGTTCAGTTGGTGACGCATCCCCTCCGTTCTGCGGATCCGACGACCGCGACAGCAATTCTCAAGACGCTGGTTCCCCAGGCCAAAATTTCGCTCGATCTGGTGAACCGGCATCTGGTGGCTATCGCGACTACCGAGGATCAACAGCAGATCAAATCCACGATCCAGAAACTGCAACCGGGTGATTTGGGGCCGGACACACCGCTGCTACGCTTCTATCCACTTGAGCAGACTTTGCCGACGTCCGCACTGGCCGCATTCTCGAGACTCGTTCCCAAAGCGACGGTCACTCAGGATTTGGACGCCAAGGCACTGCAAGTCGTCGGCACGTCCGCCGAGCATGAACTCATCAAGTCACACCTGGATGACGTTCTCAAGGGAATGCCTGTTACAGAAAAACGGAAACTGTCCGTATACCCGGTTACTCCTGCTCAGCGCGTTCGTTTCCTGGCAGTGATGCCCACTCTGCGTGGCGACCTGCCCGACATTCGTGTGGTCACCGATGGTGAACCCAATGAACTGGCGATCTGGGCGAAGCCTTCTCAGCATGAATTGCTGAAAGGAATCTTCGATGAACTCGTTCGCGAGACACCCGTTACGGAAAAATATCAGCTTGTCTCGTATCCGCTGAAAGCGGCTGATCCGAACACCGCTTCCACTGTACTTCAGACCCTCTTCCCGGGCGCGAAGATCACAGTCGATCTTAACGGCAACCGACTGCTCATCTGGACCCGAAGTGCGGACCACGTTGAGGTTAAGAAGGCGATTGAAGAGCTCGACAGTGACGAAGCCGGAGAACGCCGGGACAAAGTCGTCGTTTATCCGGTACCGGAAATCGACCCGGATGTCGCCGTTGGCTTGCTGCAATCCGTGCTTCCGAAAGTCCGGATGATGAAAGACACCAAAGCGAGAACGATTGTCGCGTGGGCCAAGAAAGCCGATCACGAGACCATTTCGCGGACGCTTGCGTCAATGCGGACATCCGCCGATGGGGACCAGAAACCTCGTCTCAAGTATTTCCCCCCGGGAAAATTTAATGCGGCAAGTGTCATCGATGTGCTGCGAGTTGCCATGCCGACCGTTCGGATTGCTGTCGATCCAAAAACTGGCGGACTTGTCGCCTTGGGAACGGTCGCAGACCACGAACAGGTGGAGTCGGCGATTTCGCAGATTACATCTCAGGCAGGGGCTCAGGCGGCTCAACTTGTGACGTACCATCTGCCTCGAGCGGGGGCATCCTCTGCATTTCAGATCCTGTCTCAGGCAGCGCCTGATGCTCGAGTTGCTTTGGGTCAGGATTCGAGCCATCTGCTTGTCTGGGCAAGGCCCGATGATCACCTGATCGTCCAGAAGATTGTGGAACAGCTCGAAGCCGATTCGTCCGCCAAAAAGAAGTTTGAACTCCGGCCGTACACTCTGAAAGCGACCGGGGCAGGAACCGTGATTCCGCTACTGAGCCGAGCCGTTCCGAAAGCCACGCTGAATATCGGCAATACGCCCAACAAGCTAATCGTGTGGGCCGTTCCCGAGGATCATGCCATCGTTGAGCAGGTCGTCAAACAGTTCGACGCGGTGCATGCCCCGGACACGACGATTGAGTTCTATGATATTCAGAATATCGACTCGGATTCGGCGCTCCGTCTTGCTCAGGCAATGTTGCAGAAAGATTCTGTGGGGACGAATGTATCAGTCATTTCCGGCAGCAACCAGTTGTATGTCGAAGCCAGGGCTGAACAGCATGAGATGATTCGCGACGGCTTGAAAAGGTTGAAGACGTCGTCCGAGGCTGGCTTCGAAGTCTTTCAACTGGAAACAGTCGACCCCTCTTCGGCGGAGGTGATGATTCGCCGGATGTTCGGTGGATCCCGATTGTCTGGCCCTGTCGTTGAACCTGATTTTGCCTCACAGAAGCTTTTCGTCCGCGGGACCAAAGAGCAGATCAAGCGGATCGAAGAACTTCTCGAGAAAATGGGCGAAAAGGGACTTTCGCGTCAGGAACCAGCAGGTTCCCCAACGATGCGCGTCGTCCCCTTCGGGGGAGACACATCTTCGGCACTCAAGGAAATTCTGCGGATCTGGCCAAAACTCCGCTCGAATGAATTGCGGATCATCCCTGGTTCGGACCGAGGTTCGAATCTTCTACTTCCAGGTTCGGGGCTCAAAAAGCAACCTGCAACGAGCGACAAGCCTGTCACGAACGATGTACCACTTGGTACCAAGCCAATTCCTGCAGAATCTCCCAAGCCGAAGTTGCTCAAAGAGCAGATTGATGGTGCGGACGACCAGGATGAAGAAGAAACTCTCGAGGACCTCGGCGACGACGAGGGGGCAGAAGAGGAAACCCTGAAGTCAGGCAAGTCCGCAGCTCGGCCAATTACGGTTCCCCGTCAGACGACCGACGTAGTGTCGACGCAAGGGACTGTCGCACAGGTCCAGGCTCAATCGACCGAGCCGCCTGCTCCGATTGTGATTTTGCCACGTGAGGGTAGTGTCACAATTTTCTCTGAGGATCTGGAAGCCCTTGAGCAGTTCGACAAGTTGCTGCGAGTGATGTCGGGGCCTCAACAGACGACGGGACGGGGATTCTCGGTCTATGGGCTGAAGATCGCCGGGGCCACACAGGTCGCTGAAACTTTGCGACAAGCCTTACGGTCACAGTCCGGTGGTGGATTCCGCTCTGGCGGAAGCGGTCCTACTGTCGTGGCAGACGAACGGCTGAATGCCATTATCGTGCATGGTAGCCGGGCAGATCGGGCTTCAATCGAAACCTTGCTGGAGGTGCTCGATTCCGCGGATATGCCCGATTCGCGTGCAGCCAACCGACCGAAGCGGGTCAGTGTCAAACATGGATCCGCAGTTCAGATTGAGCAGGTTCTACGGCTTGTTTATAAGTCGCAGCTCAGCACCGGTGGTGGACGGAAGGAGCTACCGATCCCCTTTGGTTTGGCACCGGAAATCGCGGCGACACTCCAGCAGTTGAATGCCATGAACTCAGGTCCCGTGCTGTCACTGAGTGTCGACGAAGTGACCAATTCGATTGTCATCATGGCGCCAGCAGCAATCACCGAACAGGTCGCTTCGCTGATTCATGAACTCGACGAGGCTTCGCTGACAGAGAACTCACGCGGTATCAGCATTGTGCCGCTCGAACGGATGAACTCCTCCAAGACGCAAAAGGTTCTGAATCTGATCCAGGAAAAGTCGCGCCGGCGCGATCGGCGGTGATCCTGTCGGTCGCCGCTGCTCCGTACCGAACGGTAACCGGATGTCGTGCTAAGCACCCCACAGGCGGAGTCTCCCAAGGAGCGAGTATCCGCCTGTGGGGTGCGAACCATTCGGCATCGGATCTTTTTGACGGATTCGAACGTAGCGCGAGTGGGCAATGCGCGCTCGTTTAAGGACTCACCGTCGTTCCGGGAATGACTTCCACGCTGGTGGAAGTATTCGAGGGCAAGGTTCGGAGCGCTGGTCGCGTCTTGACCAATCCGGGGAAAGAAGGTTTCCAGCCTGAGAAAGGGATTGCAGCGTCTGCACGTTCTGTTTGGTTATTTGGACGTGCCCGATTTGCGGACGCACTCTTTCGCTGTCACAACTCCATCACCATTGGCATCCAGATTGGCGAAATCTTCCAGCTCCGCAGGGATGCTGGCGGGACTGAATTCTCCCGCTGTTAACTGTCCATCGCCGTCCAGGTCTTTCGTGATAAACCATTCAGGCAGTCCTTGGGGAAGTCGGTTAGCGGGAACGAAAAACTTCAGGTTTCGTCGCCGTTCATTGAGCGATGGTTCTGCAACATCGGCATCAGCGTCGCGTCCAATAACGCTGACGCTCTCTTCCGCTTCGATTGAAGGGGCCGATGCAGACTTCACATCGGGTCCCATTGGAACTCCAATCCGCTTACGCCGACCGTAATCGATGACCCACCCGATCAACTCATCTCGATCAATCAGGCCGTCTCCATTTGCATCAATCAGGTCCGGTCGCCCTTGTAACTCCTGCCACTCCGTCGTCTGAAGCACGCCGTCTTTATTATGGTCGTGGCGAGAGATGAGATAGGTCGCATACCGACTGATTTTGGGAGGGACGGCCGCGGATGATCCAGAGCGGGACGTCCTTGGCTGCCGGGGAGTTTGTGATTCCTTCGGGGGCGATTCTGCCGCGACAGGCGTCGAAGCCTCTTCGGGCTGGCCGATCGCCGCCAGCGGCGTCAACACCACGATGATCCACAACAGGTGGTGCCTGAACTGGCGTGTGAACGAAAAGCAAACCATTCTGGTCGATTTCCGACTAGGGCTGATTCGAAGTTCCGGGATGAGCAATAGGGTGTCGAAATGCGGCATCGCCAGCGGCTCATGTGAACTCGGGGATTACCATTTCAGGAGACTCAAAGCAACTGAAATCAGCCCATTCCGGCGATGTTGCAGAAAATTGGCTCGCCCGATCCGTTACATCGGTCGACAGCAAAGAAAGACGAGTTTTCGGATGGAATTCTGGACGATATAGTCCACAGGAACAAGATAGAAGGGTTGGATTTATTCTTGTTGATGTGACGGAAGTTTTTCGCTATTAGTCACTTATAGCGATGAAGAACTCTCGCCCGTTACGTTGAGTAAAGTCACGATTGGAGAAGAGATTGAGACGGATCTTCCACCGGATCGGGGGTAAACCTTGACGATCGGCTAGGCTTTACCTACGATTAGCGTCACACCTAAACGGATTTTGATGGATTTTGCTTGCTCGTCGGCTCGAATGAGCCGGTAAACGAACTGCTTTAACTTCAGTGATAGACGTTTTTACCCGCCTTACTCCCGCCAGCTATTTGCAACCTACCTGAAATGATCAGAGTTCCTGCCCAAGGCTAGAACAACAGGAAACTGTTCTCGCAAACCGTGTGCCGTTGACTTGATATCGACGGAAATTGGGCTGGTCTCATGTTTTCGACCCCAACCGCAGGACGCACTACCAAAAGTTGATCGTTAAAAACTTCGCCTCTGACATGGGGCTTGGTTTTTTAAGTTTGGTTGAGTCAACCAAGCGTTCGACTGCCCGTTTCTCTCGAATTGAATGCCATGATGCACGGTGCCCAGCTTGTCAGCGGCTCAAGGCTACTTGACGCTCACGAGTTTCAAATCGCGCGAGAAGCTCAGAACAGCCACGGCTCCCTGGAAAAGGTTGCCGCGTCGCTGGGCTTTGCTACTGAAGAACTGGCAGTTCAATCCGTCGCCGCGACGTTGGGTCTCGACTTCGTTGATTTGTCGACGATTGAACCCGAGCTCTCATTACTGCAAGGCTTTCCCGTCAAGTTGATTCACCGCTACGGGGTCTTCCCCTTGCGACAGTCCGATACCGGTCTGGTGGTCGTGACGGGCAACCCCTTCGATCTTCAGGCCCTGGATGCTGTCAGTACCGCTGCTGGTTGCAGCGTGGTTCCTGTCGTCGCTCTTCCCTGGGAAGTGGCGAAGCTGGTGAAGACGCATTTGGGTGTGGGGGCCGAGACGATCGACGGCCTGATCGCCAATACAGAAGACGACGATGGCGTCGAAGTTCTGGACGAACTCGAATGGGATCGTTCCGAAGCCTCACAGATGGCTCAGGAAGCGTCCGTCGTTCGTCTTGTGAACGAGATTCTCTGCGAAGCCGTCGAAGCCCGCACCAGCGATATTCATCTGGAGTCACAGGCAACGGGCGTCAAAATCCGATACCGAATCGACGGTGTTCTTCAAACACAGCCGATGCCGCCGGAAATTAATCGGTTCCAGGCCGCGATCATCAGCCGCCTGAAAATCATGGCGAAGATGAACATCGCCGAAAAACGGATTCCGCAGGACGGCCGTATCAAGCTGAAAGTTTCAGGCCGCGAAGTCGATATCCGCGTCTCTGTCATCCCCATGCTTCACGGCGAAAGCATCGTGATGCGTGTGCTCGACAAAGACGCCATGAAGTTTTCGCTCCGTGGCATCGGGATGGAAGACGACATCTATGAGAAGTTCCGCCGTGTCATCGCGTTGCCACACGGAATCGTCCTCGTCACCGGTCCAACCGGGTCCGGCAAAACAACCACCCTGTATAGTTCGCTCGCGGAGATCAAGGACGAACAGACCAAGATCATCACCACCGAAGATCCCATCGAATATCAACTTGACGGAATCAACCAGATCCAGGTCCATGCGAAGGTCGGCATGACCTTCGCCGCCAGTTTGCGAGCGATCCTGCGACACGATCCCGACGTTGTTCTAGTTGGGGAAATTCGTGATCAGGAGACGGCCGAGAATGCGATTCAGGCCTCACTGACCGGCCACCTGGTGTTCAGCACTCTGCACACGAACGATGCCGCCGGGGCCTTCATGCGACTGGTGGATATGGGGGTTGAGCCGTTCCTTGTCAGTTCCACCATCGAAGGGGTGATGGCCCAGCGCCTGGTGCGAACGCTCTGTAAATCCTGCCGCGTTCCTTATACCCCCGCACCGGAAGAGATTCCCGCAGACTTCACGATGGATGATGTCACCGAAAGCGCGCCGATCTACACGAACGTCGGCTGTCGGAGTTGCCGCGGAACTGGGTATTCCGGGCGAATCGGCATTTACGAGTTTCTGGAAGCGAACGACGAACTCCGTCAGCTGGTCGCTGAGGGGGCTTCATCAAGTCGTATCAAGCAGTGTGCCGTCAAGGCGGGAATGCGGACCTTGCGGCAGGATGGCTGGCAGCGGGTCAAGCGAGGGCAAACCACGATTGCAGAAGTTCTTCGAGCCACGAAAGCAGATTGACGACTGAAAACGTAACTGGGTAACTGACCATGCCGGAATTTGCATACGTCGCGCGGAACGCCTCGGGAAAAGATATCTCGGGCGTCATCACCGCCGGAAGCAAGCGAGATGTGTTCTCGCTGCTGAAGGAACGCGCGCTCTTTCCGGTTCGTGTCGAGGCGGCCAGAGAACCGCTCCGGTTACTGCCCAAAGCCAAGCGGATCAAGGCGGAACTGCTGGCCAACAATCTGACGCAACTGGCTGACCTGCTGCAGAATGGCGTCTCGCTGATGGCGGCACTGGACGTACTTGTCGAACAGGCGTCACATCCGATCCTCGCTGAAGTCCTCACAGACGTTCGAGACAAGGTTGCCGAAGGGGTTCCATTCGATCAGGCGCTGGCCCGGCACCCCGAGATCTTCGGCGAACTCGCCATCAGCATGGTTCGGGCCGGATCGGAAGGAGCCTTTCTCGAAGACGCCCTGAAGCGAACCGCTGACTTCCTGGAAATGCAGGAAGAGATGAAAGGGCAAGTCGTCGGGGCAATGGCCTACCCGGCGTTTCTCGCTGCGGCCGGAACGGTCGTGACCGTCGTCCTGATTGTGTTTTTCGTGCCGAAGTTTGCTGAGCTGTTCGCCCAATTGGAAAAGGGGGGCGGCTTGCCGGGACCAACAGTGGCACTCCTCTGGATCAGTGATTTCCTCGGTAACTACGGGCTGTTTCTCGCCGCGGGGGCCGTCGCTCTGTTTTACTGGTTACGCAAGCGACTGCAGACAGACGCCGCCCGGCTGGTGATCGATCGATACAAAATCAAGTTGCCCGCGATCGGTCCCATCTTCCTGTCAACGGCCCTGTCCCGCTTCTGCCGCGTGCTGGGGACACTGCTGAAAAATGGAGTTCCGCTGCTGCGAGCCTTGGAAATCAGCAGCGATGCCACTGGTAACCGGGTACTGGCACAAGCAATCAATGACTCTGCCAAGAACATTTCGTCCGGTGAGACCCTGTCGCGTCCGCTGCGGGAATGTGGACTCTTTCCAAAGCCGATCATGGCCATGATCAGCATCGCCGAGGAATCGAACAACCTCGAAAAGGTGCTGATCAACGTCGCTGATGGGATAGATCGGAAGATCGGTCGTCAACTGAACATTATGGTCCGGCTACTGGAGCCGACCATGTTGCTCGTCATGGGGACGGTCGTGCTGTTTGTTCTTACAGCCCTGCTGCTGCCCGTGTTCGAGATGAGCTCAACAATGGGTTAATCCCCCGGATACTGCTTTTTCTAGATGGAGGTTGTGATGGTGAAAAGTAAGAGAAGTCAGCAGCCAGGACGAGCTGGCTTTACGCTGGTTGAAATGCTGGTCGTGCTGGCCATTCTGGTGCTGCTAATTTCGATGGTCGGACCCCGAATTCTGGGTAGTAAGCAGAAGGCGGACGTCAACGGCGCAAAAACCCAGATCGGCATGCTGATGTCCGCTCTGGAACATTACGTCGTCGATATGCGTGAGTATCCCGATACCGAAATTGGGCTGGCCGCACTGATCGAAGACCCATCGAAAGATGAAGAGACCAAGTCAAGCTGGGACGGCCCCTACCTCAAGAAGTCGCAGATTCCCAAGGATCCCTGGGGGCGTGACTATCAGTACCAGTTCCCTCCGACACACGGCAAACGAAAAGAACCGGAAATCTGGTCGCTTGGCCCTGATGGCCAGGAAGACACAGAAGACGACATCGTGAGCTGGGACGCTGAAGCAAAGGATGGAGCTTGATGATGAAGTCCACTCAACAACATTCCCGGCGCCGCGGTCATTCGATGATGGAAATGGTCGTCGTGATGTCCGTCCTGGCGAGCATGGCTGCTTTATCGTGGCCGATGCTGAAGTCGCCAATGGATAAACTGCGTCTGCAATCGGCGGCGCAGGAAGTCTCTGCGGCACTGTCGAAAGCCCGCTTGAAAGCCATGCAGTCAGGTGAAGCGCAGGTCTTTCGCTTTCAGTTGCACACGGGAAAATTCCAGGTGAAGCCAATGTCGCTTGACGATGCTCAAGCAGGTGGCCTGCCGGACGTCGAGTTGTCCGCGAGTGAGGCATCGCTCGACGGGGCTGAACGATCTCCGCTCAACGAATCGACCGACCTTCTATTGGAAGAACGAGAGCTTCCCGAAGGGATACGATTCGAAGTCGCGGTTGATACGGATGAGAGCCTGCCGGAAATCGGCAACACTTCTGTCGAAAGTGAAGGGATCGAATGGATTGATCTCGCAATTTTCTATCCCAACGGGGGAACGACAAACGCTGTCGTCGAGCTGCGCGGTGAACCTGATTTCCGCCTGGATGTGAAGTTGAGCGGTCTGACGGGCGCGGCCAAAATTGGAGAAACGCGGCGACAGGAATTGAGATAATGTCGACGTCCCGACGCGGCTTTTCGTTGATGGAAGTCCTGCTCGCAACGAGCATTCTGCTGGGCAGTTCCATCGCACTGATCGAGCTTGCGACAATCGGTCGCAAGCAGGCTCATGCCGCGTATGACCTCAACATCGCCCAACTGCTCTGTCAGGCGAAAATCGACGAAATCCTGGCGGGGATTGAGCCGGTCAAATCGATCGAATCGGCTGAACTCGAAGATGATCCGGGGTGGTTCTACTCTGTGGATGTCGAGCCTCTCAGCCACCTGCCACGACTTTTGTCCGTTTCTGTCACTGTCTTTCAGGGAACAGAGACCATTGCCCGCCCCATCCGGTTCACATTAGTTCGCTGGGTGCCTGACGACCTTGCCGATCCGGATAACCTGACCGGCACAGCAGGGACTGGGTCTCAGTCAAATAGCGATACCTCGCCCTTACCGTTCACGGGACGGCAAGCTCTTTCCCCATCTTCTGGGGCCAGTTCCGGTCCCTCTTCGCGCACATCGCCACGTCAGGTGGCACCGTGAGGTTGTCTCGTTCTCAGACAGGGAATGACGAAGGCGAGGTGCGCGCCGGTTTTACCCTGCTGGAAGTGCTCCTCACTTCGCTTCTGGCATCCGTCGTACTGATCGCGTTGTGGAGTCTCTCGGATATTTACCTGAGGATGTTCGCGACCGGCAGGAAGAAGATTGAAGAGACTCAGATTGTTCGCGGAGTCACGGCTCAACTGGCGAAGGATCTTTCGCAGATCGTCATGAATTCCGACGATGATGGCGACTTCTCTTCGGGGCCATTAATTCCCCTCTTTAATGGTGGATCAGAATCCTCGTTCGACCCAGCCATGTCAGGAGCGGCAGCGCCGGATTCCTCTGCCCGAGGACGCTTCGGAGGAACCCGGCCCGGTGCACTTCAGGAAAACTCCGCTGACCGTGACTTTAACGGCCAACGCTCGATGTCCCGCAATTCTGGTTCGCCAGATGCGGGAAGAGATGCCGGACCTGGTGCGGCTCGCTCTCGCGGTGCTGGCGGGTTGGGCGGTGAATCGCCGGGAGTGCCAGGTCGCCCGCAGGGGCGGAATGAACTGGCGGGCTCTTCCTTGTCAGGCCAGAGGAACTCGGCCAACGGTCCGGTTCTTCCGTCACGCGACAGCTTTCGAAACAGCAATTCTTCACCGTCGAACGCTGTCGGAGGAGACCCTTCGGCAGAGCAGCTCATTCCGAAATTCGGTCTACTCGGCACGAGCCGGTCGCTACGCCTGATGATCCTGCAGGCAGATCCGGCACAGACTCAGGGACCAACTGATCTCACGGAAGTTCTACCGCTTCCGGGGCAACCGCGAGCTTCGTTTGCCACCGAATTGAGGACGATCCAGTACTCTTTCGCTCTACCGACGGAGGCCGCCACGACAAATGAAGCGCAACATCCCCCGGGACTTGTTCGTCGGGAATGGTCTTGGGAAACCTGGGCGGGAATCCACGCGCTCAGCTCTTCGGTCCCTTCGGCTGAGGTGTCCGACTTGCCCGATTGGAATGCCGAGGACGCGCTTGCCTTTGAACGCGGTCGTGATGTGCACCACCTCCCGCAGGTGATCGGTATCGAGTTTCGCTATTTCGACGGACTGGATTGGGATTTCGAGTGGGACAGTGAAGAACGCGGAAGTCTTCCGGTGCTCGTCGAAGTCCTGTTGAAAGTCAGCACGACTGGTGACTCTGCCGGCACGACTTCGATGGCTGCGGAGGATGCGGAAAGTGAGGATGGGGCCTCTTCGACTGAAGAAGGCGTTTCCTCGAGCTGGTCATCGGCTCCGGGAGCCGTTTACCGGCAACTCATCCATCTTCCCTTCGCCGCCACCCCCGCCGATCAGGCTGACCCCTCCGGAAATCATTTAGGGCAGCCGATGGTACCGGAAGTCGCCGGGACACCAGCCGTCTCGCCTCCCGCAAGGAGTCGACCGTAATGAGGGATGTGAAGTCTGATTCAGGCGGAAGGCCCGTTTCGAACCCTGTCAACTTGGTGACAGCTCGGCGCAACGGAATTGTGCTTGTTGTCGTCATGGTCGTTATCGTGATGGTGAGTCTGGCCGGATTCGGTTTTGTCGCGTCGATCTCACACGAAAACAAAGTCGTTCATCTGCGCGGTGAGCAGATGCAGATGGAAAATGCTCTCGCCTCTGCAGAGGAGTTTCTGAAACTTTATCTCTCACTTCCGCCCAATCCCGAAGTGACTCCCGATACAGATCTCGTCGAGCAGGAGCTGATGCGGGGCGTTGTCGTTTCGGATGAAGCGAGACCCAACTCCCGTGTACGTTTCACCGCCATGGCTCCCCACTACGACGACGGAACGGGAACGAAGTGGCAATACGGTCTGCTTCGCGAATCAGGGAAGCTGGATTTGAGAAAAGTCCTGCAATGGGAAACTGAGATGCCCGGACAAGGGCGTCAATCGTTGATGACACTTCCCGGAATGACCGAAGCCATCGCCGAGGCATTGCTGGACTGGATGGACAGCGACTCGATGCCCCGGTCGGCAGGGGCCGAAGGGGACTATTATTCGTCGCTGACGCCTCCCTACTCCGCTCGCAACGGTATTCCCCTGTCACTGGAAGAATTGCTGCTCGTTAAAGGAGTGACACGTTCGCTGCTCTACGGAAGCGATACCAACCAGAACCACCGCATCGATCTCGATGAACAGGCCGCGGGGCTGGATCCCGTACAACAAGATGTGTCGGGTGGGAAGCACATCCCCTGGGTGGAACTGCTGACTTTGTGCAGCGACGAACGGAATTTCTCGTCTTCAGGTCAACCGCGAGTCAACTTGAACCAGTTCGACCTCAGTCAGTTGCATCGCCAGTTGTCGAGCGCCGTCGATCCCGAGTTCGCCAGTTTTGTCGTGCTGTACCGCCAGAATGGACCGGGTCCCGCAGGAGGGCGACCCATCGAATTACGGTCAGTCCGCGTCGACTTCCGTATTCCAGCGCGTTTCCCGATACTTTCGCTCGTTGATCTGATTCAAACTCGGGTGAGTGTCGCGGTCCCAGGAGGAGTCGCCGGCTCGGTCGAGAGTCCTCTCGCAAGTGAGGCAGAAAAGCTGGATGAAAGCCTCGGGAAAGTGTGGGATAGTGTGACCGTAGCACCTGAGCCGGTACTCAAGGGGTTGATCAATATCAATCTGGCTCCGGCAGAAGTTCTGCAGGCGATTCCGGGAATGGAAAAAGACTTGGCTGATCAGATCGTGACGTCGCGCACTTCGTCGACACAGAAGAGTCCCTCGCACGACCTGCACCCTTGCTGGCCGTTTACCGAAGGGCTGACGGATCTGCCCACGATGAGGCAACTTGTTCCCTACATCACAGTGGGGGGGGATGTCTACCGGACGCAGTTGATCGCATTTTCCGAGGCGTCGCGACTGTCACAACGGGTAGAACTTGTGCTGGATGCCAGTCGTCGCCCAGTCAGACGAAAATACTGGAAAGACCTGCAGGTGCTTGGTCGAGGATACCCCTGGGACGTGATCGACACCCCAGGAGGCATTTCAAACACGCAGACGGGAGCATTCAATGCAACGCCTTTTGGCAATTGATTGCAGCGAACGGGAACTCTGTTTCGTTATCGCAACCGCTGCAGGCGATCGCATTACGGTCGAATCCGCAGAGGCCGTTGAACTTCCTCGTCCCGCTGACAATTCCGTTTTTTCGAACGAGGACGTCGGTAAAGCCCTACAGGGAGCTTTAGGGAAGTACAAGCGGAGTGGCGCGAAAGTCCTGGTGGGGGTGGATCGATCCGCGGTCGAATTGTTCGAGCTGACCCTTCCCCCAGCATCAGACGCGGAACTGCCGGAACTGGTCATCAATCAGGTGACATCGCAGTCGGCCGGGGCGGCGGAAGGTGCGGTCATTGATTTTGTCCCCCATCCCGGCGCCGTCACCGAACCACGCCAAATCACTGCCGCCGCGCTTGCGTCTCAGGAACTTACCAGAATCAATGCGGTCTGTTCGGCCGCTTCAGTGACCCCGGACAGACTGCTCGTCCGCCCCTACGAGACAGCCTCATTATTCCTGAAGCACAATCCCCTTGAGTCCGGTTTTGCCCTGCTCGTGAATGTCATCGATGATGATGTCGATCTGATCGTTGTCGACTCACAGCGACCCCTGTTTTTCCGCAGTGTGCGCTTACCAGGAAAGCTGGGGAACGAGTCTGCTGAGACCCGACTGGTTCACGAGATTCGCCGGACACTGCTCGTTGCACCGCCCGAAGGCTCGGCAGCCCGCACGATCGATACGATCTACCTGCTCGGAACGTCATCCGATTACGAGCGAGTGCGGGAGCGGGTTTCCCAGGGAGCAACCACGAACGTCGAACTCTACGACCCTCTTTCGGGATTTCTTCCAGGAAAAGACTGGAAGCCACTGACCTCCGGGCGTCTGGTTCCGCTTCTGGGGATGTTGGTTAACGAAGCAAAAGGTGGTACGCACGCGATCGACTTTCTGCATCCGCGCCGGCCTCCGAAAGCGAAAAATCAACTTCAGAGGTACGCCGTCCTGGGGACGGTGGTCGGATTGATGCTGGCTGTCGCTGGATATTACCAGTGGGATTTGATTGCGAGTGCCGACGCGGAAAACCATCGGCTGCAGGAAGAACTCTCGGACCTGGAAAAACTGGTGAAGAAGACCACCGAGAAGAAAAAGGTGATCGCCGCACTCGACGAATGGAATACCAACAGCATTGTCTGGCTCGACGAGCTACGAGACTTGTCATCTCGATTCCCTTCGGGGCAGGATATTGTCTTGCAGCGACTGACCATGTCCCCCGCACGCGGCGGAAAGGCGAATGTCGCATTTCAGGGACTGGTGCGAGAGCCGGGTGTGGTGACCCGAATGGAAGCCACACTGAGAGACGCACGGCACGAGATTCAGACCCCGCGCGTGGACGAGCGAGTTCAGGATAAATCATACACCTGGAACTTTGAATCACTGCTGAGTCTGTCCGCCGTCAAACCAAAATCGACGGCCGAACCCGATGACGATGCTCCTAAGGGAACAGGCAAAAGTTCTCGCAAGAATGGGGCAGGCAAGAAAACCGAAACTCGAAAGTCGGCTAATCCCAAATCTCCCGCTCCAGAAAGTGACGGGGGCGCCGAGACGACTGGTCCGGCTGCCCCGGCCGAAGCCACCAACAACAAGAAGTCTGCAAAACGGGAGAATGCTCCCGAAACATCCCCTGCTGCCGCGAGCGAGGGCCGCAAATCATGAACGACCTTCGAAAGAGATTGATGTATTTTGTTCTCGGCGCGATCGTCCTCTTCATGGGAGGGGATTACGTATTGAAGAACTACGTCGACGCCCCGTTGGAGCAACGGCAGTCTCGCAAAGAGCAACTCGAAAAGAAGATCAAAGGAAAGAAGAAGGAGCTGGCTGCAGCGAAGGAAGCTGCGGTCAAGTTGGCGACGTGGGAAAAGGCTTCGCTCCCCAGCGACACGGAAATTGCCCGTTCACTGTATCGCACCTGGTTGCTGGATCTGGTCGAGAAATCGAAGTTTCAGTCCGCCCACGTTGATTCCGGACCGGCGACAAGTCGAAAGGGATTCTACGACTCGCTGGCCTTCTCCGTGCGAGGAAAAGGAACTCTGCACCAGCTCGTCAACTTTCTGTTCGACTTTTATCAGGCGGGACACCTTCACAAGATTCAATCGCTCAATCTGACCCCCATGGGCAAAGGGGGAGGTGTCGATATCTCGCTGGCGATTGATGCCCTCGTGCTTCCCGGGGCGGAAAACAAGAACCAGCTCTCGCAAGTCGCGTCCAACAAACTGGCGTATCCTCAGCTTTCGGACTACGCCATTATCGCGCAGAGGAATCTGTTCGGGGCTGGCGGAGAGTCTGACGTTTCCCGACAGGCTTTCCTGACTGCGATCGCGCAAGACGGGGAGGAACTGGAAGTCTGGTTTACGCTTCGCTCTGAAGACAAACTGGTGAAACTCAGACGAGGAAGTCAGTTCGAGATCGGCCACTTCACAGGTTCGGTGGTCGATATCCTGGACGATGATGTGATTCTGGAATCCGTGGGCGAGCGATGGTTACTGTCGATCGGTGAATCCCTGGCAGAAGCGACGGCCTTACCGCTGGAATACTGACGTTTCTCACGATCTACTGAGCGAGTGAGCGGCCCACCACTGCGCTTCGACGACATAACGTCAATGGTCAAATTGCGTTGTGATAGGAGAACCGAGCCAGGCCGACGAATCCGTCACCTGCTGCAAGATTTTCCTCTGCACAGAGAAGCGATAAAGGCTTGTGGCGCGTCGGGGCGTCCCCTCTGCCCAGATCAACGAAAAAACCCTTGGAGTTCGGCTTGTTTGCAAGCAACTCCAAGGGTTTCGAGTGATGGGCGATGAGGGATTCGAACCCCCGACATCCACGGTGTAAGCATGGCGCTCTAACCAGCTGAGCTAATCGCCCCTGACTCGGTCAAGGCCAGATGAATCTGACCAAGAGCCACCGCTCGGATTCGAACCGAGGACCTATGCTTTACGAAAGCATCGCTCTGCCAGCTGAGCTACGGCGGCCGGGTTAGGGAGGAGAGATAATAACAGAATACGTCGTCGCGGCAAGACTGCACAGCATGACTTCATCTGCCAATATTTCGTTCGGCACCAGACACCATCTCTGCCTCCACTTAATCCCGTTTTCCATCGGCCGCGATGCCACACTTCCCTGAGGTATTTCGGCTTTGGATTCGCTGCAGGGGCTGGAATTCTCGATGACCGGCAGAGGGCGTTGATTAAGCAGGTCAAGTCAGTTTGGTTTCGCGCTGACCGGTTTGGCTCCGACTTTGGCCGGGGTCCTTGCGGGAACGAGTTTCTCCAGCATTTCGCCCTGAGCCTGCAGCAAGGTTTGGGGGCCGAAGGCGCCGATCACCTTTTCGTCAATTTTGAGAGAACGCGAAAGGATTTTCCCCTCCTTCAAATCGAACTCGATTGTTCCTGACGGGGTCTGCTGAACAATCTGCCGCAGAATGTCCGGATCATGCATGGGGACACGGAGGCTGGTTCGAAAGCGAATCGTTGCGATATCGTTCTCGACTTTCGCGAGTTCGTAGACGCGAATCAGTCCCAGGTCCTGGGTTAGATTGTTGCCCACCGACACGGGGGTGTCTGATTTCTCGCTCCACTTTTCGCCAATTTTGACGGCCTTTTCCGGGAAGACGACCAGACAGTTGATGGCGGGGTCGGTTTTCTCGGCGGCCTCAGCAAATTTCTTGGGGACGTCGTTGACCAGCAGCGTCACCTTGTTAAGTCGACCGTTGGCAGAAACCTGAAAACGGGCAAGAGGCCGCCCAACGGTTCCGGCGAGGCTTTCAAACCCTTTGGGAATGACTTCATCTTTTGTGCTGTCATAGCCCACAACGCCCGATTCCCCTGTTTGGGACGCCATTCTGACACTTTCCACGACGGGCTCGATTACGGCACTGCCATCGTCGTCAACGGAAATCACCCGAAACGATCGGAAGGTCTGAGTCTGCTGGATGGCGAGCGCCTGGTTCGATCCCGACTGCGTCGTCAGCTCCGCCCGGTCAGACTGCTCGTAGTGGAAGAACTGGCCGGGCTTAAAGTGATAGACGAGTTGGAACGTCGTCTCGTCCGCAGCGGCAACGCCCGAGAGGCCGAAAGCAAATCCCAACAAAGACAAATACATTCGCAGCCGCTGATTCGACATTCGCGCCCTCCTGGCCTTGTCGTTCATGATGGACGATCTTCACGCGGGGGCGGCCCCCGTGTGACAACAGCGCCTTCCCAGCACTCTATATAGAGAAGACGGTAGCCATCGTAATTCAACCGGCGGAATGTGCCGAGATCAGTTTGCCTGGCGGTTCGGCGCCTCAGTTTGGCGGCGGCGGCAATCGGGCCTTCAGGAAGACCTCCTTCTTTCCCAAAGTGGCAACTCCTCTTCTGGGTTCTATCTTTCGCACCCTACCCAAAACGACCTCGTTTCGGGCCGAACCGGGAAACAAAAACTTTGTGAAAAAAAGAAGGGCCTGAAGGTTGACGGTCAGATCGCCGATACATACAATCTCCCTCCCGCAGCAACGCAAGTCGCGACGGGAACAGATCTTTGAAAACATGGTTGGAGAGATTTTGAGAATCAGTTTTGTTCGTATGATGTGGTTGCTGGCCGTATGAAGACCTTGTCTAACAAGTCTTTTAAGGCTTGTGACAATACGATCAGGAGAGTCGAAAGGCTTTCACATGATCAGTCAACGTGTGGCCAGCGGACAAACCCAAGTTAACATTTTCGTGACGACAAGATGCAAGTTAAGTTGTCGCGTTTCTGAAAACAATACTCAAAGGGTTTGATCCTGGCTCAGAATGAACGTTGGCGGCGTGGATTAGGCATGCAAGTCGAGGGAGAACCCGCAAGGGGGACACCGGCGAACGGGGTAGGATCACGTAGGTGACGTACCCCCAGGGCGAGGATAGCCACGGGAAACTGTGGGTAATACTCGATAATCTTCCTGGTCGTGATGATCGGGAAGCAATGGGTGAGATTCCACCTGGGGAGCGGCTTACGCAGTATCAGCTAGTTGGTGAGGTAACGGCTCACCAAGGCTTTGACGCTTAGGGGGTGTGAGAGCATGGCCCCCACCACTGGCACTGAGACACTGGCCAGACACCTACGGGTGGCTGCAGTCGAGAATCTTCGGCAATGGACGAAAGTCTGACCGAGCGACGCCGCGTGCGGGATGAAGGTCTTCGGATTGTAAACCGCTGTCAGAGGGGATGAAGTGTACGAGAGCTATCTCTTGTATTTGACAGAGCCTCAGAGGAAGCACGGGCTAAGTTCGTGCCAGCAGCCGCGGTAATACGAACTGTGCGAACGTTATTCGGAATCACTGGGCTTAAAGGGTGCGTAGGCGGTTATCTAAGTCAGGTGTGAAATCTTCCGGCTCAACCGGAAAACTGCGCCTGAGACTGGATGACTTGAGTGAGGTAGGGGTGTGTGGAACTTCCGGTGGAGCGGTGAAATGTGTAGAGATCGGAAGGAACGCCAGCAGCGAAAGCGGCACACTGGGCCTTTTCTGACGCTGAGGCACGAAAGCTAGGGGAGTGAACGGGATTAGATACCCCGGTAATCCTAGCCGTAAACACTGAACACTGGAGGACGGGGGCTTCGGCCTTCGTTCTCGTAGCGAAAGCGTTAAGTGTTCCGCCTGGGGAGTATGGTCGCAAGGCTGAAACTCAAAGGAATTGACGGGGGCTCACACAAGCGGTGGAGCATGTGGCTTAATTCGAGGCAACGCGAAGAACCTTATCCTGGGTTTGACATGCATGGATCAACCTGATGAAAGTCGGGCCACACTCGCAAGAGCGGAACATGCACAGGTGCTGCATGGCTGTCGTCAGCTCGTGTCGTGAGATGTCGCGTTAAGTCGCTAAACGAGCGAAACCCTTATCCTTAGTTGCCAGCACGTTATGGTGGGGACTCTAAGGAGACTGCCGGTGTCAAACCGGAGGAAGGCGGGGATGACGTCAAGTCCTCATGGCCTTTATGCCCAGGGCTGCACACGTGCTACAATGGGGCGTACAAAGCGCTGCAAGCCTGCGAAGGCAAGCTAATCGCAAAAAGCGTCCCTCAGTTCGGATTGCAGGCTGCAACTCGCCTGCATGAAGCTGGAATCGCTAGTAATCGCAGATCAGCATTGCTGCGGTGAATGTGTTCCTGAGCCTTGTACACACCGCCCGTCAAGCCACGAAAGCGGGGGGCATCCGAAGTCGCTGCGTGAACCGCAAGGACACAGGTGCCGAAGATGAACTCCGTGATTGGGACTAAGTCGTAACAAGGTAGCCGTAGGGGAACCTGCGGCTGGATCACCTCCTTTCTAAAGGATATTGGTCAATTGCGCCAGAGACACACGTGGTTCGAAAGACGTCAGTCAATCGAACAATACACGGTGACTCAAATCAATAACAAACAGTCCGCATCATTCGACAATTCTTGATTCTCAACTCTCCAGCCTGTTCATACAAAAGCCACCATCACGGTTATTCGTGATGGTGGCTTTTTTCGTATTCCCCTGGCCAGCCTATCAGCCCCATTGGGGGGATTGCCAGAATGACACTGTCGAGACCTTGAAATGACGATTGGCTGTGGTCGGCATTGAGATAAGGAATGCCGCTCTGGGTCGCGATCCCTCTTCCCGGTCCGACGTTTTTGTCCCAGCCTGGCAAAAAAAGCGACTCGCGTCTGTCGGAGCTTCAGCAGGAAACCTCCCAGCCCAAGTGGATTCTTAGAGTTATTCCATACTGCGGCTGGGTCGTCTGTTCTATCCGTCGCACGGACTCTCTTCCTGGCACGAAATTGCTCGGGTCTTCTTCACAGAGAGTCTTGGTCAACGCGTCCTCTGAGCCACCGGGCAGGCATCTCACGCCGGAAAGTTTCCGCAAAAGAGCAACGCCCCTCCACCCATTCCATAATCAGCGGATGCGAGTCAGAGAATGCTCATTCGGTGGATCCTGAGTCGTGGGTGGTGGACCTCTTGTGCTGCGAACACGGGTCGCCCGACGGCCCCGACAACCCGTGTTACCGTTGAGCTAGGCTGAACGTATTTGTCTTTGCGTAGGATTCGACTCCTCTTCGGGGAAGCTGACCACAATCGCGCATACTTATTGAGACAACACCTGGCGCGGGCCTCCCCGCGTTGAAGAACTGAAACGCAGGAACTTGATTTGGTTCAGGTTCGTGGAGTTTTCTATCGCCCAGTCTGTCAGTGACGTTGCTCGCTGTTGGTTTACCAAGAGGTCTTGAGGGCGCTGCTAGTCCGGTGGGGCACCGTTCGCGGCGGTATTCAATTGCGTCGAGTCTCGACTTTGAACCGAATTGGACGATGTTCCTGCGGACGGGGCTTTTGGAGGATTCACGCACTTGGTGCATCGTCTTCGTCGCCAATTGGACCTTGAACGCTTTACGGATCGTATTCGGGGTTCATCGTGGACGTTGTACAGGTTTTTGCCGTCGCAGTTTGCGACGGGTTGGCTGGCAGCAATTTCGTATTGGAGCATGTGGCGAATTTGGATAGTGTTCTCCTCGCGCGATGGCGCTTCGCGCATTCTGGATAATCCGCTTGAGAAAGGATGCTGAAAACATGCCCATTGATCAAAGTTCTGGACGTCCGCCCTGGTCTCGCAAGGTTCGGCACCAGCTTCTTTGCGGGTTTGTCTTCGTTGCGCCGTGTCTCTGGTCGACCGAGGCATATTCACAACGAAACCCTTCGATTCGTCCTCCTCATTCGCGGGAAAGTATGCGAGGCTTCATCGATGATTACACCAAATCCTTAGATAGTGATGCTGACTTTGATCTGCCTCGCGAGTCTGGATCGATTCAAGCCGTAACGCCGTCATTCGATATCAAGCAACTGCGTCCGCTGGTGCGGAAGTTCTCGGATACGATGACGCAACTGAGCTACGGGTTGAACGAAGAAATGGGAAGAATTCCCGGCCTTCGGCAGAGCAATACTGAGGCACTGCGGTTGAGTGCCACAGCTGTCATCGTCAGCAAGCACGCAGAAAAACACGGTGCAGATCCACTGCTGCAGGAAGAGATTCAGCAAGTGGATGCAGACTGGCGGGAATTGGCTTTTCGACTGGAGCGGATCCCCGGACTTTCGGGTGAGTCGAAGGATCTTATGAAAGTCCTCAACGAAACCAGTCAGCGGATTCGTCAGGTGATTGGCATTCAGCCCCAGTTGAACCGCCAGCGGCTTCTCTTGAAGGCGGCCTCACTCGTGGCCGACCTGGAAGGACTTCAAGAAGACCTGGCGACGGAGTTAGGGAACGGTGAGGACGCTCAAACATATCGACGCTCCGTCAGTCGGCTTCGACAAATCGCATTGAATCTGGTGACGGTTATTCGTGACGATCGTTCAGAGTCCAAGGTGATTGTTGAGGCCTACAAGCAGTTTGAAACATTGTGGGGGCCCGTCGCATCCAAATTGCAGGAAGAAGAAAATCGGTATATCGATCATGGGATTCGACGTGTCGCGGCGGCAACAAGTGAAATTCACCAGCTCCTTCTCTTACCGCATAAGATGGACCAGTCGCAGTTCATTCAACTTTCGTCATATCTGAGGAAGGACATCGACGAGTTCTTTGAACGGACGCCGCTACTGCTGGTCATGCAACTGCCGAAAGCCAAGCAGGCCCTTTCCGTCGCCGAACAGTTTTATAATGTCTGCAATGAGTTCTCTTCAGCGGTCGACCAGGGACAGGGTGAGAAGGAAATCACCGCCCTGTTCCGCAGGATCGAGCAGGCCGAGCGCTCGTTCATTGATGTGTTTCAGGAGGTCGATAGTGACAAAGCCGTGGCCGTATTGAACCGGATTCACCGAACCGTCAATACTCTGCGGACTTCTCTGCATCTCCAGCCAGATGATTTCGACTACCGGGCAGCCGAAGAACTGGCTGCGTCGATTCAGCACTTCTCTGAACAAGTCGATCAGGTCACTCGTCGCTGGCTCAATCAGGACCGCCAGCCGTACACACAAACCTGTCTCGAAGAAACACAGAAGCTAACTCGGCAAGCCGCGCGGATCCACGATCATCTTCTCAGCGGCCGGTCTGCGTCGTCGCTTGAAGGCGAAGTCACTGAGTTATACGAGACATGGCGTCGAGTCTATGCTTATATCGTAAAATGTCAGACCGAAGATCGACGCACCATGGGACGTATTTCTTCGAACCTGACTCCGGCGATGGTGCAGCTTCGGACGATGATTCTCCAGTAGGTTGAATCACACCTCAGAAAACATGAGGACAAGGGGGATTTATGGCGAGCAGCTTCGCACGCCACAGATCCCCTGCTCTTTTGTCGTTCAGTATCACTCTCATCCCGGATAGGTCAGGGGATGATTTCTTGAAGCGTTGCGCTCTTCCGTGAAGCGTGAACCGCAACGATCGTATGCCGGAAGCAGCGGGGGGAACGTTGCTGAAAATCCCTTTTACGACATCGCTGGCGGAGTTTGGCTCGGCGATTCAGACTCCCAGACGGTGAAGGTGACACTCCGAGGCGAGATGTTGCCGGACGATATCGAGCAAATGTTCGTGGTGGGTGAAAAAAATGATCTGGCGTTGTTGCGCAATCCGCGCCAGAAGCCGAAGTGCTGCAGTTGAGCGGGCGTCATCGAACTGAATGAGAATGTCGTCGATGATCAGCGGCAGGTCCTTACGCGGCTCTACCTCAAGCTGCAGACTGGCGAGTCTCAGTGCAAGGTAAAGCTGGTCGCAGGTTCCTTCGCTCATGCCATCGACTGGGACAGTCTGTGTCGAATCAGCCTTACATCCGACCAGCAACGGCTTGCCGCTGTCATCTTCTTCAACGTGCAAGCCAGTAAAGGAATTGAGCGTCAGCTCGCGAAAAAATTCGCCAGCGATCTTCAGGACGGGAGCTCGCGTTTTTTCACGGTAGCTTTCTATTGCGACTCGCAGAACGGTACTGGCCAGCTTCAGCCGAATGTAGTCCTCCGCATTGCTTCGAATTTGGGCCAGGTACTGATGCCGTGTTTCTTCCGCTTCAGCGGCATCGGTCGCCGCTTCCATTTGTTTCAGTTGCAGGTTTGTAGCCCCGAGCTGAACGTTGAGTCGATCTCGTTCTGCGTTTGCGTGTTTGGTTCCCGTTTCGATCTCATTCAGTCGGTTTGCGAGGTCTTCAGGAGACTGTTGACGAACTTCTGACAGGAATTCATTCAGGTCCTGTCCACTTGCCAGTTGGATCAGAATCTCTTCAACCCGCTCAAGTTTTTCCCGATGCTCATTGCAAGCACGAGACGAACGTTCAATCGATTCGAGCTGATGCAGTGTCTCCTGAAGCAGGTCTGCGGATTCCTGATCAGTGGCTCCAGGTGCGGGCGGAGCGAATCCCGCGATACGACACAGTTCTACTGTCAGCGCGTGTGCCTGACTCCTCAGTCGCACTGCTTCTTTGCGCTGCGTATGCGCCTGCTCAATCTTTTTCAGTTGTGAACTGCGTATCGTCGCTTCACGTTGACATGCCACCAGGCGCTCGTGAAGCGTGCGGACTGCCTCATGAGTGGCAGCCGAGAGTAAATCGGGAGCTATTTCGGAGCAGAGGGAATGAACATCTGCCTCAAAACGTTCTATGTCGTCGTCGATCCCTTTGATTCGAGATGCGAGTTGCTTTGCTTGCCTTTGATGGTCGGCGAACTGGTTCAAGATTTCGAGATGTTTCGTCGCCGCGTCAGGCGTCGTCTCTGGTGGCAGCTGCAGCAGTGCCATTGCTCCGTGCCATTGTGTTCGCCATTGTGTCAACTTGCTCTCGAGCTCTTGCTCACGCTCATCGAGTCCGGCGAGGTCCATTTCTGCACGGCTGAGCGAATCCATGATCTTTCGGCGTGAAGATTGGAGTTCTTCCGCACGTGATAGTTCCCCTTCGGCTTGCAGCAGCAACTGCTTCAAATTCGGAGACACTGCCGCCCAGTCTGACCTTTCGCGACCCGGCGAAGAATCACTTGCTTCTGCGGCCTCGTCCCAACCGAAGGAAAGCTGCGGTGTCTGTGGCGACGTGAGAGATGGACGCGAACCGAACTGCGATGGTTCTGAATCGGTCGCTGCGGATCGAGGTGAAGTCTTTTCCGGCTCGGAACGCAATAGATCACTCAACAGCTTCACGTTCACGCGGATTCGCTGTTCCATCGCTTCGACTTCGATGCGTCGTCGTCGAAGCAGATCGTGATTCTTTAAAAGTGTTTCACGTCCTGCTAACCAATATGGCATCTCCGCAGGACTCGGCACTGGCTGAACCGTGGCTGGCCAGTAAGACTGCCACTGCTTTTCCAGTTCGGAACGTACGTCCTCCAACTGCGTGAGCCGATCTAGCGACTGGTGCAATTGATTCTGTGTCTCTTGCAAGTCCGAGAGTGCGTCTGCGAGCTGTGCGACGCGGTCTGCTTCCTGCCTCAACCGATCGGCAACGGTATCAGCGTGGGTTACCAGTTCTTCAAAGCTCTGGAGTGATCCGGCATTGGGCAAGGCTCCCGAAGGCAGACTGTCGCGGATCTGTTGCCAGGCCCCGTCTCGTGTTTGTCTGGCTTCCTGAAGGTCCGCTTCAGTGGGAACCTGAAATTCGACGCGGAGTTGGTTGATCTGCTGTTGGAGCGTTTGAATCTCTACGTCATGTCGAGCGATGAGAGATCGGGCTAAACTGCGCTCGTTCTGGTTGGTTTGGAAATCGCGTTCAAACTGCTTCACAATCTCGCTTTCAGGAAGCTTTAGCGACGCAAGCGTTTCCAATCCTGACCTGGCGGATCCCAGTTGAGTGAGTTGTTGTTCAATCTCAAGCTGAAGGGTGGCAACTTCAGTGCGAGTCTCCATGAGGCGGGACTCCAGGTCACCCTCCCCTTGAATTGTGCGGAGCACCGTCTTCATGTGACTCAACGATTGTTCGGGAGGCAACTTGGAAAGTGCGCCTCGAAGCTCCTGCGTTTGCTCACCCAGTCTTTTTCGTTGTGCCTGCGCATCACGCTGGGACTGAGTGACAATCGCCAGTTGATTTCCCAGCGTCGCAAGTTGCGTCTGAAAGCCTCGTTCCAGAGTAACTTCGACCGAGAGTGACTCGGATCCGGTTCGTCCAATGGAGCTGAGAATTTGTTCCATCAACCGAACGTGTTCATCTTGCTCTTGTTTCAAATGATGCCGGTCGCGGATCGCCTTCTGGCTCGAACCAGATTCGGCCATCAGTTTCGAAATCACATCGGACCGGCCGAGGAGATCGTCGGAGAGTGAGAGGGCAGCCAGCTCCTGCTCAGCAGTCCTGATCGACTGCGCTGCAGAACTCGCGTATCCCTCTCCCTCTTTCAGCAGGAGCAATGCGTTTTGACGCTTCGCCCCGAAATCAGAAGGAAGCCGAGGAACATCCTTCAGAGATGCCATTGATTCCTGAAGAGTGTCGTATTCTTTTGCGCGTGGAATTGCCTGTTGCCATCGCTGCAGTCGGCTCGATTCGGTTTCAAATTCCAGGAGTTTGGTCTGGAACTGATTAAGTTCAGCCTCGATCTGACATTTCAGGCGGTGGGCGTCTTCCCATTTCGAGAACGGAAGCTGGCGCACGCGGACGTCATCGTTCTTTTGTTGCCATTCACTGAGAAATACGTTCAGACGCTGTTTCTTGCCAAGGGGCTTAAAGATCTCGGCAGCTTCGTCTGTCAGTCGTTTTTTGACTGAGTTCAGGTCCATCACGCCGGAACCGGTTGCAAACAGAATTTCTCCCAGATCACCGGTGCCCACGGCGATCTGATGTCCACCCGCCGTCAGTTGCTCGTAGTCAATTCCATAACGCTGACGGAAGGTCTTCTCGTCAATTCCGCAAAGCATCTGATCCCATTGCAGGGGATCAATTACAGTGGTGTCGTCCGCAGCTCGAAGCGAGTCATTGCGTGACTTCCTTCGAATGATTTCAAGCTGCATTCCGGCTCGGTTGCAAACGATGCCGCCGACACGCAAGTTCGGTTTCTTGTGCACGAAATCGTCAGCAGTCCGTTCGTCGAAACCGAACAGAAGCTGGCGGATTGCCCGCAAGGTCGTGGTTTTACCCGCCTCGTTCGGGCCGAACACGAGATTGAAGCCTCGGTCCAGATTCAGTTGTACGTTCGTAAATTTTCCGAACGCCAGCAGATCGAGTCTTGAAAACCACATGCGGATTCCGCCCTTCTCCGTCCTGCCCGTTGCATGCCTACTGAGACTGCCACAACTGCGTGAGCAACTTATGTCTCACTTCATAACACGCGGGATTCCCACAACATGGATTGCTGCCCACGACGTGTCATGGCAGTTGCGATTCCTCTCATGCAGTCGGACAACGGAATCAACCACCTGCCTGGCTGGCAGCGGTAACCGCCTGCGCCGCAGCAAGAATCGTCGCGTGCAAAGCTCCGTTCGTGACGATCACCCCGCGATTCTCTCGAAGCTCACGCCCTTTAGAGAAATCGAGCGGCTTGCCTTGCAGGTCTGACACTGTACCGCCCGCTTCCTGGACGATCAGAACACCACCAGCATGGTCCCAGATTTTTTCAAAGTAACCGGTCTTTGCGGGGAGTCGCAAATAAATGTCGGCTTCGCCTCCGGCAACGAGGGCATACTTTGCCTGGCTGTCGATCCGAACAGGCGACGCGGTGATTCCAAGTTGACTGGCGATCTGAGCGGATTCGTTGTGTGAGCTATGACCTGATTCATACGATTCGCAGAACCGTGCAGCAGTCGAATCGGTGGTCTTTGTAACGTGGATTTGCCTGACTTCTGCTGACTCGTTCAATTGCGTTGCAAAAGCTCCGACACCTGCGACCGCATAATACAGGGAATCACCAGAATCATTGGTTGTTCCCAGGTTCGGACATCCCAGGATCCCGACTTTCAGTTGACCATCGATGATCAGCGCCAGCGAGATGGCGTACTGCTCTTTACGCAGGAATCCCTTTGTTCCATCGATGGGGTCGAGTGTCCACTGGCGAGGGGCGAATTCCTTTGAACCACCTCGGTCGATCCAGTCACATATTTCGTTTTGCGTTGCCGTCTGGTAGTGCGCATTGATCAGCGCATGAATTTCACGCAGGAATCCTTCATTCTCTTCCTGGTGCAGTGCCATCGAATCTTCCTCCGCAATGATCGGATCGGCGGGGAATGACTGACTCAGTCCATGGCAGATCACTGCCTGGCTGGCAAAGTCGGCGACAGTGACAGGGCTGTTATCTTTTTTATCGAGAACTTCGGGCGTGATTGCCGACTGGACGACCTGGCAGATTCGGGCAGCGCTACGGACAACGGCCAGGCCTACGCGTAATTCATCCTCATAAGGATGAGACATATTCAGAATCCTATTGCACTGGAGTGGCGAAATATTCAGACAGCAGGGACAGCGACATTCAGTTGGTGAGCGAGATCGACAAGTGCCTGCCAGTTCCCCTCATCGAGTGGAATGCCGGATGCCGTTCTCGACTGTCGTGTCTGTCGTTCCGGATCTCCCGGAAGCATGATTGCGTCGACACCATCAATCCGCGGGACTTCGCGAACGTAAGTCTCGAGTTGTCCAATCTCTTTCTGCAGATGCTCGGTGCCGCCAAAAAACTCGGGGTTAATGACCCAGAAGACGACGCAATTGCCTAACGGCGGAGGTGGGTTCGGTGTGGAACACTGTCCTCCGGAAAGTCCTCCCGCCATCATCTCAATCATAAAAGCCAGGCCAAACCCTTTATATGCCTGATCACCTCCCAAGGGGAGAATCGTTCCTGGAGGGTTGCCATAGAGTTGGTTGGGATCCGTCGTTGGCTTTCCATCGGGATCAAGGATCCAACCGAACGGTACGGGTTGTCCCGCGATTTTCTTGACTCTTACTTTGCCTTCTGCGGTGGCACTGGTCCCGATATCGAAAATAAAAGGCCCTTTTGAGCCGCCTGGCACGCCGATGCAGATCGGGTTGGTCCCTAACCGGGGGCGCTTGCCACCGACAGGTGAAACGCGTGGTGCCGCGCCGTGGTTGTTGGCGATGACCATCGCCGTCAAACCATGCTCGGTTGCCATCTCAGCGTACTCACCTAACCGACCGATATGACAGGTGCGACGGAGTGTCCCACAGGCGATTGCTGAGGTCTGACACTTGGTAATGAGCCGCTTCATGAGGTCCTGCGCGAGGACTTGCCCCAGACCCCATCCGCCATCACAAACCAGAGAGCTTGCCGACTCTTTCTCAATGGTTAACTGAGCGCTGGAATTCAATGACCCATCTTTGACTTTGCCGATATAAAACGGGATTCGCATCACACCGTGTGAATCATGCCCCCGCAAGTTTGACTCGACAAGACTTGCCGCGACAACGTCAGAGTCGGGGCGGCTGACGCCAGCGGCACAAAAGAGTTCAGCAGCAAATGCGGTCAGATCGGCAGGCTTCAGAACGGGCAACGTGACACCTCTTCCCAAGAGATTCCCAAGAGAAATTCTTCAGCAGAATAACTAGTGTAACAGAGGAGAACGACATGACAAAACCCAGGACGGGGGCGTGAGGGGCAATGGTTCCTCACCGTTTCTGCGTGAAATAACCATGTCAATTGCTGCGGTCGGGTGCCACTTCTCTTCGGCACTCGGTGCGCGTTTGACTCTGTCGATCACTTTTGTCCGACGGTGATTTCGAACAGTTGTGGCCAGTTCTTTCCCGTCACGAACAGCCGCTTCTTCTGGCGGTCGTAGGCGATGCCGTTGAGCACTTCTTCGTTGCTGGTACGCTGGCTTCGGGGGTAAAGCGTAGATAAGTCGATCCAGCCGAGTACAGTACCGTCCTTCGGTGAAATGCGGACGATATGGTCTTCGTACCAGACATTTGCCCAAATCTCGTCGTTGACATATTCCAGTTCGTTCAGGCGACCAATCTTCTCTTTGTTGTCCCGACGGTGAACGTTGATTCGTCGAGCGACCTGAAACGTTTCAGGGTCGAGGAAACGAATCGTTGCCGAGCCGTCGCTCATGATCAGGTGTTTGCCGTCGGTTGTCAGGCCCCACCCTTCTCCGGAATACTGGAATGTCTTTTTGACATCAAACGTATCGATGTCGTAAACGAGACCGATTCGATTCTGCCAGGTCAGTTGGTAGACCTTATCATTGAGGACCGTGATTCCTTCGCCAAAGTAATGGGAATTGAGAGGTGCAATCTGTTCCACCTTGCCCGTTCCAAGATCAACTCGGCGTAGAGACGATTCCCCTTTCTGCCCTGTACCTTCCAGTAACTGGCCGTTCGCGAACACAAGTCCCTGCGTGAACGCTGTACGGTCGTGTGGATAGGCTGCGACCAACTTGTATCCCCAGACTTCCCCTTTGAGAGCCCGCTTGGATTGTGCGAACACGCTGATACCAGCCACGCTGCTGACCAACAACAGCAGCACGATACCCCAGCGGGAATTTCGTTTCGGCGATCGGACTGTGGGAGTGAATTGTCCCGACATTACAGAATCCTTTTGGGCCGCCAGAATTAGCCAGTTCCTGCTCAAAAATGTCATCCAGAATAATGTCGCAGTCAGAGGCGAAGACGTCCAGAGAGTTTTCAGGTATCCTTGTTCCTACCATGAACTACGACTTTTTTTCGCCAAATCAGATTAAGTTCGGTTGGGGACGTCGAACGGAACTCGGGACGCTCTGTGCCAGTCTTGGTGAGCGAGTCTTTCTCGTTTCCGGCAGTCGCACTCTCGAGCGACGCGGCCTGATCAACGAACTGCAAAAGGCGATCGCCGCAACAGGGCTGACGGTTCACCAGTTCGAAGCGGCATCACACGAGCCGGAAGTCAGCGACGTCGATGCCCTGGTTGCTTCGTTTCTGAAGCTTGAGCCGACCGATCGGGACGTCGTTGTCGCCATCGGTGGAGGATCCACGATCGACCTGGCGAAAGCCGCTGCCGCGTGTGCCACGAACCGGCAGAGTTCCAGTGTCGTTGACTTTCTAGAAGGTGTCGGGCGGGGATATCAAATCTCGGAACGTCCCCTGAGCGTCATCGCTGTTCCGACGACCGCTGGAACGGGAACCGAAGTCACCAAGAATGCGGTGATCTCGTCCTACTCACCTCCTTTCAAAAAGAGTCTTCGCAGTGACCTCATGATTCCCCGTATGGTACTGGTCGACCCCGAACTGACCGTCAGTCTGCCTCGCGAGACCACGGCCTATACCGGAATGGATGCGATTACGCAGTTAATCGAATCATTCATTTCTCGTCGTGCGGCTCCCATTCCCCAGGCACTCGCCTTGTCTGCATTGGCGAAGGGGCTGCCCGCGCTACTGGCTGTCGTTCAGGATGGAACGTTGCGTTCCGAGCGGGAAATCATGTCCCATGCCGCACTCCTGTCCGGGATGGCTCTCGCCAACTCAGGACTTGGATTCGCTCATGGAGTGGCTGCTGCGTTGGGCGTCCATTGCCGTGTTCCTCACGGACTTGCTTGTGCTGTCATGCTTCCTGCGGCGCTGCGCGTGAATCAGCACGTGAGTGAGAAACCGTTGGCCCGACTTGAGGCACTGTTCGACCAGAGTCATCCAACGTCTGAAGCGTCCGCCGCAGCGTTCATTGCCCGCATCGATCGACTGTGTCACGAGATCGGCATCCCTCCACGATTGAGATCCATCGGGGTGGAAATTGACCAACTCCCTGCCATTGCCGTGAGTTCGCGCGGGAACAGTATGAACGGGAATCCGCGCGACGTCAGCGACAGTGAAGTCCTTAGCATCCTTCAGCAGCTTTGGTGACGGGCATTCTGGATGAATGGAAGTCCTTCACAGTTTCCCCGCCTCGTTTCAAATCGGGCGAAATTGTGCTCGCGCCATCGCACCAAAGCTTAAGCGTGTCTCCGGTCCCAATGATGACCATCTCTGACAGTCGATAAAATTCTTCAGGCAGATTCGAATGTAGAAATTAGGCGGCGGGGGACTCGTCGAGTGTTTCCTCGGCCTTCGAATGGTCAGGGAACACGAACGAGGCGGCGACACCGCCAACGAGTGTCAGAATGATGATGGCGAACGAAACGCCATTGATCATTGCTTCCGTCTCTTCATTCTTATGGAAAAGATGTTTTTCCAGCAGCATCTTGGCTCCAACGAAGCCAAGAATGATGACCAGTGAGTATTTCAGCAGGTGGAACCGGCCCATGAGGTCAGCCAGTGCGAAGTACAGACTCCGCAGCCCCAAAATGGCGAATACGTTCGAAGTGAAGACCAGAAACGGGTCGCGTGTCAGCCCGATCACGGCAGGAATGGAATCGACTGCAAACACCAGGTCGGTCGTCTCGACCATCAAGAGTGCGAGAAAGAGCGGTGTTATTGCGAACCGGCCATCCACGCGGGTGAAAAAATGATCTTCGACGAACTGAGGATGAAGACGGCCCCGCAGCATGCGGATCAGGATGTTTTTCTCGAAATCCACTTCGCTGTCTTCGCCCGAGAACAGCATCTTAAGAGCGGTGAAGATCAGGAATGCACCGAAGATATACGTCATCCACTCAAATCGTTCGATCAGAGCGACGCCGGCGAAAATCATGACAGCCCGCATGACAAGCGCACCCAGGATCCCCCACAGAAGGACTCGGTGCTGGTATGCCCCTGGCACCTTGAAGTACGACAAAATCAAGGCAATGACGAAAATGTTGTCGACGCTCAGCGATTGTTCGAGCATGTAGCCCATGAAAAACTGGACTGCGGCTTCCCATCCTGAGTCTGGAAGACCAGTGGCATCGAAGGGGACATTCGGGTCTATCGGAGGAAGCACACCCAGGTTGAACCAATGATTGTCGTATGCAAAGTAAACGAAGGCCGTGAACAGTAGCGCCAATACGAAGTAGGCCGCAGTACGTATCAGGGCTGTCTTTGCGGTCAGCGCCTTCGCTTCACGAGAAAAGACACCGAGATCAAATGCGAGGATCATCAAAATCAGCAGCACAAATGCTGCCCATACTAACCCCGTCACGCGATTGCCCCTTTGTCCAGAAACTGGTCGTCAAATTCCAATTCAGCGGATCTGGCAGAAATTCGATTCTCGTCGAGATATCGTAATCGGGCCAATCCATCGTTCATCAACTATCGGAGGCAGTCCCGCCGCATGCGGCGATTGGACTGCCTCCGGTGGTCGAGAGTATAGCGTCAGCAGAGAAGCTTGCGCAGCCTGCTAACGGAAAAGAGGGACTGGCGGATCAAATGAATTCGACGATGGCCGGAGTATCGCCGATTCGCAGTCCCAAACAAGTCCAAACTCTGACCGACTTTGCCGTCCAGGCGAAGTCTAACGTGTGTCAAAAAGTGGAAAGTCAGAGCGTGATGGAAGCTTGTGCTCGCCTTTTCGACCGATGCGCCGCTATTCTACCCTGCGGCTTGTCTATGAACTCGGTTGGCAATGAACTTCGATGCTCGTCCTCGGAATTGAAACAAGTGGTGTAGACGGGTCGGTGGCCCTCGCCCGCGATGGTGAACTGCTCGGCGAACGGCGTTTGAATCAGGCGGGGCGCAAGCACGCCCAAGGTTTGATTTTCGAAATCGGCGAAGTTCTACGCGAACAGGGACTTGCACCACGCGACCTGCAATTGGTCGCCGTCAGTCGTGGCCCCGGTAGTTTTACTGGGCTGCGAGTCGGGATGGTTTGTGCCAAGACCATTGCATATGCGACAGGGTGTCGCTTTATCGCCGTCGACACGTTTGCCGCCATTGCCAGCGGAACGCCGGACCACGCTTCGCCCCTTCATGTCATTGAAGATGCTCAACGCGACGACCTATTCCTGGGGGAATATTCCCGCGATGCACACTCTCAATGGCACCAGACGTCTGCCATCCGGATTGTATCGATCCCCTCATTTCTCGAACTTTGTCAATCGCCGATCACCGTTACGGGACCGGGACTAAAGAAGCTGGATCGGGACGATCGACTCCTGGAAAGTCTGCCCGTGACAAGGATCCCGCTCGACCAACCCCCTGCACGCGTGATCGCGGAAATTGGACGATTGGAGATCGAACGAGCGGAACTGTCTGGTGAAACTGCGGACACCGATTTCTGGTCAGCATCCCCCTTCTACCTCCGGTTGAGTGCCGCTGAAGAAAAGCGGGCGGCTCAGGCGGGCGCAGCACCGCCGATCAGTCCTTGAATCCCGGTGGATTTTGTTTATGGGAACAGCCGATGAGTCAATTTCATCAAGCACTTCTCATCGGCTCGACAATCCTCCTTTCCTGGTTTGGTATGCAGCAGGTGCATGAACTGGGGCACGTCGTCGGGGCAATTTTGACGGGTGGAACCGTGAAACGAGTCGTTGTGCATCCTGCAGCAATTTCTCGTACGGACCTCGCGACGAATCCCAAACCACTGCTGGTTGCGTGGGCGGGCTCCCTTTTCGGGGCGGTTGCTCCGACTTGCTTCTGGGGCATGTTGTCTCTACTTCGGGTCCCCGGTGCTTTCGTAATGCGGTTCTTCGCGGGTTTCTGTCTGATCGCGAATGGAGCCTACATCGCATTCGGATCGCTGCCGCGAATTGGGGATTCGGCTGACTTACTGAGCCACGGGGCTCCAATTTGGCTGTTATGGTTTTTCGGCGCAGTTACGATTCCTCTTGGACTCCTCCTTTGGAATGGACAGGGAGTTCATTTCGGGTTGGGAGCTACTCCTCACCGGGTCAGTCCCCCGATTGCCTGGGGCACTTTTTTCGCATGCTTTGTGTTCCTCCTGGTGGGAGTGTGCATCGGCGGCAATTGAGCTATCGAGATACCGCCTGAGCCTCCAATCACGATCTGGTTATTAGCCTTGCAACCCGCACGAGGGTTAGTCCTCGGGTTCCAGCAGGAATTCTGCTTTCAAGATATTCGTACCGGAACTCACGACGCGGTCATCGGGCGAGATCCCCTGCAGGACTTCGCTCCAGTTGTCGACGCTCAGGCCGATCGTGACATCTTTCACCTGGTATTGCTGAGGGCCGGTCTCAACAAAAACAAACGTCCGTCCGTCGTTCGATGCGATGGCGGATTGGGGCAGAGTCAGACAATTCCGTTTCGGACCATCGGGGATCAGAACACGGACAAACATGCCCGGCCGCAGTTTCCCTTGCGAGTTATCGATCTCGGCTGTGAGTGGAACCGCACGCGTGTCGATTGCCACCTTTCGGCCGATAAACGCGACGGTTGCAGGGAGTGTCTCACCGGGCAGAGCTGGTGTCTGCACGGAAATCGATAGCCCCCGCGTGACAGCCAGCGACTTCCAATCCTTTTCGCGAATATCGGCCTGCACCCAAAGTCGAGAAGTATCTGCGATCTGGAACAAGCCCTGCGACGTTTGAACGCGTTCTTTGGGGGCCAGCAGTATTTCCTCCACGGTTCCCTTAAAAGGAGCCTTTACGGGCCAAGTGCTGAGAGTCTCTTCCCGTCCAAAATCCTCCAGCGTTTCGTAGGGTTGACTCACGATCACGCTGAGCCGTTGCCTTGCGATGGCGAGTCGTCGCTGGGCATCATTCATTACTGATTCCGCCTTCAGATGCCGCTGCTTGACGTCGAAAATCGCTTGTTCGCACGCCGCGAAGAACTCGGCTGTCGTCGTATCTCGTGCTGATCCCGTCTCCAGAGCCATCCGGATGCTAACGGCTCCGATCTCGCTGGCGGGCTTCAAATTGCTGCTCAGTTTTTCTGCAAGTCGCATTCTTGAGTAAGCGGTCAGGATCTGCTGACGAGCCTGACCAAGTTGCTTGTTCGCAAAGTCTTTTTCCAGATCCTGAATATCCTGAGGCGTCCTCAGTCGTTCAACCAATTCTTCCAGGTTGCCTTGAATCGTATGCCACCAGTCATGCTCGCTGACGGCCTGTCCAAGGTCGGATTCGCGCAGTAAGACATCCGCACGGCCTTCGCCCAATTGAGGGCTGTCGACAATCGCGATGATCTGCTGTTCTGAAACGCGGTCTCCGACTTTCACGTTGATCTGCTGAATCAATCCGTCGAACGGAGATTTGACCTCAACGTGACGAGTTGCGTCATAATCAATGCGACCAGGGACGGTTCGTATTGGTTGAAGTTCGCGAAAGGAGGGTTTCTCGACCTCAATTTGAGCTGCACAGAATTTTTCCTCAGGCAGGACGACGACATCCCTCTGCGGGGTGGGTTCGCCGCTGGCATGGACTTCCTGGGGCGCTCTTTTGGCCCAGAAGGAAATACCGACAGCACAGGTCGATATGAGTAGTGCTAATCCGACGGTGATGGCTGCGAAGCGTTTCATGGCGGGTCTTCAATTCAAACAGAGGTTTGATTGGATATTGTGAGCTCGCTCAATCGTTCGCACTTGGCAAGGACGATTGAGCGGACACACCCGGAGCAGGTCGAGACTGCATCAGGGCTTCTGATCGGAGTAGATAAAAACTCCGGGGTCCCAGACGCGTCTCAAACCTGTGCCATTAACAACGCAGTACGGAAGTGTTCCCTGCAATAACAAGAGGTCTGGTGAGTGCGCAGTATCGGATCAGAGTGCATTCGGTGAGGTCGATCGAATGCACGACATGTTCGCAAAGATTTCCACCAGAAATCATCCCGGGGAGCGAATTCTGCCCCGTAGGAAGCGAGACAATCGTGTCGGCCGACACCGATTCACGACTCGGTTGATCGGCTTGGCAATCTTTGTCGAAGGCATGGTTCCAGCAGGGGAGGATCCAGTGGAAATGCCAGCCGAGTTCATCCTCGGTGTTGCTGTGGAATGACTCCAGATGCAGCCGTAAGTTCACCGCCGCAGTCGACGTAGTCTCAATCAGATTCGCGTCGTGACGATGCAGCCACGGCAGGGGGCCTTGCCACAAGCACACAATGAGACACAGGCGCCCGATAACGCGCAGCATCCTGCTGGTCTGGCAATTGTCCCGCTTCGCGATCATCTCTGGTTCCCGAGCAGTCGTGGCTCAAGATCGAGGATCATTCCTCGTCATCGTCGTCGTATTCCTCATCGAAATCGTCGTCGTCGCCATCAATTGTACCAACGTCCATACCGTCGTACGAACTGATTCCCATCTTTTGGGCGAGGTCCGCCAGTTCCTGATTTCTCTGGAACAGCGATTCGGGATTGTGGATCTCAATTTTTTCGACCTGCAGCGTCAGGGGATCGTCGGCTTCATCCCCTTCTGCGATCTCCACGAAAACATAGCCTTGTTCGACGAGGTGATCGGCGAACGATTCAAGCTTATCCCGATCATCGTCGGTAAAGAAATAGCCCCAGAGCATCTCGGAGGACATGTCCCAGTCCGTTTGTTCTGCGATGGCCTCGAACATCTCAATTAATTCAGACTTGGGAATCATACGGCGGCCTCAGTTTCTGCGTGGGCGAGCAATCTCAATACACTCTCCGATTTTAGAGGCAGACCACCCCTGCAGCAATTCACTTTGCCTGAGTTCGAAAATTCTCAGGTAGCTTCGCCGATGTAACGGGAAAAGCCCGATTCGTGCCATTTCGAATCGGGCGTCGCGGTAGAATTAAGGTGTAACAATATGACATTAAACAGGTTGCAGCTGAGCCAGTTCCTCGCGCAGCCGGATTCGGGCCGTGTGCAACCTTCGCTTAATCGTCCCGATCGGGCTTCTGAAACGGTCACTCATTTCGATCAGAGACTGGCCTTCAAAATAGAATGCCACCAGGGTCTGCCGATCGAGTGTTCGTAACCGCTTCAATCCCCCCCAGACCTGGTCTGCTCGTTCGTCAGACATGAGGCCGTCCAGAGGAGACTGTGCCTCTGCGTCAACCGAAACGAGCGTCACTGGATCTTGAGAAACCACGGGGGGCCGCCGCACTGCTCGGTTAATGGCGAGCCGTACCGTGATTCGCTTCAGCCAACCGGGGAACCGTTCCGGTTCACGTAACTGATCCAGCTTTCGCATGGCCTGAACGAAAACGTCCTGAGTCAATTCGGACGCCTCGGCCTGATTCCGCAATCGCCGTAACGCAATCGCGTAAACGGTCGACTGGAACAGGCGGACCAGTTCTCCGAAAGCAGCCCGGTTGCCTGCTTGAGCCTCTAACACAATCGGCAAGTATTCGTCTATGTCCATTATTCGCTCGTTTCCCAAAGCTACGCAGTGACGCATCCCACGTCAAAAACTGCGAGCGGATGTGGATTGGCGAATTCAGGTGATGCCATGCAGATGCCGCTGGCAAACGTCGACACCCTGTGCGAAAATAGGCACGATCCGACTACGGCACAATGCCGTAAGCCGGGGGCGACGCTTGCTCGAAGCATTTGCATGAGACACTTGACGTGGACCTCAAAGGGATCCGTCAGAGTGATTCACCGGAATTCGATAAAAAATGTCCTGTCGCAAATGCGCTCAGCCACTGATGGTGGATCTGACGCCCCGCATGCTTTGCCCCATGATCGATCCCCGTTTAAAGCGACGTTTCTGTCGCCAGGAATCTTGTGGTTGGCAAAGTACGACCGGATGCATGTGGTCCCCACTGCGGAGTCCAGACTCAGAGGACGAGTCGGATAGGTGCGGCGAGGGCAGATACATTCGATACGGACATTTTTTGACTGGGTACGTGTCGCAGGTTTTCGTCGGTAGGGCACGATGGGCATTCGCGCGGCCGGCGACGACTACGACGGCTTCAAATCCGACGTTGGCGTTGATGTTGGCGTTGTGAATGCAATTGACGTTTGACATCGTGATAACCTCCTGCGATCGCCGCAGTCTCCGGGAAACGAGAGAAAAATTCTGTGTTCGGAACAGTCCGCAATACTGAGATCTTCGTGGATCACGCTCACGAATGGCGGGCGGAGAAACAATTTCTTCCGCGATGCCGCATTAGAGCACAGATCGTCATGATTGGTTCGCGGAAATTCCGGATTTCTCCAAAATTTAAGAAGATCGTTTCTGAGGCCCTTCGTTAAGCGAGTTGAGCCTCTTTACTGAATTCCACCACCAATTTTCAGAAAATTCGAAAAAATCCTCCCAACCGTTAAAGTTTAACAATCCAGCAGGCCGATCCTATCAGAGACAGAGTCTCGGTGAATTGAATCTGCTTGAATATGGGTAGGATTTCAGAATGAATCTACTGCGATACTTGATGGTCTCGGTCTTTACGCTGTCTTCAATTGGATGTTGTTGCAGCCGCTGCGTCGTGACCGATCCTTGTGACCCCTGCGGAGTTACAGCGATGCCTCGCTGTTCGATCTCCCGGATGTGGCCATTCTCACGCATTCATAGCTGCCTCAGCCATGCAACACTCCCCACCGCATGTAATTGTGCCTGTGGTGGTTACAACACGTTTGATTCCTACACCGACTTTGGTGCCGTCTCCAGCTGCGGTTGCGGGGCTCCGATCAGCTCGTGTGCCGCCCCTTCCTGTGCGTCACCCATTATCAGTTCGTGTGCGGCCCCGGCGACCTGTGCCGCCCCATTCATGTCCGAGGTTCCTGCTCCCAGCGGCTGTAACTGCACGAATGGTGGTGGTGGGACTTCGTACTCCACTTCCCTGCCCCAGATGAGCACTCCAACCTACGTGGCGCCGCCAACCTCAACGCCTCAGACGATTCCTGAAATTCCTCCCAGCAGTGCACCACTGCCGCCGACCGAGTCCACTTCCTATCTGCCTCCGCAAGTAGGTGGTCAGCCGCAAATGGTTTCATATGAAGAGTTTCAGCGTCTGCCAGGCAATATTATTTCGGGACCCGGTGCTCCCGGAACTCCCGCTCCCTCGCCAATCCAGCAGGTTTCGGCACCCGCTCCTTCCATGACCGTTCCTGCCGCCGCGGCCCCCACAGTGGCCCGAGCCGCTCGAGTTCAGCCACCAGCCGGGAACCAGCAGACTGTCTGGTCACCAGTGAAGGCCTATTGAGTTTCGTGAGACACCTCTGACCGAGACCCTGTCGCCTGTCCATGCTTCTGTCGGACTTCAACTCAACTGAAAGTCTGCGGAAACCGGTTCAATTCCTCACGATGACTCACCGATCACAAGCCCGGGTCTATGACCTGGGCTTGTTTGCGTTCCACTCTCTCCTGCTGGAAGCTGTCCCATACGGGAAAACAAATGTATCCAATCTGTTCGGTTTTCAGGACATACACCGGCTGTTACACTCCCGCACCCGAGCGACCGGGGAATCTTCCTGGCCCTAACGAATTTGAGGTCAGGCGGTGGTACGGTGACCAAATCCTGTGACTTCTGTACCAGGAATTGCCCAAATCGTCTTGACTTGTCCCGTCTTGACCCGGGAACCTGATCTCGCCGTCTCCGGTTCATTCGACCGGAGCAAATTCGCATTATCACAACGCAGGGAAATTGGGAATGACGCACGCTTGGCACGATGTCACGCCGGGAGAAAACCTTCCATCGGAATTTACGACAGTCATTGAAATTCCGCGCGGCTCCAGCGTCAAATACGAACTCGACAAGACGACGGGTCTGCTTCGTCTGGACCGTATGCTCTACTCGGCCGTCTATTACCCCGCTAACTACGGTTTTATCCCCCAAACTCTGGCGGAAGACGACGATCCTCTCGACGTCCTCGTACTCTGTCAGGAACCGGTGGATCCTTTGACCCTCGTCGAAGCCCGGGCAATTGGGTTGATGACAATGGTCGATTGCGGAAAGCGTGATCATAAGATCCTCGCCGTCGCTGTTCACGATCCTGAATACAACGCCTTTCGTGAGGCAACGGAACTTCCGACCCATAAACTCACCATGATCCGCCGCTTCTTCCAGGACTATAAAACCCTGGAAGGAAAAGCAGTTGAAGTCGATGAACTGACCGAAGCCAAAACGGCCTTCCCCATCATCCTCGAGGCGCTTGAGCGATACAGTCTCTCGCGACGACGAGGATTTCGTTAACGGATTGTCTGTGGAACTCGACGTCCGGTGTGATTGAATTGATTGCCAGATTCGGAATGTCGGCGAGTCGTACGGCTCGCCGACTGGAATCGCTCTCTTGGTGGCGAGCGAGCAACGACAGTGGATTGGCCGCATTCATCGTGACCGGCGACATGGTTCGACAGTCGAAAGTATTTTTCGAAGGATAAGTAATGGGTTCATTCCTCCTCTTGAATCCATGGCCGACAGTTTCCACCGCCCCATTCTTGACGCTGGCGGCCGTGGATGCAGATGGATCGACCGTCGGCACTGGCGCGCTTGCGTCATCGCCGCTCCTCTTGCTTGCGGTCTACTGCGGTCTCATTGCCGTTTCGTCGCTGTGCGGTGGAATGGTGCCGCTGCTGATTCGAATGACCCATACCCGCATGCAGATTCTGGTCAGCGCCGTAGGCGGGTTCATGCTCGGCGTCGGTATTTTTCATCAGCTTCCCCACGCCGTTTCGGCGATCTCGTCCGAAGATGGACACGATTCGTTCGCACTCGACTGGTGTATGGGCTGGCTCATGTTTGGGCTGCTGCTCACTTTCTTCATGTTGCGGATGTTTCATTTTCACAGTCACGGACCCGTGGAAGAAGACAGTCCTCATGATCACGACCATGACCACGATTGCGGTCATGATCATCACCATGCCCATTCTCATGCGCACGACCACTCACATGGACACAGTCACGAACACAGTCATGGGGCGAGTGAGCCCGCCACGCTGAAAGGGGCGAGCTGGATCGGCATCTTGCTGGGTCTCTCGTTGCATACTCTGCTCGACGGTGTTGCTCTGGCAGCGAATGTGAAAGCAGATGCACTTCATTTTCAGGGTTCAACGACATTCGTTCTGCTCGGACTCGGGACGTTTCTGGGTGTTGCGCTGCACAAACCACTCGATTCCATGTCGATTACCTCGCTGATGGCGGCGGGGGGCTGGTCCCGACGTGCCATGCAGATGGTCAACCTTGTCTATGCTTTGATGTGTCCATTGGGGGCATTCCTCTTCTACTTCGGCATTCAGGCCTACTCCGGCGTTCAGGAGAACGTCGTTGCCGCGGCACTTGCCATGTCTGCTGGGGTCTTCATCTGTATTTCGCTCAGTGACCTGCTTCCCGAGGTCCAGTTCCATTCCCACGATCGGTTGAAGTTGTCAGCCTGGCTGCTGTTGGGTGTTGCGACCGCCTGGGGCATCGGTTTCCTCGAACCACCGCATTCCCATGGACATCAGCCGCACACACATGGCCACCAGCAGGCCCCCCACCAGGGCCAGGATGACCACGATCACAGTCACGGCCCGAGCGGCCACCGTCACTGACGCAGGCGTATTTCAGTAGCCCGCCCGACGAAAGGCACACTGCAAATAGCTGCTCACCGTGAACGAACCCTGTGTTTCAGGGACCTAAGAGAAGCTCAGCTTGTTCAACGGTGGGCATCCTTAGTGTGCTTCATTCCAACTCCAACGAGGCGGACCGAGCATCCTCCTGGCGACCCGCCGATTCGCAGGTGGGGGAACGTCACGTTTGCCGCCATGAACGTGAGAAACGTGGGAAGACTGGGTTCCGCTGGCCAGCTGGCCAGTCCCCTTGAAAACACATAACGTGTTTTCGCTCAACAACATGGGACTGGCCACCGACTGGCCAAGGGCTGGCCAGTTGGCCAGCCGCGGGCTGCAGTGACTGTGATTCGACATCTGCGAAATAAGTTCCGTAGCATTGCAAAAGCCTCTCCCGAACTCCCGTCCGTCCGCATTCTTGAGACGAGCGATCTACCAACGCGAGCAGTGTGATCGCTCGACAGCAACACAGCGAGCCCAAGCATCCAGACATTTGGAACACGGTACATGGTCCGGTCTCGAATGAAGGCGAGGCCAGGAAGACGCCGGCGTCACTCGGCTCGAATTCCTTGATCATCCCATGCGGGGAATTGCCGCATCCGCTCCAGCGCGAATTGCCGGCTACGCACCTCGCCTACACCGAGGATGAAATTTGCTCGCAGATCCTCAGGCCAACGCATCCAAAAAATACCAGGGCAATCGCCAAGCAGATGCACAACGTCCAGTCGATTCGGAGCAGTTGGCACGACCTGAGAACCAACAACAGCGGTGCGATTACGAGACACAGCACCGAGGCAGAGAGCAGAATCACGACCGAATGCATCAGCATGGCCAAAAAGTGAGGTTTGCGGCACCGTAGATTTGTTCTATTCCATCGGCGAGTAAAAGATGCGTTCCAATGCTAACACCGTGAGTTTCTCCGCCTCAAGGCCCGCGCGATTCAGAGGCTGGCACCGGTAGCGCGGTGGGAGCCACCGCGCCGGATACAATCCCAGTCCTGTCGCCTGGAGGCCAGACATGCAATTCGACTTCTGACTCATGCCGACTCCGGAAGTTCTTGCAAGAATAGATGCTGTGCCCTATGCCCGTGCCTCCTGCGAGATTGTTGATCATTCGACAATGGCTCAGAGAGATTGCATTTCAAGCTGTGGTGTTGTTCCATCATGGCCAACGACCCAAATCTTTTGGGGGCACCGTTCGATGCGGAACAATCTCGTCACCGGCGTATGCCATTGCGTCATTACACGCATGCTTCCGATGCAGGGGATTTCCCGTCCGACCAATTCATTGAGCGGCCGGGGCGATTCGACAGACGGCAAAGTCTGCTCTTCCAGTTCGTTACGGATCGTACTCAGAATTGCTTTTGAATGTGCGGCGCTTGCGCCAGCTGTCACTTGTGGATTGGACGTGTACCTTGATTCACGCAGAATTAATCCTTCTGCACATAAGCCGATGCCGATCACCAATATGATGGTAGAATAGGCGCGCATGCACCCGATGGTTGGTGCGATGAACGCTGCTGCCAACACCACAAAGGCCGGTATCAACCATTCGGACAGCAGCCCGCCATTGACCGATAGGTTGACGGAGGAAATGCCGCCAACAACCAGAGAAGGAATGACATACAGGATTTTCTTGAAGAATAGCGCTTCGGTTTCGCGAGGTTCCGATCTACGAAACAGCCAGAGAATTGCGGGCGATAAGGTGACCATCAGGAGTGCGACCGCATGAATGACAATCTTTTCTGTTTGACCTCACTGGCATCTGTTGAAAGCGGGCCAGGATGAGACGACCCTGGCCCATCGCAGTGACCGTTCAGGCACAGACGGTTATTGATAGATGCCCAACCCTACAGCAACTGCCGGGGATGCCGATAACGTATTTCACTGCTCCACACACTTCCGTTCCGTCATCGAGCAAATTCTCAATTCGATTTGCCAAAGCATGCGACATACAACCTCTGAGGTAGATGTCGGAGTGGCCATCCGTGATGTTTTTCAAAAGGGTCGTTACGTCCGTGTCGGCAAGTGAGATTGTGCCATTCACGCATACCAGAAAATCATTGACCCCGGTACCTGCATTGATTCTGTCAGGACCGGCATGCCCTCTCTTCCGGCCCAAGGGGCCAATCGTTCGAATAGCCTAGCCGGTAGCTAGGACACGATTCGGGAGAACAGCAAAAGGCCTGAAGGGCCGACCGTTCTCCTTGGACACGTTCGACGGAGAAAGGGATATGGTGTTTGCAGCCCTTTCGGGGTTTTTCAACAGGCTGATAGCGGGTATCCGGATGTGCAGTGTCCCCGTGTCTTTGGACTCTATTTTCAGTGTCCCTCAAGCCATAAAAAGAAAACTCATAGGCTACTTTTGCCCGAGAACTAAATTGCACTCGGAACGGAATCCCTTGACGGGCAGGTAGATGAGCCAGATGAGAAGGAGCCGAACAGGGGCCGTAGGGGCCGTAGTCACGGGCAGAGGCGGGAAAATGAATCGGTTGTGGCTCTCGGTGTGCGTTCGAACGGTCGGCCCTTCAGGCCTGATGATGTTCAATCGAATCACCTCCCAGCCCGATGGGCTGGGCTATGGGAACGGATGGCCCTTTGGGCCGGAAGAGATAGCATCTGCATCTGCATCTGCGGTTGCGGTGGGGTTTTGATCGGTGTTGGCATTTGCGAATGTCGGTGGGAAATTGGCAAGATTCATTCACGCGATGGCCATCAATGGCCTCTTCCGGCCCAAGGGGCCATCCGTTCCCATAGCCCGGCCCAACGGGCTGGGTTTCGGGGAGCCGGCATTTATTGAGGCCTGAAGGGCCGGTCGTTCATTCGAATTGAAACCGGTGTTGCCGTGCGAGTTCGCCAGGTTCAGATGGGACCACGATTTTTTGGTTGAATCACGTCCCAGCCCGATCGGCTGGGCTATGTGAACTCTGTGAACGAATGGCCCTTTGGGCCGGACGAAATGAGACGCTGTAGAAGCCAACGGGTTATCAATAGGAATTCGGCTTGGCGAAATTACGGAAGTCCAGTCCTCGCCAGTAAAATTGGCTGTGCCCCCAGGGAATCCGTCCTATTTCTTGCGAACGAGCGGCGGACGCTTGGGAATTGCTGTGCCGCTACTCGGATCGTGTTCTGCGTTGGGGGGATTTGGCCGACGCTATTTCCGGGTTGCTTTCGCTGTTTTGCCGTCATTCTTCGTTGGCATCGGGGCCTTCACTTCAGCGCGCCAGGCGATGAGGCGGTCGTGGAGTTCCTTGACTTTGGCGGGTTCGGATTTGGCGAGATTTTTTGTTTCGCTGATGTCGTCGGCGAGGTTGTAGAGTTCCAGCCGGCCGTCCTCGAAAAACTCCATCAGCTTCCAATCACCGGCATGGATGAGACTCACAGGTGTCGTCCGCCAGTGTCCGTCGCCCCAGCCGAGGTAGCCGGGGAAGTGTGCGAAGATTGCATCTCGCTGCAGTTTGGCCGCGGAATCCCGGAATAATTTGACCAGGCTTTCTCCATCGAGTGTCTGCCGGGGCTGTGGAGCACTGGCGATTTCGAGGAGGGTCGGGAACAGGTCGACATGGATTGTTGGCACGTTCGATGACGATCCCGGTTTGGTCACACCGGGCCAGCGGACCACAAACGGGACGCGAGTCCCCCCCTCGTAGAGGCTCCCTTTTCCGCTGCGGAGCGGCGCGTTGTCGGTGATGCCGGCATCGTCGTCGTCGGCACCTTTCGCCTTCTTTCCCTTGTTGGCCTTGTTTGACTTCCCTTTGGCACCGGGTTCGCGTTCCAGGCCGTCTGGTCGGTCGTACCCACCCACTCCCCCATTATCACTGGTGAAGATGAGGATCGTGTTTTCGGCCAGGTTCAGCTCATCCAGGGTCTGCATCACGCGACCAACGCTCTCGTCCACTGATGCGATCATGGCGGCGTAGGTGGGGCTGTTATGGCCGTTCACCGGGGCCTTTCCTTTGAACCGGTCAATCAGTTCCGCCTTGGCCTGGTGGGGAGAGTGGACGCCAAAATGGGGCAGGTAGAGGAAGAAGGGTTCGTCCTTGTGCCGCTTGATGAAGTCGACCGCCTGATCGGTGAGGAAGTCGGCGAGATATTCTCCCTGAGGGTATTCGTTTCTGGGTTCGGTGACGAAGTCGAAGTGCTTTCCGGCGCTCACGATGGCTTCGTCAAAACCTCGGTTCTGCGGAAGGAATTCTCCCTTCTGGCCGAGGTGCCATTTGCCGAACATGCCTGTTACGTAGCCAGCAGCCTTCAGTTGATTCGAGATAATGTCGCGATCAAGAGGGAGGTTCGTGACGTTGTCGACGGGCCGCAAAGGGCGTTTGCTCCAGTCGAAGCGATCGATTCCTCCCACGGTATAAACCCCGGTGCGAGCCCCGTATTGTCCGCTCAGGATCGCGGCCCGGGACGGCGCGCAATTCTGGCAGTGGTGGTGATTCAGGAGTTTGGTTCCCTGAGTCGCGAGTCGGTCGATGTTCGGCGTTTCGTAGAATTGGCTGCCGAAGCAGGCCACGTCTGTGTAACCCAGGTCATCTGCCATGATGAAAATGATGTTCGGCTTGGTGGACGGATCTGCTGCGGCGGCATCCCGCACAGACGTGCTGGCGAGCAGTAGCAGGAATGTCAGCAGAGCAACACGCGTCAGGGTGATTTGTAGCTTGGATGTCATCATGATTCCGCAGGGTTTTACGACAGGAGATCTCGCGACGCAGTCATTGTTTCACACGTGCGATGGTGTTGGCAAGAATGGCACTTCCGCACGCGACCCGGAAAGACTCGGTCACTTCGGGTTCCCGGAGAGTTTCCGTTGCGGATCTTTTTACTGACTTGCGGGGAACGGGCGGGGGGGGGCGTTGGTTGAAGGAAAGTTGATTGCACGACGCGATGGCTGAGCACGAATCTGTTGGGGACTGCTTTTGGGTGACCTCTTGTGCTTCGCACGCGGGTAGCCCGGAGGACCGTGCAACCTTGTCATTACCCACATTTTCTCCTGAGAGCATCTTGAGTTTGCAGTGCGATTAGAAGTCGTTCGGTCCCCCTCCAAAGGGTCATCCATCCGGGTTCGCCATCGTCTTTGCGCATGAGAAAGCCGCCGAGTGAAGCGAGGTTATGAACGAAGTCTCGGACTGTTGGTAGATGCCGCTTCCGCAGGGCTTCGACCATCTTGATCCATTCCTTGGGAACCACGTCCGAAGCCGGTGTCTGAGGGGTAGAGCGACTTAATTGCTTCAGCGACAGTAATCGCACCGCAAGTACGCTGGTTATCCCGGCTACCGCTTCCAGACAGTGCGCCGACTCGTATTGTCGTTCTTCCAGCTGGCAGCCCGTTTTCATGATCTTATGCAGTTCCTCGATGAGCCATCGCTGTTCGTAGATCTTGATCACGGCTTCGGCTTCTTCCAGTGTCTGCACCGACAGGCTTGTCCAGATCACCCAACGCAATGGCTCCGATCCTCGACGCGGACGATGCTCGCGAAGCTCCACCAGCGTCTGACGCATTTCGCAATAATCGATCGCTCGCAGATAGGGGGTGCGGCGGCGGGGCTGGGGAATCGAAACCTCCAGAACTCGGACTTGTAATTCCACGCTCCGCTGGGGCTGACCAGGTCGAGTCCGTAATGACAATGACTTTGTTCCCAGCACGGGGCGCTTAGCTAAGGCCTCCTCGACACTGACCACGGCCCCCAAGCCCTCTGCCGTCACGGGCTGAATGTCCCGATTGAGGTGACTGCAGCGGATCACCCACTGGCAGTGTTGTTGACGCAGGTGACAGAACACTTCCAGATTGTCGGCTCCGCGGTCACAAACATGAATGTACTCGACACCCGCTGCGGGAGCTCCGATCGCATCGATCACGCGGCCCCACACATCAGATTCACGTGGACGTCGTCCCTTCTGGCGGCGATTCTCCTTTGTCGGCGCGGGAACACGATAGAACAACTCCTGCCGCGCGAGTCCCAGGACTTCGCCGTTATCAGCGTTGACCATCATCGCGTTGTGCAGCTGAAACCCATACGGGAAGCCTTTGCCACCACGTGTAAATCCTTCGACATCCTGACGGTATCTGTAGCTCATCGTCGTCGTATCGTTGATGATTAAGACGCGTCCTCGCGCTGCCGCGCAGGTCTGTTCCCAATGAGGTCGCGCCAGAGCGGCGAAGGTGACTGCCTGGGAGTGGAACAACCGATAACAGGCTTTGAGTTCTGCCCACTCATTCATCTGCTGGGGAGAACTTCCTGAGGGATGCTCGGCCATGCGAGACGCCACCTGCACGGCCCGCCGAGTCCGACGCACGTCTCCCAGATCACAATCACCGAAGTTAGAAATGGCCCACTCTGAGGTCGTTGCAAAGCCAGAGGACATCACGGTCAGCCCCACAGAAGGATGGCGATTCGCGCGCTCCTCGTGAGGCGACTCGATGGCCGCCCTGCAAACTCTTGGCGACGTCCACCCTACCTAGCAATCACAGTGCCTGAGCAAAATCATCCACAGCGCTCAGTCGTAAACAACTGGGAATTCCGTGGTTACGACACTCGACTTTCAGTGCATCCACATCATAAATTTTACAATTGTTTGTAAAATTTGTGGGTAATGACAAGGGACCGTGCAACCCGCGCTACCCCTTGAGTTGCCTTGAACGCACTTGCCTTTCGTTGGCGACTCCCACTTGTTGGCGATTCCACTCCTCGTTCCGGGCATTCGAGCACGATCGGGCATGCTCATATAGACACAGGGTCAGTCTCGAACCGAAGAAGAAAGCGACAAGTAGACTGCTGCTCTGGGAATCCCTGGATGACTAACTTGGGAGGGGGCAAAACAAACGCCCCTTCGACAGGGGGTCCAAGGGGCGTTTGTCAAAACTGATATCAAGCGGAGAGGGTGGGATTTGAACCCACGGTGATATTGCTACCACACTGGATTTCGAGTCCAGCACAATCGGCCACTCTGTCACCTCTCCGGGGTCCGTCTTGCTGATATCCAGTTCAAGTTGGTCGATTGCGGTATCTTGATACCTCAACGGACGCTCGTTGATCCGGATCCGACAAAACTGGGATGCGTTGAAACCGGGCAGTTCAGGCTGTCGGTGTCAGCGACGTCACTCCCCGATGCGATCAGGGGTGATGCGAGGCGGATTCTAGCGAAACTTTTGCCGGGGGCAAACCCAAACTGCCGGACAAACCGTTCGCGGGATGGTGACCGTTGGGACGGACTTTGGGCGCGAGATCAGAGTCGGGGCAAGAAATTGCGTCGTGCGCAGTCTTGCGAAAGAGATAGGCATCCAGACGAGTGGTCGGGGATGAATCATTTCATCCGGTCATTGGCCGGGTTGGAAGGTCGCGCTTGCAGTGGTGGAAGCGGTCAACCGGCAATGTCACTCGGGGGAACTGAGAGCACTAAGAAGCGTGCTGAAGGGCGTTGATGTGGCCCAGGAGCCCAGAGGCACGGAGATGCAGGCTCTTCTCATCCCATACAATCGACGAGGCTGTCTTCGAAGATTTCGTCATGATCCCAGGCGTCCATTGCGCTGAGCAGTTTCCTTGGGAAAAGGGTGATGTTGACGCTGTCTTCGCTGTTTCCATCCATGAGCTGAACGCTCGCTTTGATGAACAGGTAGACGGGGGCGTCCTGAAGGTCTGCGACTTTTTCGATCCAGTCTCGCAACTGCTGACGCTCATCTTTCATGAGGCGTTCGTAATGCGAGCGGAATTCGGCGAAATCCTGGTCGCGACCTTGTATGCATCTGGTAAGCGAGTTGCGAAGAGCGCGATCACCGTCTCGACTATCGAAATTGGACATGGAAAACCTTGCTCGATCGAGGCTGGAAGTTTGAGAACTTTTGATTCTAGACCTCACCCCCTCAGCGGCAATAAAATTTTCTCTGCCTGCCAGCAGGATGCCTCCGCGAAGCTTGATTTCTGCCGCAACCTCGCTTTTCCACTAGGGATAGTGGCCCCGTCTTCAACGGAGTGGTCTCAGAAACGGTGCCTTAAAGCTCATCGCGCGTGAGGGCGGTGTTGCTTCCAATTCCGTCAGATCTATGCTGGCGCCGATGGGAATGGCTCGCGTGGTTCTGCCTCTGCGGCGGTCGGTTTGACAATCTGTGCCGACCGTGACGAGCGGCTGTCGGATAACCGAAGACATCGATCCACATGAGAACACAGTGGCCCACTTGGATGGGGCAGTAATGTGTCTCCTTTGCAAATCCGCTCTGTTTGACCGACAGTTGTGTCAGGCTGGGGACCATCCGCGAGTTTGCGGAGGGTCTGTTCCAGTAAGGGGCTGATGCCGCGCTTCCTGGCGACAGAGTCGGCTGCGTGGTTTCCTGCTGGTGGTCTCGGGTCGGGTACTCGCTGAACCAATGGGCCGGTGCCACAGGCACGTAATTGTTGCAGCCTGTTTCTTCTCAAGTTGGATGAGTCATTTTTATGTTTACGGGATTGGTCGAGGGGTTGGGGCAGATCGTATCGCTGGTGCCGGAACCGGCCGGAGTTCGAATTACGCTGAAGCCACCCACGGAAATGCTGACACCGGGTCAGGCTGGCTCACAACCGACGGGCTGCGGTGACAGTATTGCCATCAATGGCTGTTGTCTGACGGTGATCGCGATCGAGGAGGCAGGCTGGTCGTTTCAGGCCGGGGCCGAGACGCTGTCGAAGACGAACCTTGGACAGCTTCAGTCAGGGGACGTGGTGAATCTGGAACGTTCGCTGCCGGTCAACGGGCGACTGGGAGGGCACTTCGTGCAGGGGCACGTCGATGGCGTCGGCACGGTGGAGTCGATTGAGAGAGACTCGGACTGGGTCAACATGGTCTTCCGGGTGCCGGCTTCGCTGAGCGAACTGATGGTTCCGAAAGGTTCGGTGGCGGTCGACGGAGTCAGCCTGACGCTGGTCAACGTCGACGAGACCACCTTCAGTATCGCATTGATCCCTCATACGTTGTCCGTTACGACATTGGGACGACGAGCGGTCGGACAAACGGTCAACATCGAGACGGACATCCTGGGGAAATATGCCCGAAAGTTTCTGTCAGGGGAGCGGGGTCTCCTGACGATTTGATGTCGCGGCAGGCACGACCGCCAGGGATGTCGTTCGAGGTGAAGCGGTTCCCCATCTCAAGGGCTGTTCTGAATGTGGCACATCCCCCCAACTCCCCTACGCGAGTCAGACAGAACTCGCGATTGTCGCCAGTTCGACTGTCTGTGGCTTCGCGAAAAGGTGAAATTCTTCGGAGCCTGTTTTCCGGTCATCACGGCAGAGCGTGGTGAGAAGGTCGAGTCCGGGGCTTCGTGCTGGTCGTGGCCTCGGCGACCCAATTTTGTATGGGGAAACGCGAGCAGCCGCCCTGCTCTTTGTGGAAGCGGGAGCGGCTGCATGAATCCAGTAGGCCGATGGCATCAGGGGCTCGTGGATTGCCGTGATTTGATTTCAGGCGACTGCCAGAGCACTGCACGAGGACAGGGCACTGCATGACCGCGGACGGTCATACAGTGGCATGCCTGCCTTATTCGCAATGAATCGCTAGTTGCGATTGCCGCGGCGGTTTGGTCCTTCGTCCCGGCCGGGGCGGAAGTCTCGACGAGGGGGCGTGCCGGGCATGGCCTGGACTCGTCTTCCTCGCAGGCGGACTCCCTGAACGGCACCGAGAATCTGCTCTGCCGCCTCAGCAGCGACCTGAACGAAGCTGACGGTCTGGAGGATCTGAATGTTTCCGATGACGGTACGTGGGACACCCGCCTCGTTGGCGATGCAGCCGACAAAGTCGCCCGGTGAGACCCCGGCGTTATCGCCGACATTGAATTTGATCCAGACTCCCGAATCGTCAACCCGCGAAGGAGGCCCGTCGTATTGGCCTCGACCGGTCGATTCACGTGGCCGGGTCATTCGCGGCGGACCATCGTCGCGGTCGCCTCTGGGTCCGCGCTGGTCTCGCTGATCGAACGGATGATCGCGGTGGGATCGACGGGGAGGACGCGGGTCGTCTTCGGCGATCCGTTCGGGGGCTCGGTTGCTTTCGCCCGCCAGCATGTGCATCAGGGCGGAGATGATTTCGCCGGGAGCGTGCCCTGCTTCGATCAGGTCTTCCAGCAGTTTGTCCTGCGGCTTGAACTCGCCCGACTGGATCGTGTTATGCAGGGACTCGACGAGTCGACTGGCATGTTTCAGCTCGAGCTCTTCAAGTCGCGGGACTGAGACTCTGTTGATCTTCGCCTTGGTGAAGCGAATGATCTGCTGCAACCGTCCGAATTCGCGGCCACTGACCAGGCTGATGGCCTTGCCGCTTTTACCGGCGCGTCCCGTCCGGCCGATGCGGTGTACGTAGTCTTCGGCATCATGCGGCAGCTCGTAATTGAATACGATTTCAAGATCGTCCACATCCAGGCCGCGGGCTGCGACGTCGGTCGCAACGAGCAAGTCGATTTTACGTTCACGGAACCGCTTCATGGTTCGTTCACGCATCGGCTGGGTCATGTCGCCATGCAGTTTGTCGCAACTGTAACCGCGCGCCGTCAGCGCCTCGGTAAGCGTATCCACCTGGATCTTTGTGAATCCGAAGACGAGTCCGTAGCGGACATCGTGCAGGTCGAGCAGGCGACAGAGTACCTCAGTCTTGGATCGGTAGTCGACTTCGACGTAGGACTGTTCGATCGCCGGGACGCTCATCGCGGTTGCTTCGATCCGGACCGTAATCGGGTCCTTCGTAAAGCGTTCGATGATTTTGCGGATCGGAGGGGGCAGGGTTGCTGAGAAGAGGACGATCTGGCGCTCGCTGGGGATCGCTTCGAGGATCTTCTCGATGTCGTCGCGGAAGCCCATGTCGAGCATGCGATCGGCTTCGTCGAGGACGATCATCTTGACGCCGCTCAGCTTCAGCGTGCCTTGCTTGATATGGTCGATCAGTCGGCCGGGTGTCCCGATGACGATCTGCGGGCCCGCTTTCAGTCCGCGAAACTGATGTTCGTAACTCTGTCCGCCAAAGATCGGCAGTTCGCGGATTCCCTTTTTGAAGTGGGCGAGTTTCGAGATTTCTTCGGCAACCTGCGAGGCCAGTTCGCGAGTCGGGCACATCATCACGATCTGCACGTCACGATTGGTGGGGTCGGCCATTTCCACAGCCGGGATACCGAAGGCAGCGGTTTTACCGGAACCGGTTTGAGATTGGCCGATCACGTCCCGGCCGGTCAGAATCTGTGGGATCGCCTCAGCCTGAATCGGTGAGGCCTGTTCAAAACCCATTCGCTCGATGGATTTGAGAAGGTCGGGCGAGAGGCCCAGATCGGAGAAAAGTTTGTGTGTCATGCCGAAAACTATACCGAGATTTGCGTCTTCATCACAGCAAGCAAATTTGATCGCGCGGGTAGGGTGCGAATGTTCAAGCGATCCAAGTTTCCTGAGGCGTCGCCGATGGAAATTCCCGTCCCGATCAGCGGAGGAATTCCCCTTCCGTCCGAATGTGACGATTGAGCAATCTGAACCGGTCTCGCACCAGGCGGTGGGGGACTCGGCTGGTGGAGTTAAAGGGCTGGGGCGGTGAAGTCACACGCGATTGAATGAATTTGTTGAACGTCTGCAGGCCCGGAAAAAATTTGCCGAATTTGATCCTCGTGGCGAAAAGTTCCGTTGCGGAGGGGGCCATCTGCGGGAAGGGCTGCATCTCGCTGGTGGGGATTCGATGTGTCGCGGAATAGTGACAGTCTTTGGATGCGGGAGCGGCGTCAGTTGCACAAGTGACGATGAATGCGTTGGCAGCCTGTGGTCTCGACGGATATAGAAGCGGAGGTGATTGATAACGAACCTTGTTCAGTCCGTGTGGGGAGGTCTGTTCACCATCAATCAGCCGTCCGGTGGGGTTGTACGTCAGGGAGGGCTTTGGCGGCGTTGGTCAGGTTCTTGAAGTTTACGTTTGTTGACGCATCCGCTTTAACGGCAGGTGCTAAATCAATTGCCCGTACGACGGCTCAATCAGACTGATCCCTTAAAAATTCCTGTTTGCTAAACTCCTCATTCCTGTTACGGTCTGTTACATTCAAAAACAATTTCCGATGTTACGGGTTGGTTGCCTCACCAAACTGGTTAGAATGAATCGGAACGTAGAGTCTTTTTTGCATCACAGGTTCTCTCGACTGGAATTTCAGACAGGGGCAAGCCTTCGACCAGGCGAGTCGAAACAGGGCCAGCACCGTCTGACTCGGGATCAGAAACGATCAAGATGAGTCCTTCAGATACGGTTACAAGTCGCTCTTCGTCGAAGGGCGTTTCTTCCTCAAGTGGGTCCCGTAATGGAGACCACCAATTTCTGGATGAGGAGAGCCGGGTCCCGGGTCAGGATACAAACTTGACGTACGTCGAGTCGCTGTATCTGGAGTACCTTGAGGACCCCTCTTCAGTTTCGGAAGATTGGCAGGACTACTTTCGACAGATCGTCGAGAGTCAGACCCGATCTGGAGGCGAGCTGCATGATCCGAGCCTGTTCCGTGCACCATCGGTGGGAACAGGTGTGGTCAGTCCGATTCAGCTTGACTACGCCATTCTGCAAGAGCGGGTTGAGCGACTGATTCGTAACTACCGAATCATGGGCCACTACGCAGCCGATATCGATCCCCTGGGTCAGCCACGACCGACCGTCGATGAGCTTGAACCTGCTGCCTGCGGTTTGACCGAAGCTGACATGGATCGTCAGGTCTCCACGATGTCGGCAGGCGGACAGCACTTCCGAACCGTTCGCGAAGTGCATCAGTGGATGCGGAACACTTACTGCCGATCGATCGGTGTGCAGTTCATGCATATCGACGACATGCGGGTTCGTGAGTGGCTCCAGACCCGGATGGAAACGACCGAGAATCGGATCGAGCTGACGCTGCAGGAGCAGAAGCGAATCCTGAAGCGACTCAGTGACGCGGTCGTGTTTGAAGAGTTCATCCTGAACAAGTTCAAGGGTGCCAAAAGCTTCTCGCTCGAAGGAGCGGAAACGCTGATTCCTCTGCTGGAACTCGCCATCTATCAGGCGGCGGACCAGGGAGTCGAAGAGATTGTTCTGGGGATGGCCCACCGCGGTCGTCTGAACGTGCTGGCAAGCATTATGGGGAAAGCTCCCCGGGCGATCTTCCGCGAGTTCGCTGACCTTGATCCTGAATTGAATACGGGTCGTGGTGACGTCAAGTACCACCTCGGTTACAGCAACGACTGGCATTCCGGCGACGGCCGCAAAATGCACTTGTCGCTTTGCTTCAACCCCAGCCATCTGGAATTCGTCAACCCGGTCGCCATGGGCCGTGTTCGCGCGAAGCAGGATCGCAATGGCGACACCACTCGCGAAAAAGTGGTCTGCATGCTGATCCATGGGGACGCTGCTTTTGCCGGTGAAGGGATCATTCAGGAAACACTGAATATCAGCAATCTCGGTGCGACGGGAATCGGTGGTACGGTTCACGTCGTGGTGAACAACCAGATCGGATTCACCACGGGGCCTCATCAGGCACGTTCGACACCTTATGCCACCGACGTGGCGAAGATGCTTCAGATTCCGATCTTCCACGTGAATGGGGAAGATCCGGAAGCGGTCGCTCAAGTGGTCCGACTGGCGATGGACTTCCGCCAGACGTTCCACAGTGACGTCGTAATCGATATGTACTGTTACCGCTTCCGTGGGCACAACGAGAATGACGAGCCGTCATTCACTCAGCCGCTGATGTACCGTCAGATCAAGGCACGGAAAAAGGTCGGACAGAACTATCTGGACAAGCTGATGAAGCTCGGCGGGATCACCGAGGAAGAAGCGAATCGTCTGCAGTTCGCTCATCGGCAGCAGCTTGAGTCGGAACTGGAAGTTGCCAACGGTCCCAACTACGAACATCGCTGGGATATGCTGCAAGGGACCTGGCGCGGGTACCTCGGCGGTAACGAAGCGGGGATTCCCGAAGTCGACACCGGAGTTGATCCCGCCAAGCTCGCTCAACTTCTGGAGCAGATGTCGCAGCTTCCCGAAGGGTTCCAGCCGCATCCGAAGGTCCACAATCCGCAGAGTTCGCTGGCAATTTTGACGAAGCGACTGGCGATCGCCCAAGGCAAGTTGCCGCTCGACTGGGCCTCGGGTGAATCGCTTGCATTCGCGACGTTGAGCTTGGAAGGGCACCGGATCCGATTGCACGGACAAGACGTTGAACGCGGGACGTTCAGTCACCGCCACGCCGTGTTCCATGACTTTGAAACCGACCAGACCTATATGCCGCTGGCACACCTGTCGCCAGATCAGGCCCCGGTTGAAGTCGTGAATAGCTGTCTGTCAGAAGCAGGCGTTCTGGGCTACGAGTACGGTTACAGCCTCGATACACCCGACGGGTTGATCTGTTGGGAAGCTCAGTTCGGTGACTTCGTCAACGTGGCTCAAGTCATCATTGACCAGTTCATCGTCAGTGCTGAAGACAAGTGGAACCGACTCAGCGGTCTGGTCATGTTGCTTCCGCACGGGTTTGAGGGGAACGGGCCAGAGCATTCCAGTGCTCGTCTGGAGCGATTCCTGCAACTGGCTGCCGAAGACAATATTCAGATTGTCTATCCCACGACTCCAGCCCAGATTTTCCATGTGCTGCGTCGTCAGGTGCTGCGAAAGTGGCGTAAGCCGCTGATCGTGATGACGCCGAAGGAATACCTGCGTAATCCGCGAGCTGTTTCCAGCTTTGCTGATCTGGGTACCGGAACGTTCCGCCGACTGTTGCCCGACACGCTGGAGCGACCTGCCGGTGAAGTTCGTCAGATCGTGCTGTGCACGGGCAAGATCTACTACGAATTGGCGGCCCGCCGCGAAGAACTGCAGAGAAACGACGTGGCGATTCTGCGGCTTGAGCAGCTCTATCCGACTCCGGATAAAGAGCTGGAAGAAGTCCTGTCTGCCTATCCCGATGGGACGCCGGTCGTCTGGGCACAGGAAGAACCCGAGAACATGGGTGCCTGGCGATTCCTGCGAGTTCACTGGGGCGAATCCCTCTTCCGACGCTATCCGCTGTCATGCGTGTCTCGACCCGCTTCGGCCAGTCCGGCAACGGGATCGCACAAAAGTCACGATCTCGAACAAAACGAGATTTTGACCAAGGTGATCGGCGCTTCGACAAAACCTGCGACCTCGCACTAGTCGAAAAACAGTTTGACGTCTCAGCATTGATTCTCTGCATTGAAAATACGCTCTGTTCCTGACAGGCAAAGGATGACGAAGTCTCATGACAGTCGAAGTACAGCTGAAGAAAGGTGATTTTGGCGATTCCGTCTCGGAGGTCGTCGTCGTTGAATGGCTCAAGCAGGTTGGTGAGCAGATCACGGCCGACGAAGACATCGTCGAGCTGGAAAGTGATAAGGCCACAACGAAATGGCCCGCACCCAAAACGGGTGTGGTCACCAAGTTGATGTTCAACGCTGGCGATACGATTGAGCTTCCCGCTGTGATCGCCTTGATCGACGAAACGGCTGTCGCCGCAGCTCCGGCTGCCGCACCTGCAAAAGCCGAAGCACCCGCCGCTGCCAGTGCTGCCAAGCCGGCCGCGACAGGTGACATTCGCGTCATGCCGTCGGCCGCTGCTGCTCTGGCCGAGAACGGTCTGAAGCCATCCCAGGTGACCCCAACGGGACCCGGCGGGCGGCTGCTGAAAGAAGACGTTCAGCGTCAAGTGGCTGCTGCACCGAAGGCACCCGCTCCCGCTGTCGCCAAACCGGCTCCAGCCCCTGCTCCAGCACGAACGATCGTCGCTGGGGACCGCTCGGAAAAGCGACAGGCGATGAGTCCGATCCGCAAGCGAATTGCCTCGCGGCTGGTCGAAGCTCAGACTAACGCAGCGTTGTTGACCACCTTTAATGAAGTCGACATGACGGCCATCATGGATCTGCGAAAACAGCACCAGGACGCGTTCGTGCAGCGCTACGGGATCAAGCTCGGGTTCATGTCCTTCTTCGTGAAGGCCGCGATCGATGCCTTGCAGACCTTCCCTGCGATTAACGCCGAGATCCAGGGTAACGAAATCGTTTACCATAACTATTTCGATATCGGGATCGCGATTGGTGGCGGCAAGGGACTGGTCGTTCCCGTGCTTCGCAATGCCGAAGGGATGGGCTTCGCACAGATTGAGCAGGCCATTGCCGAGTTCGCCAACAAGGTTAAAGGGAACACTCTCAGTCCTCAGGAACTGACCGGCGGAACGTTCACTATCACGAATGGTGGGGTGTATGGATCGCTGCTCTCAACCCCGATCGTCAATCCGCCACAGAGCGGAGTGCTCGGGATGCATGCCATCCAGGATCGTCCGATCGCTCTGAACGGACAGGTCGTCATCCGCCCGATGATGTATCTTGCACTGACCTACGATCACCGGATCGTGGACGGTCGCGAAGCCGTTACATTCCTGAAGCGGATCAAGGATTGTCTGGAAAATCCTGTTCGTCTGCTTCTGGACGTCTGATGGATCACGGACGAAAGCGAGTTTGAAGTGGGATGAGTCAGACTGGCTAAATCCCATTGGAATGCTCGTCCGCGAGAAATGATTGAGTTACAACACGGGGCGTCCTCAATGCGAGGGCGCCCCGGTCAACTTTGAGACCCTACCTTTGCAGCAAGACTTCGTTGGTCGCCCGGGGCGGAAGCAGTGTCCGGACACGAGGTTGCTGTCTCGTTGTTTCAACTGAATGCTGGAATCGAAAATGCCTCAACATGATCTGGTTGTCATTGGTGCCGGGCCCGGCGGATACGTTGCGGCGATTCGTGCGGCGCAATTGGGACTGAATGTCGGATGCGTCGAGCAGGAAGGAGCCCTGGGGGGGACCTGTCTGCGGATTGGTTGTATTCCCAGCAAAGCGCTGCTCGAAGCGAGCGAACTCTACAAGATGGCTCAGCATCATCTGAAGGAGTACGGCGTCGGCGTCGACGGGGTTAAGCTGGATCTTGCCACCATGATGAAGCGGAAGGATTCCGTCGTTACGGGTCTGACGACAGGGATTGCAGGCCTGTTCCGCAAGAACAAGATCACACGCTACACCGGCAAGGGGCGGATTGTCGCTCCAGGGAAAGTCGCGGTTGAAGGCGCCGAGCCCGTCGAAATTGACGCCAAGAAAATTCTGATCGCCACCGGCAGCTACTCTGCACCACTGAAAGGTGTCGAGGTCGACGGCAACCTGATTGGGACGAGCACCGAAGCTCTGGGCTTCCCCACCGTCCCACAGCATCTGGTGGTGATTGGTGCCGGCGTGATCGGACTGGAGCTGGGTTGCGTCTGGTCGCGACTTGGTTCCAAAGTGACCGTTCTCGAGTATCTGAACCGCATCCTACCGGGAATGGACACCGAGATTGCGACGGAAGCACAGAAGACTCTGCAGAAGCAGGGACTTGAGTTCCGGCTGGGCGTGCGAGTGACGGGAGCCCGCGTGGTCGGACAAAAGTGCGTTGTCGAATGCGATGGTCAGCCACCGGTGGAATGTGATCGCGTCCTCCTTGCTGTCGGACGACTTCCGAACACCAATGAGATTGGCCTGGAAAAGCTGAATATCGCTCGCAATCAGCGTGGATTCATCACAGTTGATCCTCACACGTTTGAAACCTCTGTACCCGGGATTTACGCCGTGGGAGACTGTATCCCCGGCCCGATGCTCGCTCACAAAGCCGAAGACGAAGGGGTTGCCGCCGCCGAGTCGATCGCGGGCAAGTACTGCCATGTGAACTACGACGCGATTCCTTCTGTCGTCTATACTGATCCGGAAATTGCCAGTGTCGGCAAGACCGAAGAGCAGCTGAAGGAAGCGGGAATTCCCTATCGGAAAGGAATCTTCCCGTTCCTGGCGAACGGTCGTGCTAAGGCGATTGGCCGAACCGATGGACGGGTCAAGATGTTGGCTCATGCCGAGACCGATCGAGTTCTGGGTGTCCACATTATCGGGGCTCACGCAGGGGACCTGATCGCCGAAGCGGCCGCTGCGATCGAGTTTGGTGCCAGCAGCGAGGACATCGCCCGTACCAGTCACGCGCACCCGACCCTCGCCGAAGCGATTAAGGAGGCGGCGTTCGCCGTCGACGGTCGAACCATCCATCTGTGATGGGCTGACCCATCGGAGGGAGGCTGCCGCTTGAATTGTGGCCGAAGACCATCCCACGAATGAACAAAAATGGCACGGGCAGTCCCTGAGGATTGTCCGTGCCATTGTCATTAAATGGACTGTGGGAACGTGGCGTCGGACGGGACTTCTCGTCCGACGGGATTCGGCATGATTCAATGAAAGGCGTGAGGTGAATTGGCGGTGCCTTACACACGAACGCATGATGTTCCACAAGCAATCCCCGCACCCCTTGTCTGGTTGGGGCTTCTTTGTTGATTTGTTGACGGGATTACTCCGTCTGAGGAACAGGTTTCATTCCTCAACGGAGTGAGTGGGCTGTACGGACCGGGGGCCGGGCATGGCGAGCGGGGTGGGTTGTGACTTCCCTCGAACTCGCTATTTTCTGCTGTGGATCCGGATCCATCAAAGCCTGAATACGCGGCGAACGGGTCTTGTATGGCTGGCGGGAACTCGCACGAGAACACGCGAGCGTGGCGTTTCAGGAGAGCCCCTTCCTCGTGATCGATCGACGAACCCTTCATCACTGGCGAATTCATGTCTGACGGTCACCTGCCCGAAATTTCCTGGCCTGCCTCTGTGCTGGGGTATGACGAGACATTGCCGACACCGGCTGACAATCTGGCTCTGGAGGAGGCGCTTCTTGCGGATGTCGAGGCGGAACCCGCGAAAGCCTGCCTGCGGTTCTGGGAGCCGAAAGAGTACTTTGTGGTGCTGGGGCGTTCGAACCGTGTCGAAACGGAAGTCAATGTAAAGGCGTGTGCGGACGCTGGGATCCGGATTTTTCGCCGGGCAAGTGGGGGTGGGACGGTGCTGATCGGACCGGGGTGCCTGTGCTATTCATTGGCGCTTCCCATCACCAATTTACATCGCACACTGGGGGTGGGGGGCGTCACGACAAAGTTGATGGAACGGATCGCTGTGGCTCTGAGTCAACACGGGCCTCAGGTTGAAGTGTGTGGAACGAGTGATCTGGTCTGGAACAATCAGAAGTTTTCGGGGAACGCGCAGCGCTGGCTGAAGAATGCGTTTCTCCATCAGGGAACACTGCTCTACGATTTCGATCTGGACCTGCTCGCCCGGTGTCTCGCCTTCCCGAGTCGACAGCCGGATTACCGGCGAGGTCGGAGTCATCGCGATTTTGTCGTCAACATCCCACTGGGGTCTGTGGCCCTCAGGGAAATTCTGCGTGAGACCTGGCAGGCCAGAGTGGCGGATGTGACAGAGACACTGAGAGCTGCGGCGACGAAAATCAGTGAGACGCGCTACAATTCATCGGAGTGGCAACTGTGAAAGCCGGCGCTCGGTGGCCGATTTATTTTGCGGGCGATTTATTCTGTGGACGATTCACGGAGTTGCCATAGCCGGATCCCTTCTGCGGGATGTTGCGCCTTGCTTCCCTTGTTAGGGGCGTGCCGCTAAAGAGACGTTTGTGCAATTCGATCCCCTGCGGGTTCTCGCCAGAGGACTATTGCCGGCAGGAAATCGAGCCATGAATCGCAGCGCGGTTGGATTGACTTCATGACGACCTTGCTGCATCGTGGCAACCCGACGACACCAAATTTTGATTGCAAACGAAGAAGGAGAGAGACACATGCCCAAGTTGACCGTGGAAGGTTTTGGAGAGTTTGACGTTCCAGAGGGCAAGCGTCTGGTGTTGGCGTTGGTGGAAGATGCGGGTGTGGACCAGTTGCATGCCTGTGGGGGTGTCGCCCGGTGCACGACGTGTCGCGTCGAAATTCTGGCAGGCGAACCGGAAGAGATGACCGTCGCAGAAAAGAATATCCTTCAGGCGAAAGGGGCAAGTGGCGTACGCCTGAGCTGTCAGATCGCGGTTCAGAACGATATGACGGTACGCTGCATCAGTCGATTGCAGGATAGCGGTCGTCCCGGGCCAGGAAACGTTCCGACACCTGAGATCGCTCCACTGCCCGAATGGACGACGAAATAGAGATCGCGAAGTTTATAAGAGGACGTTTCATGCGGGGATTCGGACTGGTCCTGTGCGTTGGTCTTTGCTTGCTGAATCTGACGGAACGAGCGGATTGTTCTGACTACATGCGCGAGATCCAGCAAAAGGCAATTGAGGACAACAAGGCTGACTTTGGGCACTGGGGACATGAGCCCTCAAACTACAAATCGTGGGGTTCTCACTCAAATCGCCTGATTCCCGTCTACACTTTTGGAACGCTCAACGCTCCGGACGGCGTGGATCTGAGAAGTTACACGGGCAAGAAGAGTCCCTACCGTAGTGAAACGGAACTCCAGCGGATTTATGGTCGTGTCCCCCCTGACACGCTGAATGACCAAGCCGAGTACCTCGATCAAACGAATCTCTTTCAAATTCAGCAGGCGGGATTTGCCAAGGGCAAGAAATACGTCTTTCTGGTCGTTTTCGACGGTATGGACTGGCAGACGACGCGAGCGGCAGCGATCTACAAGACTCAGCGAATTGCGTATACCGAGGGACGCGGGACGGGTTTCCATTTTCAGGACTATACGGCCAATGGAACGTCCCAGTTCGGTTATATGTGCACCAGTCCGCACAATGAAGGAACCCAGGTTGACACCAATCTTCAGTCTGTCTTGAACCCGGGTGGAACGCTTTTCGGTGGTTATTCTGTTTCGCTCGGCGGACCAAACGCCTGGACCGCCGGGAGTGACCTGCTCTACCCCATTTCGGGAAACAAAGAAGGACCCATCCGACACGCCTACACTGATTCGTCCAGTTCCGCTGTCAGCATGACCGCAGGCATCAAGACGTATAATAACGGGGTGAATGTGGACTACGCGGGAAATCAGGTTCCCACGATTGCTCATCTGCTGCAGGAACAGGGGATTTCGGTCGGAGCTGTTTCGAGTGTGCCGATCAGCCACGCGACGCCCGCTTCCGCCTATGCGCACAACGTCCACCGCGACGATTATCAGGATCTGACTCGTGACATGATTGGACGCAAGTCGATCAGTCATCCCGACGTTCCTCTGCCGGGGATGGATGTCGTGATCGGGGGTGGTTTCGGTGACAATCGTCTGGTTGCGGGAAACCCCAGGAAGTCGACGGCTGGTGAAAATTTTGTCCCCGGAAATGCGTATCTGACAGATGCGGATCTGGAAGCGATCGACGTCGAAAACGGTGGGAAGTACGTCACATCCATCCGCAAACCGGGTGTCGCAGGGAAGGCGGCCCTGCAACAGGCTGCCGAGCGCGCCGCGAAAGAGGGCCACCGGCTGTTCGGCTTCTACGGTGTCGGCAAGTATGCGGGACATCTTCCTTTCGCGACGGCGGACGGTGATTTTGTTCCGACTATCGGTCGATCGAATCGGGCTGAAGAGTACGAGCCTGCCGACCTCGCAGAGAACCCGAGTCTCAGTGATATGGCGGCGGCAGCAATGACAGTGCTGTCGAAGAATCCCAAAGGGTTCTGGTTGATGGTTGAACCAGGGGATGTCGACTGGGCAAACCACGACAATAACATCGATAACTCAATTGGAGCGGTCATCAGTGGTGACGCGGCCGTGAAAACCATCACGGACTGGGTTGAGCAGCACAGCAATTGGGACGAGTCTTTGCTGATTGTGACGGCAGACCACGGGCATTATTTAGTCCTGGAAAAGCCCGAACTTCTGATTCAGCCTCGGTAAACGTTGAGCGGCTTGTCAGGGCGAAGTCGGGGTTTTAGGATGGGGCTCCGCAAGCTGGACCGATTTCTGAAATCTTACATGTGAAGAGCAAACGCCTTCATCATGTTCGACGTACACCGTCAGCAGTGAGTTGTATTTTTTCCGACGAGATCTCGTTGGTGATTTGAGTTTGAGTCGTTTTCGTCGTCATCGGCTTTTACGTTAGAGACTCCGGGAGCATGCATGAGCCAGTCTGAGGCTGTCATCGAGATTCGCAATTTGTCGAAAGTCTATCGCGACTTCTGGGGTCGCCCTAAAGTTAGAGCTCTCAATGCTTTGAGTCTCGATATCCGTAAGGGTGAAGTGTTCGGACTGTTGGGGCCGAACGGATCCGGGAAGACCACGACGCTGAAGCTGTTGCTGGGACTTCTCTTCCCTACGGAAGGGGAGATTTCGATTCTCGGTAAGCCTGCTGCTGACGTCAGCAAGAACGAGAAGATTGGATATCTGCCGGAAGAGTCTTATCTTTACCGGTTCCTGAATGCTTACGAAACGCTCGATTTCTACGGTCGGCTGTTCAACCTGTCTGCTGCCGAACGAAAAGAGCGATCTGACAAACTGCTCGATCTGGTCAAGCTGGCTCCGCAAGCCCGTCGCCGGCAACTGAAAGAGTACTCCAAAGGGATGACTCGCCGAATCGGGGTCGCCCAGGCTCTGATCAACGATCCTGATCTGGTGATGCTCGACGAACCGACCAGCGGTCTCGATCCGCTCGGTAATCGTGACATGAAGGACCTGATTCTGGACCTGAAGAAGCAGGGGAAAACCGTTCTGATGTGCAGCCACCTGCTGGCTGACGTGCAGGACGTCTGCGACCGGATCGCCATCCTTTACGGTGGTGAGCTGAAAGTGATGGGGCGTGTCGACGAACTGCTGAAGGTTCAGGACGAGACCCAGATTCGCAGCACTCTGCTGAGTGATGCCGCGAAGAAGGAAGTGGAAGAAGTCCTCGCGCGTCATGGTGCGAAATACACCGTGGATCAACCGACCGAGAACCTGGAAGACCTGTTCCTGAAAACGGTCAAGGAAAGCCGCGATCGTCCCGGCCACCGCAACGTTGCCGAACCACAGTCCGCGTCCTGATCGAAGTCCGTTGACTTCTGATCAAGGTCGATACGCAGTGGCGCTGTTGCCATTTTTGGTCCTTCATTCATCAGCAACGGTCTAGGTTATGTATTTTGATCCTGCGATTTATCGACTGAACCCTCTGTACTCACTGCTCAACTGGGCCGTGGTGGCGGGGGCTTTAACATTTGTCGTCATGTTCGTCTCGTTGTTGAACCTGGTCCTGACTCGCGGGAGTAAGGGCTTCGGGATCTTCTTCGGCGAACTTGGGGCGATGTTGTCAGATCTGATTCATCTGTCCCCTCGCCGCATCTGGGCATTGACCCGCCTGACGTTCATGGAAGCTTACCGACGCAAGGCCCTGGCGGTCTTTGTTGTCTTCGGTCTGCTGTTCATGTTCGCCGGCTGGTTCATGGGCGATTCTAAAGAAATCAAACCCGATCAGGTCAAAGTCTATATCAGCTTTGTGCTGACGGCCCTGAGCTGGTTGACACTGCCCGTAGTTCTGCTGCTCTGCTGCTTCGGCATTCCTGAAGATATTCGCATTCGCTCGATTCACACCGTCGTGACCAAGCCCGCACGCCGGGTTGAAATCGTGCTGGGCCGTATGATTGGTATTTCGCTGATCGGTTATCTGGTGCTGCTGGTGATGGCCACGGTGGGCTATATCTGGATCGTTCGCCAGATTCCCACCGAAGCGCAGGGGTTGCTGATCTGCCGTGTTCCGGTTTATGGCGATGGAATGCGATTCATCGATCGCGAAGGAAACCAGGGCGCGACCGGGATCAACGTGGGGGATATCTGGTCGTTTCGCAGTTACATAGAAGGGGCGACAAAAGCACGAGCCCAGTGGCTATTTTCGAACGTCAATGAATCGATGCTCGACAGTGACGGGAACTTGAACCTCGAGAACTCATTCACCGCATTTCGCAGCTACAAAGGGGATATGACACGCCCGCTGTTCTACGATATCAAGATCTTTAATCCTGATACGAACCTGGCATACACGACGGACCCCAGTCCCGTGGCCGAGTTTCGCAGTACGATGAACAAGATTCCTCGTAAACTGACGGTGGACGACAAGCAGTACGATCTCCTCACCGACTTTGTCACAGAGAAGAAGCAGATGTTCGTTGAGGTCTCGTGTATCGACCGCGAACAGTATATCGGGATGGCTCGCCCGGACTTGTTCATCCGGATGCCTGACCGTGATTTCTGGGTCGGTTACTGGAAAGCCGTGTTGGGGATTGCCCTCACGTTAACCCTGGTCACGATGATTGGTGTCGCAGCGAGTACCATTGTTAAAGGACCTATCGCCACGGCACTGACTCTGGTGATTTACATCCTGTCGGGGCGGAACGCTCATCAGTTTATGGATCAACTGGTGTCCGGCCAGGTTCAAGGGGGTGGCGTTCTCGAATCGATTTATCGACTCGTCACTCAAATGGGACCGAGCCAGGAACTGCCTGCCAATCCTGCGTTCAAGATCGTTCAAGGAGTGGATGGGATCCTCAACAGCTTCCTGTGGTTGTGCAAGCAGGTGATCCCCCGGTCCGAATATTTCAACATGCCTGAGTTCGTGGCAAATGGATTTGATGTCCCCTGGGCCACGTCTCTGCTGCCGAGTCTTCTGGTGACATCCGCATTCATTATTCCCTGCGTCGTTCTGGGGTATTTCGCGCTTCGAATTCGCGAACTGGAGTCCAAATGAACAATCTGACATCCCAACAACGCAAGTTGGTTTACCTGACAGGAATTGTCCTGCTGCTGATTCCAATCATCTGGCTGAGTTTGCCCTCCGACGGCGAGAAATCGCCCGGTGGAGTCCTGTCTCAACTCCGTTCACAGTATGAACTGGGTGAGGCGGATCTGGGTGATGTGGATGCATCGAGCGCTGCCATGAATCTCGTCCTCCTGGGGATGCGAGGGATGGCTGTGAATTTGCTCTGGATGGATCTGGATCAGCAGAAGGATATGAAGCGATGGGCGGAAATGCAGGCCACGACGGAATCGATCGTCCGGCTTCAGCCACACTATGAAAAGGTGTGGGACTTTAATGGCTGGAATCTGGCCTATAACACGTCAGCGGAATGGGACGCTGTGCCTGATCGCTACTACTGGGTCAAGCAGGGTGCCAAGTTCCTGAAGCGAGGAGTGGAACGAAACAAGCGATCGACCGAACTTCACTACCGCACCGGGAAAGTGATCCAGCACAAGATCGGTTATGCCGACGAGGCCGCTGACTATCGTCGTTACTTCCTCTCGGACCCTGATCCTGCCTACGAAGGGAAGCCCGATCTGGTGATCAATCCCGAAGGGAAGGATAACTTCCTGGAAGGGAAACGCTGGTTTGAACTCGCCTGTGAAAGAGAACTTTCCCGTCCTCAGCACATTCTGGATCGCAGTCTGTTCCGCGCTACCCCTGCACGATGTCAGTTCGACTATGCCCAGGCGTTGCAGAAAGACGGAAAATTCGGGGAAGGGACGCGCGAGGCGTGGGATCAGGCACGCAAGGACTGGACGGAAGGTTATGGGCGTGAAATTTTCCATGCTCTGATCGGTTCAGAAGAATCTGATATTCGTCTCGAAATGACGGACGAAGAAATTAAACAGATTGCTTCGACTCCGGATGACGAGCAGCGTGTTCGCAAGGCCGTCGATGCCTACCAGAAGATGACGAACTACCGCTACTGGCGTATGCGGGCGTATGCCGAGGCTGAACCGGAAACGGCAGAAGCCCATCGTGCAATCTTCGAAGCCAAGCAGGCGTACAAGGCTCAGGAATTCGACAATGCCCGGAACGCGGCCTACCGCGGAATGGAAGGCTTCGACAAGCTGTTGAAGAGTCCTGAATACGAAATGCTGACGGACGAAGATCTGTTGTGTGAAGAATGTCTGCTCGCGTGGAAGATCTGGGACGACATCTACCAGGTGGCTGGCGAGAAGATTCCTGACGACTATCCGCTGAAGTGGCTCGTTGAACTGAAACAGGGCAACGACCAGCTGATGGCGAACGTCAACAAACAGTTCAAGCGGTTGTTCCTCGAGAATAGATAAGTGGTAATGACGGCTTGGGATCAGGTCATCAAGCGGACCGCCGAACACGTTCGGCGGACGCTTGAGAATGACACGACAGGACACGACTGGTGGCACATCGATCGGGTCCGCCGTAACGCTCTGCGAATTGCCGCAGAAGAGAAGGCGGACATGGTCATCGTGGAACTGGCCGCTCTGCTGCACGATATCGCTGACTGGAAGTTTCATGGCGGTGATGACACCGCCGGGCCACGGGCAGCCCATGCGTGGCTGAGTGAGAACAATATTGATCCTGCCGTCGTGGATGCCGTGTGTGATATTGTTGCTCGAGTGACCTTCAAAGGGGCGGGTGTTTCGACGGAAATGCCGACGATTGAAGGCAAATGCGTTCAGGACGGAGACCGTCTGGATGCGATTGGAGCAATCGGTGTTGCTCGTGCATTTACCTATGGCGGGCACATGGGGCGGCCGATGCATGACCCGTCGGTCCCCGCGGAACTGCATTCGTCGTTCGCTGCTTACAAGTCGAAGTCAGGTCCGACGATCAATCACTTCTACGAAAAACTGCTGCTGCTGAAAGATCGAATGCAGACGGATTCAGGGCGGCGAATCGCTCATGAACGCCACGCATTCATGGAAAACTACCTGCAGCAGTTCCTGGCGGAATGGAACGGCGCGGACGGGCCTGTCGTCACCCAGACACCCTCCGCCTGAGCTCAACCTACTCTTCGCTGCTGATCTTGAGATGGGGTGCCCCTGTGCGCAAAGAGCCTTTCCAGACTGGCGCGAGCTGACTTTCGTCTCCCCTTTCAGGGTGATGCTGTCGCTGGAATCGCCGGCGCTCGACCACGCTGAATTCCTTCTCAATGTGAGAAGTCCTCTTCGCTTGGGCCGCGGGAGTGCGTATCTGGATCAGGCCAGGCCACCGGGAACGGGTTCCTGGCACTGATCGACAGACTTTGGGGGGACTTAGTGCCGGGCGATCTGGGGCGGATTCGACAGGGTGTAGATGAGTGATTCAGCCGCAATGCGGTCCCTGACCAGCTTGGACGACTGCAGAATGCCGAGCAGTGTCTGGCCGTCAAACATTCGCATGGGGCTGGACGTGGCTCGCTGTAAGAGCTGGTCGACCTGATTGACGTCGGGGCGTTTTTCGAACGGCTTATCCGACGCGACGACAAATCCCCAGGCGGACCCGTATGTCGGGACGTTGACGGTCGCAATCGCCGTATCGCGGAATACGGATGCAATCGTCTTCGCTGTTCTGGCGAGAGGTTCGATGAGCGGGGGTGACTGGGAACCCGCTTGATTGACGAAAAAACCGCCTGGCGTGAGGGCGTTCTGGCAGTGCGTAAAGAATTCTTTCGTGAACAGCTTGTAGGCCGGGCCAGATTCAATGGGGTCGGTCAGGTCGGCGATAATGACATCCCAGCCGCTTGTGTTCGCAATCACATCGAAGGCATCCGCGGCTTCAATCCTGACGCGTGGGTCGTTGAGTGAACCTTGATGGATTTCTGGCAGATGCTGTCGACAGGCCTCGATGGCATTGCGGTCAATGTCGACGAGCAGAATCTCTTCCACGTCGTTCCACTTGAGCGCCTCGCGGGCCGCTCCTCCGTCGGCTCCGCCGGCAATCAGAATCCGGCGAGGCTGACCGTAGAGAACAAAGGGAGTGTGAACGAGCGGTTCGTGGTAAAGGAATTCGTCACCGGTGCATGTCTGCCATCGGCCGTCGAGGACGAGTGCTTTTCCATAAGCACCACTTTCGACGACGTACAGTTCCTGAAACGGTGTCTGCTGATGGTGAAGAACCTTGCTGACGCGGTGCTGCCAGATGTCGTCAGGGGTGAATGATTCACCGATCCAGCGTTCTTGTGTATTCATCGATATGGACCTGTCACAGAGTCTTGATGTTAAAGCGTCTTGAGGTTACCCGGGGGGCGTTCACGGCAGTCCGGGGACTGCGCGTGCGATTCTGACAAAAAGGAGTCGCAACCGCGCAAGGCTGGCAACTGTCTGCCTCGACTCCATGAATACGCAACGCATATCGCAACGGACTCGGTCATCAAGGTGCCGATGACTCCCACCCTTCCAGCTTCACCAAAGCGTATAGCCACCGTCAATGACCATCGCGGCTCCCGTGACGTAGCGGGACGCGTCACTGGCCAGGTAAACCGCCAACGGCCCCAGATCTTCAGGCTGACCGAAGTCTCCGCTCGGAATCTGTTGACGGAATCCCTTGATCATTTCAGGGGCGTCATTGGCCCAGCGGATATTGGGAGCGGTCATGAATCCTCCCGGACAGATCGCATTGACCGTGATCTTGTGCGGAGCCCAATCCGCTGCGGCCGAACGGGTCAGATGCATGACAGCAGCCTTGGCGGTTTCGTAGCTTCGGCCACCGATTCCGCGGTTGGCGACCATTCCCGAAATGGAAGCGATATTGATGATCCGGCCCCCCTGCCCTCGTTCGATCATCGATTTACCGATGTATTTCATGCACAGGAACGTGCTGGTCAGATTCAAATCGATGATCTGCTGCCACTGCTCGAGTGTCTGATCCTCGATCTGGACGTCAATTCGTCGTCCTCCCACATTATTAATCAGGATGTCGATCGGACCATGATGCTGCAGGACCTGATTGCAGATCGCTTCGCACTGTCCCGGCTGACTGACGTCCCCTTCGATTGCCCAGGCCTGTCGCCCAAGGGCACGAATATCATCGGCAGTCCCTTTCAAACTGGTCGCTTCGCGGCCGACCAGGACGACATCGGCCCCCGCGTCTGCAATCGCGAGCGCCATTTCGCGACCCAGTCCCCGGCTGCCGCCGGTGATGAGAAGACGTTTTCCATTCAGTCGAAACCGGTCGAAGATACTCATGAATTTCCCTTTCTTCACAGTCATCACGGGACGTCGCGCGCTTCCGTCGATTCGCTGCGCGACGGAGATGTCAGAGCCACAGCCGGATTCGATCTTTCAACTGTTGCGGGATTCGTTTCATCACGGCCCGTTCAATCTGGTTTGTGGCGTATCGCGTACTGAAGTGCATGGCAATGATCAGTTCGTTATGGAACTTGTCTGCACGTTCGATGATGTCGTCCAGGTGCATGTGTCCGAATTTGTAGATCTTTTCCTTGCGGTGTTCGGGGCGGAAGAATGTGATTTCTGTAATCAGGATCTTGGCTTCGAAGACGGGGGGATAGTTATCGATTCCGGGAGGAGCCGTGTCACCCGTATAGCAGACGAGCGGAGTTCGCACTTCGTGTGTGACTTCCTCACCTGACATTCTCAGATCCCGGATTTCGTTACCGGTGAGTGTGATGTACTGGGGCTTGAGTTTTTTGCGGCGCTGCCAGACGACGTATCCCACTGAGGGGACCGTATGGCGGGTCGGAAAGACCGTCACGACGTGATCACGTGAGATCTCGATTTCCTGGCCGGCCTTGACGCCGATCAGTTCGCAGACCATGCGGCCCCGATCCAGTTGCTGCCAGACTTTCAGCAGGCGTTCGGCCCATTCGACGTTTTCTTCCGGAAGGTAAATCCGGGGAGGTTCCATTTTCATCATCCGCCGGCGCGCGACATAGACTGGCAGAGCCGCCATGTGGTCCAGGTGTGCGTGCGTGACGAAGATCGTGGGGATATTCATGAAGTCCCAGGGACTTCCTCCCAGGTCGAATCCGAGTTTCAGTTCCGGGATTCGCCAGTAGCTCTGCACGGCCGCCCGGGAGTAACCCTCGATTGTCAGGCCGTCGTGCTCAAGCGTGTGAATTGGCAGGTTTTCGACCATGCGCGGGATCCGATCAGTGGGAACGTCGCACTTCTTGCACGGTCGTTCGTCGCGGGGGTGTCAGGGAATGAGTGGATATGATTATAGGGATCGCTTTGCAGCAATCGACCGACTGAGACCTGTCTTGCTGGCCAATCTGGACCAGGGCAATCACTCGCTCAGGGACCCGTTGTTGTCTGCAAGGTGTCTGCAGAGAGGATCAGAGGGAATCCCTGTCGGGATTCCCTCGTGACTGCTGTCCCGGGCAGTGCGTCTGCCCGTAGATCCTTTGAGTGTGTGCGCCGTCCAGGATCCCATATCTTTGCGGCGGGGCTGTGGGTGCTAACCATCGGTCGAGCCCCCCCCTGAGCCACTTGACCGGTTTGAAATCGTCTGACCAGCAGGGGGATTTGCCTCGATGGGACTAGCTGACCTTGACCGGCTTGCCCGTCTGGATGCTCTTCGCTTCAGCGTAGCAGACCTTCAGTGCGTCACGTGCGAGTTCGTCAGACAGAAGTCGTGGCGTTTCTCGTGACTTGACGGCGTCGACGGCCAGCTGGAGTTCGGCGGTGAAGGCAGAGCACCATTCGGTCCCTCCCTTGAGCTTCGGTTGGGTTACCTTGCCGCCGGTGACAACGGTGAGAGGGCGGTCCGGGGTCCATTCACCCGCCAGGGTACTGGCGCTATAGAGAAGAGTGGCTTTCTCGAGATAGATTTCGAAGCCGGCTGAGAAACCGAGACCGTCGGCGGCGATTCCTCCGCTGACAGCGCTGATGGCGAGTGACGGGTCTTCGTAGAGGTACTGGGTATGGACGTGATTGACGTATCCATCCTGAAGCAGACCGCGCGAAAAGACCTGTTGCGGGACACCACAGATCAGGCTGATGAAGTGGTTGTCATGAATGTGGAGATCAATCCCCCACCCGCCGAGTTTGCGGAAGTCGGACATTTCGGCCGACCATTTCGGTGACGAGATGACGCGGCGGAAGTGAGCGGCCTGCAGCTTGCCGTATTTTCCGGACGCGATCGTCTCGGCGGCGAATTTGAATTCGGGGAAGAAGGGCAGCACCTGGGCCACCATCAATTTGCGGCCGGTCTTGCGCGCGGCAGCGACCATGCGCTCGGCTGACTTCAGGTCGATGGCGATCGGCTTCTCGATCAGGACATCCTTACCGGCGTTCAGCGCGGCGATGGCGACTTCTTCATGCTTGTCGTTTGGCAGGCAGATGTCGATCAGGTCGATGTCTGGAGAAGCCAGCATCTGCTCATAGTTATCGTAAGCGACGATCTTGGTGAGATCGAGCTTGGCGCCTCGAGGACCATAGTTCCCTTGGATCGAGGTCCAGTCGCCGATCAGCTTTTCGGGGCTGCGCGCGCAGATTGTTGTGACCGTGCCACCCTTGAGCTTCGAACCGGTGATGCGACCCGCTTCGTTGAATTTCATTGCCCCGGAAAAGTGGGCCCACCCCATGAAACCAATTCCGACGATTCCAATTCTAACCATCAAAAAACCTCTCAATCTCGCGGCGTAAATTTCCCTGATTCTTGGCTGTAAGCATCTGGCTCCCCTATGGGAAAAGCAAGCGAGATGAGTTGCACAAAAACCAGGCAGCGAGGCGTTGCCTAAATGTTGTGCACGGCATTGCAGTGACTCGCTGGTGACGGACTGCAGTTTTGGCAGGTTGATTGTTTGTTGCGAAATGATGCGATGGGTTGGCCGCTTGGGGGCGTGGTTGGGGGTTCTTCTGGGTGTTTGTGCACGGATTTTGTGCATGTGAGATGTTTGCAGGCGATTCAAGTTGCAGGGTTGTTTCTGTCGATTTCTCGGATTGGACTAGATTTTCCTGTCTCGCCCCTGTTATCCTTCTGACGTCGTATTCCAGTTGATGACAGTCGCGGTGGTTAGCCGCAGGGATGGATTCCGGACACGACTCGTTGAGACCGCGCAGCACGATACAGGGAAGATACTCACGACCAGGAAAGGGGTGGCGGTATGTTGGTGCTCTCTCGAAAGCCAGGCGAAAAAATTCTGATTGGTGAAAATGTGACGGTCACGATCGTCAGGATCGGTCCGAATACCGTGCGGATCGGTATTGAAGCGCCGCGCGACATGAATATCGTCCGCGAAGAGCTCTACCAGACGGCAGGGCATCTTGAAGACCCGCTCAAGGGGCATCAGGATGTGGAGTCTCTCTAAAGAGAGCACCGCAGAGGACTCGCTCAGGGCGAGGACTCAAAACACCAAAACATCAAACCGACGTGGCACTCGTGCTCCGTCGGTTTTTTATTGGTCTCTCAGGAAAGGACCGGCTCTAGTCCTGACGCCGTCAGCTCTGGCTTTCTGAACGAGTCGCTCGAAATCAGTCAGAGTATGTTACAGTACCAGGTGCCCATGCATTGATCGTGGTTTGAGTGATGACAAACGCTTGCTGGTGGAGCTTCCCCCATGATGCATCTTTCGGGTTCTGGAGTGGCACACACGTGCGACGGCGTTTCGCGGCGCGACTTCATGCAGGTCGGCTCGCTAGGCGCGATCGGACTTTCGATGGCTGACGCCGCGGCGATGGAAGCGCGTGCCGCTGAGTCTTCAACGAAGCGGCCCGGCAAGGATCAGCGATCATGCATCATGATTTTCAATCTTGGTGCGCCGAGTCAGCTCGACACGTTCGATCCCAAACCGGATGCCCCCGCAGAGATTCGGGGGCCCTTCAAGGCCATCTCGACGAAGTCACCCGCGATTCAGATCAGTGAGATCTTCCCCCGACATGCCGCCATTGCCGATAAGATCTCGTTTGTTCGCAGTTGTAATCATGGTGCTCCCGCGGTGCATGATGCGGGATGGCAGATGATGCAGACCGGGCGTTTCTTCACCGGAGGGGTCAACACGCCGCATGCCGGCAGCGTGACATCTTATCTGATGGGGCGCAAGACGGATCTTCCTCCCTTCGTGGTTCTTCCCGAACTGATGGGATCAGGGGGTGGAAACCTGCCCAACGGACAAGCGGGCGGGTTCCTCGGCAAGGCGTATGATCCCTTTGCCCTCAATGCGGATCCCTCCAGGCCCGACTTTGCAGTCCCGGATCTATTGCCTCCTGCGCAGCTTGGCGAAGTCCGCCTTCAGCGTCGTCAGCGCTTGCGGAACGTCGTCGAGCAGTCGCTCTCAGGATTCGAGCAAAGCGAGAATGCCCAATTGATTGACAGCAGTTTTCAGTCGGCCTTTCGTCTGATTTCCAGTCCACAGGCCCGCGAGGCGTTCGACCTGAACAAGGAATCGCCCGCCGTTCGCGAACGATATGGAATGAATCGGTTTGGCCAGTGCTGTCTTCTCGCGCGTCGCCTGGTTGAGGCGGGGGTTCGGTTCGTCACAATTAACACCTTCCTGACGGTGTTCAACGAAGTGACCTGGGACATTCATGGGACACTCCCTTTCACCTCCATCGAAGGGATGAAGAACATCGTGGCGCCCATGTACGATCAGGCCTACACCGCATTGATTGAAGACCTGGTCGAACGAGGGATGCTCGACGAAACCCTCGTCTGCAACCTCGCCGAATTTGGCAGAACGCCACGCGTGAATCCTGCGGGGGGGAGAGACCACTGGCCACAATGCTGGACCGTGTACTTTGCAGGAGGAGGAGTTCAGGGGGGCCGCGTTGTCGGACGGAGTGACCCGATTGGCGGTTATCCCGCGGAACGACCCGTGACGCCTCCCGATGTTGTCGCGACGATCTATCACAGTTTGGGATTCAATGTGGAAGAGCATCTTCCTGGTCCCGCAGGTCGGCCGTTTCCTCTGGCCGACTTCGGTACGAAGCCAATCCTTGAGCTGTTTTAGCAGGAGAGAATGGGGATCGTCGTTTAGGTGAGCTTCGTCTGAATCGACCCGCGCGATCCTGTGGACCTGTCCCGTCGGTGGAAGCGTCGGCACGCTGAGGAGGGATGGCTTGCGCGGTGGCGATTCGCGCGTGTTTCAGCGGCATGTTCTTGAAAGACTTTGCCGTCTGGTGAGCAATCCGAGTCTGACACCGCGGCGGGCCTGATCGAGCCTGGATGAATGCTGCTTCGCGGGTATTGCTTTGTTGGTGCCCCTCTGGTTGGGGTTGCATCCCAGTCATCGCGCAGCAAAAAACCCTTCGCGAGCCGACGAACTCAGACTCGATGAAATCGTGTCTGAAATCGCTGACTGCGAAGGGCTCGTCCCCCCCGACATCGCCGGATCGCGATCTGTTCGATCACGGATTGTCCGACGATGTACGAGTCGCGTGATGCGAGTCTGCTCGTCGTAGACGTACAAGCAACCTCAGCATGGTGTTCGATTCATCCGACGGGCGTCCGGGCACTGCGATCAGTAGCCCGCGTTTTCGTTGAGGCCCTGCATGGATGCCTCACGGTCGGCTTTATACTTTTCCAGGGCGCGAATCTGCCGGGACAGTTTCTGCTCAGGCCCTTTGGGGAAATACTGAACATCATCATCCAGATAGTAGGCCGATGGCAAGGTTTGGCCTCCAATCGTTGTCTGAAGACATCCGATCGAATTGGCCGAGATCAGCAAGCCTGCTACCAGATGCATGTGCCAGCCCGATTTCGCTTTCATTGCAACATCCTTGCACGACAAATTCCCCACGAAGCAACCGTGGCGTTCCCTACTTAGATCGGCGAACGAAGCCCGAATCTTTCGCAGATTCAGCATAACCCGCCACATTTATGGCTTTCATGCAAGGGGCGAGGAAAATGGCATGCAGAAATGGGCGCACAAACTCTCTATTTTTCCCAGACATTCTGATCCGCAGAGGCGGGAGCGCGCCGCATTTCGGAGATTCTCGTTCTGATTCATTCTGTGATTGAAGTCACGAAGTCACGCGTCGTCAGGAAATTGTGATCCATTCCCGGAAGCGTGATTCATCCACGTTTCTTCCGCTCAGGACGATGACGATGTCCCCTTCTCCGTCCAGCGAGATCTTCCCGGTCAGCAGGGCGGCTGTGGAAATCGCGCCGGAAGGCTCGGTCCGCAGACCGTGGGTCTCGTAGAGCCACTTCATGGCTTTCCGTGTTTCCAGGTCGGGGACTGCAACCGCCTTCGACAGACACTTCTGAAGGATCGGCCAGTTGTGCTGACCCACGTCATAAGAGAGCAACCCGTCGCAGATGCTTTTGGGGTGGTCAACGCGCACGCGGTGTCCTGCGGCGAGCGACTGGGCGAAATCGGTTGCGCCGTCAGGTTCAACCCCAATAATTTGAGCGGTTGGGAAACCGTCGGCGATCGCCAGGGCGTGGCCTGCCATCAGGCCTCCCCCGCTGACCTGACAGACAAACTGTGAGATTTGCCGTCTTTCACGCTGAAGATCGCGAACGATTTCCAGGCCACCGACGCCATTCCCGGCAATCACATACGGGTCATCGTAGGGGGATGCCTGAACGGCGTGGTGTTCTTCCGCAATCTTGCGGGTCAGTTTGTCTCGTTCGCCCGTTTCGTGGTCTCGCGCGATGTCGTAGGTCATGACTTCGGCGCCGAAGGACCTGGTTAATTGAAATTTGACGTTCGGCGCGGTGTTGGGCATCACCACGATGACTTTTTTCTGATAGCGCATTCCGGCGAACGAAATCCCCGATGCGAAGTTGCCCGAGGAATGGGCTGCAACGGGAAGATCACCGATGCGATCCAGATTCTTCGACATCCAGTACAGAGCCCCTAATAATTTGAAGGAACCGACAGGAGTCCACCCGTAGTCCTTCAGCCAGACGCGGCGACCATTGGTCAGGCCGAGCTCTCGTTCAAGCGGGTAGGAGCGGATGAGCGGGGCAGGTGAAAGATGTTGGCGAATGACCGCTTCTGCATCGCGAACGTCTTCCATCGATGCGATTTTCAACGTCATTGGGGGGCGTCCTTCTCTAGAGGGCGTAATGGGTGGAGGGCTGTCGGTGAGAAAAGCTGGGCGACGGCAGGGTTTGCAGGGAATTCTCGTTCGCAGTGGAACAAAGCAATGGAACAAAGATGTCACGCGACCAGCGTTCGACGGAGCGGCATCGTCGTCTGGCCGCGTTGGCCCCTACTCGTCAGTGAGAAGTTCGTCTTCCAATTCCGCATCCTGACCGCTTGCCAATTCTTCCAATTGCCGGGCGGGGTCGAGTTTTTCCACGATGGCATAACGCCCCTCGCACCACCGAATCAGGTCGACTTCTTTACAACGGCGACTGCAAAAGGGGGCGTAATTACTGGCAGGATCGGTGGCCGGAGCGACTGCCTTCTGGCAGATTGGGCATTCTGGCAAGCGGATCAAGATAGGTAAGCTCTTTTCCGGAGTTGTGACGGATCCACAGGGGTGCCGACGACGTCTGTGCCGAGCATCAGCTGTCGGATTTGCTGCCGGAATCGCTTTTTGAAGCAGAACCGGAATCACTTGACGGCTTATCGGCTGCGGCTGCTTTCTTGTAAGAGTCGCTGCGATAGTCTGTCAGATAGAACCCGGACCCTTTGAAGATCAGACCCGCGCCGCCGCCAATCTGGCGTTTGGCCTTGGATTTGCCACATTTGGGGCACTTCTTGACCGGCGCCGCCTTGATCGACTGAAACTCTTCCCAGAGATGATCGCAGGCGTCACATTTGTAGTCATAAGTCGGCACGAGAGAGGCTCCTGATATACAAAACGCGTTTGATCTTGACGCAGATGAAAAACCATCCGGTCGTTGTCCGCAAGGGCTGGATGAGAACTCCGAGGAATTCTCACGGAAGTCCGACGGAAGGGAATGCCGAAACCCGTCAGGACTGTCTAGATTCGCGTATGATAGCAACGCTGGCAAGTTTCCAAGGCTTTCTTCCTTAATACTTCGAAGTCTGACATGAGCCGCCCTGAATTCGATCTGATTCACTGGATACGTTCGCAGGTTCGAGATCGCGAGCCGGTCCGCGTCGGAATCGGGGATGACGCTGCCTGCCTTCGTCCACCAGCCGACCGCGATCAACTGGTCGCAATCGACATGCTGATGGAAGGGGTTCATTTCACCTTTCCCGACGCCACCCCTGAACAGGCTGGGCGAAAAGCACTGGCTGTGAATGTCAGCGACATTGCCGCCATGGCAGGTGAGCCGACCGCGGCGTTTGTTTCCGTGGCCCTTCCAAAGCACCGGGGGGCCCAATTCGCGCGGCGAGTGCACACCGGCGTCATCGAGCTGGCAGATGAATTCAACATCGTCATTGCCGGGGGTGATACCAATAGCTGGAACGGGCCACTGGTCATCAGCGTCACACTGACCGGGCACCCTGTCGGTCCCCGTTCCATTTGCCGAGACGGGGCAAAACCGGGAGACTGGCTGTTTGTCACGGGGAAGCTTGGAGGAAGCCTGCCCACCAGGCACCATTTGACATTTACGCCGCGGCTCGCGGAAGCGAAGAAGCTGGCGCGGATGGTTGAACTGCATGCCATGATGGATATCAGCGACGGACTTGCGGCCGATCTGGACCACATTCTGACCGCCAGCCGGGTCGGTGCGCTGCTTGTAGCCGACCAGATTCCATTGACGGAGTGGGCACTCGCATCCACGGATGGTTCTTCTCCCTTGCAGCACGGACTCAGTGACGGAGAGGATTTTGAGCTCTTGTTTGCCGTGTCGCCTGAGGAGGGAGAACGATTGCTCGCTCAATGGCCCGAAACGACACCCATCACCAGGGTGGGAGAAATTGTCGAAGCTGCGGGGTGCAGGATTCGGTATCCGGATGGAAGAATCGAACCGCTCAGTCCCATCGGGTGGACTCATTCGCTGGACGCTGAGGGCCAGTGATCGTCAGAGCGATTTTCGGGCCGAGCAGCCAAGTTGGGCGCGGCTGCCTGGAGGGGGATGGTGTGATCCATTTTCCGCAGAGTGTGCTGGTTCTTTCACGTACGTCTGATGATCTCTTCCCTGCTCACCATTGGTTTGAAGAATGTCCGTAGACTCACGATTACGAGTGCTGTTCGTCATTGGCTCCATGGGGGGGGGCGGTGCCGAGCGACAGGTGTTGGAGATTCTGTGGCGCCTCGATCGAACCCGTTTTGTTCCGCACCTGTACCTGGCAATGAAGCAGGGGGAACTGATGAGCGAAGTCCCCGCTGACGTTCCTGTCGCTGCATACTGGGATCGGCAGCCGGAATCGATTTCGCGTCGTCTGCTGAGGATCCTGAAACTGACTCGACTTCTGCGCTACCTCCACCTGGCCCGTGTCTTACGCGATCAGAAGATCGATCTCATTTATGACCGGACGTACCTGGCCACGCTGGACGCCGCTGGTGCCTGCTGGTTCCGGCCCACTCCGCGGATCTCGTGTTGTGTCGCCGACCCACAGCCCGAACTGGAGCAACACGCTCGTTTTTCGGTCCGAATGGCCTGGTTATTAGCGCGTCGAGCGTACCAGAGTGCTTCCGTCGTCCTTGCCAATTCTGAGGGGTTGCGGCGGAGAATGCTGGACTATTTTCATCTTCGTCCAGAGCACGTGAAGGTTTATCAAAATCTGCTCGCCAATGTACGGCCACCGTCTCGAGCAGATGCGGGTGGTCAGGTCGATGCGTTACATGGTCCGGGAGGGGCGGGAACCGACGAAGCAGCGGCTTCGGTTCCGAAGGAGTCTGCGGGCGAAGTGTCCCCGGAACGGGATGAGCGATGGCAGACGCTGCGGGCAATTTTCCGGGAGGACAATCCCTCGTTTCTCATTGTCAGTGCCGGGAGGCTTCATCCGCAGAAAGGGTATCAGTACCTGCTCGAAGCCATGCACGAGGTGGTGAATCATGGGGGGCGTGATGTGCAACTCGTGATCTTCGGTCAGGGGGAGTCACGAAGGGAGCTGACTACTTATATAGAGAAGCACGGTCTGGAGCGGCACGTCTATCTGGCTGGCTTCGATCGAGACCCCCGGAGGTGGTACCGGCATGCGAAGCTGTTTGTGCTTCCGTCTCTCTCAGATGCGATGCCAAATGCGTTGATTGAGGCCGTCATCGATGGGGTTCCCGCGCTGGCGACAACGTGTCCGACTGGCCCGAAAGAGATTCTCGCCGACGGAGAACTGGGGGGGCTGGTGCCGCCCGAGGACGCTCGTGCGCTGGCTGATGCCATCGTGGATGCGATGGATCATCACGAGCAGTGGAGGGCTCGTGCGGTACGGGCTAAGGAGATCATTGAGAAGACGTTCGACCCCGAATCGGGGATGCACCGGCTCCAGACATTAATGGAAGAGATCGCGCGTGGAGCGATAGCAAAATCCTGAAGTCTCGATCGTGATTACTGGCCCACGGGCATTCATGGTGGACAATCGGGATGTCGGCGGGAGAGACGGGGCGAGGAATCTTTCAGGTAAGCCCGTCTGAAATTTGATGCGGGGCTCGTTGGTGGAACCCAAAACGAAGATGCCCCGCGACTCGCATCGCGGGGCATCTCGATTAATCACGTGAGTGACGATTACTCAACAGAGTTGAGCAAGAATCACTGGCAGCAAGGAGCGGCAGGAGCAGCGTTGCAACCGTTGTTGCAGCATGCACCGTTGGAAGCTGGGACGAGGACCGTCTTTGGAACAAGCTTGCAGACCTGAACGGTGACTTCTTTTTCAACCGTTACAGGGACGCAGACATTGTAGGTTTCGGTCTTCTCTTCGTTGACGGTGTCGCAAACCGTGACTTCGTACGATTCTTCACGGGTCTTCGCGACGGTTTCCGTGTAGTTGATCGTGCGGGTCTTGGTTTCGGCAACCTGACGGCTGACAGGAACAGTACGGGTACGGTTTTCCTGTCGGCAGAGCTGAACCTGGTAATCATACTCTTGCTGAGCAGCAACCTGACGGCTCACAGGAACGGTACGGGTGCGGGTTTCCTGACGGCAGAGCTGAACCTGGTAATCGTACTCTTGCTGAGTAGCAACCTGTCGTGTGACAGGAACGGTACGGGTGCGGGTTTCCTGACGGCAGAGCTGAACCTGGTAATCGTACTCTTGCTGAGTAGCAACCTGACGTGAGACAGGAACGGTACGGGTACGGGTTTCCTGACGGCAGAGCTGAACCTGGTAATCGTACTCTTGCTGAGAAGCAACCTGTCGTGAGACGGGAACGGTACGGGTACGGGTTTCCTGACGGCAGAGCTGAACCTGGTAATCGTACTCTTGCTGAGAAGCAACCTGTCGTGAGACGGGAACGGTACGGGTACGGGTTTCCTGACGGCAGAGCTGAACCTGGTAATCGTACTCTTGCTGTGACGTGGTGTAGTTCGTGACCTGCACCTGTCGGGTGCGTGTTTCTGGGCGACACAGCGTGACGGTGTAGGTGTAAGGAACCTGCTTAGCAACTTGCTGGCAGACGGTGTAAGGAACCTGAACCTGAACTACGTTTGGAACCCAGTACTGCTGAGTAGCGACTGGGGTACCACATGCACCACCGTTAACAACTCCACCGGCGACGTTTCCGCAGCCGCTGGCGCAGCCACCGCAAGCGGCGGTTGTACCACAAGGAGCACAGACATTGGCAGCAACACCCACTGGCTGGCAGCCGTTGGAAACGGCGACAGCACGGGTTTCCCAGTGACCCTGGTCCTGGCAAACGGTGCGGAACTGCTGAACCTGAACGGTGTCATATTCCGTTCGCGACCCCTGTCGTTCTTCCGTGTACGGAACATTGACGGTGTAGGTCTGGTCTACAGTGCTGACAACGGGGACGGTGACAGTCCGTGTTCCCTTGCGGGTTTCCGTGTAAGGAACGTTGACGGTGTAGGTCTGCTCAACATTGTCGGTGACAGTGTTGTAGACGGTCCGTGTTCCCTTGCGGGTTTCCGTGTAAGGAACGCTGACGGTGTAGGTCTGCTCAACATTGTCGGTGACAGTGTTGTAGACGGTCCGTGTTCCCTTGCGGGTTTCCGTGTACGGAACGTTGACGGTGTAGGTCTGCTCAACATTGTCGGTGACAGTGTTGTAGACAGTCCGTGTTCCCTTGCGGGTTTCCGTGTACGGAACGTTAACGGTGTAGGTCTGCTCAACATTGTCGGTGACAGTGTTGTAGACGGTCCGTGTTCCCTTGCGGGTTTCCGTGTAAGGAACGTTAACGGTGTAGGTCTGCTCAACATTGTCGGTGACAGTGTTGTAGACGGTCCGTGTTCCCTTGCGGGTTTCCGTGTACGGAACGCTGACCGTGTAGGTCTGTTCGACCTGGTCAACCACCGTGTTGTAAACCGTGTAGGACTCTTCCCGCGTACGAGGTTCGTTCTCGTAGTACGTTACGGTGCGAGTCTTGGTTTCGGTGCGTGGAACTTGTCGAGCAACGGTGTACTTGCGTTCACGCGCTTCTTGACGGTATTCCGTCACGTTGACCTTGCGAACTTCGGTCGTCAGCTGTGGTTCCATGACCGTCTGTTCGACCATCGCTGGCCCGCATCCACCGCTGGCGTCGCCGGAGGAAGCATAGCCGACTGAACCGTAACCTGCCGAACCATAGACAACAGAGTTACATCCGCTTGACCCGGCAACTGCTGCTCCCGATCCGCAGCTGGGAGCTGCAACGCAACTGGGCACCGAGGCGCAAGTTGCTGGACGTGGTTTGCAGCAGCGGTGATGCCGATGCCCCGCTTGTGCCGTCGACCCCAACAGGGCGACAGTGGCGACCAAAAGGCCCCATTGTTTAACCATTCAAACCTCCCCCTCAACATGAACAGAAACCGACACTTTCCAAAACAATTTGGAACTTCCAGACGGTCTGGAAGATTAAGCCGCAAAGTTTCGCGCGGAAAACTTTTCGAAATTGATACGGTTTGGGATTTTCAAACAAATCCTAAGACGCGCTACTACCCATGTCCACTGTAAATATAGGTAATTTCTGCCGTAGCTGAATTTTTAGGTAAAATGCGGCGTTTGTGTTGTCTGGGATATGTTTGCGGCTCGATTCGCTCGCAACTGTCAGGCAATGTCAAGAATTCGCGAAGAGCGAAACTGCGCCGAAATCTCTCAAGAATTTCTTGAAGTCGAGTTGGATTGGGGGTCTATACATGCTGTCGTGAAATTGAACGAATAGCAAGTGGTTCCTTTTGCGGAGCTGGCGCATTTGACATTTTCTTCAAAATTGTCAAATTCATCAGCTGCTTCGCAATCTGGGTTCGCGTCGAAATCTTCAGACAATTTCCAATCCCGGTCGCTTCCATTCCAGCGATGTGTACACGCGTGTCGACAAGCTTTCAGGTCCAATTCGGCGCTTGTTCGTTTGTTGAAACCGATTCCAGTTTTGACAAATCACCCAGATTTTGTCGCATGCAGTCGTGCCAGGATTGCAGCGTGTGGAGTGTCCAGGGCGGTCGTCATCGAAGTCGGAAGGAAGGACATCTGTTCTCGCCTATTCGGGTTTGAAGAGATCGGGATCGATGAATTAAACCGATTCCGCCGCAGGACCTGTGCCAGTGACGGCAGTATGGCAAGTGTTGAGAAGAGGTCCCTTCCCGTCGGCTGCTTCAGTTCATCTGGATAGCGTCAATCGTCTTTTTGGCAGTGACTCCAGGCTTGGCAGGTGATTGGCAGGGTTCGTGATGGACCACTTCCAGTTTTTTTTGACCGACCTGGCTCGTATTGCGGGGGCACTATGCTGATGCGTGGAATGACAAGTTTGAAGCGATTGCGTGCGGGAATTGCGTCAGCCGGGGTGCTGATGGCCCTGCCAGGAATGATGATCTGCTGCAGCGCAACATTGGCCGTAGCACAGGGGGTCACACCGACGGTGCTGACTTCGAAAATGATTCGCTCGATGCCGGGCGTCGATATCACCCGAATCAAAACACCTCTGGCTCAGCCCGCTTCGGGAACAGCCGTAACCACCATACCGCTCGCGGATACCTTCCGGCTGCATAGCCAAGCCACGGCTACCAAGACGATCTACCTGGATTTTGACGGTCACACGACGATCAATACGCCCTGGAACACTGGCAGTGGCGCGATTACCACTGCGCCATTTACGTTGGACTCCAATCGGGCCTTCTCCAATACAGAATTGCTCGCGATTCAGGAGATCTGGCGACGGACGGCGGAAGCGTTTTCTCCCTTCAATGTTAACGTCACGACTCAAGAGCCACCTCTTGCTGACCTGATCAACTCGGGGGGAAGTGATACCCGCTGGGGGATTCGCGTTCTGATCGGAACATCAACACCCTCGCCCGCTCCGGATGCAGGGGGCGTCGCGTTTCTCAATAGTTTCCCAGCAAGTGCGGACGTTCCCTGTTTCGTGTTTCCTGCAAGTCTGGCAAATACTTCCAAGTTCATTGCTGACGCAACGATCCATGAAGTCGGACACACATTGGGCCTTGATCACGATGGACGAATTTCTCCCGCCGAGGGCTATTACTACGGCCACGGTTCGGGGGTGACTGGTTGGGCGCCTCACATGGGGGTTGGCTACGAACAGAACCTTGTGCAGTGGAGCAAGGGTGAGTATCTGAGCGCCAATAACCTGGAAGACGACCTGGCGATCATCACCACACGAAACGGATTCACTTATCTGGCGGATGACTACGCCAACGATCGGACTTCCGCAGCCGCGATCAATGGGACTCGTGGTTTGGGGGCGGCCGCGAATATTTTCAACGTCGCGCAGACGGGCGTGATTACGACGCGAACCGATACAGACTGGTTCAAATTGACGGTGGGGAATGGGACTCTGGTGCTCACTGCCACCGGGGGAATTGCCAATACGATGCTTGATATCCAGATGGATCTTTACACAAGCACGGGCTCACTGCTGGCCAGCAGCAATCCGACCGATCAGTTGACCGCTTCGATCAACCGTAATGTGACCGCAGGGGTCTATTACGTGCGAATCGACGGTGTCGGCAATGGCCAGGTGCTGGGAACGGGATACTCAGACTATGGCAGCATTGGGACATACAACATCGCCGGTTCGTTTGTCGCTCCTCCGACAGTCGTTTCCTCTCGCGTTGTCGCTTCGTACTCAAGTGCGACGAAGACCCTGGCATTAACCGGTGACGGGATGGGCAACTCGTTGACCGTTACGCTTCAGGCTGGAAGCCTCAAGGTCGAAGGGGCCAATGGTACGAGCATTGGCATCGTGGGAAGTGGCGGCGCGATCACGACCGTCCCCTCGACGACGTTTGCACACACTGGAAAGCTGATTTTAACGGCTGACCTGGGTGACGGGGATGACGCGATTGCAGTGCTCGGGGTTGATTCTTCGACGACGAACATCAGTCTGGGGAACGGAAGCGACCGGGCGGCGTTTACCCTCTGCAATATCGGCACGTTAAGTGTCAATGGTGGTGCAGGGACTGACGTCATCACCACGACATCAAGCACAATTGGTCAGTTCAACGGCACGAGTATCCCGTAATCGGACGCAAAAATGAGGTGGTTCGGGTTCCCTGGACCACCTTCTTCTGCCTTGCTGCGAACGCTTCATTTCCGACTTTCCGTGTGGTAGACTCAGACCGTTTGGGAACCACACGGAAACCGGAAAATTATGAGTCTGCTAGAACCTGCGAAACTCGCCCTCGCTGATGGTACGGTCTTTACCGGCACCGCATTTGGAGCACAGGGCGAGGTTTATGGCGAAGTCTGTTTCAATACGAGTATGTCGGGTTACCAGGAGATTCTGACCGACCCATCCTACTGTGGGCAGATCGTCACGATGACGTATCCACTGATCGGCAACTACGGAATCAATTCCGAAGATGTCGAAAGTCGGGGGCTGTTCCTGCGGGGCTTTGTCGTGCGGGAATTGTGTCGGCAACCCAGCAATTTTCGATCACTCACTTCACTGGATGACTACCTGCGCAAGAACGGTGTCGTCGGAATTGAAGGAGTCGATACGCGGGCTCTCGTGCGGCGACTCAGAATTCGGGGAGCCATGACCGGCGTCCTTTCGTCGGTCGATCTCGATGACGAATCACTCGTCAGAAAAGCACAGCAAAGTCCGACGCTGGTCGGACGCGACCTGATTCAGGAAGTCATGCCGAAGGAACCGTTTGAGTGGTCCGAAGGCCTGTCGGATCTCGGAGCAAGCGGGACTGCCAGGACGACCTTGAGTGACAAACAGCCTCATGTCGTGGCAATCGACTACGGCATGAAGTGGAACATCCTGCGGCACCTGAAGGCGATAGGATGTCGGGTGACGGTTGTTCCCGGAAACGCGTCCGCCGAAGAAGTGCTCGCACTCAAACCGGACGGCGTATTTCTGTCTAACGGGCCTGGCGATCCGGAACCCCTCACCTACGCGATCTCGACGATTCGCAATTTGCTCGGCAAGACACCCGTTTTCGGGATTTGTCTGGGCCATCAGCTTCTGGGACTGGCCAGCGGTGCCGAGACATACAAGCTGAAGTTTGGGCATCGAGGGGCCAATCAACCCGTTCTGAATAAAGCGAACGGTCGGGTTGAGATCACATCGCAGAACCATGGTTTTGCAATCTCGGCCGAGACACTGCCCGACAGCCTCGAAGTCACCCACGTGAATCTGAACGATCAGACGATCGAAGGGTTTCGACATCGAGAGTTTCCCGCCTTCAGTGTGCAGTATCATCCTGAGGCCGCAGCCGGACCGCATGACAGCAGCTATCTCTTTCAAGAGTTTCTGCAGTTGATGGCCAAGGCTTGAGCCGACACCGGCCATCGTCTCTAGTCTGATCAAGTGGTTCCAGATTGGCACTATTCGTCGCGGTGACGTTGTTGGCCGGAATGAGTCAACTTTCATTTTTCAACAGTTAAGGAATGTTCGATGGCGCTGGAACGTAGTTTTGTTTTGCTGAAGCCCGATGCCGTGGCTCGTCGTCTGGTGGGAGAGATCCTGGGACGATTCGAGTCCAAGGGACTGAAGATTGTCGGGATGAAGATGCTGAAGGTGACACCCGAGCTTTCCAAGCAGCACTACGCCGAACACGTCAGCAAGCCGTTCTATCCCATGCTTGAGCAGTTCATCACCTCGGGGCCGGTCATTGCTCTGGCCGTTGAAGGGCCTCAGGCGATCTCCGTGATTCGGGCCATGCTCGGTTCAACCAATGGACGGGAAGCTCCGCTGGGAACCATCCGTGGCGATTTCGGGTTGAGTCGTCAGATGAACCTGGTTCATGGCAGTGACGGTACTGATGCTGCTGCCCGCGAACTGGCCATTTACTTCAAGCCAGAAGAATTGCTCAACTACCAGGACTCGCTTGATCCCTGGACCTGTGCCTCAGACGAGAAGTAAGCGGGTCTTTCAGCCACGAGCCAGCCGCTCTGCCCGTTGATTGAGTTCGACGGGCACTTTGTCGATGAGCATCTCGATCACCGCATCGGCATCGATCTTCTGGCTCTGGGCAGCGAACGTCGTGACAAGGCGATGGCGCAGCACCGGGTGCGCCATCGCCTTGATGTCTTCTGTCATCACGTGAAATCGTCCTTGAAGCAAGGCGCGAGCTTTCGCACCGAGAATCAGATTCTGTCCTGCTCGGGGCCCTGCTCCCCACGAGAGATATTCTTTCACAAAGCCTGGTGCATCGGCTTCTCGGGGCCGTGTGGCTCGCACCAGATCTCGTGCGTAAATGAAGACGTGTTCTGCGACGGGAACCCTGCGTACCACTTCCTGGAGTGCGAGAATCTGTCGACCCGTCAGTGTCACGGTGAGCTGCGGTTCTTCTCCGCTGGTGGTCTGCTTGAGGATTCGCAATTCCTCTGCGGCGTCAGGGTACTTCACGACGATGTTGAACATAAACCGGTCCAGTTGTGCCTCGGGAAGAGGATAGGTCCCTTCCTGCTCGATCGGATTCTGCGTCGCGAGCACAAAGAACGGGACGGGCAGTCGATAGGTGTTCGAACCGACCGTGACATGTCTTTCCTGCATGGCTTCCAGCAGCGCCGCCTGCGTCTTGGGTGGAGTGCGGTTGATTTCATCGGCGAGAAGCACATTGGTAAAAATCGGCCCCTGCATGAATTGAAAAAGGCGTCTTCCGGAGTCGGGGTCTTCCTGGAGAACGTCTGTGCCAGTGATGTCGGACGGCATGAGGTCCGGGGTGAACTGGATTCGGCGATAGGACAGTTGCAGGATTTTCGCGACGGTGCTGACCAGTAATGTTTTCGCCAGCCCGGGGACACCCATCAGGAGACAGTGCGACTTGCAGAACATGGCGATCAGCAATTGATCGATAACATCATCCTGTCCGATGATGACCTTACCGATTTCCTGTCGCAGTCGTGAGTAGGCCGTTGCGAGTCCCCGAATTGCAGCCAGTTCTCGATCGCGGGCTGAGGTGTCAGAGTGCGAGGCTTGGTCATCATTCGCTCTCACATTCATCAGATCTGCCTTCGGTGAATCAAGTTGATATCCGCCTAGAGATACGATAGCAGGTCATTGATTTGCAAACCAAATCGAGGCCCGGACACGGAAATACATTGACATCACGGGAGGGCAGATCGAGCGGTGTGGAGTTGGAGTCATGAGCCCGTTTCGAGTCAAGCTCGTGTCTGACAGGCGGAGTTGGCACGAAATTGAAAGATTTCTGCGTCGCTCATAAGCCTGTTCGCTGCTGAGAAAGCCGGGAACCAGACCGCAGGTTAGTGAAACCGGGGCGATTGATGGAAGCAGGCTGGTCATCGCGGCACGTTTTCATGTTGCGATTATTGATAAATTCTAGAAACAGTGTCACCTTGTACCGGTAATTGACGTTCGCTTCCCGGGCGTTGAATCTGGAATTTCAGCAGCGTCGCCATCGCACACCACGACGATAGCTCCGGCCATCCAGAAAACTATCCAACTCAATCAAACGCAAGGAACTGCTTCAATGTCCGGAAACGATCTTTGGGTTGATACTCCTCACGAACCACAGCCTCTTCCGCCGGTTCCGAAAAAACGAATGAGCGGCTGCATGATCGCAGCAATCATCGGTGGTATTTTCGGCACGTTGGGCCTGCTGGTCTGTTGTGGCGTCTTGGGGTGGCTCGTGACCATGATGATGCCGACCACCACGAATGTTCCCGCGGAAATTACCGGGATCGGGAAGAAGGTCCTGGATATCGAACTTCCGCCCGATTTCCAGCCTGAAACCGCAGTGACCGTCGACAATATGTTCATGACGATGCAGCGTGCGAAGTTCAAGCACAAAGAGGGTAAAGGCGATTTGCTTCTCAGTTCCTTCAAAAGCAAGTTTAATCAACCCGGCCAACCCGCCATGCCAGCGGACCAGTTGCGTGTGAAGTTCGAGGAAGAGATTCTTAATTCACTCGACGTCAAGAAAATCGATACGCACGACATCGTCATTAATGGTCAGACCGTCAATGCATCGATTGCTGAAGCAACAGATCGAGCAACGAATCAGGGGGTGCACACGGTCACCGTGGACATTCCCGTTCCAAACGGTCAGTCGTTTATCATGTTAAAGCTGACGGATGATGTCTGGGATCAGGACGCCGTCTTGAGAATGCTCTCAGGCGCCAAATCTGAAGCGGTTGAGGAAGTGAAGCCTGAAGCGGCCGAGGAAGCGAAACCTGAAGCGGTTGAGGAAGTGAAGCCTGAGGCGGTTGAGGAAGTGAAGCCCAACGAATAAGTTTGCTGGCGGGTGGGGACCAGTCACTAGGCCACGTCGCGACGCCGATCCTCTCGGGATCGGCCGTCCGACCCGGTTGGCCTTGAACGGCGAATCGGCCGTGATGACTGTTCCCGTTGTTCTAAAGATTGACTCAAGCGGTGGATCTCGTCGCGCAGGTTGTCGATCCGCCAGGTGACTTCACTGACCGTTTGCTCCATGCCACTCGAGATGAGCGTCACCACCCCCAGGAACAGTAGCATCTGTCCGACGGCAGCGGTCAGCCAGCCGGTCGGCATGTAGTTCGGTGGACCGCCGAAATAGCTCCACATGATCAACACAGTGCCACAGGTGAGCAGGGCGACGCCACCGTAGGCACACAACTGCCCGGCGAGTGTCGTCCAGCTTGAGCCGCGGTTCAACTGCTTTTGAAGGGCTTCCAGGACGACACGATCGTGGGCCTGTCTGGATTCATCGTCCACCAGTGTCAGGTCAACTTTGGGGCCTGACTTTTGAGTGGACCGCTCACGGCCGGACGAACTCGGAGTTCGAACGCGTTCTGCGACGGGATCGGTCGCTTCATCGAGATCCTGCTTGATCCGGGCCGCATAGGAGGGATCACCCAGATCCGCAAACGGCGCCCGGCTGGGGAGCTTTGAGGAGATCAGCGACTCGAGTTGTGCATCGATGGGATCAGACGAGGGGATCGGTCGAGTGACCTTGGCACCTGCGCTGCTCGCGGTCGATGCAGGGACTTCAAGATTTTGCGCCGACCAGCGTGCGAGCAGCTCGCGGGCGTCTCGTTCGGCTTCAATGGTTTTCGGAGCAACGGCGACCCGGGGCGTTTCAATCGCTGCCACGCCGAGTTCCATTTGGCAGCGTGCGCAGAGCATCCGACGGTTGTCCGTGGACAACTCGGCCGCGACATCTGCCCGGCACGATGAGCACCACATCAGGTCATTTCCGCGAGGTTAAATCTCGAACAAACTTTCCAGTGCCACTACATGGAAGCGATGACAGCTGGTCGCGGAAGCTATCGGGACATTGTGTTTCATGCAAGATCGGTTATCGCGGGAGCGGAGCCACGGGGCTTGCCCGGTCGCTGTCGGGTGTTACCTCGCGGTGAAGACTTCCGCTTCGTCCGGTTCGTGTTCAGGTGCGAGAATCGCGTCCATTCGCGCTTCATGCGAAGGGGCTTGCTCCACCGCCTGCTGAAGGCTTGAAAAATGATCATCAGGGCGAGAACTCGACGAATCCTTCGAAGTCAGCGATTGACTCGAATGCCCGCCCTGTGATGTTGTCGTGCCGGTTCAAGAAGATTGCGGGGTGGGATAAGAGGGGAAGTCGAGCCGGTGGGCCGCCAGTTCCGGAAACGTGAGCTCGTAGCACTTTAATTGAGTGTGGTTGGAATGCTGGCTCGTTTCCTGTTCGCGATGGGGTTCCCGATTTGGGGATCGCACGATCGAGGCGGCCTCAAACTGCCCGAGTTCGAGTCAATCTGGCTGCACCTGTGCCGCCATGAAAAACCAGGAACTGCGAAACGATCACGTCTCTTCGATCTCGGTGATTTCATAGTTCGTCACACCGCGAGGTGCCTGGAATTCAACCCGATCTCCCACTTTCTTGTGCATGAGAGCCGTCGCGAGCGGTGAGGCGGTGAGGATCTTCATAACGTCGCTGGTGTAGTCCTCTTCACCTGGACCCACAAACTCATACTGCTCGATCGAGTTGTCGCTCAGATCTTTGACAGTGACGCGTGTGCCAAAGGTCACAATGCCCTTTGGCAGACTGGATTTATCAACGATATAGCAGTCTGCGAGAGTCGATTTCAGTGAGTTAATGCGCGCCTGAAGCATCCCCTGAGCTTCACGCTGACCATGGTATTCTGCATTTTCGCGAAGGTCCCCTTCATCACGTGCATCTGCAATCGCCTGTGCGATCTTGGGCATTTCCACTTCTTCAAGCTGACGCAGCTCTTCCTTCTTCTTTTCGTACCCTTCTCGCGAAATTGGCTGCCGTTCCATTGTCTATTCCTCAATCCAAATTCAAAAACCTGAGTTGGCGAGAGCCCGCTTCGAAGCGAGTGGGGCCCCTCCAACTCGCACCGCAGATCAACACGAAAAAGCAAGCACGGGCGACGGTGATGTCGCCCGTGCAATTCTCACTTCATCATCGATGGCCAACGGACCGGGAAGAATCCCCCCAGTGCACCAGGATCGAATCCTCATCGAACACTTTTCCGGCAGGGTTGGAAACTGCCGTTGGTCGCATAATGCAGCGAAACGCTGATCGCTTCTACAACATTATACCATCGCCCCAAGGGGACGCTATCCGACTTCGGTCCAACTTCCTGACTTTGCACTTTTCAGCACAGCATCGCAAATTTTCTGCGTTTCCAGGGCTTCCCGGAAGGTTGGCGAGACAGAGACACCTTTGTCGACACCTTGCAGGAAATCAGCGACGTGGTGAACAAATGTGTGCTCATAGCCGATCTGCAGACCGGGAACCCACCAGTTGCCCATGTAGGGGTGATCGCCGTCGGTGATATGGATCGACCGCCAGGCTCGCAGGTTTCCTTCATCACGGTGATCGAACCACTGCAGACGGTGCAGATCGTGAAGATCCCACTTGATTGACGCGTGTTCGCCGTTGATTTCAAACGTGTACAGTGCCTTGTGGCCTCGTGCGTAACGAGTCGATTCAAAGAGTCCCAGCGACCCGTTTCCAAACCGGCACATAAAGGTACAGGCGTCGTCGATACCAACTTTCTCGACCTTGCCCGTCAGCGTGTGTTTACGCTCCTTCACGAACGTTTCGGTCATGGCAGTCACGTTCTTGACGTCACCGTTCAGCCAGATGGCTGTGTCGATACAGTGAGCGAGCAGGTCACCCGTGACTCCGCTTCCTGCTGCGGCGGCGTCGAGCCGCCACAAGGCCGCGCCCCCTTGAGGCAGGTCCGCCGAGATGGTCCAGTCCTGCAGGAAGTTTGCACGATAGTGGAAGATTCGCCCCAGTTTCCCGGAATCGATCAACTGCTTGGCGAACGTGACGGCGGGAACGCGGCGGTAGTTGTACCAGACCGTGTTCAGTACCTTGGCCTTTTCGACCGCCTGGCACATCTCTTCGCCTTGCGCGGTATCCATGGCGAGTGGCTTCTCGCAGAGGATCATCTTGCCATTCTCGGCAGCAGCGATGGCAATGTCACGATGCAGGTTGTTGGGAGTACAGATATCAATCGCGTCGATATCTTTACGTTCGACCAGCTTGCGCCAGTCGGTTTCGATTGATTCGTAACCCCAGCGATCGGCAAACGCCTTGACCTTTTCGGCATCCCGCGCGCAGACGGCCTTCAAGACAGGATGATGCTCGGAATCAAAAAAGTGGTTGACTTTACGATAGGCATTGGAATGGGTTCGACCCATAAACCCGTAACCCACCATTCCGATTCGCAAAGGCTTTGCCATGATCTCGTCTGTCTCCTCAAATCCCGGGTGAGTCTTTTTTATTGGCGATTCACCCGGTTCCCCATGTCTAGATGAGAGATTGTCGTTGAATCTGCCGATGGGCAGGCATCATACGCAGTGCCCGTTGCCACCTGCAAACACGTCCTGCTTCCTGATGGCCGACATGTCTTCGAAGGCCCGGCGTCCGGTCCGGTGGAGTGATCTTCCTATTTCGGATTTCATTCCACTCGAATTCCACGAGGAAATCCAGTGCACCACGAATGACGTACGAATTCACCGTTCACAAGTTCGCAAGCGGTAGAGTTTCACCCATCGACATAATCGCGATTGTTCGGTGAGGGAAATCTCTGCAGAGACTTATTCGTCCCCCATGCTGACGAGGTGAAATCGAACGTAAGATTCATCTGTTAGTTATGTTACGGCTCGATCGACGACTCCATCAACGCGAGGTTTCATCGATCCGATCCGTTCTCTGTGACTGTTGGCAACTGCTGGACCTGGCGTCATTTCTCGAATTCCGGCCCCTGGGTGGCCTCACACCATTGAGTTCATTGGCAATTGGTGAAGTGAGGGAGAGGCGAGTTCGCACTCCACGGCTCCGTCCTTGGGAAAGAAAATGGAACGAGTTCGTCACCGTTCATCTGGTCATTCCCTCCGGTGACCGACGTCATCGATCGGCAAGAGGAAACGCGCCAAGATGAGGGTACATCAATCGCCCTCGACAGAAACCGGCCCCAATGCTGCGGCGTTGGCTGCAGACCTCATTGGGTATTGCGGGGACTGCATCCACTGCCCCTGGCGGCGACTATCTTAGGAGCCTCGGCTCCAGTTCTGCTTTCGTAATCGCGATGTCGGTCAGGCTTCCCGGCAGACCGTCGTGCGGGTATGTCAATTTTTTATGGTCCAGGCCCAGTGCGTGAAGCAGAGTCGCGTGCAGGTCGTGAACCGTTACCACATCCTGAACCGCTTTGTAGCTGAAGTCGTCCGTCTGGCCATGGCAATAGCCCGCCTTAAAGCCCCCTCCGGCCAGCCAGAGCGAATTGGCATGTCGGTTGTGGTCTCGCCCGTCTTTCCCCTGAGACACAGGCAACCGTCCGAACTCTCCGCCCCACATCACGATTGTGCGATCAAGCAAGCCTCGCTGTTTCAAATCGCGTACGAGTGCAGCACTGGGTTGGTCACTGCGGGCGCACAGTGACTTCAGCGTGGCGGCATTATTGCTATGCGTATCCCACGGCTGACCTGCCAGAAACAATTGGACAAACCGGACTCCTCGTTCGACGAGCCGTCGAGCAATCAGGCATCGGGTGCCATATTCCGCCGTCGCGGGGTTGTCGAGACCGTACATCGCTTTCGTTGCTTCTGACTCTTGCGACAGATCAAGTGCTTCCGGAACGGTCGCCTGCATCCGGGCGGCAATTTCAAAGTTGTTGATACGAGCCGCGAGTTCCGTATTGTTCGGGTAGGAGCGCAGGTGCGTCTTGTTCAACGATTCGAGCAGTTCCAGTTGCCTTGCGCGGGCTCCCGGGGTGATCCCCGCGGGAGTCGCAAGATTCGGGACAGGCGTCGTACCGGGACGGAACGCGGTTCCCTGATAGGCGGCAGGCAGCCATCCTGCGGTCCAGTTTCGGACACTATCCACCGGCATTCCCCCCGGATCGGTCAGCACGACATACGCGGGGAGATTTTGATTGACGGTACCCAGGCCATAGGTCACCCAGGAACCCCAGGTGGGATAGCCAGCCTGGAACTTACCGCTGTGAATCAATCGCAGTGCGGATTCATGATCGACAGACTCGGTTGTGACCGAGCGAATGAGCGTCAGGTCGTCCACGATCGTAGCGGTGTGCGGCAACAAGTCACTCAGTTCGATTCCTGATTCTCCGCGCGGTTCAAATTTGAACGGCGAGGCGAGCAGGTTCCCCTTCTGGCCGGGGAAGTGGATCTCGAGGTCTCCCTCGTATGGTTTGCCATCATATTTCGTCAGCTCGGGCTTCGGATCAAACAGATCCATCTGACTGGGGCCGCCGTGCTGAAACAGGCTGATCACCGCATCGGCGCGGGCCGGATGGTGCGTCCCCAGCGCTAAGGGAGAGCTTGAACTCCCCAACGGTGCCGCTGACGCCCGTTCCTGATTCAGCAGGTGGGCCAAAGCCAGTCCCCCGAGATTTCCCGCAGAATAGCTCAGGAACGCTCGGCGATTCGGAAGAAAATGTTCGGCGCAGTGCATGGCAATATCAACTCGCTGAGATGCTGGGCCAGATATTTATTCGATGTAGAGGAATGCATTGATCGAAAGTAACAGGTTTGTGAAATCGACCCAGGCCCGTTCCTCCGCATCAGCCTGACCAGGATATTCAGCAGGTTGCCGTTCGAGAAAGTCGATCGCAAAAGCTGACTCATCGGAGGTGGCAGGCCGACCAACCGCCAGTTCAAAGGCGTAGTCAATTCGTCGTGTCAGTGGTCCTTCCACGTCGGACAAGACCCGTTTTGCGAAAGCCGCAGACCGGCTTCGGACGAATTCCGAATTCAGAAGTTTGAGTGACTGCAGAGGAATGGTCGTCGGGATCCGCAGAGTGCAGTTGGCGACAATCGACGGTGAGTCGAAGACTTCCAGAATCCCCGGCACTTGAGTGCGACGTTGCTGGAGGTAGATGCTGCGTCTCAAGGCTCCGTCCGTCGCTTCCTTAACAACCACGTCCCCTTCCGCATCGTGCGCCGTGGGCACGTACGGACCACCGTGCCTCAGGTCCAGCTCACCCGCGATTGCGAGCATCGAGTCTCGAATGCTTTCGGCATCCATCCGATTCAGCGGGAATCGCCACAAGAGCTGGTTGGATGGGTCGATGTTCTCGCCCCTCTCGTGAGGGACGCTCGACTGGCGGTAGGCGGCGGAGTGGAGTATCAGGCGATGGAACGACTTTGCACTCCAGCCGCTCCGAATCAGTTCACTCGCCAGGTATTCCAGCAGCTCGGGATGAGTCGGTGCGACGCCGGAGTATCCCAGGTTTTCAGGCGTGGGAGCCAGCCCCGTCCCGAAGTGGTGCTGCCACCAGCGATTGGCTGTAACACGAGCCAGCAGGCTGGCGGCTCGCGAGTCGGGCTGCGTCAGCCAGCGAGCCAGAGCCAGACGGCTTCCGGTGGAACCGGTCACTTCCGGCGTCCGCCCCAGCAGCGTTGAAGGGTTGGTCTCCTCTGCCAGCACTTCCGGCGCACGAGCGTCAACTTTTTCGCTGCGGTTTTTGTAGACCCCGCGCTCCAGCAGGTAAACCTCGGGAGCTTCTGCCGACAGATCCATCGCGGCCGCGATAAGTCCCGGATGTCGGGGTCGGCGGGCTTCGATCTGGCGAATCTCAGTCTCGTGTTCCGCCCGCTTCCTGGCGACTCGCTTTGCAAGCTCTTCACGGAAGGCGAGTGCATCAGGAGTTGTCTCACCGGTCTCAATCAGGACGTTGTCGACGGTAAAACTGCGACCGCAGCAGTATTCAAACCCGAATCCGCCGTCGGGCAGGTCTTTCTCTGTGAGAGTGATCGACTGGGTTTCGACAGCTCCGTCGAAGACATGGGCCAGTTGGTACTTGCCGCCACCCATGTTTGTCACCTGCACTCCGTAGTTGTGGCCAGGGAGGCATTTCTGCTGACTGATCGATCCCACACCGCGGCTGCCGGTCCCGGGGTAGTCGACGTGAACCGTAACTCCACCCGACGCGGCCCCGTCCAGTAGAATATTACCCGCCACAGTATCTTCAGCGTCGTTGAAATCTCGCAGAGCGATCAGGAAACCGACGTAGTCGGCACCTGTCACCAGATCGAACGTGACGCGGATCCAGTTTCCTTCCTGGTCTGGTGTCCAATCGAAAATTTGTCGGGTGCTGCAGGCACGATCACCACTGCCACCGGACTCGATGATCTGCAGTCGGCCGTCAGAAGCCCTCGCAGCCGGGGCTTCAGTGGCATCAATGTTGATTGCGGGTTGCCCCGCCGGTGCGGCATCGCCCGGTGCAAAATTGGCCCACGTGTCAGCCAGTTTTCTGGCAGCCCCGTCGAAGTCATCGCGAAATACGGGTTTCCCCGCTTCTCTGTTCGCACGAATCCATTCGCGGTATTGCTCCCGAGCGGCTGCAATTTCGTCATTGATCTTCTGAATTGTTGTTTCGTAGGCCGCAATCTGTTCTGGCGACCCGACAGTCACTTGTCTGGCGTTGGGGGTGACCCACTTGTCGACGTTAAATACGGGGAACAGAACGGCTTGCAGCTGGTAGTAGTCTTTCTGTCGGAGCGGCTCAAATTTGTGGTCGTGGCAGCGTGCGCACTGGACGGTGATTCCTAGAAGTGCGGATCCGATGATCTGGAGTTCCCCTTCCAGCACAGCGTAGCGGTCGGCCCGAACTTCATCTTCATTCCCGTCACTGCTGTCGGTCCCGTCAGGGCTGTTGCGGAGAAAATGGGTCGCTTCGAGTAACTCGATCGTCTCGGGCGAACCGTCAAATCCCGGCCGGTCGATTCGTGCGAGTTCATCTCCGGCGAGTTGCTCAATGATGAATCGATCGAACGGCTTGTCCGCATTGATGGAGCGAATGACATAGTCGCGGTAACGGAATGCCAGAGGACGATCAGTATCCGCGCCGAAATAGCCATTGGAGTCCGCGTAGCCAGCCGCGTCGAGCCAATGCTTTCCCCACCGTTCACCGTATCGAGCCGAGGCGAGAAATCTCTCAACCATCTGTTCATAGGCGTGCTCATGCGGATCGTTGAGGAACAGCCGGATCTCGTCCCGCGTCGGAGGAACACCCGTCAGATCAAGGCTGACCCGGCGGATGAGACGGCGCCGATCGGCTTCGGTATTCAGCGTTAACCCGGCTTTTTCAAGCTCTTTCAAGAGAAATGCATCGACCGGAGTCAGGACTCGGGGTGCATCAATGACCGGGGGGACTTCTTTCGGCACAAGTTTCTGGAAGGCCCAGTGCTCGTCCCCATCCGCGACGGGAGAGACGGATTCGGGCAACCCCGATGCACCCTGAGCGATCCAGTGACGCAGCAGTTCCTTTTCTTCCTGCGTCAGCGGTTCGTCGGGGGGCATGGCATCGGTTTCGACGCGTTGCCAGAGCAGACTTTCAGCAGGGTTTCCCGCGATGACGGCGATACCGGAATGTCCCCCGCGGGCAATTCCAGAGGGTAATGCAAGACTCAGCCCTCCTTCCTGCTGGGCAGGGCCGTGGCACTTCACACACCGGCTTTTGATGAGCTGGATCGTCTGGCTGCGCAGGTCGCCGGGGGGAGCCGCATCCGCACCCCAACCTGATGTGACGAAGCTGAACAAGATGATGCAGCTCAAAATCGGCTGCAGGGTCGTCCGTCGTCCCACGTGGTGCTTCCCAGCTTCAAAATTCGTTGGACATTTCCACCCGCCGAGCTTGTGAACGGATGCATAATGAATAAAGTATCCTGCATACAATATGCGGTCAACTTCATAGAGGTTGATTCTTATGCATGTTGATATTCATCGTCCCGGTACAGTCGACCGCGTTGAGGTTCTTTTGCGGATTAGGGTGCGTGCACCGAAAGAAAGCATTTGAATGCCGGCTTACTGTCAACCGCAGGTGAGGACGCGATCGGGACAATTCCTGCTCGCCGTCTCGGCGTTCCACCGCTGGTTCTGTTCGGACTCAGTCCTGTGCCAGCTCTTCAGTGCTGTTAAGCCGACTTTCGGTTGGGGGCTTTCTCGGTCTCGAACTGCTGCGTCAAAAAACGTAGTGCGACCCATGGAAGCGTCGATACAGGGTTCGAAGCGGATCCGTCGGCTGGTCGATCCCTTTGCTGATCGTCCTTTTCAGTCCCGCAACCAAACTCTGACAAGTACCCATTCCCGTATGCGCAGTATGCACTTCGTGACACTCTTGGCGCGGCTTTGAAACGCTAAGGCGGCCATCGACGGGAAAAGTTTGCCTCGTTGACGTTTTTGCATCTTGTTTTGTTTCCTTACCCCTTTCTGTTCCACGGATAAGATTTAGTACATGAAAATTACGGAAGTCATCTGCCAGTTGTTGCGCGTCCCCAGCGTTGAAGCGAAAACCGCCAGTAGCCAGGACGCTGTGCTTGTCCGCATTAAAACCGACTCGGGTCTGGAAGGGATTGGTGAAGCGGATTCTCAGCCTGAAGTCGTCAAGGCGATTATCGACGCCCCTTTCAGTCACAACATCGCCTGCGGTCTGCGTCAGCTGCTGATCGGCGAAAACCCGCTCGAGACCGAGCGTCTCTGGCAGAAGATGCATCGCCGCACGCTCTATTTCGGTCGTTCTTCGGTGACTATCACGGCCATGGCCGCTGTCGACATGGCGTTGTGGGACCTCAAAGGGAAACTCTACAACCAGCCCATCCATCGCCTGCTGGGTGGCAAGCAGCATGACCGGATCAAGGCATATGCCTCGATTCTGTTCGGACGTGATGGAGCCGAGACCAAGGCGATCGCACAGCGATGGCGTGCAGCGGGATACAATGCAATCAAGTTCGGCTGGGAGCCAATGGGGCAAAGTGAAGCTCTCGACATCGAATTGGTCCGTTCGGCCCGGGACGGAATTGGCGACGGAACGTTGTTGATTGATGCCGGCTGTGTGTGGGACGCCCGCACCGCACTCCAGCGCGCCAATGCGTTTGAGCAGTACGGGATCGGCTGGCTGGAAGAGCCGCTGCGACCTGAAGACGTGGAAGGTTACCGCTGGTTGCGTGACCGCTCACCAGTTCCAATTGCCGGGGGTGAAGAGGAATGCGGTCGTGAGGCCTGGCGTCCCTTGATCGAAGCTCGAGCTCTCGACATCTATCAAGTCGACCTGGCACGCAACGGATTTACTGACGCCGACTACGTTAAGCAGCGTGTCCAGGAAATCGGTGCACGGCTTTGCAATCACTGCTACACCAGCCCTGTGACCGTTGCAGCAAGTCTGCATTGGCTCAGCACCTGCCGAGACGCATTTGTCTTCGAGGACTGTGTGGAAGACTCGCCACTGCGTCACGAATTGACTCATGAGCGAGTTCAGGCCACTGATGGCTGGATTTCCCCACCGGATGGGCCGGGCCTTGGAGTCACCCTGAATGAAGATTTCGTGGCGAAGTATCTGATCGCCGAATCAGGACGAAAGTAATCAGGAGTTTGTCCTTCGTCGGAGCCCTTGGAAGGCTCGGAAAGATGATTTAATGGCTGGCCTGGTTTTTAGCCTGCGCGAACAAATCGTTGACCAACTGCGAAACGACCTGCTCTGCGGTCGTTTCGCGGAAGGGGAACGTTTGAGCGAAAATAAACTGGTTGAACGATTTGGCGTCAGTCGAACTCCCATTCGTGAGGCCCTTCAGCAGTTGACTCAGGAAGGACTGCTGGAGGGGCGACCGAATCTGGGTGTCAAAGTTGCCTCACGCCCCCCGGATGCCATCCGGGAACTGGTCGTGCCGATTCGTCGCAGTGTCGAAATTTTTGCGCTGCGATCGTTCTTTCATGAGATCAATGAAGCCGACTACGTGATCTGGAACGAGATTCTCCAGAAGCTGAGAGCGGCCTGTCTGTCGAGCGACTTCATTTCAATTGGTGAGCAGGATATTGCCTTCCACCGTTCCATCGTCCGTCGGGCGAAGCAGCGAGATGTGGAAGCGATCTGGATGACGCTGATTTCCCGCGTCCGCTCGCACTTCTGGCAGACACAACGAAAGCGGTATTCGGATCCGATCGAAGTCTACGAGGAACACGAACAGATTATCTCCGTTTTTCGAACAGGAGATCTCGAGGCCTCAGTCAAGGCCCTCGAAGTGAACATCGATTGACGATGGAAACCGACTCGGTTCAGGGATGACAGCAGAACTCGGGGCACCTGTTTTCATGACGCTCCGCTACCGGGATTTGTCAGGGCGTTTTCGGCTCTGCCTGAGTCTTGTCGACCTGAGTCTTGTCGAGGAGTGGAATCTCGATTCGATCTTTCTGATATAGCGGCAGGTGCCGGTAGTAGACTTCCAGCGTCAGCAGTGCGAGTGTGGTCATGTAGAGCCGACCTCCCCCCCTGCCGTGATAGTCGGCGACATCCCAGCTCCCCATGGCATGTCCTTCCTGAATCTGGGTACGGATCAGGCGTTCGCGCATGACCAGATTCCAGCGGTCCCACTCAGCGCCGCCCCAGTGATGCATCACCTGAGTCGCGTAATAGTTGTAGTACATATCGTTGTAGTCCGGGCCATGTTCGTCCAGAAGCCGAACACCTGCGGCGAGCCTGCCGTTGTCTTTCCACTCGAGATACATCCGGCTTAACAGACCTACGGCGGTCATCGAAGGAGTGGGAGCGTCACGCCGCTGTGGTGTGTATGCGTACTGTGAGCCGCGCATCGACGAGACACCCACAAGAAATTGATCAATCCCCGAAAAGACTCGCTGGGGAATCGGGATACGAGAATACTGAGCACTCTTCAGTGCCATGAGTTGCCAGCCGACGACAGACGTGTCCCCCGGCTGACCGGGATAATAGCGCCACCCCCCTCCGAGTTCCTGGGTTGCAACGAGGAACTCGACGGCGCCTGTAACGACGGGTCTGAGTCGGGCGTCCCCGGTCATTGCCAGTGCCTCGCTCAGGGCGATCGTCGCGAGGCCGTGTGTGTAGTAGGTTGGTGGGCCAGCCAGGTTTCCGTAGAAGCAAATTCCCGACTCAACCTCCATCCCATTCTGCATGAGGAAATCCAGGCCTTTGAGAACTTCGGTCTGGTACTCACCTTCTTCATGTGTCTGGCCGGCACCGAGAAATGCCATGAGCGCCATCGCCGTGGCAGCATTGGGGTTGTTGTCCATGTAGCCTGGCATGGAACAGTCACAGGCCGGGTAGTGAGCGTGATTGAAGTTCCATGAACCGTCGAATCGTTGATGGTTCTTGAGCCAGACCAGTCCACGGGCAACCGCGGCTTCACTGGCATCGGTCCCACCCATTCGTTTCACCAGGGCGGCACGCGATTTAGGGCTTCGTCCGACAAAATGATTCACATGCTCGCCAGGATCTGCCGCCTGCCCCCCGTTTCCTGTTCGACCGGGATTACGTTTCTTGGAGGTGACGCGCTTTGCTGCAGGACGCTGGATGGGGGGGACGACGATCTGAGGATTCTGGACGACTTTCGGGCGATCCACACCGTCCAGGTCTGTGGAAAAGGACTGAACGGACTCCACCGGTTCTTGTGTCAGATCTTCCGACAAGTCCAGGTCTGACAGCAGTTCGCCCATTTCGGCGGGGGCGAGATCGGCTTCGTCTGTGGGAAGATCCAGTTGCGGGGCTTCGACGGAAGGTTTCTCGTCCGCGACCACCAGAGTCAGGATCGAGTCCAGGAGCATCGGCCGCGGCAGGTCAAAGTAAATCCAGCTCAAGACAAACAGTACCAGGGCATGCAGCGCGAGACTGACGATGACGGACGCCGAGACTTCTTTTGTTCTCGGTTTCGATTGAGACAATGACCGAGGAAGCGCGGTGAAAGCGAGTTTCCTTTTCTTCGCAGGGGAAGCAGTTGTCTCGTTGGCTCTCAGCGACATGATCTCGACCCGCGAAGGGAATCGGTGACGAGGGGGGTAACCTACAGCAATGATAGCAAAGTGGCCAGTTCGCAGCGCCATGTCGAGTTCAGAACCGGGTATATTCTGATGCCACGCTTGGAATTCAGGTTGACCGGCTCCGAGTCTGGATAGGTCCGCGACGGGGAGCTCTCTATGAATCTGAGGAAATGGTCCCCTCAGACTCGCCGGAATCCAATGTGGATCAGATCCATCCAGTCTGCCTCTCGGTTTTGCGATCGTTACGGCCACAATCGCCCGTGTTCTCGCCTGGTGGAGGTCGAACGGGTACTGTGGAGGAAATCGCGCCATTGGAACGTCATCTGCATGAGAAAAGGTTGAGGGCCTGGGGATCGCGGTGCATCCTGGTCAGGCTCTCGGATGATTTCCGTGACCTCCCAGTTGGCCTCCCAGTGAAGTTGAGAAGCTCATGCGATTTAACGTCAGCTCACAGTTGAATTATCACGTCAAGTTTCCCTCGACACTGATTCTAAATATTCAGGCGCAGATGAGCAGCGCGCAATATGTCGTCGAGGAGAAGCTCACGACGAACCCTCAGGTCAACTATGAAGAGTTTTACCTGGAGGCTGGAAGCAGCCGGTTCATCCGATTACAGACCGGAAACGCACAAACTCTCGAGATTTGCTATTCCGCAACAGTGGATTGCTCGACGGAACTGGTACCTGCAAAAGGTGCCCCCCCCGTCTCCATCGCGGAGATGGACCGAAGCGCAATCCCGTATTTGTTTCCGAGCCGTTACGTCCAGTCGGATCGACTGTCGAAACTCGCCTGGGACCTGTTCGGTAAGATTAACGACCCTTATCAAAAGGTGGTTGCGATCGATGACTGGATTCATTCGAACATTGAATATGCGTTAGGCAGCACCGATTCGCAGACATCGGCCTATGACACGGTGGTGGAACGACGGGGTGTCTGCCGCGACTTTGCCCATCTCGGTATCGCCTTCTGTCGGGCTCTGAACATCCCCGCCCGCTATTTTTCGGGGTACGCCTACCAGCTTAATCCGCCCGACTTTCATGCCCTGTTTGAATGTTATGTCGCAGGTCAGTGGCTGTTGTTTGATTCAACCCGACTGGCTCCCTTGAACGGCCTGGTGCGGATTGGCACAGGGCGAGATGCGGCAGATGCTGCTCTGGCGAGTATATTTGGCGGGGTGCAAGGGGCGGGGGTGAAGGTGGATTGTCAACTGGCGAGTGGAGAGACGTTCACACCCCTCTTTCGCAATCAGCTCCGCTCGCAGGGAATCGCCCAGAACTCGGGCGATTCCTCGGCGAACGGCTAATCTCGTCTACGGTGATTCCGGGAGGTGATCCTAGAATCGGCTGTACGGAGAGCCCTTGCGGTAGTAGTGATCCCCGGAACCGCCAAAGCCATCGATTCTCTGATGGTGACCGCCGTAAGAGAGCCCAGGACCCCCGCCACCGAAGCCGTACCCGTAGTCATATCCAGTCCCAAAACCATATCCCTGGTTGTAGGAGTTCTGGAAGATCGAGTTCGGTTTCGTCGCTCCATATCGGCCCGATCCAAAGGAATTATACGAGCGAACCGGTGCGATGTCGTCGCGGTAAGGGACGTAGTTCTGTTGTGAGAGTGTGGGATAGCCCGGTGCAAATTCAGATGAATACCCCGATCCGTATGCCCCATACCCCTGACCATAACCGCCGTAATAACCCTGGCCCGAGCCCGTGTAGTATCCGGTGCCATATGATTGTCCGTTCAGAAAGTCTTGCGCAATTGCAGCCGGCAACGGAATGGCGAGCAACGCTGCGGCCAAAGTGGCTAATGTGATTTGCTTTGCGTTCATGATGATCCCTTTCAGAGACAATGTTTCTTAAGGGGACAGTCGGAAGCAGTGAATCGTCACTTGCAATGCACAACTGACACCCCTGATTGTGGTTTCGGGCTTCGACGGGAGGCTGGATCTCCATGACATCCGGCCATCCACACCGCTCGCTTCGGAATTCGCCTCTTGCTCAGGCGGATTACCGGATTGAGCGGGTTGAGGTTGCCACTTAAGGGGAGCTGGAGTTCTCCCGCTGCTCTCACCGAGTGGCACCTGAAGTGGCGCGACTCACGAATTCAGAGGTTTACTCCGAAGGATTCGCAAGTCGGCTAAGAGTGTAAATTGCACTTCGCGTACCATTCAAAAAGCCGGGATTCACCACGGTTTTGAACAGGAACCTGGCGATTGCGGGTTCAAATCGACCGGCGGGCAGTCAATGTGGTTCCTGCAGACCGCAGCTCGGTCACATTCGACGAAGAACTCGCCGTTTCGTATTCTGCGGCGGCAAGGCCATCGCTGCTCGACTGCTCGACGTTTGGTGGCCAGACAATGCGGCCCGTATCAAGCCGAACGACGAACGAGCTTCGGCGATGATGTCGGGCGACGACAACACCCGGATGGAACAACAATGAATTTGCATGGACTCCCAATGCCGCCCGGAGTGCTCTCCGGACCTACTGTTGCCACCAGCATCGCCTTCACGGAAGGACCTGCTTGCGACTCGACGGGCAATCTTTATTTTACGGACATCGTCAACAACCGGATTCTGGTTCTCGAAAAAGGTTCAAAGTATTACCGGGTGTTCCGCGAGCCGAGCGGCCGGGCCAATGGTTTGCTGTTTGACGTTGAAGGGCGTCTGCTGGCCTGCGAAGGGAACGAGTTCTGTCCCAACGACGGGAATCGTCGCATCACCCGGACCGATCTGAGGACGGGGGCTGTCGAGGTCCTGACCGACCGATTTGAAGGGAAACGCTACAACGCGCCGAATGATATCGCGGCCTGTTCCAACGGCCAGTTGTTCTTCACGGATCCCTGCTATTACGACCGAAGTACGATGGAGCTGGATCATGATTCCATCTATCGGATTGATCGCGACGGGACCGTCACACGAGTACTGACTCAGCCCGAGATTCAGCGACCCAACGGAATTGCGCTCAGTCCCGACGAACGGACACTGTATGTCGTCGACAGTTGCACGGTCGCAGGGGGGCACCGACGCATCTGGGCTTTCGATCTCTCAAGTGACGGAACACTCTCGCAGCAGCGTCTCGTCTTCGATTTTGCTCCGGGACGGGGAGGCGATGGTATGTGTATCGACTCGCAGGGAACCCTCTACATCGCCGCAGGGATTTCCCGTGCTCGTAGCGCGATCGAAACGGACCGGGTTCCCACTGGCATCTACGTGGTTCGCCCGGACGGAACTCTGCTGGGGTGTATTCCGATCGACGAAGACATCGTCACGAACTGCACGTGGGGCGGTCCCGATCTGAAGACGCTCTACGTCACCGCAGGCAAGACCGTCTATCAGATCCAGGTCGAAGTCCCCGGCTGGGTCGTCCATCGCAGTTCGTCGTCCCGCGGTTGATCACGAGAACCACGGCGGAACGGTCGTCAGAGACCATCGGATGCGTTAATCTGGCGACCTCTGAATCGACTCGTTCGGAACGAGCGTATTTGCCAACATCACTGAGGAACGACCGGAATGAAGTGGCATCTTTGCGTTTTCGTCTTGTGTATCTCGCTATCGTCGACGGTCAGTGCTCAATCGCAGCTTGAGCTGAAGAAGGGCGATCACATCTGCATTGTGGGTGGCACCGTCGCCGAACGCATGCAGCACTACGGCTGGCTCGAAACCTATATTCACGCAAAGTTTCCCGACGCCGAACTTGTCTTTCGCAATCTGGCTTACAGTGGTGATGAGATCAACGGATTTCGCGATCGCAACAAGCGACTCCGTTCGATGGACTTTGGTACGCACGATCAATGGCTGAGCGGCAATGCTCCCTGTCCGCAAGTCGACAAGCTTTCCAAACGCGACGAAGGAAAGGTGCGGGAGAACCGGTTTGAACTGACCAACACCAATGCCGACGTCGTCTTCGCCTTCTACGGCTACAACGAGTCCTTTGCCGGTGAAGCAGGCCTCGCAGAATTCAAGGAAAACGTGGATGCCTTCATCAAGCACACCTTGAGCCAGCAGTACAACGGAAAGTCAGCGCCACGCCTCGTCCTGTTCTCGCCGATCGCGCATGAATTTGTCGGCGATCCCAATTTGCTGTCGCGGACACAGGTCGTGGCTGCCAATGCCCGACTCAATTTGTATTCCAATGCCATGGGCGAAGTCGCCCGTGCCAACTCGGTCTTGTTCGTAGACTTGTTCACGCCGACCTTGAAGTTATTTAACGGCGATTCCCCGGTCGTCGGCAATTCTCGTGACAGCAAGGCCCCTGTTGCGACCATCAACGGCGTCCACCAGAACGCTGACGGTGACCGGACGATCGCCCGCGTTGCTGTTCAAGGCCTGTTCAAATCGAAGAGCGAGCAGCTCGATTCGATTCCTGCATCCCGGCTCAGCTCCATTCAGGCTGCGGTCAACGACAAAAACTTCTACTGGTACAACCGCTATCGGGTTACAGACGGCTATTCGACCTACGGTGACCGGGCGTTTCTCAAGTTTTCCGAGGGGCCCGGTGGGTATGGAGACGGACTGTCGAATTACTCCGTCGGCCAGCGTGAACTCGACGTCCTGGATACGCTGACGTCCAACCGTGACAAGGTCGTCTGGGCAGCGGCACAGGGGAAAACGATCAAGCCGGACGATACGAACCTGCCCCAGTTCCTGGAAGTGATTTCCAACAAACCCGGTCCGCTCGAAGGGGGCAAGCACCTGTTCCTTTCGGGGGAAGAAGCAATCAAGAAGATGACGGTTGCTAAGAACATCAAGGTTGAACTGTTCGCGGACGAGTCGATGTTTCCCGAACTGATCAATCCCGTGCAGATGGCCTTTGATACACGCGGTCGTCTGTGGGTGGCGACCTGGCCGACGTATCCGCACTGGAAGCCGACAACGCCCATGAACGACAGCCTGCTGATCCTGGAAGACACCAATCACGACGGCAAGGCGGACAAGTGCATCACCTTCGCCGGTGACCTGCACAATCCTACTGGCTTTGAATTCTGGGGAGGCGGCGTCCTGGTAGCACAGGGACCGGATCTGCTGTTTCTGAAAGACACGAATGGAGACGACAAATACGACGTGAAGGAACGTGTTGTTCACGGGTTCGACACCGCCGATACGCACCACACGATCAACAGCTTTGCTCTTGATCCGGGTGGCGCGATGTACTTCCAGGAAGGGACATTTCATCATTCGCAGATTGAGACCCCCTGGGGGGCTCCTCGCCGCGTCGCGAACGGGGCAGTGTTCCGTTATGAACCCCGGTCCCAGAAGACCGACGTCTACGTGACCTATGGATTCGCCAATCCACACGGCCATTCATTTAATGCCTGGGGACAGGACATCGTCGTGGATGGAACCGGTTCTGCTCCATACGACGCGACGCTGATGTCCAGCTTCCTCGAATACCCTCACAAGCACAGTGGCACACCGACGGTCTACAAACAACGCACACGCCCCTGCCCGGCGATTGAATACCTCAGCAGCAGCCACTTTCCTGAAGAGATGCGCGGCAGCCTGCTCGTCGGGAACGTCATCGGGCTCCAGGGAATCCTGCAGTACAAGGTTTTCGAGGACGGAGGGAGTTTCGGGGCGACCGAGTTCCCTGAAACACTGGTCATGTCGAGTGATCCCAATTTCCGTCCTGCCGATATCGAAACGGCACCGGATGGTACAATTTATTTCACCGATTGGCAGAATCCAATCATCGGACACATGCAGCACAACTTGCGTGACCCCAATCGCGACCGGATTCACGGCCGTGTCTACCGCATTCGATACGAGGGACGCGATCTGATCAAACCGATCCCCATTGCTGGTCAACCGATCGGCAAGCTGCTGGACGTTCTGAAAGAGAAAGATGACCGCGTCCGTTCACGAGCGCGCATCGAACTTTCCGCTCGACTCACCGCTGATGTGATTGCGGCGCTGGAACCCTGGCTCGCCCGGCTGGATAAGAATCATGCAGATTACGATCACCATGCACTCGAGGGACTCTGGGTTCACCAGCATCACAATGTGCTTAATACAGCATTGCTGGAACAACTTTTGAAGGCCCGGGATCATCGCGCACGGGCAGCCGCGATTCGTGTGCTGCAGGCTTGGCGGGATCGCGTCAGCAATACTCTGGATCTGCTGAAACAGGCGGCGAACGATGAGGCCCCCCGAGTTCGATTGCAGGCAATCTGGGCGGCCAGCTTCCTGCCGCAGGCGGAAGCGGCCGAAGTTGTGCTGATCGCGCGCGAAAAACCGACAGATGCGTTTATTGACCACATGTCGAAGGAAGTCATGCGGACGCTTCAACCCTATCTGGATCTTGCCAGCCGGGAAAACCGACGTGTGGAATTCACCTCCGATGCCGGTGCCAGGTACTTCCTGAAGAGTCTTACAAATGACCAGCTGCTGAACGAAAAGCGCGACCGACTGGTCTACGTGGAAATGCTGAACCGGCCTGGGCTGCGGGATGAAGCCCGACGCGAGGCCATCGAAGGACTTTCGCGGCTGGACAACAAGCCACAGTTGGCCGTGATTATGGATGCCATCAATACGCTGGACGGAAAGCAGTCGAATGCGGACGTCACCGTGATCTTTGATCTGGTGCGACAACTGACGGGACGAAGTGCCGCGGAACTGACGACGGCTCGTGCGGAACTCGAAAAGCTGGCGACATCCGCAAAGCAACCCATCTTCCGACAGATCGGGTTTGTCTCGTTGATCAATGTCGATGGCACGATCGATAAGTCCTGGGCGCTGGCGACAACCAGTTCAAACCACCTGATTGATTTCGTGAACGCGTTGCCATTGATCAGCGACGCCTCGATTCGGGCCAGTCTGTACGACAAGGTGGTGCCACTGCTTGACGGGCTTCCTGCTTCCATCGCCGGCACGACCTCTAAAGGAACGCTGGGACGCTATGTGCGAGTTGAGTTGCCCGGAAAGGGAACCTTGACACTTGCTGAAGTCGAAGTGCTCAGCGGTGGTGTGAATATCGCTCGCCGGGGCAAAGCGACGCAGAAGAATACCGCTTCGGGGGGGGATGCTTCCCGTGGTATCGATGGGAACAAGTCCGGTGCCTATGGCGATGGCGGGCAGACCCATACCGAAGAGAATACCGCACAGCCGTGGTGGGAAGTCGATCTGGGCGAGGTCTATCCGATCGATCAGATTAACATCTTCAACCGGACCGAGATTCCTGATCGGCTGGACCAGTTCACGTTGAAAGTGCTGGACGACAAGCGGGCTGAAGTCTTCGTCAAAGAGAAGAACCCTGCTCCAAAGGTCAGCGTTTCCTTCACTCTTGAGGGGGGCGGTCCCGAGTCGCTTGTCCGTCGTGCCGCCATGCTGGCCCTGACCTACGTTCGCGGACAGGAACCAAGAACGTTTTCACTGCTTCAAAAATTTGTGAAGGAAGATGTAGAACGAAGCACGGCCATTCGTGCTCTTCAGCGACTGCCACAGTCGGCCTGGCCGAAGGATGAAGCGGCGCCGCTGCTGGAGGTGTTGATTGCTTCGATTCAGAAGACCCCCGCGGCCGACCGGACATCTCCAGCGGCCCTGGATGCACTCGAGTTTTCCGACGCACTGACGACGCTGCTGCCGGTGGAAGAGGCGAAGAAGACGCGCGCCATCCTGGGTGAACTGGGCGTTCGCGTCATCAAGATCGGGACGATCTTCGAGAAAATGGCGTTCGATAAGGATCTGGTCGTTGTCGCGGCGGGCAAACCGGTCGAATTCCTGCTTGAGAACAGCGATCTGATGCCACACAACTTTGTGATCACTCAGCCAGGGGCACTCGAGGAAATTGGACTGATGTCTGAAGCCAACGCCCAACAACCGGCGTTTGCCGAGCGATACTACGTGCCGCAGTCGGACAAGGTTCTTGCCAAGAGTACCTTACTGCAGCCTCGCGACAGCCAGCGAGTCAGCTTTACGGCACCGCAGCAACCCGGCGTCTATCCCTTTGTGTGTACCTATCCGGGGCACTGGCGCCGCATGTACGGTGCCTTGTATGTCGTCCCGAATCTGGACGAGTATCTCGCCAGTCCGGAACCGTATCTCGCTGCGAATCACATAGAGCCGGTCGATGCATTGCTTAAGGATCGTCGGCCCCGAACCGAGTGGAAGTTTGAAGATCTGTCCGACATTGTTGCGACGCTCGCGGTAAGTCGTGGCCACGGAAACAGCGACGACCATTCGCATGCAAGACCCAACTTTGGCAATGGCAAGCAGCTGTTTACGGTGGCCAACTGTGTCGGCTGTCACAAATTCGACGGTGCTGGTCGCGAGTTTGGTCCGGACCTCACGAAGCTCGAACCCAAATGGACCAGTGTCGATATTCTCAAGGAAATTCTTGATCCTTCCGCCAAGATCAATGACAAGTACCAGACCAACGTCATTGAGCTGGGGAATGGAAAAGTCGTTACGGGGCTCGTGGTCGAAGAAACCCCCGATGTGATCAAGATCGTCGAAAATCCACTCATTAAGGCCGAACCGATCGAGGTCAAACGGAGTGAGATCGTCGAACGGGAAAAATCCAAAGTTTCCATCATGCCGAAGGGCCTGTTGGACAAACTGACTCGGGACGAAATTCTGGATCTCGTTGCGTACGTGAATTCACGAGGCAACCGGAACCATCCCGTTTACAAAGCGGGTGCCGAAAAAGGTGGACACAAGCACTAGCCCGCCTTGTCGGTCGCGATAGAGGAATCCCTGGCGGCGCTCAGGTGCCGCCGGGGATTCGCCTCATGCAAACTGGAGTCGGAACTGATTGTGGGCAGAGCCCCGGTGGGGTAAGGACTGACTGCCAGCACTGATCGTGACACGGCAGAAAGTGTTTATCTCGCCACCGCAATCTGCCATACTCCACCGGCCTGAACACGGGATGAGCCTGTTCCGTGAGGGGAAGAAAATCCCACGCAACCAGGACGGTCTGCGTAAGCCTGTGTGTGTATCTTGTGTCTTTTTGAAGGTTATTCCGTGAATCTTGCGACCATCGCCTGGAAAAGCATCCGTGAGCGCGGATTGGCTTCCTCATTGACCGCTCTCAGTGTAGCACTGGGCGTGATGTTGATGGTGGCGGTCCTTGTGATCTATGGGATCCTGCAATCCATATTCAGTCAGCGGGCCATCAACTACGACCTGATCGTGGGAGCCAAAGGGGATCCCCTGCAACTGGTCCTGAGCACCGTCTACCACATCAGTCCACCGATCGAGAATTTGCCCTATCGGTACTTTCAGGAATTGAAGAAGGATCCCCGTGTTGCTGTCGCCATTCCGGTTGCGATGGGGGATGTCACAGAACAAGGCGGTTTTCCGATTGTGGGGACCGTACCTGAATTTTTCGACGTCGACTACGCCCCTAAACAACCCTTTATGGTGAAAGGGCATGGGTTTCGGCGGGACTTCGATGCCTACATCGGCGACCGGGTTGCACGGGAGAATGGCTGGGGACTGGGGAGCAAGCTGAAACTGGTTCACGGAGGTGCGGAATCAGATCATGTCCATGATGAAGAATTTGAGGTGGTCGGGATCCTCGCCCCCACCGGGACGCCTCATGACAAAACGGTGTACGTGAATTTGAAAGGCTTCTACCAGATTCAGGGGCACGACAAACCTCTCAAAGAAGCGATCGAACGAGAACGTAAGTTCTTCGGTGAACCTGCTCTGACTGACGAAGAGCTCAAGTCAGAAATTGCCCGAATTCAGAAGAAATACGGAGTGCACGACCACAGTGCCGGGGGGCACGACCATCACGGACACAGCCACGATCTTCCCGATGTACAGAAGGAAGTGACGGCAGTCCTCCTGCAATGTAAATCCGCAATTGCTGCGAACCTGATGGCGGGGGAACTCAAGAAAGGGAATCAGGGACAGGGAGTGAATCCGATTGTTCCCATGCAGAGACTGTTCACGGAGTTTCTTGCCCCTGCGCAAGCGATGTTTCTGGTCATGACCGCCCTGATCGTGCTGGTATCAGGGATCGGGATTTTTGTGAGCATTTACAACTCGATGTCAGCTCGCCGACGTGAAATCGCCATCATGCGGGCGTTGGGGGCGCAACGAGGAACTGTCCTCACTATTGTCCTGGCGGAATCAATCATTCTCTGCGTAGGCGGAGGTCTGTTAGGTCTGTTGCTGGGCCATGGACTGGTCTTCGCAGCGGCCCCCATTGTCGCTGCAAAAACCGGTCTGCTGATCGACCCGCGTGCATTCTCCACCTACGAACTGGTCGTATTGCCGGTTCTCTTGCTGATGGGGGCGCTGGTCGGATTTCTGCCGGGGATGACGGCCTACCAGACGGATGTTGCCGAGTCGCTTAACAACTGATCGCCGCCATGGGGGCCTTGCGTCATCGTTTTAATGGGGCGAGCGCGAGCAGTTGGTCCAGCGTTACGCCCCAGCCTTGCTGGAAGCCCATTGCATCATGCCGCTTGCGTCCTTCGGGGGTGGTGTGCCGGACATGTCCCGTGTATTTTGTCCCCCCCGGTACCTTTTCGAATGAGATCGTTGCAGTGAAGGCGAACGGGGCTTCGGATGTGTCTTTGGGTCGATAACCCGGGCCCAGCATCCAGGTCCAAGTCAGTCTTCGATTCTTCACGATCTCGAGAAAGCAGCCGGTGTTCTCGGTCGTTTCTCCGTCAGGCCCCTGCATGACGGTCCGAAAAATTCCACCTGGAATGAGGTTGATCTCGCATTCGATCGTCTTCCAGGGGGGAGGACAGAACCAGGTTTTCAGCACTTCGGGGTCTGTCCAACCCGTCCAGAGGTGCTTTGCGGTCACTTTGACAAGTCGCTCGAACTTGAGATCCAGTTCTGGATCAAACTGATCGTGAGTCTCGACGTGCATGCATACTGTTCCTTCTGGAGTGGGGGCGGGTCAGCGCCCACTGCCGCACTGGGGGACAAGATGCGATGACGGTCAGTAGTGCGGCGGTTTTTCGTCGTTGATGTCCCGTTCCTGCCCCCCTTCATTGACAATATCAATGCGTCGTTCGAGTTTCGAGATCTGATCGCGGGTTCCTGTCAGCTCGCCTTGAACGGCCAGCAGAACGGAGTGCATCTGCTCGAGTTCGTGCTGGAGATGAGCTACCGCCATTTCGAGGCGGATAATGTGATCGGCGGTTTCGTCAGGGGTCACGTTTTTGCTTTCTAGCGAACGCATCAGGCCAAGGATGACGTTCCGGAGGAGGAGTAACGACCAATCACTGCTGATTTATCAGGAAGAAAACCAGGTCACAATGGGGCAGGGAGTCGGGAATTCCGCAGTGAACCAGGATCCGTCGAGAAGGGTGTGAATCGCGGCTGCCGGAAGTTAATTGGGTTTGATCGATTCCCGATCATCGGATAATGTCTAAAAAGTCATCGTTTTCGATACCGAACGCACCAACGTGCGAATCGGGCTTATCTTAATGATTGCGAAGGATCGTTCAGATGCCCAAATTTGTTGCCGGGATGGGGTCGATTGGCGGATTGTCGAGAACCGTCGGTTACTGCATGGTCTCGATGGCCGTTTCCGCGATGACTGTCGACGCACAGACCAATACCGAACAGGTCACGACCACGGTGAATAAAGCGCCGGCAGCGGACCGGGTCGAGGTCGATGAGGCCCATGCTCTCTATATTCCGCTGCAACTGGCGTACAAGGCGCACGACAAACTCGAAGAGATCGAAGATTACGAATGCATTTTCGTCAAGCGGGAAGTGATCGGAAAAAAGCTGATCAAGGCCTCGATGAAAATGAAGTTTCGCGAAGAGCCGTTCAGCGTCTACCTGAAGTTCCTCGACAATAGCCCCGGTCGCGAGGTTCTGTACGTTAAAGGGCAGAATAACAACAACCTGCTGGTACGCGAAGCGGGTTTCAAGTCCATTATCGGAACTGTCGCGCTCCCTCCTGCCGGCCCGGATGCCATGGCGGAAAGCAAGCATCCCATTACGTCGATCGGAATGAAGCAGATGCTTCAACGGGTCATCAAGCAGTGGGAACTCGAATCCAAGTTTGACGGCACCACCACGCAAAAGCGTCCCAATTCGAAGCTGCCGACGGGTGAGATCTGCACGGTGTTCGAATCAGTGCATGAAAAGCCCTACAAAGACTTCAAATTTCACACGACCAGGCTCTGGATCGAAGACAAGTCGGGGCTGCCGATCGGCGTCCAGCAACTCGGTTTTCCCGGCAAGACGGACAAAGAGCCCCCCCTGGTCGAAGAATACTTCTATAATGACGTAAAACCGAATCGAAAGTTTACTGACACCGATTTCGACAAGAATAACAAGAGTTACTCATTCCGATGACCAGCCCCGACCGAACGCCGCCCCACATTGCGGAAACAACGGCCGACGTTCGCGCTGCCGTCATTGCAAATCAGCGAGCCGGAAAAACAATCGGTTTTGTGCCGACGATGGGGGCTTTACACCCCGGTCACGTGAGCCTGATGACGCGGGCCCGGCAGGAATGCGATGTTGTCGTCACAAGTATTTTCGTGAACCCCACCCAGTTTGGTCCCAACGAGGACTTTCAGAAGTATCCTCGACCCCGCGATCTCGACCTGAAGATCTGCGGCGATGCGGGATGCGACATCATCTTTTACCCCAGTGTCGAGGTGATGTACCCGGCGGGATTTCGGACCTTTGTCGAAGTCGAGGGGTTGTCGGACATCCTGGAAGGAGCAATTCGTCCCGGTCACTTTCGTGGTGTCGCGACTGTTGTGACGAAATTGTTCATGATTGTCGGGGCCGATCGGGCCTACTTCGGTCAAAAAGATTACCAGCAGCAGTTGATCATCCGCACGATGGCCCGGGAACTGAACATCCCGACCGAAGTCGTGACCTGTCCCACCTTGCGTGATCCAGATGGTATGGCGATGAGCAGCCGCAATGCTTACTTGAGCGCCGAAGAACGCCAGCGAGGCCTCTGCTTGTCGAGGGCTCTGGTGGCCGTATCTCAATCGCTCGCCGCGGGTGAACGTGACCTGTCCCGACTCGAAGCGACGTTGATCGAGCAGCTATCTGCATCATCGGGTGTCGAATTGGACTACGGGGTCATTGTTGATGCTGATACCCTCGCTCCACTGACGTCCGTGGCATCGGAGATGGTGGCACTGGTTGCGGCACGAGTCGGTACGACGCGCTTGATCGATAACATGCTTTTGAAGCTCCCTGAATGAAGGGCATCCGTGCACGCGTCAGGCAAGTTGTCATTGAGTTGTCTGACGTCGAAAGTAAATGATTCAAGCACGCCTCGCTCCATCGTTGCTCACAGTATTTTATGCTGACACCTGTCGGCTCGGAGACGTTTCCCATGCGGCAAGTACTCGTTCAAATTCCCCTGGATCGTCCGTGGGATCTGGGGCCGCTGGGTAAAGTGCCAGGTTTTGGCTTTGGCGTTGTCCTCTTCGTCTGGATCCTGATTGGTGCAGGATATTTGTATCTTCGTGGTCGCAAGTCGGGCTGGAAACTGAAGCTTTCCGACGAATTCCTTCCGTTCGTAAACTGGCTAGCCGTTGCACTGGCAATTGTGTTTGGTGCCCCGTTGCTGGGCAGTTATCTGAGATCACACGGCTCTGAAAATTTTCGTGAAGGGATCCCGATTTTCGGATATGGACTGATGCTGTTCATCGGTTTCAGTCTGGCGGTCTTTCGGGCCACGATTCGGGCTGAGCGAGAAGGACTACCCAGCGATGTCATCTGGGATCTGGCTGTCTGGTTGTTCATTCCCGGGATTGTCGGGGCTCGGCTCTACTATCTCATTCAGTACGGGGATCGCGTCTTCACCGGTCCCCCGAGTCTCGACTGGCTCATCGCCGCAGTGAGTCTCTCACAGGGAGGGATTGTCCTGTATGGTGGTCTGTTGGGTGGCGCGATTGGTTATTTTTCGTTCTGCTATTTCCGCGGAATACGGCCGCTGGCGCTGGCAGATATTATTGTCCCGTCAGTCTTCATCGGGATCGGGTTTGGCCGCATCGGCTGCTTCCTGAATGGCTGCTGCTATGGAGCGATGACTTCGCTCCCCTGGGCCGTCCAGTTCCCAAGAGAGAGTGCCACGTTTGCGTCGATGGTGGAGAAAAAACTGCTCGATGCCAGTGCCGTCTGCACGCCCCCGCTGCATCCCACTCAGATTTACAGCGCAATTGACGGGTTCGTGATTGCCGCGATCACGGCCTGGTATTTCCGCTATCGACGTCGGAACGGGGAAGTGCTGGCAGTCGCCCTGTTGATTTATCCCATCACGCGGTTCTGTATGGAACTTTTGCGCGCCGATGAGGGAGGGCAATTCTCAACCAGCCTGACGACTGCTCAGTGGGTGAGTATTGCCTTGTTCATTGTCAATCTGGGATTCATGTACTATCTGTCGACACGACCGGCCGTGCGGGAACCCGTCACGATTCCTCCTGCTTCGACTGGTGTAGGTTCGCTGGTCCCCAACGGACAGCACCGTTCAGCGTAGCGGCGTTGCGGGTGTCTTGTTATTCACTACTCGTGACTGACATGGATCGAGTATGACGATCGTCAGCGCGGACCCTGAGCGCCGGATATCCGCTCTCAAAATCCGAGTGTTGGACTTTGCGAGATTCACATGACTGTCAGCTCGACTTCATCGCTCAACCGAGTCCGTTTCGCGATGATCGGCTGTGGCCGAATGGGACGTCACCATAGCGAAATGCTGTTGGAAGATGGGCGAGGTGAAGTCGTCGCGCTGCTTGATTCCTCGCCCGCGATGGCGACGCGTCTTCAGCAGGAATACTGGCCTGCGGCTGCGGTGGCGACTCATTTTGATGACCTGATCGCCAATAGTCAGGTCGATGCCGCCATCATCTGCACGCCGACTGCTGAGCACTATCCACAGGCACGACGTTGTCTCGACAGGGGCTGGCATGTTTTGTGTGAAAAACCGCTGGCTTCTGACCGGTTACAGATTCTGGATCTGATTCACGATGCAGAACGAGCTCGGGCCCGGGGACAGGCTTTTTCGCTCGGCTATCAACGCCGCTACACCGCTCTCTTTCGCACTCTGCGAAAACAGGTTCACTCGGGCAGGTGGGGCGCCGTGCGGGCGATCGCTTCGCACAACGTTGAGAACTGGCAGTCGACGATCGCGGGAACCTGGCGAGACGATCCGGAGCAGAATCCGGGGGGATTCATTACCGACGCCGGCAGCCATAAGCTCGACATACTTTTCTACGTCACCGGTTTGAACCCGCTCGAAGTCTTCACACGGACGCAGAAATGGGGCAGTCAGGTGGAGATCGTGGCCAGTGTGTCGGCCTTGCTGACGGGCGACGTGACCTTGACGATGGATTTCATCGGGAACGCACAGTACCTCGGTGAAGATCTCCATATTCATTGCGATGGAGCGGATTTGATGGTCCGGCATGAGGAACTCTGGATCGCTCAAGCCGGACACCGCGAACGACTGCCGATCGATGAATCCGATTCCAACCCGGTCACTGGCATTCTGAATATGATTCTCGATGGCAAACCCGATGTATCGCCTCCCGAGGCAGCCTTGCCCGTTTACGATATCACTCAGGCCATCCTGGCGTCCGGTCGAACCGGCATGCCTGTGAAGGTTCATCGTTGAACGATGGCAGCTCAGGTGATTGCTCAGAATGGTCATTGCCGAATGGCCAATTGTCCCGAAGCAGCCTTCTGGTGAGCAAACGGGACCCGGTAGGTAAAGGGATGAGAATACCCATCACGCGCCCCTTCTGTCAGCGACACGAATCAGAAGGCTGCTTTCAATGAATTTTGCGGCTGGGGTACCGACGCGCGATGCCGGTGTCAGTATCATTGAAGTCCCTTCCCGTATACCCCTTTGATGAAAAAGAGATGGTCATGTCTGATGAAGAATCGACGCCGCAATTAAAGAAGTCTGACGAGACGCAGATGGCGATCGAAAGGACTTATCTTTCTTATGAAAGGACACTGCTTGCCTGGGTGCGGACAGGGACGTCTCTCGTGACGTTGGGGCTGACGCTCTTCAAGTTTATCGAATTTCTTCATGATCAGAACAAGACCGAGTTGCCCAGGCGATTGCTGAGTGCACGTACGCTGGGGATGGTCATGGTCGTGATCGGAATTACCACACTGGGAACCGCATGTCTGCAGCATCGGCAGCGAATGCGACGACTCCAGAAGAACGTTCCCGGTTTTACGTTTTCACCGGCCTATGTCCTTGCGTTGCTTATGAGCGCCCTGGGGATCATCGCACTGATTATGACTCAGTGGAACTTTTAAGAGAGCTGCCCACAGTCACCACGGTTAACAGGAGGGAATCCATGTCACGTTCATCATTTCCATTTAATCCAGCGAAGCGGGCCTTCACGTTGCTCGATGAATTCAAAGCGTTCGCCTTTAAGGGGAACGTCATTGATCTGGCGGTTGGCGTGATCATCGGCGGTGCATTCGGTAAGATTATTGAATCCATGGTCAAGAATCTGATCATGCCCCTCATCTCTGCCCTCTTTGGAGGCAACCCGCAAGAGGCCACCAAAGGGCTGGAATCTTTGTCTGCCCCGATCCGAGGTGTGCAGGTTCCTTATGGAGCGTTTCTGGCGGATTTTGCCAACTTTCTGATTCTGGCCTGTGTCTTGTTCCTCGTGATTGTGAAGTTTCTCGGGTGGGTGCTGAAGTCCCGCAAAGAAGAAGCCGAAGCTCCACCACCACCTCCCGCACCAGAGATCCTGCTGTTGACGGAAATTCGCGACTTGTTGAAGACGAAATCCCCTACTCCATGAAAGATTGACTGATGACACTTACAAAAGGTGGCTTGACCACGCTGGGGCTTTTGGCGCTGACGGGCTTTGCAGGCTTCTCGGCTTCGATCACGCAAGCCTGCACGCGTGCCGTGTATCTTGGCAAGGAGGGAATGGTCGTTACGGGACGAACGATGGACTGGGCTGAGGACATGCACAGTAATATCTGGCTGTTTCCTCGAGGCGTGAAACGGGACGGAGGTTTCGACGAAGCCTCGGTGAAATGGACCTCGAAGTACGGCAGCATCGTGACCTCAGTCTACGAATCGGCGTCCGCGGACGGGATGAACGAAAAGGGACTGGTTGCGAATCTGCTGTACCTTGCGGAGTCCGATTACGAACTTCCCGGTGATCAACGCCCTTCTCTCATGATCTCGGCCTGGGCGCAGTACTTCCTCGACAACTTTGCGACAGTCAAAGAAGCGGTCGAGGACGCGAAGAAAGAAGCCTATCGCATTGTGACGACTGAGGCTCCGAACGGAGCGAAAGGGACCGTGCATCTCTCGATCTCTGACCCCACAGGTGACTCTGCCATTTTCGAGTACGTTAAGGGAAAACTGGTGATTCATCACAGCCGGGACTTTCAGGTGATGACCAATTCGCCCGTTTTTGACGAGCAGATTGCCCTCAACAAATACTGGGAGCAAATTGGCGGGACAGTAATGCTCCCCGGAACCAACCGTGCCGCCGACCGATTCGCTCGTGCCTCGTTCTACGTTAATGCGTGCAAGCAGTCAGCCGATCCACATGAAGCCGTTGCGTGCGCTCTGAGCGTGATGCGCAATGTGAGTGTTCCTATCGGAATCAGTACGCCCAACCAGCCGAACATTTCGTCGACTCTCTGGCGCACCGCCAGTAATCAGAAGAACCTCGTCTACTTCTTCGAGAGCACGCTGAGTCCTAGTCTCGTATGGATCCGGTTGAAAGAACTCGACTTCAGCGAAGCGGCCGGGGTACGAAAGCTGGTGCTCGCCGGTCGACCCGAACTGGGGGGAGATCAGACCAGGGGATTCGAGAAGGCGGCTCCCTTCAAGTTCCTGGCTCCCGAGAAAAAGTGAGCTTATCCGTGAACTGCTGCGGTGCGATGACCCGTCGTCGTACCCGCGTGTTCGGTTAACGCTGTAATCAGATGATCTGAGCACGGCCCGAAGCGAGCACATCGTTTTCGGGCCGTGCTGTTTGTTTTTCACTGCCGGTCAGCCAGGCGACGGTCGAAATCGCTGCAAAGTTAAGTCCTGAGCAACACGGTCAACTGAGCATACAGGAGCGTCAGGCCGGCCCCTTGTGGAGTAAACGGACGAGGCAACGATTCAGTCCGGGGACCGTTTCTCCCGGTTGGCTGGCCTCTATCGACGGAACATGGCGTTGATCGTCGTCGCCATTTGAGAGAGGGGGATGATTCGATCAGCGAGGCCCGCCTGGATGACGGATTTGGGCATTCCGAATACGACGCATGATTCCGAATCCTGGGCGAGGACTTCGCCCCCCCGCTCTCGCACCAAACGGCACCCGTCTGTTCCGTCGCGACCCATGCCAGTCAGAATAACGGACACGATACGCCCGTCAAACGCCTCGATTGCGGAACGAAGGGTATAGTCCACGGCGGGGCGGCAACTGTGCTCATGAGGATCGTCCGTCAGTCGCACGACGACCGGTCGGAAAGGCTTCTTTTCAAGACGGACGTGGTGTCCCCCCCGTGCCACGATCGCCATCCCCTTCTGCAGCACCGTCCCATCGGCCGCTTCGACCACCGGAATTTCGCTGGCCTCATTCAGTCGTTTGGCTAACGATGCAGTGAATCCTTCGGGCATATGCTGGACAATAATGACGGGAACCGGGAAATCAGGTTCGAGAAACGGGACAATCCTTCCCAGTGCATCAGGACCGCCGGTTGAACAACCGATGACGACAGCATCAAAGCTCGAACCGTCGGCGGGTTTCAATTTGCGTTGGTCGAATGGAACAAGGGGAGTCGTGTCACGACGGCTCAGAGCGTTCTCACGAATCGCGGAGATTTTCTGTGCGAGGGCGTCCGTAAGCTCGGCTTTATTCGCTGCCGGATCCTTACCGGATGGCTTCAGGATAAAGTCGAATGCACCCTGCAACAGGGCGTCGGTCGTGATTCGTGCGCCTGCTGTTGTCAGTCGGCTGACGATGACGACTTTGGATGTCACCTTTCGCAGCTTCAATTCCTGGAGGACTCCCATTCCGTCCAGTTCGGGCATTTCCATGTCGAGCGTGACCAGGTCGGGCTGAAGTTCAACGATTTTCTGAACGGCCGATTGCCCGTCTGACGCAGTGCCGATGATTTCACAATCAGGAATGGAACGGACGGCATTCGACAGAAGCACTCGAAACAGTGCTGAATCATCAACAGCGACGATGGTGAGTTTGGCCATATGTCAGTTGCTCTGCCGGTACTGCTCGAAAAATGCTTTGAAGTTGTCGGGCTGGAATGGTTTGACGACGAAGTCGATTGCTCCACTCTCGATGCATTCGCGCAGTTTATCCTTCTGATTGACGGCGCTGACCATGACGATGTTGGCATCGGGGTGCAAACTTCGGATGGCCTTCAATGCGGACAGACCATCCATCCCTGGCATCACCATGTCCAGAGTCACCAGGTCTGGACGATGTTGCGTGAATAGCCTCACGGCTTCTTCACCGTTTGTTGCTTCTCCGACGACTTCCCACCCCGCAGACTGGGCGATCTCACGGATTTTCATCCGCATAATCAGGGCATCGTCGACAATCAAGAGCCGGTTCATTGGTCAGACTCCGGGGATTTCCGGGCCAGGTCGAGTTGATACATTGCCGGGAACCGCCTCTCTTCAGATGTATTCACGTTGTGATGGTCTCAAATGGGACAAATAGTGATGTAGCGACCATTTCACAGTTCAGTTGTCGAAGCCCCGACGACATCGACGGTCACACGACCTGTGTCCACTTCAAACGCCAGCCGCCGACCTGCCTTCCCACCGCAATGCCGACCCAGCACCGGAATGCCCGCGGTCTTCAGCAGATGTTCAACAGCGTTGATATTCTGCTCTCCAATCGATGTCGGCCCTGTGGTAGCAAACATGTTGGCACCTCCCGCGAATTTAGCCGAAAGTTGACGTTCGCGGCCACCCAATTCGCGGATCTGTTTCAACAATTCCTCCAGCGCCTGATCAGCGTACTTTCCCGGTGGCCCAGACTGCCTGGTTGACGACGGCAGGACGATATGAGCCAATCCCCCGACCTGATTCTTCAAGTCGTAAATGACCAGACCGACGCAGGAACCTAGAAGAGTTCGCAGCACAAATGCTCCGCGCGCAACCTCTATCTCACCCATGCCAACTTTCCGTTCAGGAAGCTTTCTGGATTTGGACTGCGATGGGGACCGATCGTGTTCCGTCATGATTGGGCGCCGCCTGCATTGTCCCGGCTGGATAGAAGTTGCGACAGCTTTTGCAGTGAGGGCGGGTCGGGGATCAGCAGGAACGTCCAGTTCAGCGGTTGTCCGCGCAGTTCAAATCGGGCTCGCGCAAACAAGACGTGACTTCCGTCTACGGCTTGTTCCATAAACACGGTTTGCAGCAGGCTTTCAGCAAAGTCACGATAGAACTGGGGTGGTGACGGTACCAGGGTCACCGGCGAGGATGCCTCTTGGGTCAAGTTGGCTGCCATGCCGTTGAGGTATGAGCTGCCCAGAATGTTCATTGACTCCAATGCAGACGAAACCTCGATTTCGCCCCATTCCACTGCCGTTCCTGGCTCTTTCCCCAGCAGCAGATCGCTCAGCGAGAGTCCGCTCAGGTCGTCAAAAGCCAGTACCATCCGACCCGAGAGGGTCCCCTCCATCTGCATCACGCACATCCCGACGATATCGCCTGTCTCGCTAAGAACCGTTGTGGCCAGATCCAGGGGACATTCATCCGCAGAATCGATCGAGATCACCGCAGGGACCATTAGCCAGCCCTCGATGGCCTTTGATGCCGTTGCGGCTCCCGCATGAAATGCTGCGGTGAGTCGTTGAAGTTGCCCGGAGGTTAGTCGCGCAGCAGGGCTCAATTTGGGTTCCTTCTAGTGAAGCGTGGTCAGGGGACGCGCTCCGGTGCGCGTGGCGGATCTTTCCGAGGCAAGTTCAATCAAGGCCGCACAATCGAGCATCAGACAGACTGATCCGTCGCCCATGATACTCGCACCCGACAGTCCGCGAATGGCAATGAAGTTCTCAGAAAGAGATTTAATCACGATGTCTGCGCGCCCCACGAGAGCCTCAACGCACAGTCCCAGTGTCTTTCCTCGCCCATTGAGTAAAACGACGTTGATATTGCGGTTGTGTGGGCTCCGTTCGGCCGGAGGTGATGCGACCTTATGCCCCCAGTCAAAAATGCTCTCCATACTCGCCAGCGAGATTAATTCGCCACGGACATCGATTGTCAGATGGCGGTGAACAGCATGGATGTTTTCCGGTGCGACCGAGACGATTTCCCTCACGTCATCGATGGGGATGGAAAAGTGACCATCGCCATGTCGGACGAGCAGGCTGCGAATAATGGCCAGTGTCAGAGGTAGCCGAATGGTGAACGTTGTCCCGACTCCGACAACCGATTTCATCTCGATCGTCCCGCTGAGAGATGCGATGGTGCTTTGAACGATATCCATCCCTACGCCGCGACCCGAGATGTCCGAAATCTGGTCGGCCGTGCTGAATCCCGGGTGCCAGATGTAGTCCACGACTTGTTGATCCGACATTTCGCGGACTTGTCCCTCGGTGGCAATCCCGCGGCTGACGATGCGATCTCGAATCCGTGCCGGGTCGATTCCTTTCCCGTCATCACGCACGGTGATGAGGACATTGTTGCCGCGGTGAGACGCCTCAATTGAGAGCGTGCTGATGGCGGGCTTTCCGTTCGCGAGACGTTCTTCGGGGAGCTCGACGCCGTGGTCGATCGAATTACGGACCAGATGAAGAAGCGGGTCACCCAGTGAATCAATCATCCTGCGGTCGAGTTCTGTGTTCTCGCCATGGACCACCAGTTGAACCTTCTTTCCCCGCTCGACAGACAGATCGCGAATGACTCGCTTGAATCGGTTCAACAAGGGGCCGACGGGAACCATCCGAGTATTCAGTACGCCGCGCTGCAAGTTCTTCGAAACGCGCGTTAACTGGTCGACGGCTTCGGTAATCTCCAGAAAATGACGGTGCCCCTCATCCCACAGCGAGGACTGCTCATCGAGTCTGTCGAGGTCGTCTTCCAACCCGTGAAAAAGAGACTTGAAACTCTCATCGAGTTTCGTAGTCGCTCCCAACTGTCGCTGGAACTTGACCAGCCGTTGTCTCAACCGTTCAGTTAGATCCTTCGTCTTGTTGATAACTGAAGTGCGACGAAACACCGGACTCATTTTGGACGTGATTTCGGCGAATCGAGCATTCGTCACGACGAGTTCACCGGTCAGATTCATCAGCCGGTCGAGTCGATCAATATCGATGCGCAGCGTTTCAGTGACAGGAACCTTTGCTTCGGAGGATTCTGGGGAGACAGGCGATGCGGGTGCGCCGTTGTTTGGTTCGATGGCAGTTGCGGAACTTGCGGCGACATCAGATTGAGGGACAGGGCTGCCGGCAGCCGGCTCGTTTTCGTGGTCGAACGTGACACCCGCCTGAGGTGCCGTATCACCCGGCCCTTCGACGACCAGGTCGTGCGGAGTTTTCCCGTCGGCATTCCCATCGAACTCAATGTCAACGAGCGAAGGCATATCCATTTCGATGGAGTCGACGCCATCAACACTGGCAATCCGTCGGATCTCTTCGAGCTTGCGATCCGTCAGGAGAACTAAGGAGAACAGTGGAAGCTCGTCAAAACTGCGAACGTCCTCAATTTTGGGTTCGCACGAGATGACTTCGCCGATCGATGACAGCCGTGCCACAATCAGCCGTGCCTTGAGGTCGGCCAATTGAAGTCCCGGCTTGAACTTGACCTTAATCGGCACACCCGCGGACATCGAGACGGCGTTCGAAGGTCCAGCAGCAACTGAGGCGGGAGCAGGAACTTCCGGTTCGAATACCGATGCGTCTTCGCGAGGTGACTGCTCGTTGAGTTGGCGGATCAACTCGCTGGGATCTCCTTCATCCGGATTTCCCGCTCTCAGTCGATGGGTAAAATTCCGGAAGTAGTCGACACATTTCAGGACAAGCGTCGTTGTGTCCCGGTCCAACTGCTCCTTACCTGATCGATAGTTTTCGAATCGGTCTTCCAGCGTATGGGCGAAGTCTCCGATGACTTCAAACCCCATCATTCCGCACGAGCCTTTCAGGGAGTGCAGCATGCGAAAGGCTTTGTTCAACGCTTCGGCGTTAGTGGGGTCCCCCTCCAGAAACAGCGTCGCCTCGACAAGAGCATCGAGCTCCTCGGCCGTCTCGTCGAGAAAGACCTGCAGATACACTGACAGATCATCGGATGAAGAGTCAGAATTCTGCGTCGGATTATTCGGATCTGACACCATTGGGTTCCTGACTACTCCTTCTGATACAGAAAAGTACTTCGCTTGGTCAGCATTCCCAACATGTCAAAAATTCCCTCTGAGGGGCCGACGACGAGAAACCCCCGTGGCGCGAGCGCCTTGACCAGATTCTCAATCACGGTCTCTTTTGAAGCCCGGTTGAAGTAGATGAGGACATTGCGAATAAAGATGCAATCAAATGCCGGCTCAGTGATCGGCTGCATGAGATTGTGCCTTTTGAATTTCACGATCTCTGACAGGGCCGGTTTGACCTTCCATGCGTTTGCCGCCGTGTCGTGCTGAAAGTACTGTGTCCGCAACTTCAGTGGGATATCGTCCATGGTTTGGGTAGCGAACAGACCGGCGCGTGCTTGGGAAAGTGCCTGTTCGCTGATATCGGTCCCCAGGATTTCGAGCTTCCAGCTTGTCAGCTTGTGCTGGTTTTCGGCAAGACAGAGAGCGATGGAATAAGGTTCTTCTCCGGTGCTACACGCCGCAGACCAGATGCGGATACTGCGGCGGCTCCCCACTTCTTTGGATCGGGCGATCTGCAAATCGACAAACTCGGTACTGAGCCAGTCAAAGTGTTTCTGTGTACGAAAGAATGACGTTTCGTTCGTGGTGATGGCGCTGAGGAATCCGTCGAGTTCCGTCTTGCCGGACGATGAGGTCAGGAAGTCGAAGTAACTCTGGAAGCTCTCGATATTCGTCGCACGCAGTCTTCGACGGACTCTGTTACTAAGTAGTGTGATCTTGGTATCGGGCACACTGATACCGCAGAGTTTCAGAATCAGCTTCTGATACTTTTCAAATTCTTGACGAGTCAGTTGAATCGAGTCCACAGCCGCCCGGCCTTCGAACAAATTGTCCTTCGTGCGCTTCTAAACCTTAAATCGTGCCACGAGATCCTGTAGCGTTGTCGCCTGTGAACCCAGTTCCTCTGCACTGGCGGCCATCTCTTCCGATGCTGCTGCATTCGAGTCAGTTGTCTTGCTGATCGACCGGATTGCAAGCTGAACATCTTTGGCGCTGGCTGCCTGAGTCCTGGTCGAATCCGCGATGCGGGTGATCCCCAGCGCCGTCATTTCTACGGCGTTGACGATGGAACCCAGCGACTTGCCAACCTTTTCCGACAGGTCGGCTCCTTCCGCCACGCGCCGCGTTGATTCCTTGATGAGCTGCGTAATCTCTTTGGCTGCCAGACTCGAACGTTCCGCCAGTTTACGGACTTCATCGGCCACCACGGCGAATCCCAATCCATGCTCACCCGCCCGTGCCGCTTCGATCGCGGCGTTCAGTGCCAGCAGGTTGGTCTGGTTGGCAATCTCACTGATGACCTGGATGATGTCATTGATCTGTTCGCTGGACTTCTGAATCAGCCGCATCGAAGAAATTGCTTCACTGACCGAGTTCCCACCTGACTTGGCCAGTTCCGACGTCGATTCAGCCTGTCGTCGCGCTTCTACTGAGTTCTCTGAAATGTCCTGGATCGAGCGGACAAGTTCTTCGATGCTGGCAGACATTTCCTCAACGGAAGCGGCCTGCGACTGAGCCCCTTCACTGAGATTCTGTGAGCTTTCGGAAATGGCCCGGGCCCCTTCGTTCTGCTGGGCTGCCGACTCGATAAGCTGACCGATCAACTCCCGCAAGTCGCTCGACATCTGTCTGATGCTGAGGCTCAGTCGTCCCAGATCATCTTCCCAATTCTGTTCGAGTTCCTGTGTGAGGTCACCGTTTGCGATGGCCTGAACCACGACCATCAGTTGGCTGATCCGAGTCCGCATGTCGTCCGCAATGCGTTGCTGCTCTGCCTGAAGTGCCTGCTCCCGTTCCTTCGTGTGGACCTGGTCCGTGACGAGTTCCCAATTGATCATGGGGCCGATGTATTTTCCGGCCGAATCGCGGATCGCCACAGCGTTCAGATTGAGGATCTCGTTTCCCAGTTTGATCTGGGCCTGATGCGGCAAGGAGTCAGGGTTGGCCAGAATGCGTCGCTGGTGTTCAGGATTGCGGTGGAAGATGTCGATCGACTGCCCCATCATCTGGTCGACTTTGCAGGGGAGCAGATGCTCGAGTTGCTTGAGTGTTCGGACCGACGCGGGATTCATATAGACGATTTTGAGGTTCTCGTCGGCGAGAATCATGCGGACCGTAGCGTGCTCCAGCATCTGCTGAAGCCGCTGCTGCTCGTGTTCCAGCCGGACTTTGTCGGTGATTCGTTCCCACGTGATCATGGGGCCCGCATAGTTTCCTGCTTCGTCGAACATTGCCGACACCCGCAGTGCGAGTGTTTCGGGTCCCAGTCGGATGTTTGCGAGGTGTGGCAGATTGCGCGGATCGGCGAGCAGTCTTCGCTGGTGCTCTGGATTCCGGTGGAAAATGTCGATCGACTGACCGAGAAGATTGTTCACATCGCAGGGAAGCAGATGCTGAAGCTCTCGAAGTGTCGAGAGAGAGGCCGCGTTCAGGTAAGTAATTCTCAGGCTAAGGTCAGCCACGATGACGCGGACGGTTGAGTTCTCGAGAATCTGTTGAAAATCGATTCGGGGCTCCACCCGCCGTGCAGTAGCGGACGTGCGTCGCGCACGGGGACGCCCTGGTGAGGGTGCGGATGAGAGTGATTCGTCGGTGGCCATAGGATGACTCCAGCAGACAATGCGCTGCCTCAGGCAGTATCGCGTGAGAGCGGTTTCACCGGCTCACGATTCCGCCGATCTCTGAGCGAGGACAGTCGGCAACGCACGTCTGCTTATGACATTGGTTAGTTTTCAGATTTGGAGAGTGACAAAATCGAAGAGCCGCGACGAGCTACCTCTCGGACGTGCTCGAGTTTCGCCGGATCCAGAAGTTCAGCGATATCGAGCAGGATGACCAATCCACTGTCGAGCTTGGCAAACCCCGAGATATAAGCCGCTCCGTCAGCTTTCACGATGTCCGGGGCGGGTTGGATATTTTTGGGCGAAATTTTGATGACCTGGGTCACCGCGTCGACCGTGCATCCGATTGTTCTTGAACCGACGTTGACGACGATGGTTCGGGTTTCTTCGCTTTTCGACTGGGCATCCAGGTCGAGCAGTCGGCGCAAGTTGATGATCGGGATGATCGTTCCGCGGAGATTGCTGACACCTTCGACGTAGTCGGGGACTTGAGGCATGCTCGTCACATGATCCGGGATGACGATCTCCTGAATCCCTTCGATGCGAAAGGCATACACCTGGTCAGCCAGTTTGAAACCAACAAACTGCATCGTCGATCGCGATTGGGCCATTGCTTCCGACGAGGCTGACCTCGTCGAATCGTTCCCGCTCATTCCCGCAGTCCTTCACACAAAACTCTCAGGTCGGTCGTAATGCTTCTTCCGCTGATTCTGCAAGCGGAGGGAAACCTACGTCAACTTGCGATTCGGGGAATGTGATTTTCCTGAACAAGCAGGGATTTGCGGTACCGTTTATGACGCCCGGCATGCCTGTAATAGACATTTCAGGCGATGTGCATCCAGAATGCGGTGGACAGACGCGATGACGCTTTGACGGAAAAGAGCTCGTAAGTAAAGCCTTCGCTGGTCGACATCGACTTCTGCGAGAATGTGGCGCGAGTCCGGTAGAAGTCGCATGAAAATCGAGTCGCGGAAATCCCGCTGGGTCGCTTTAGTCAATTCCCAAAGTCGCAGCACGACAGTGGGCGTCTCACTAATGGGGATTCTTTCCGAGTCATTCAATCCGACGAATACCACATCCAGAAGTCCCGTCTGGCGAATCAATTCCGCAACGGAGTCTGGTACCCGCTTGTAATCTGACATAATGACAAGGCGGAACCGGGTCGCGTCGATCTGAGCGCCGATGATTCCCTGTTCCAGTTCACAGGGACCCGCCGCATGGACGATGCGAAGCGTATCTTCGGGGCGTACCCGCTTGGGGGCCAGCACCAGGCTGGCAGCCGTACCAGCGGCAACCAGGTCTTCGACAGTTGAGTCACTGGAATTGAGCACGACGCATGTTCGGTTGAGTGAGCATCGCATACTCAATTCTGAAATGAGATCGATCCCCTTCCCATCGGGCAATTCCATGGCCGTCATCAAGAGATCAGGCACATGGTTCTGCATTGCTGCGATGACCTGTTGTTTGGTCGAGTATAAGTCGATACGAAAAGCGCCTGACCGGGCACACGTGTCTCTCATCATGGTGGCGAGCATCTTCGATGGCTCAATGATGACGACCGACCGCAATCGGCGGACCTCATCACTGACTGTGATAGACGCGCGCTCCGTTTGCTGGACGGGCGACGGCGTGAAAACGGGGGTCTTGGTCAGCGCCGAGATGTGTGAGCCCCCCTTTTCGATGACGTCCATCAGCGCATCGGCCATCTCGGTCGCTGTCTGATAGCGGTCTGCGGGCTGCTTGGACATTGCCTTGGCAATGATGTGGTTGCACTCAATCGGGAGGTGCCGAACAAATTCCGTCGCTTTCGGTGCTGGTTTATTCAGATGGGCCATCATTGTCTGGACAATGGACGAGCATTCCTCGTAGGGAAAACGGCCTGTCAGCAAACGAAAGAGCGAGGCGCCTAGACTGTAGATGTCCGTTCGTAAATCGACTTCCGACGATTCGAATTGTTCGGGGCTCATGTACTGAGGAGTCCCCAGGATCTGACCTTGTTTGGTCATCGCTGTTCGGGTGTCATGTGCCGCGTCGACCAGCTTTGTCAATCCGAAGTCGACGACTTTGACAAGTCCTTCCCTCGTCTTCATCAGATTCTCGGGTTTGATATCGCGGTGGACCATGCCGGCGGCATGTGCCGCGGCCAGTCCAGCCGCCGCCTGGGCGATCATCTTACAGGCGACTCGCCAATGCGACGGGCCGTAAGTCTGGACCATTTCCGCGAGGCTTCCCCCTGAGAGATACTCCATGACGATGTAGTACTGGCCGTTCCAGAGATCAATGTCGTGCAGTGATACGACATTCGGATGATTCAGTCGACCAATCGCGCGGGCTTCCTGAAGAAACCTTTGAAGCGCCGTCTTCGAAGAAGCGACTTCCTGTGACAGGACCTTGATTGCCACTTCCCGTTCAAGCATCTTGTCAAACGCGAGATAGACGGCCCCCATCCCGCCCGAGCCTAACTGGGACCGGATTTCGTACTTGCCAATGGCTTTGCCGACAGGAGTAGGTGAGCCCGAAACGTCGGGACCCGCCACTGAGTCTGCCCCCAGAACGGTCTTCGTATCGTTTTCCGTCCGCGCTTTATGCAGCCTGTCGTAGGATGGGGGGGGGCCTCCTGCGAACTCATTGCGAGTAGACTGAGAACGGGGATCGGAACTCATTGATTCCACCTGGGATCGATTGTGCTACCAGCGGCGGGGCACAAAGAGAAGTACGGACGATAAGCTACGTCATAAAGTTTCATTTTACAACGGTTCGGCGCCGTTGGTGAGAACCAAAGACGCCAAAATGCAACGGAACGAGATCTTAACGGTTCTAACGGCCCGGGTTGTCAGGTAAACACCGCTTTTTACTAGTCAATTTTGCTCGAAGATCTGCCGGCAACTCAACATTAAAAAAGAATGATCTCTAAAACCAACGGGAATTTTGACTTTCGGGACATTTGCAGAATTGGAATCTTGGACAGTTGCCTTCGCGAGGGGAACCCTCCATGTCAATTTGTGAAAAATGCACCAGTGGACTGTTTAAGTCTCCTGATATGTTTTCAGATGTATTCAAGGGTACACTGAACCTGCGGTTGTTGTCTCTCTTTTTCGGAATGATGATCCCCCCTCCGTTTGGAGGGATCATCACTCGTCAACTGAATCAGGAAGTCTGCTGTGCGAGTTTCGCGTCGATCTCTGGGAATCACCATCCTTTTGGCTCTGCTTGTCGGACTGTTGCTGCGGTCGGCCGATTCAGAGTTAACACCGCAGAATCCAAGGATTACACAAGGAATGGCGCTACCCGAATACGACGAAGAGGGAAGGTTGCGCAGGCCCGATGGATTTGAGAAATGGGTCGTGGTGGGAACGTCTGTCGGTCTTGGCTACTCCGATGGAGCGCAATCAAATGCAGATAATCCAGGTACGTTTCACAATGTCTATCTGCAACCGGAAGCTTTCGATCACTACGTGAAGACATGCGAATTTCCCGAGCAGTCGGTATTCATTGTGACAAACCTTCCCTCGCGACCTGCCAAGACCAAGGGCCCTGTCTCAAGAACGGGTTTCGTCGCGGCTCCGACAGAAGGGCTTGAAGTGGCTGTCAAGGATTCAAAGCGGTTCCCGGATGCCTGGGCCTACTTTCTGTTTCATGACGCGGCAGAGGGGCGGAATCAGACCGTCCGGAAGACTGAAGCGCCGATCGCGAGGAATGCTTGCTACGACTGCCATGCCGAGCACGGTGCAGACGATAACGTCTTTACCCAGTTTTATTCGGTGCTGACGAGTGCCCGGGAGAAGGAACTCAGGAAGAGCAAAACAGGCAAATAGGCAGGCCTGCTTGAAAACTCGGACCAATTGCAGATTGAAGCGGACTCACCAGGAAATTGCCCCAGCACCAGAGTCGGACGCGGATAGGCCGACTTCAGTCGATCAGAGGCAGCGATCCTGACGGATTTGCTCGCGTTCCGGATTGCCGTCAGTCCATTTCACGGGACTCGACTGTTTCTGGCGGCATGGTGTCCGACTGTTCAGCAAGTCGAATCTCGCTCCTGACGAAACGGCTCGATGTGAAGCGGCTGGCTGAGAAGCGGAAAAGAATGCCGCCCGCGCGTTGAATCACCGTACGGACTCAATCAACGACTTTGAAACGAACTCACCTGCTCCCGGTAATAACAATGACCGTGCGCTTTGACGCACGGTCATCTCGAAGCAGCTTACTGGGCCGGTGCAGCAGCGGGTGCAGCCGGGGCCGTGAAAGGGATCAGATCCGGCTGATACTCACGCACGTCGATTAATGTTCCACCCAGGAACAGGGCGACGAATAAGAGTGAGAAGCAGAATACGATCGCGTGAAACGGGTTGTCGTAGCGCAAGTGCATAAAGTAAACGGCCACCAGTGCTGCTTTCGTGGTCGCGATCGCCATGGTGATCGGAACTTCCCAGGCACCAAGGTGAAATTTCGAGATGACCACCGTGGCAATTGTGAAGAAGATCAGTGCACCGAAAATCGTAAACAACATGCTCAAGGGCATGACGTGGACATGCAGTCCTTGATGGCCATGGTGCCCCACTTCGGTATGGTGCGGCGTCATGGGATTGGCAACGGAGTGTGATTCTGAGTGAGACATGGGTTTACCCAATGAGATACAAGAGTGGGAACAGGTAGATCCAGATCAGGTCGACAAGGTGCCAGTACAGGCCAACGTAGTCGACGGGACCAAAATAGTCTGGCCCAAAATCACCTCGGATCGATCGCCAGACCAGCCATGCGATGGTTCCCATTCCAGCCAGAATGTGAATCGCGTGCAGGCCGGTCATGACATAGTAAATGCTGAAGAAGATCCCCGTGTAGGTCGGATCGAATTCTGCCTGGCCCAGGAGATGCGAAGGGCCATTTCCGATGCTGGCCTGGGGTTCACTGACTTGGCTTTCGGCTGCGTGGCTGTGACCCGCGTGGGCATCAGTCCCCTGAGCTACGTTTGCGTGCTCATCGTGACCGTGGCTTCGATCCCCGCCCTGCTCTGAGTGCGATTCTTCGTGATCGCCACCGTGTTTGACACCGGTGAAGGATTCCTCGATCACGGGAACCATTGTTCCCAGGCCGACGCCGCCGAAGAACGCAACGCTGGTCAGCAGCAGACAGAACCAGAAGGGGGCTGCGATTGGAGACTTCTTGGCTCGCGAGACCGCAAATGCAACGCCCGTGATCATCGTTGCCAGGATCGCTGGAATTGAGAGTACGAGCAGCGCTGGACTGTGTGCCGCATGATCTTTCGGGTTGAACTGAGAAGCCCACAGGATCCCCAGGTCCCACTTGTGGCTGTATTCCACGGCTTTCACGCCCAGGAAGATGCTGGCACACATGAGAGTGATCGTCAGCAAGCGGATCAGCAGAGTCTTCTGACCCAACTGAGCTGCGCGAACTGCCCACGCCATCGTCAGGCTACTGAAAATCAGCACGGCAGTGTTCGTGGCGCCTAATGTCGAATCGAGATAGCGGTCGGCATTCGCGAACGCTTCCGGATGGGTGCTGCGATAGACCGCATAGGCACAGAACAGCCCACTGAAAAAAAGGACTTCAGTGATCAGAAACAGCCACATGCCGAACTTGCCCGCATCAAATTGTTGCTGGGGCGAGCCGAAGTGATGGGCCAGGAACCTCGGATGATCGTCACTGTGATGATGCGAAGTGGCGGAGGGCTCGGCAACTACGCTTGATGAATCGGACATGTGGATTAACCGGATGAAAGTGAGGTACTGGATACGTTCTGAAACGGAATCGTGCGATCAACGCTTAGTGCTTCACAGGGAGCGGAGCGTCATCCGGATCAGGTGCGACTTCTTCGACTTCCACATATCCACCTTCCTTGGGATCATACTGAATGTGGTCGTAGTGGTATGGCTCAGTCACGACAGGTGGCCAGTCAAAATTATGGTGAGGTGGTGGCGAACTGCATTTCCACTCCAGGGTCGAACCACCCCAGGGGTTTGCAGGGGCACGTCGCCCTCTCAGAAGTGAATGCAGCAGCACGCCGGCGGACAAGAACAAACCTGCTCCCAACAGCAGCGCACCAAACGTGCTGAACTGATGGAAGATCTGGAATTCAGGATCGTACTTTGCATATCGCCGGGGCATGCCCCGACTGCCGAGGATGAACTGCGGGAAGAAGGTCGCGTTGAAGCCGACGAAGATGATCAAACAGGCGATTCGAGCAAGGTTCTCGTTGTACATCTTGCCGAACATCTTGGGCCACCAGTAGTGCAGGCCACCCAGGAAGGCGATCAGAGTTCCACCCATCATCACGTAGTGGAAGTGAGCCACAACGAAGTAAGTGTCGTGCAGATGGACGTCGGTAGCGAGGGCGCCGAGGAACAACCCCGTCAGACCGCCGATGCCGAACAGGAAGATGAAAGACAAGGTGTAGCACATGGGGGTCTCAAGGCTGACCGAACCCTTGTACATGGTCGACAACCAGTTGAACACCTTGATGGCTGATGGAATCGATACGCTGAAGGTGAGCGCGCTGAACATCATCGCCGCCAATGGCGACTGGCCACTGACGAACATGTGATGGCCCCAGACCAGGAAGCCCAGCAGTGCGATGGCGATTGAACTGTAAGCGATGAAGCGATATCCGAAGATCGGTTTACGCGAGAAGGTCGAAACCATTTCGCTGATGATTCCCATGGCCGGGAGAATCATGATGTAAACTGCAGGATGACTGTAGAACCAGAAGAAGTGCTGGAAGAGGACCGGATCGCCCCCTCGTGCGGGATCGAAAATACCAATCCCCAGAGCCCGCTCGGCAATCAGCAGCAGACCCGTGATACCGATGACCGGAGTGGCGAGGATCTGAATGATGGATGTTGCGTAGAGGCTCCACAGGAACAGTGGCATGCGGAACCAGGTCATCCCCGCAGGACGCATCATGTTGATCGTCACGAGGAAGTTCAGCCCGGTGAAAATCGAGCTGAAACCCAGAATGAACACACCCAGGCTGGCGGTGATCACACTCGTGTTCGTTGTTGTGCTGTAGGGGGTGTAGAACGTCCAACCCGTATCGAGTCCACCCAGGATCACAGCGGCGAGGAAGAAGATTGCTCCGCCGATCCACAGGTAGAAGCTGGCGAGGTTCATGCGAGGGAAGGCAACGTCTTTGACGCCCAGCATGACCGGAACCATGAAGTTCCCTAATGCGGCGGGAATGCTGGGGATCAGAAACAGAAATGTCATGATCGCCCCGTGCAGGGTGAACATGTGGTTGTACTGGTCTTCGCTCAGGAAGAACTTGCCCGGAAGCAGCAGTTCCAGACGGATCAGCAGCGCCATGATCCCCCCGGCCAGGAACGATGCCAAGATGGCGACCAGGTACATCACCCCGATCCGTTTGTGGTCAAGCGTGAAGGCCCAGGACTTCCAGCCACTTGAGCATGAGAGGTAATCCTCTTCTCCGTGGCCATGAACGTGAGCGGTGGCGGTGCTCAGATGCGATTCGGACATTATTTTTTCTCAGGCGAAATAGTGTGTTTCGAAAACCAGAGCGAACGTTACTCTTTTGGCGTCGCTTCCGGATTCAAGCTTTTGATGTAAGCGATCAGTGCGTCGATTTCATTGTCCCGCAGGCGACCCTGGTAGGTGGGCATGACCGGCTGGAATCCTGCGCGGATCTGGGCCAGTGGTTCCAGGATTGAACGACGCAGGTAGTTTTCTTCGATCGTGACTGATTCGCCGTTCGTCAGACGCTGCTGCGTGCCAAATGTTTTGGCGAATGAAGGACCGGCCTTCCCCTGCACATTGTCATCAATGGCGTGACACTGAGCGCACCCTTGTCGCTTGTAAAGCAACGCACCAAGTTCTGCTGGCGGCAGGTTGTTCGTCTTGTCAGTCTCGATCCTCAACCACTGTTCAAAATCGGCTGGTTCGTGTACGACGACATTGGCGACCATGGTCGAGTGCTTCTGACCGCAGTACTCGGCACAGTACAGGCGATGCGTCCCAGCTCCGGTTGCGCGGAACCACATTTCAGTATACCGGCCGGGGACAAGGTCTTGCTTCACGCGGAAGGCAGGTACGAACAAGCTATGGATCACGTCCATCGATGACATCAGTAGTCTGACAGGACGGTCAGCGGGAACATGCAGATCCTCCATCACCAGACCATTGGGGTACTCAAATGCCCAGCTCCATTTGCGGGCGGTCACCTTGATCTCGTACGCACCTTCAGGAACGCGTCGAAGGTCGAGGAAGATCAGAAATCCAGCCGCAAAAATGGCGAGAAGAATGAAACCAGGAAGGACCGACCAGGCGATCTCGAGAGGAGTGTTGTGCGAAGCACTTGGCTGTGCATCGTGTCCGGGGCGCCTGCGATAACGCAGGACGAAATAAACCATGACGCCAACAATGATCGCAAAGAAAAATGCGCTGATGGCGGTAATGGCATAAAACAGCCAGTCGATGGCCGGAGCGAAGTCGGATCCCTGTGTTGGGAATACGAGCGTCTCGCCAGAGGATTGTCCCCACACCGCGTGCAGGGTACTGAGCATTGTCGACGTCATCATGTCAAATTTTCCGAAACAATCGGCGCAGCGGCTGCAGAAGCGGGATTGGTAAACCTGGCGATTGCTCGCTTCCAGGGAAGGAAAAACAGGGCCAGCACAATTACGGTGGCTGCTGCTCCAGTTTTCATCAGACTTACTGCTGCCGGAGCATAGTTCCCCGAAGTGGCATCATAGTGAAAGCAAAATAACAGGACCTGGTCGAAAGTGGTTCCGATTCGTCCTTGTGCCGCCTCGACCAACGACAACTGAACCGTCTTGGGTTCGAATCGGATACCGTAGAGGTATCTTGAAACCCGGCCATCGGGAGTGCAGATCATGAAGACTGCGGCGTGAGCGTATTCCTTACGTTCCGGAACATACTGATACTGGAAGCCAATCGCATCTGCCAGTGCACGAATTTGTGGCTCACGCCCCGTCAGAAACGTCCAGCCTTGACCGTCGCCGCGGCCAAATTCACGCAGGTATCCCTGCTTTGCCATTCGAGCTTGCATGGGAGATTCGAGCGGGTCAATACTCACTGAAACCACCCGATAGTCACGGCCCGGTTCCAGCGACATCTCTGCCAATGCCTCGATCATCCCGCGCAGTTTCAAACCGCAAAGCATTGGGCAGTTCGTGTAGTTGAGCGTTAAGACGACGGGACGTGTGCCGTCGAATAGCGATTGCAGCTGCAGCGGCTTTCCGCGTTCATCAACGAACTTGAGATCGAGCGGAAGCTTCTGGTCGAGGTGTTCGACAACGCCGACTCCCTCGAGCTGAGCAACTGGTCGTAGAATCTGCGCAAAGGCTTGAGTTGACACTCCAGCCCCCGTCAAAAACGCAAAACAGATTGCTACGACACACCGGTTCATTCCGTCACAGCTTTCGTGGATTGCTGCTGTTCCTGCACGACCAGCCGCATTGCTTCCGAGATGGGGATACTGACCACGCCTTTTGCCGGATCGACCCAGCCGTATCCGGCCAGGCGGTTCTGCTGCTGTGTCAGACTGTCCGCGAGAACGGCCGGAACAGCACCCGTGATCTTCCGCTTGGATTCGAAGCTGTTCGTCGCGAAGAAGATCGCTTGAGTGGCCAGAATCGTTACGAAAGTCAGGATGGCGGAAATGAATCCGACAACGACGATTGTTGGTGTATCGATCGTGTCATAGCGCTCGAACTGACTCGCGGGATTGAGGGTCCGCGGACTGGCGGGAGCGGCTTTCGCTTCGAGAGTTGCTACAGACATTTTACCACCTTAAACGTTGTGAAAGGCCAGGGACTCTTCAAGCCGAGGGTCGCGGACTGCAACGAACGACTTGGTGGACGCTGTCCGGATAAATCCGGCCAGGAACAGGCTGGAAACTCCCAGCAGTAGCAGAATGTCGCTCAGCGTCGGCCAGACTTGCGAATGGAACTGCGGAATGACATTCCAGTAAATATCAAGGGCGTGCATCAGGAGTAACCAGACAGACCAGAAGGCAAGTGACTTCATGTTCCGTCGGGTATGTCGTGACATCAGTCCGAAAAACGGAATCAGCAGATGCCCGAACAGCAATGTCAGGCTCACCCATTCCCAACCGTTTTCCTGGCGAAGAATTAACCAGCCAGTTTCTTCGGGAATGTTGGCGTACCAGATCAACAGGTACTGCGAGAAGGCGATGTAGCCCCAGAAGAAGTTGAAGCCGAACAACAGCTTTGCGAGGTCATGATAATGTTCGACAGTGACTTCAGGGCCAATGATCTGTCGCTTCTGGAGGTACATGGTGCCGAGGATCATGACGGCCAGGGCACTGACGATCGCTCCTGCGAAGAAATAGATGCCGTAGATCGCGCTGAACCAGTGAGGATCGACCGACATCATGAAATCGAAGGCGAAGAAGTTTGCGGTCAGTGCAAACAGGAGCGTTCCGAGTGGCGCGAGTGCCTGCATCCGGTGAGTATGATTGACATCACCGGTTTCGTCCTGCTGACGTGAGTGAGACAGGAAGAAGCGACCCAGGAGAGTCCAGATGCCGAAGTAGATGACTGTCCGGATTGCGAAGAACGTTGGGTTTAACCAAGGCTGCTTGTGGCGGATCAAATGATCGGTTTCGATGAGCGTGGCATCGTTCCATTCATAGATCGCGTGATTGCCCAGAAACAGCGGAATCACAATCGGCAGACTCAGCAGCGCGACCCAGCCAGCGGAAGCGGCCAGAAGTTCGGCGATGCGGCGAACTACGACACTCCAGCCTGCTCGAACGAGGTGCTGAATGAGTACGAAGAACAAGGCCCCGCATGAGATGCTGGTGACGAATAGGAACGCGACAAGGTAGCCTGCCTGGAATCCCTGCCAGCCAGAGGATCGCTGCTTCAGGAAATCATCCCAATGCGGTGGAAGTTCCTTGCCGAATTGAGACTCTGCCGCGCTGGCGATTTCCGTCAGCGGTCGCCCTGCATACTCGGCGACGGGCTTACCTTCCTTGTCGGACAGAAGCCGGACAACGCCGACCAGCGCTGTGGGGGCCGATTCAGGATGGTACGTCTGTTCGAGACGCGATTGTCCGCCCAGCAGTGACAGGACTGCAGCGATACCGATGCACGCGAGTCCGGCGAAGAGTGCCTTGCGCGTAGCACCAGGGCCGCGATCCCCCAATGTGCGATCGCGGGTTAAGTCAATCTGTGGATGAGTGTGGTGATCGGCCATGGAAAGCTGAATTACTTCCGGTTTTGGAGAATCGTGGCTTCGTCTTGGGGAACATCGTTCAGCGAAGCACGCTGGCTGCGCTGCAGGGCCTGGACATACAGCACGATGGACCAACGGTCTTCCGGTTCGATCTGTGCTGCGTACCCGGCCATCTTGCGACGTCCGTGAGAAATTGTGTCGAACAGCTTGCCAACAGGCTGAGCCGTAACGATGTCATTCGTGAGATTGGTCGGAGGAACCCAGGTTGGTTCCTGGAGACTGATGGCGCGAAGCGAAATCAATCCATCTCCTTGACCGACAAGTCCGTGGCAAGGAGCACAGTAGATGTTGTATTTGGCCTGTCCGCGAAGCATCCGCGTTTCTGTGACATCATATGGGAACTGAGTCAAGTAATCCGGTTCGACTGGCGGTGCATTCGGATCCGGATTGACGTTCACAGGGGGCTCGCTGGAGGGCTGATATCCCAGGAACAAGGAATCGTCCTCGTGGAAATCACCTAAGGCGACTGTGCCGGGAACCTGAGGACGCATGGAGCGTCCATCGGCAAACAGTTTTGATCGCTGCTGTGGACCGGGGCGATCCTGCGAATCCATGTCTGCGAAGAAGTCGATGCGGGGAGCATCGGATGTCGTGGTTCGGGCCCACGCAATGCCGACGACAGGAACGGTTGCCAACGTCAATGCAACGGCAACGACTGCACCGAAGAAACTGGGGAGCTTGTCCGACGATTGCGAAGGGGGAACTTCACGAATCGCTACGGCATCAGCCATTCGAAACAGCTCGACGACGTCCTGCTTTTCGTTGTTCGGGTCTGCGGCGTCGACATACAGGAAGAATCGGTCGTTGGTAACACGACGGAATTGATCCACGTCGAGCAAAGGATTGGAATGTTTTGGCAACCGGTTCAGTGCCAGCATCCCGAAGAATGTCGTGAACGCGCTTAGCAGCACGATCACTTCAAACATGACGGGAATGTTGGCCGGGAGGCTGAAAGTTGGCTTTCCGCTGATCAGAAACGGATAGTCAACTGCGTTCATCCACCACTGCATCAGAAGGGCGGCCAGTCCCCCAAACGTTCCGACAATCAGCACGAACCATGGCAAGCGGGTGGGCCGAATCCCAAGTGCGGCGTCAATTCCGTGAACGGGGAAAGGGCTGAACGCATCCGTTTTCGTGAACCCACGGGTTCGAACGAGCTTGGCCGCCCGGATAAGTTCGTCTGGTCCGACGAACTCAGCCAGTACGCCGACAGACGGACGAGAGGATTCATTCACCTCGTCCCGCTGGGCGACATCATCTTCAAGCATAACCGCAGACATTTAGTTACCTGTTATCAGAACCTGGCTTGGGCATGACACTTTTCACTTCGGCCATAGCCACGATCGGCAGATACCGACAGAACAAGAGGAAGAGTGTGAAGAATAGACCAAAACTTCCGGCGAACATGCAGATGTCCACCCAGGTGGGCGAATAGTAGGCCCAACTCGAAGGCAAGAAGTCCCGGCTCAGCGACGTGACGATGATCACGAAGCGTTCAAACCACATCCCGATGTTCACAAAAATGCAGACAATGACCATCAACCACGGTGAGGTGCGGATCTTCTTGCTCCAGAAGAACTGAGGAGCGATCACATTGCAGCTGACCATTGTCCAATAGGCCCAGGCGTAGGGTCCGTATGCCCGGTTAAGGAACGTGAATCCTTCATAGGGGTTCCCGCCATACCAGGCGATGAAGAATTCAATCCCATAGGCAAAACCGACCATACAGCCTGTGGCAAGGATCACCTTGCACATATTTTCCAGATGTCGCAGCGTGACGAAGTCCTTCAGACCGAACCATTCACGTGCGGGGACCATCAGAGTGATCACCATGGCGAAACCGCTGAAGACCGCACCTGCGACGAAGTAAGGCGGGAAAATCGTGGCGTGCCAGCCGGGCAACTGTGCTGTGGCAAAGTCGAAGCTCACGACGGTGTGCACCGAAAGGACCAGCGGAGTGGCCAGGGCTGCGAGCAGCAGGTAAGCCTTCTCGTAGCGATGCCAGTGGCGTGCGGACCCGGTCCAGCCGAGGGCCAGAATGCCGAAGATCACCTGCTTGAATCGGCTCTTGGTTTGATCCCGGAAGGTGGCAAGGTCGGGAATCATCCCCATGTACCAGAACAGCAACGAGACTGTGGCGTAGGTGCTGACGGCGAACACGTCCCACAGCAACGGGCTGCGGAAGTTTGGCCACATATCGAGTCGTGCGGAAGGAACCGGGAAAAGCCAGTAAGCAAACCAGACGCGGCCAACGTGGACGGCGGGGAAGATACCGGCACAACAGACAGCGAAGATCGTCATCGCTTCAGCAAAGCGGTTGATACTGGTGCGCCAGTTCTGGCGGAATAGAAACAGAATGGCCGAAATCAGGGTGCCTGCGTGTCCGATACCGACCCAGAACACGAAGTTAACAATGTCCCATGCCCAGAAGACAGGGCTGTTGTTTCCCCACACCCCTACCCCTCGGTAGATCAGATAGCCGATCATCGAGAAGAGCAGCAGCGTAAAGCTTGAGGAGATTGCGAATGCAATGTACCAGGCAAGTGGGGTCTTTCGTTCGGAAATGCCCACGATGGCATCGGTAACCGAAGCATAGTCATGATCCCCGGTAACGAGCAGAGCGCGTTGTGTGGGATCTTCAATCGTCGTATCGACGAGTGTCGCCAGTGAGGAAGCCATTAGACGTGGACCTCCTGACCGCAACGATGATCTTTAAGATTCATGGTGTGAGTGGGTGCCGGATGATTCTGTGGATGAGTTTCTGAACGAGCCGCAAGCCATGGATGCGGATTGCGGATGCGGGCCAGATACTTGGTCCGTGGCTTGATGTTTAATTCGCTCAACATTGCGTAAGCGCGAGAATCGTTATGGGCCTTGGCGACGTTGCTTTCAGGGTTATTCAGGTCGCCGAAGACGATTGCCTGAGCGGCACACGCCTGCTGACAGGCGGTCTGCACTTCATTGGCCCCAATCGGACGCCCTTCGTTGCGGGCGGTGATCCGTGTATTCTGGATTCGCTGCACACAGTAAGTGCATTTCTCCATGACACCACGGGTCCGCACAGTGACTTCAGGGTTGAGCACCAGGTGCGACAGATCGTTGTTGGTCCCAGGCAACTCACCTCGATAATCAAGGAAGTTGAAGCGACGAACTTTGTATGGACAGTTGTTTCCGCAGTAACGTGTTCCGATGCAGCGGTTGTAGGCCATGTCGTTCAGACCTTCGTCGCTGTGGACCGTCGCTGCAACAGGACAAACCTGTTCGCAAGGAGCGTTCTCGCAGTGATGGCAGGTGACGGGCTGGGTGGCAACCTGCGGCTGTTCTGGATCGCCAGCGAAGTAACGATCGATTCGCAACCAGTGCATCTCGCGGTTCTGTCGAACCTGCTCTGCACCGACAACGGGAACGTTGTTTTCCGACTGGCAGGCAATCGCACACGCGTTACAGCCGATGCATTTATTCAGATCGATGGCCATACCCCAGGCGTGGCCGTCGTACGAATGTTCGGTCCAGGGGCTTTCCAGCGGTGGATGATGAACCTTGTGCTGGGCGAAGTCGGGGTGATGGAGGTACTCATCAAGACTTGCTTCGCGGATCAGATCACCGATACGACCGTGAATTCCTTCGAGACCAATCTTGTCAATACTGTAGTGGTCCTGCGTCGCGGCGAGTTTTTCAACTCTCCCGGTCGCGTTCACTTTGAGTCCCTGTGCGATATACAGTGCATCACTGGTTCGAAGCGGGGAAACATTGACACCGACCGCAGGGATCGAGTTTTCGGAATCTCCACCCACAAGTCCTGCACGGGTTCGTCCGTATCCAATCGCAACGCTGACGGTTCCCGTCGCCTGACCTGGCAGGATGTAAACGGGAAGCTCGATCTGACGGCCCTTGATTTCCAGCGTGACAACGTCGTGATCTTTCACATGAAGGGTACTGGCCGTCTGAGGACTCATGACGGCAGCGTTACCCCAGGTCAACTTCGTCAGCGGATGAGGAAGTTCCTGCAACCAGGCGTTATTAGCGAATCGACCGTCGAAGATACTAGAAGAACTCGAGAAGTTGAGTTCTAGCTCCCCATTCTTGACTTCGGCGGCCGCTTTCCACGAGTCGCCTGCCGCAGTTGCGTCAAACGACTTCAGTTCTGGGGTGATCCGAGCAAAAGCCGTTTCGGCGACATAGCCGTCATGGACTGCGCGGTTCCACTCTTTATCAACTTTCAGGCGAGATGCGGTTCCAACGGCCGTCTGACGTACGACTGCCAGGCCGTCCTTATTCCCATCCAGTACGCGGCTGAGGAACTCGACTTCGCTGCAGCTTTCAAACAGAGGAGCGATCTGTGGCTGACCAATTCCGTAGGTTCCGTCTGTCAGTCGGCAATCCGACCAGCTTTCCAACTGGTGCGAACGAGGCAGGACCCAGTTGCAATGAACAGAGGTCTCATTCGGCGACAGCGTTAAATGGAAGCGGTCAGCAATTCCAGACAAACTCTTGGCGACGTCAAGATCGGCAGGAGCGGCATAGACCGGGTTTCCACCGAGAATGAGCAGCGCCTTTGTCTTTCCTGCGGCAGCGTGAGCCACGAAGTCTGCCAGCGTCCCTGCTTTTTCGGGAGCAGCGATGCGAGTGAACCAAACCGTCTTACCGACGTTCTTCAACTGTTCGTTGATGCGGTGTGCCAGCGCGTGGACTGCTGGGGGTTGAGAAGGTCCCACGGCGATCAGCGATTCGCCTTCGTGATGACGGAGATCATCAATCAGAGCGGCCACGAAACTTTCGGCGTAGCCAGCCGCCTCGGTTGGCGCCGCGGACGCTTCACCTTTGAGGCCTGCTTCCACCGAGGCGAGGATTTCTCCGATCAGACTCGATTTGATGGCCAGACGATGATCGGCAGCGGTTCCGGTCTGGGTGAATTCGGATTCGATGGCGTAGAGTCGCACCATCTTGCCGTCTTGAGGAGACCGTCCGTTAGCGTACTCTCGCGTTAACCGCAACGCGTCGGCATGGGCACCGAGAAGGTCACAGTCAAGTGCGACGATCACCCGGGCCGACGTGAGGTTGTAATGGGGACGCAAGGCTTCGGCGTATGCAAGCTTGGCGCCTTCGAGGACGTTGGCGTCTGATACTGCGCCATACTCGAACCACCTGGCCTCAGGGAATCGAGCGAGCAGGTCATTGCGGAGTCGCTCGACAGTTGGACTACTGGTTGGTTCACCCAGGATGGCCAGTTCCGCACCGCGGGAAGTCTCCCAGCCCTTGGCCAGATCAGACAGATAGGTGTCGACTTCGAGCCAGGTGCGCGCTTTGGAGTCGCGATCCTGCTTCTGTACTGGCGTCCTCGCGCGGTCGGGATCGTAGAGCTCCAGGGCCGTCGCTTGAGCGAACGACGTGCTGGCTCCGCCCGACGACACGTGGTCGGGATTACCATCCAGCTTGATGGGGCGACCGTCGAAATTGGTTACCCGCAAGGCCTGCGGTACACCGGCGATTTCGAATGTCGTATTGAAATACTTGGGCTTTCCGGGAATACGGTTCGCGGGCCGTGTTGCGAACGGAGCCAGTGTCTCCTGTTCGAAACGGCAACCAACGGAACCGCCGAAAACCAGTGACGCACCCATCAGTTGCAACCAGCGGCGGCGAGAGAATCCGGTGGGGAATTCACTGGCAGCCTTGGGGAACTCACGATGCATCAACTCGAGGAATTCCGGAGTACTCTCCAGTTCAGCGAGACTACGATACCAGGTCTTAGTAGGCATTTGTCGGGGTTACATTCCAGCGGCCATCTTGAGGGCAAAAGCGCTCAATGACGGTCTAGCGGTGGCAAGTCGAACAGCTTGTTCGCGGGTTAATTCCAAGATCGGATTTGACCTGGTGGCCAACCTCTTTAGCAGAGGTCTCTGGTACCCAGGCAAGGTCCGTCACCTTGTCCACAGGACGAAGGTGCTCTTCGGGGTTCCGATGACATTCGAGACAGAAGGTCATCGAAAGCGTCTTCTCTTGTGTCACGACATCCATCTGATCGACGCGACCGTGACAGGAGACACAGCTGACACCACGATTCACATGGGCACTGTGATCGAAGTAAACGTAGTCAGGAAGATCGTGAACCCGTTTCCAGGGAATCGATTCCTGAGTCGCAACACTTTGCCGCAGCAGTGCAAGTGCAGGGCTTTCGCTACGAACGGAACTGAATTTGACGGATCCGTTCTCGCTGGCCCCGGAGTGGCAATTGGCACAAGTTGCCGAAGGAGGAATTGCCGCATGGGCTGCCTTGTCTACTGTGTTGTGACAGTAGCGGCAGTCCATCTTCAATTGTCCAGCGTGAATGCGATGGCTGAAAGGGATCGGCTGCTTGGGCGCATGTCCTACGCTCAGTGTCTCTGGCGCTGTCGCGGCATAGACAACTGCACACAAGTACAAGGCGGATGCACCCAACCCTGCAATCGCGAGGAAAGCGAAGCGGTTGGTCCAGCGAGGAAATGAGAAATACATATGTTCTTTATCAGCGTCGTGCGGTCACCGCCTCAATGAGGCGTAACGAAGTTCGAGACAGACACCATGACAAGCTGGGGGCGTCGAGCGCACCAACCTGGTCGTTATTGTCGACGAAGTATAGGTTCGAAGACGATCCCAATCACTGCGACAAATCGTCGCGGAAGTTGCATCAGAAGTGGCCGATGCAAGAGGCTTTACGGATCAACAACCGTTGAAGGATTGTCGTTATAACTGATTTTTTTTCAGTTTCCGCTGCAGGGTTCTGCGAGGGATTTCGAGTAGCTTCGCAGCCTGAGAAATGTTGCCGCTGCACTCGGAAAGAACCCGTTGAATATGATTCCATTCGGCTTCGGCAAGTGAAGGGGCGCGAAGCTCAGTTTCTTCGTGAACAATTCCCATTTCGTTGGCAGGCTCGAACGCAGCAAGAATCTCTGTTGCATCGGCCGGCTTTGTTACGTAGTTCACAGCTCCGGCACGGATGGCGGTGATCGCGTTGGCAATACTGCCCCAGCCGGTCAAAATCACGACTCGCGTTTTTGCACACTTTTCGCGCATTCGAGTCAGCAATTCGAGCCCATTCATTCCCGGCATCTTGATGTCGATCACGGCAATATCGGGGCAGGATGCGACGATATGTGCCAGCGCTTCTTCGGCATTTCCGGCAGAAAGAACGTCATAACCGCGTGAACTGATTGCGGTGGCCAATCGCGTTCGCAGGATATCGTCATCATCAGCGATCAGGCAGGACTTGGCTTTCATCGTCGTCATCAGTCAATTATCCATTGCCGCATTGACAACTCGCTGGAGAGGAACGGGGTCTCCATCAGCTCAAGTGCACTCGGATGCAAGTTCTGTGCGAGGTGTGCGGTGAAAATCAAAAATCGTCAATTCAAGCCACATGGATGAATTAAAATAAGCCTGTTGTGTTTCCAAGAGGGTCGATGGAAAAACTTCGGTCTTGCGAAACTTCGCGCGGAATCGAGATGGATACAACGGTTCCGCGGCCCGGTTTGGATGAATATTCAAGCGTCCCACCCAGTCGTTCGACCACGTTGCGTGCGAGGTATACTCCCAGACCCATCCCCTTCCCCGGTTCTTTCGTCGTAAAAAATGGCTCACCAATCCGGCGAAGTGTCTCGGGAGCGATCCCCGCTCCCTGATCCTCAATCTTCATTGTAACATTGAAACCGGCCGTCGCTGCGTAAAGAGTGACCTTTTGCGGGTGTCCCGCGGCATCGATGGCATTCTTCACGAGTGCCCGAACGGCCTGAGCCAACCCTTCGATCGGAGCACGAAGGATCAATGATTCAATCGCAGGGTCGTACGCAAGTTTGACGGCAGCGCGTGTATCAACGCCCTCAATGCACTCACGAATCAGCTCGCCTAGCGTGATTGTAGAGATCGACTCCCCGATCACCAACCCCGCGTCGCTGGACATCCGATCGAGGATGTCTCGACATCGATCCAGTTCTGTACGAATCAACGCGATGTCGGCTACGGTCTGATCCGACACGGTTCGGTTCATCAACTCGAGTTCGACTTCTTTCATAATCACAGCGATGGTGGAAAGCGGGGTCGCCAACTCGTGTGCGGCGCCGGCGGCCAGAGTTCCCAGGGAGTCGAGTCGCTCGTTTCGCGCATTTTCCTGGGCCAGTTCCCGAATATGATCTTCCAACCGCTGGATCTGACCACGAATTCGCGTGATGAAAAGCACGATGATGCTGCTGCACGCGGCGTACGCGACAAACGAACCAAGGCGGGAAATCGTCATTCCCAGAGGCAACGCTCCGCGCATTGCTTGCGCCGGATCGAGTTCAGCCAGCGGTCGATACCACGAGTTTAGAAGTGCGACGCAGCCGATTCCGAGCAACGTCAGGAACCAGACCCATCCCTGTGGCAGTAGAATGGCTGCCAGGACGATGTTCACAAAGAAAAAAGACGTGAAGGGGTTGGAGATTCCTCCTGTCAGGTAGAGAAGCGCTGTCAGGGCCGCCAGGTCGAACGCCATCGTCAACCCCAGCACCTGCTGCCAGTAAGTGCTGGAGAATCCGGGAAACCGTGCCGGAATGATCCGATGAGCAATCATCAGGCCTACGTTCAGCACGGAGGTCAGCCCCAGAACCATCAACAGGGGACGGAGAGGAAGACTCACCCCCAGCAGTCCCTGCACCGCAAGAATCGTCAGCAACTGCCCCGACACGGCGACCCACCGCAGCGCAATCACTCCGCGGACATTGATCTCTGTCCGGGCGTCAATATCATAGGACAGGTTGAGCTTCCGCGGTTCCTCTGGTGAGGAGGCGAGGCTTTGCACTTGATCTATCGGCATAATCTATCTGCCCGATCGCGTTCAAAAGGTGACGACAAGGTTGATCGCCCAGACAATTCAATCGAGCATTATGGGAAGGCGTTCAATGTCCACACCCGCAGACCTCACTGTCGACTCAATGCAGGATTCTCGGCGTCCGGGCCTGAAACTGAATAGCCGAAGTTTAACCCTGTTGTTCGGCGGAGTGCTATTCTGCCCGATCGCGATTATCGCGTTTCTGTACCTCATCCTGCCCGCCGCGCATGATCGACCGCTACCCGTTCAGGTGACGATGATCGACGAAGTGGGCAAATCGCGATCGATGCGCCTCGTCAACGCCGGTGATGTTGCGCTGCAGAGCGTGCGCATCGAAGTGAACGGAGCATTCGCCTACTTCCCTCAGGCCCCCTTGCAGCCCAAGGATGAGGTGGAAGTGTCGCTCGATTGGTTCATGAAGAAAACAGGTCAACATCTGGACCCGGACCGCACGGAAATTCGTACGGTCCATGTGTCGGCACGCCTTCCGGGTAACCAGCGCGCAGTCACGATGATCGAATTTTAAGGTCGTGGGACGGCGATGCGATGGGAAACGTGTCTTCCATTGCTTGTGCGGAAGCGGAAGAGATCGTGCATCGCTTTGCGTCTGACTTGTAAGCGAGCCGATTGTTAACCGAGCTGGGTGATGGTCTCGCTTGTGGAAAGAACCGCGTTCGCGAGAAATCCGTAGTTGATGAGGGCCGCCTCGTAGCCGTCGCCGATAGTGGGATGGCGGGGAGCGGCCGTCGCGTCTTTGACGACCGCAACCTCGAAGCCCTGTTCCAGCAACTCGCGCAGATGACTTTCAACACACAAGTTGGCTAGCATCCCGGCCAGGATGACCTTATTGATTCTGCGCTTTCGTAATTGCAGAACCAGATCATTCGTCTGGGGCCCCCACATCTTGTGCGGGCTGACAACGATCGTACTTCCATCCTCAATGTAGGGTTTGAAACGGTCCAGCCAGTCAGCTCCTGATCCCAACAGCCCCTCGCGACCCAGCGGGTCCGGACGGAAAAACTCTCTGCTCTTCAACATCAGTTCTTCGACAATACCACCGTACTTCCACCCCTGGTCATGAGGATAAAGATAGTGGGGTGAAATAAAGGTCTGATAGTTCTGCTTTTTTGATTCCGCGAACAAAGCAGCCAGATTTTCGACGGTGTTGTTTTCCTGGATGCTGTCACCCACGAGGGCCCATGAGAGACCCTTTTCACTCAGCACATCGTTCTGCGGATCAATGACAACAAGCGCTGTATCAGCGGGGTTGAACTGCATGATCGGATTCCTGTTTTGAGTAGCGGTCGAGAGGCGGTGAATTGCATTTCCAACTTTGATTCTTGATGACCGGTGCGGGCTTCGTGTGAGCGACGGTCAATGATCGGTGACAATGATTCCAAGGGTTTCTGAGTGGTTCGGTGGGAACTGCCAGGCGAACTCCCGTTCGCCTGTGTCGAGTAGAAGTGAGATCGCCTGCTCGACAGTGCCATGAAAAGTCTGTACGAGCAGGTGATTCTGATGTTGCGCTGAGTAAACCCACTTCGTTCCGAACAACGTAAGCTGTTCGGGTGAACTTCGTCATTTACCGATCAACTGCGCGGGAAACTCATGCAGCTTAGCGGTTATCGAATTCAACGGACGTCGGGAATGCCGGGGTGATCGGCCGGTCGTGCCCCGGGGGCAGGCCAGTCAAATTTTCGATCGGACTGTTCAATCATCACGTCGTTGATGCTTGCTTCACGACGGCGCATCAGTCCTGACTCATCGAAGTGCCAGAGTTCATTGCCGTAGCTTCGATACCACTGGCCTGCCGCATCGTGCCATTCATACTGGAACCGAACGGCAATATGATCTTCGGTGAAGGCCCATAATTCTTTGACCAGTCGATAGTCCAGCTCTTTCTGCCATTTGGAAGTGAGAAACTGGCGGATCTCGGTTCTACCGACGATGAACTGGTCTCGATTCCGCCACACCGAGTCTTCGCTGTAGGCCAGCGCGACCCGCTTCGGATCGCGAGAGTTCCAACCATCTTCTGCCGCGCGGACTTTCTTTAGCGCGGAGACAAGAGTGAATGGTGGGACAATCACACCAGACGCTTCAGAGTTGGCCTTCGTATTCATTTCTGACTTCCATTCGCATCAGGGGCTGAACAACGCAGCAGCACTCGCCATTCGGGAGTCAGATGGCCGCGTTCGATCCCAGGTCAGGTGAGGATACGGTTTTCATACGTCGGAGAGTCGCCTTTGCTGAGTCGGCCATGGTGACGAGGGCCGCTCCACACATGATGGCGTCTTTGATGACCAGCCGTCCGGCGCCCGACAGCAGTGGAAAACCATGTTCGGACGTTCCCAGCGAAGGGACCCAGCATTCGGGCGTCGTAATCAGGAATGACAATGTCACGAACGACATGCCGAAGACCAGGAAGCTTCCGATTGTCGCGGCTTGCGGCAGCCAGGGGTGAAGGGCAATCAGAACACCGAAGGCGACAATGACGGCTCCCAGCCCCAGGGCAAACTCATAGGTGCCGTTTCGCACGTGCCATTCCCGGTTGGCGGGTACCAGTTCCCCTTCCCGGTTTTTATGCTGTTGATATTCGCCGGCGGGCTGGTGGTAGAAGAAACTCATGAATGGGCTATTTGCCACGAAGGGAACAATTCCGTCTGCTTCGTATTTGTAGATCTTCAGGCCGCCGATCCAGACGAGTACCACGATCAGCCCGATGCGCGTGACGGCGATGCCTGCCTGATCGCACTTCGCAGCAGACTCAAACATTGACTTATACCAGCTCATCAGATTCCTCCTGTATTCAGTTCATTACGGCGGTAAAGCCGTCAATGAAACGGCAGTAAATCAAACGGCGTTCCGTAGCGCCGAAACCACAGAAGTTGTTTTTGAGTAATAGGTTGTGTTTCTTCGTGGTGGAGTGCCAAGTTACGTAATCTCGTAGAATTACGAAAAATCGTGTAACAAATCCGAAAACTCGTAATACTGATTTCATGAGCGATCCCAGCGAACCACTGTTGATTGACCCCAAGGGGCTGTTACTTGACCTCGCCCTGCAGCGATCGGTTCCGGAACTGCTGGAACTGATCGTGACCCGGCTGAGTGAGACTCCCCGCATTGGGCTTGTAAGGATCTGGCTGACTCAGCCCACGGATGCCTGTACAGGTTGCCGTAGTGCTGACGTTTGCGCAACGCAGCCCCAGTGTCTTCTGCTGGTGGCGAGTGCGGGGCGCTCGATCGCGTCTGCAGGCGTGGAGTGGCGAAACGTCGAGGGCGAATTTCGACATCTTCCGCTGGGGGTGAGAAAGGTCGGACAGATTGCTCTTAAGGGCGAAGCGATTGAAGAGCCGGAATTCTTCGAGCCTTTCCCCGACTGGGTGGCCCGACCCGACTGGATGAGGGCTGAAGGCATTTGTGGTTTTGCTGGCCAGCCATTGATCCACCAGGGGCAAATTCTGGGGGTCCTGGCTCTGTTTTCACGACGACTCATTTGCGAAGAGAATATGGGCTGGCTGCGGATGATCGCGGATCATGCCGCCGCCGCGATCGCGATCGCGCGCGCTTTTACCGAGATTGAGACGCTGCGAAAGCGACTGGAACTCGAGAATGAATACCTGCGGGAGGAAGCCACCGAATCAGCGGCGTTCGGCGAGTTGATCGGGCATAGCGCCGCTCTCGAAGCAGTCACGCGTCAGATCGACCTGGTCGCTCCGACGGATTCAGCCGTCTTGATCTATGGTGAGAGTGGCACAGGAAAAGAACTCGTTGCACGCGAAATTCATCGACGCAGCAGACGCTCAGACAGACCGTTGATTAAGGTCAATTGCGCCGCTGTGCCCCGCGAGCTTTATGAAAGCGAATTCTTCGGACATGTGAAAGGAGCGTTCACGGGGGCGCTGCGCGATCGGGTGGGACGGTTCGAACTGGCCGAAGGAGGAACACTGTTTCTGGACGAAGTCGGTGAAATACCGCTTGAACTGCAATCCAAGTTGCTCCGAGTGCTTCAGGAGGGGGAACTGGAGCGGGTCGGCGAAGAGCGAACTCGTCGTGTCAATGTCCGAATCATTGCGGCCAGCAATCGGGAGCTGCGCAGTGAAGCCGATGCGGGCCGATTTCGGCAAGACCTGTACTACCGACTGAGTGTCTTCCCGATCGAAATTCCACCTCTCAGGAAAAGGTTGGAGGACATTCCGGTCCTTGCAGAGCATTTTCTGGAGCTTTCCTCACGCAGGCTGGGACGACCTAAGCCTCCCCTGACGCTGGCCGCCGTTCAGATGCTCCAGCAATATGACTGGCCGGGCAATATTCGCGAACTGCAGCACGTCATCGAACGCGCCACCATCACCTCCACAAAAGGTCGCCTGAATATCGAGCTGCCTCACCGGGCCCGCAATCATTCACTTCCCGTTTCGGTACCTGAATCCCAAAGCATCCTGACAGCGTCGCAAATCCGCCAATTGGAAGAAGACAATATCCGTGCCGCGCTCAAGCTGACGAATGGCAAAGTCTTCGGGGCCAGTGGTGCGGCCCAACTACTGGAAATGAAACCAACGACATTGGCCTCACGTATCAAGGCTCTGGGAATTTCCTGAGTCGTTACGACCAGTGAGTCAGTGTCCACGCCGACAGGGCGGATGCGGAACCCACGCGTGAGTCGCAGGGAATCGATGGCATTAAAAGCGAACGGTGTGGAGAGGCCCCGTTACGCGGTCCTCACCACACCGTCATTTTATCGCGTTACTGACTTGAGCGGTTTATTTATTCAGGTCACGCTTCCAGTAGCGGAGCTTTCGGCAGTGTGAGACGAAGTTGCTGGAGTCTTCGGGTGATTTCAGCGCGATGATTCCATCATCTGGTTTCTCAGGACCCCCGGCCTTCTTTAATAGCTGGCTGCCCCCCTCTGTCACACCGATGAACTTATGATGGGCGAGTGCATCTGCAATGAAGTCCCGTGCTGGTGGTTTGCGGCTGAGCTTATCGACGGCATCCTCAGGGACGGCCAGGACGACCGCATCGAACAGGACTGAGGGGGCTCCATCCAGCTTCTGATCGACGGTGAGTGCTTCACCTTTTTTCGTTTTGACCTTTCCAACATGCGGAGCGATCAATGTCATCGCTGCTCCTTCTTTCTTGAGTGCCGCTTTCAGCCCTTCGATTAATCCATCATCGACGCCATCGGCGACCAGGACACCCACGTTCCTCCCGGCGAATGACTTGGGGCCGTTCTTCAAGATGCTCAGGGCGTTCGAGGCATTCAGTTGCTTCGTCGGTTTGGCGGCCTTGATTGGCTCGGGTAACTGAGTGATCCCCAACTCCGTCGCGACAGTCGTGGCGAGAGTCGCATCGATATTGCGAAGATGAGCCACCATTCGTTCGCGGATCTTTGGGGTTTCGACTTTGCTCAGTTCAAAGATGAGGGCGTCTGCAATGTGCTGCTGTTCGGTCTCAGTCTGGCTGAGATAGAACTGGCGCGCCTGGCTATAGTGGTCAGCGAATGTCTCGGATCGAGCGCGGACCTTCTTCCCCTGAATTTCTTCGGGATACGATCGGAAGCCTTTCTTGGGGGACTCGCGGGGGCCTCGTTCATCATCACCCCATGAGTTCGGCTCATAGTTTACTCGGCCTTTGGGGTTAACGAAGTTCATGTGACCGTCCTGCTGGAAGTTGCGGACCAGGGCCTTGGCCGCATTGATCGGCAATTGCGTGAAATTCACACTTCCCAGACGTTTCAGTTGCGTATCCAGGTACGAGAAATTCCTTCCCTGCAGCAGCGGGTCATTCGTGAAGTCCAGCCCGGGAACAATGTTCTGGGTACAGAATGCAACCTGTTCGGTTTCGTGGAAGAAGTTGTCGACGCAACGATCGAGAACCAGTCGGCCGACAATCCGGACAGGGACTTCCTCTTCAGGGATGATCTTGGTGGGGTCCAGGATGTCGAAGCCGAACTGGTCCGCGAATTTTTCGTCGAACAATTGCAGTCCGAGTTCCCATTCGGGGAAGTCTCCATTCTGAATCGCGTTCCAGAGGTCGCGACGATGGAAGTCAGGGTCCGCTCCGTTAATCTTTACTGCTTCATTCCAGACGACTGATTGCAGACCCAGCTTCGGTTTCCAGTGGAACTTCACAAAGGTCGATTTTCCCTCGGCATTCACGAGACGGAACGTGTGTACGCCGAAACCTTCCATGAATCGGTAGGACCGTGGAATCGCCCGGTCTGACATGACCCACATCACCATGTGCATACTTTCGGGGGTGAGGGAAATGAAGTCCCAAGCGTTATCGTGAGCGGTCTGAGCTTGCGGGAAACCTCGGTCAGGCTCGGGACGAAAAGCGTGAACCATATCCGGGAACTTGATCGGGTCCTGAATAAAGAAGACCGGCATGTTGTTTCCGACCAGGTCCCAGTTCCCCTCTTTCGTATAGAACTTGACCGCAAAACCTCGGACATCACGAGCCAGATCGGACGACCCTCGGCTGCCGACAACCGTCGAAAATCGGACGAAGACCGGAGTTTTCTCGTTGGCTCGCTGGAAAAGGTCCGCCTGAGTGACATCGGTCAGCGGCTTGTAGTTTTCAAAGTAACCGTGAACACCGAATCCCCGCGCGTGCACAACTCGCTCTGGAATGCGTTCGTGGTCGAAATGAAAGATCTTCTCACGGAAATGGAAGTCCTCCAGCAGGGCAGGACCTCGCGGTCCTGCTCGGAGAGTATTTTGATCGTCTGAGACAGGGACTCCTTGACCCGTTGTCAAAATATCCTTGTCGGACTTCGCGGTCTGGTGAGTTTCTCCGGCTGACTTATCCGAAGAGTCTTTTCCTTCTTCACCGCTGCTCGCTGCGGCGGTGATTCCGACCACCAGACCGAATACGAGCGCTCGCACAGCGCACTTCCAGGGTGAAAGTCTTTGCATACTTCGATCCTTTACAAAATGAGGTTTCAAGGAACGATCGCAAACGATGTACCGACCTTTCCTGATTGAGGGGCATCTCGCTCATCCCGCGGAATTCCTCGCGAGTGGAAGGGCGGCGGGAGAGCAGCCATCGAAGAGGGGGCGAAGTTCCGAAATCGCTCGGGGTTGAACTCATCGGTGGAAGTCGGAAGCAAATAGGTCCATGTCTTCGGTATGAGTGGAAACGCCGAAAACTCACCCGCGGCGATCGGGCAGATCTTGATGGGGCATGAGAAATCGCTCTGCCTGGCTTTTCCAGTGACCTCGTCCAGCCGAAGATTCGCTCAGGTATTTTCAGGTGGTGATGCTCTTTATGGCAAATACCTGATGTTGCATCGACCAGACTGTCGTTCAATCGTCCGATCATGTCTCTCGCGTATTTCTTAGGTTCTCGACGCGCTATCCAGACAGTGACTCTCCGGGGCAGCAAACGAAAACAGGGCAAAACTCGTGATGAGTTTTGCCCTGGAGCGACGTCAGGTTGCGACTGATATCAGGTTACCTCTCAAACCCTATTTGGGATTGGGAGTATTAGGCTTAGGTTCATTAGGAACAGGAGCCGGCTTCTTTGGTTCCGCCGGTGCATTGCCCCGGGGAGCGGGTGGCTTAGGAGTATTCGTTCGGGGTGCATCTGCTCCAGGTCGATCTGTATTCTTGGCATCTGGTGCGGGTTTCGAGCGTTCCGGGGTGGGACGGTCAGCGTCATTTGAAGTTGGTTTATCGGTTCGCCGGTCCGGGTTATTCTTGGAGGCCTCGTTGCGATTTCGGTCTGAATCGGAATTGTTCGGACGAGCATCATCCGATCGCCGTCGTTCAGACTGGGGATCACGATCATCATCGTTGTCGTCTCGCAGGGCCGGCTTGTTCACCCGGACATTCGTCCCGCGATTCAATCCGCGAACTCCGATCTGGGATTGTTGCGAGTAATACTCGTTCACGCGCGGACCCCACTGGGTGTAGGGGGCCTGGCGCCAGCGATTCCATTGAAAGTAAGGGGCTTTAACCCAGACAGTCTGAGGGATCGTCAACGTGGTAAACTGAATGACGTTTGCATCGCCGAATGAGGGTTGAAAGACAGTCCACGGCATCACGTAAACCGTGTCTTTTTCTTCCGCTTCATTCATTGCCACGACAGCGTAGAGTACTTCCGATGAGCCTCCATTGATCACCAGGTCCTTGATCTTTCCGACTTCCTGACCGCCATCATCTTTGACGGGCAAGCCAATCACTTCAGAAGCCCGGTAAATCTCGCTTTCGCCAACCGCCCCATCGCCACGCGTCGGCACAGCTGCTTTACCTTCGACCTGGTCATCGGCCAGAACAGGAATGATCCCCTGTCCGCTGACGAGCAACGCAATCGCACTGACTTTTACCAGCAGATTCTTCATGGAACTCTCCGATAGCTAATGAAAGATGAAAACCGATCGCCTCACGTTGAGTTGCGATCCGTCAAAGTTCCCGATCCATGTCAAATCGAGTTCCCAGACAGGCGGAACAACTTAATGCCATTCCGCGAACTCGAACGTGACGCTCATCCAACGTGGGTGAGATGGTTTCCCGACTGAGCCTGAGCAGGAAGGGGTACTTCACTCTGGCAGGGAATGTTCGGGAACATCCGCAAATCACATTCCCCAAGTGGAAGAGAAAGGCGTAATAGCACGAGCGGTAGTGCGGTTGGGAAAGCCTGCTAAAACAGGAAGGCGCCGGTTATATCGAGGGAGCGCTTCTTAAGATGTCGCGACGATCGGGAGGGGGCTCTGCAGGAGGTGCAGATCTGAGAGAAAGGTGAATGAGCGCGACTCGGGCGATGCACCGAGATCTCAAACCGAGCAGACTGGTCGACGGGCGGAAATCTTGTCGTGGCGGAAAGCTGTTCCCCCAGGCCGCGCGGACCTCTTGAGACATCCCTATCGGATGCACTGGTTGAATGAGTGTTGTGAAGAGGGGGATCAACATGACTCGGGTTGCGATGATGGTGAGTTCAGCGCCTGACCAGCACGTAGTGCACGGCTTTGGGGGATGGCGTTACTTTCTCGCATTGATAGCCAAGTGCGTTTAGATCAATGCCCTCAAAAAGATGTTCGCCACGACCCAGCAGAATGGGCGAAACCGCCAGATGCAGTTCATCGATCAATTTGCATCGAAGGTATTGCCGAATCGTTGAGGCTCCCCCCAGCAGTCGGATGTCCTGTGCTCCCGCCGCCCCCTGCGCCTGTTCCAGAGCGGCGTGGATGCCGTCGGTCACAAAGTGGAAGACGGTCCCCCCTTCCATTTCGAGGGATGGTCGCTTGTAGTGCGTGAGCACGTAAACGGGGGAGTGATAGGGGGGATTTTCGCCCCACCAGCCGCGCCAGGTTTCGTCAGGCCACGGGCCCCGGATCGGACTAAACATATTTCGTCCCAGAATCCACGCCCCTACCCCGGCCATGCTTTGTGCAGCGAGTTGATCATCAATCCCCGTCTCGCCGCCTTCCTTTCCCACCATGCTGTGGAAGGTTCGGGTCCCGACCAGCCATTGGTGCAAGGACTCGCCTCCGATCCCCAGCGGATTGTCCAGTGACTGGTCAGGACCGGCACCGTAACCGTCCAGCGAAATCGTAAATCCTCGAACGAGCAGACGTGCCATGGACTGGTTCCCAATTCGTGGGGCTGAATTCTCAGAAACGTACAGACTGGTCGCTCATCCATTCCAGTTGAACGCTGACCTGGTCAAGAGTCTGAAATCGAGGGGCTTCAAGAGCGACGAGATGAAGTGCGACGGCCGATCGGGTTGCGAGACTCACTTTCCGCCGTCGATCGCCGCTTGGATGGTGGCAACGTCGATTTTCCTCATCGGCATCATTGCATTGAACGCTCGCTGGGCGATGGCCGGATCGGGATGGGTAACCGCCTGCATCAGGATCTGCGGTGTAATTTGCCAGGACAATCCCCACTGATCCTTGCACCAGCCACACTGACTCTCTTCGCCACCGTTATTGACGATGGCATTCCAGTAGCGATCCGTCTCTGCCTGGTCCTCGGTCATTACCTGGAATGAAAATGCCATCGAGTGTGAAATACCCGGCCCACCGTTCAGACCCAGGCAGGGAATGCCGAGAACCGAGAATTCCACCGTCAGGACATCTCCGGCCTTTCCTGATGGAAAGTCGGCGGGAGCACGCGTGACCTTGCCGACAGTCGATTCAGGGAATGTTTTTGCATAAAAGCGAGCTGCCTCTTCGGCTGTACCGTTGAACCACAGGCAAACCCGGTTCTTCACTGCTGCTGCTGTCACGTTGTTTCTCCATGGATTTGGACGACTGTCCCACCGAAAGACATACCTCAGAGACAGAAATTCGATCGTGGCACGGGCCGTCTGCTCGTCGACAAGTACGTGCTCAAGATCCATTTCCGTCACGATTATGTGAGAGTCGATTTGAACCCGATCGGCTCTTCGGAATCTTGTCGAACGAAACCGACCGATTCGACAGTGGCTCCAGGAATTTGAGGGGATTTTTTTAAGGAGAGACTTCGCGGCGGAATTTACCGGATCAGGAACGTTCGATCTGGTGTGCGGGGCGATTCGGAACCTTGGTATGAAGGGCACCGGCCCCCTTCAGTGAGGTCGGGCCTGGGAATGCGGGGTCTGTCCCCTTGCTCGGGATTCGGTGGGACTTCGCACTGCAACTGACGCGTCCCAGTTACTGCTGCGTCCTCGTTGCTGCGAAATCGCAACAGGGCGAACGGTCCCGGTATCGTGAGGTGGGAGATTTCATTCGGGGATGGAGGCTATTCCCACATCTTGCCAATTCGCTTCCGGACATCCGCCGTGGTCACCCCAGTCGCTGTCTCGTATCCGCTTGACGCGGGGGTTCGCGTATTGAGTTGGACGCGATCGAAGTATTCCATGACTTCATCCGGCAGGAACCGCGTTCGCTGTGAGTACGAATGGCGATCGCTTTTGAAGTGCGAATGAAAATAGTAGCGTTGCGGATGCAGTACGTAGAGGTTTGACCTCGCACGCGTCAGGGCGACATAGAACAGTCTGCGTTCTTCTTCAATTTCCTCGGTGGATTTTGTCGCCATGTCCGATGGTATGTTGCCATCGGCCGCATGCAGCACGAAGACCGATTCCCACTCCAGCCCTTTGGCGGAATGGATGGTACTGAGTGTGAGGTAGTCTTCGTCGAGCAGCGGATCGACAGCAAAATCCTGCGTGGAACTGGGAGGATCCAGCGTCAGATCGTTCAGAAACTGGGAACGGGACTCAAACCGTGCAGCCATCTGCTCGATCTGTTCAATGTCCCGCGTCCGCACGAAGGCGTCGTCGTACTTCTGTTCCAGCAGCGGCGCGTAGAACGTCCGGATGTGATGAATCTGCGAAGCAAGTTCCAGGGGTTTTGTTGTCCGCCCTGACAGGATCCTGAGTAAGGCGATGAACAGTGGCCAATGTGTCGATGTGGCCGCAGGCGGCTTAAAGTCGCTCCACGCTTCAAAACGTCCCTGCTGGGCAACCAGTTGTTCAATCAGCTGCGACGCTTTCTTCGAACCGATTCCGGGAAGCAGCAACAGGATTCTCAGTGCGGCCACAGCATCGCGAGGATTTTCGGCGACTCTCAAAAATGCCAGGACATCTTTGATGTGAGCCGCTTCGACAAACTTGAGGCCTCCGAATTTGTGAAAAGGAATATTCCGTCGGGCCAGTTCCAGTTCCAGTCCCAGACTGTGATGCGCCGCGCGAAATAGGACCGCCTGCTGTTTCAGTTCGACCCCCTGCTCTCGCAACGAAAGGATCTGCTCGATGACGTAGTTGGACTGCTCATCCTCATCAAGACAGGAAACGTAGTTTGGTTTGCATCCTTCCACTCGCTTCGACCAGAGCGTCTTGCGATGTCCTTCTGCCGCGAGGGCGATGATCCGGTTGGTTGCTTCGAGAATCGGTTGAGTCGATCGATAGTTCTGTTCTAAAGGCAGTACCGTCGTGTTGGGAAACTGCTGGGGAAAGTCGAGAATGTTTCTGACGGTGGCGGCGCGAAATCCATAGACCGACTGAGCGTCATCACCAACAGCGGTGAGACCAATTCCGTCGGGACAAAGCCCACTGACAATCTCGGCCTGAAGAGTGTTTGTATCCTGATACTCATCCACAAGAACACAGTCGAACTTCTGGCGAATGACCTCACTGCACGCGGGCTCTGCAATCAGGCTGTGCCAGAACAGCAACAGGTCATCGTAGTCCAGTGTCTGCTGTTGTTCCTTGCGATCGGAATAGGCAGAGAACAGCTTTTTCAGACCCTCAAGTTGATCGGTGACCCAGGGAAACGATTCCTTCAGGACTTGCTCGAGCGGACGCTGGGTGTTGACGACACGGCTGTAGATGTCGAGGCAGGTTCCCTTCAGGGGAAACCGCTTGTCTGTCCTGGTCAGCTCAAGTTCCGTACGAAGGATGTTCAGCAGATCTTCGGCGTCACTTCGATCGATGACCGTGAATTCGGGGCTGAGTCCTATCAGCTTGCCATGCTGCCTGAGGAGTCGCGTCCCGACGGCGTGAAACGTTCCGCCCCAGACCCCACGTGCAGCGGCCTTCGTCGGTGTTCCCTGAGCTCGACCAGGTTTTTGCTGTTGCAGCAGCAGCGAATCAACGCGCCTCAGCATCTCGGCTGCGGCGCGCCGCGTGAACGTCAGCAACAGGATTCGACCTGGGTCAATTCTCCGGGCAATCAGACACGCAACCCGGTGAGCCAGAGTCGTAGTTTTGCCCGTCCCCGCACCGGCGATGATCAACAGGGGGCTTTGCCCATGCGTGGCCGCTGCCCGTTGCTGTGGGTTGAGCTTGGAAAGCAGTGAGTCGAGGAATTCGTCAGACTCGTCGGTCGTCCTTGTCACAATCACTCCGTTCAATGCGCTGCCGATGGCGGGACCCCTCTTGGGTCCGCGGCCCGTCGGCCAATCTCTGCCATCGTGCATCATAACAGAAACGGCGACGTCGCAAGGCGTCGAGATCCGACTCTCCGGTAACTGCTGAGCTGAAGGAGGTTTAAAGTCTGCGGAGACGACATTTCTGTCGGGGATTGGATGGATGTTCTGTGGAGATTGAACCAGCGAGCGCGAGGAATGTGTTGAGAAATGACAGCGTGATCGGTCTGAAGCCAATCTGCCACACGTCCAGCGTTGTTCGGTCTACGGAATCGCCGTGGAGCGTTGTCACTTCATCCGAGTGGGGAACGCGGTTAGTCCTCCGGCAGTCAAGCGTCCGTCGTTGCGTGGTGGGCGAAGAGCCGCAGTCGTAGCCCGGAAAAAGAGCAAGGGGGACCCGACCTTGTGGTGCGGATCCCCTTGCTCTGTGAGTTCTGTCAGGAAATTGTTCAGTGACTGCAACCGCAGCTGGCCGCGTCTGACTTCCAGGAACTCTCTGTTTCCATCGAGTTCTTATTCAGATGGACTTCGCTGTCGACGTGATCGACCCACGAAGCGGGGATGTAGTGATGCTGCCCATCGGAGCTGTGGTTTCTGGTCAGTTTGATCCCGTTTCCCTCAACGTGATCGACGACCCCCACCTTCTTGCCGCACGAGGCGACGACGGACATGTGGTCTTTGATCTGGGAATAGCTCTCGCAACACTGGGATTGGCCCATCCCCGTCGCCGATTTCACATAACCCACGGCGTTCTCGGCCCCTTGAGCGATCTGCTCACCGGCGCGTTTGGCCACGTCTGCCACAGCCTGTCCCGCTTCAACCGCTTTTTCCTTGAGTGAGTTAGCCATTTTGCTTTCTCCTTGAATTTGGTCATCGAATGGTAGGTTGTCACGGCTGCAAACCGCGAACGTCTACCCACTCAATTTTGCAAACGACGTGCCGCCCTTCCTTACGTTCCGTGAAGCGTTCCGATCGGATCGCCGAGCTCACAGGCGAGCGATCATTTCAAGCAGACGGGCATGACGTGACGGGGACTAGTGTCAGCGCGGTTTTCGACTGAGTACAGCTTGAAGGGCTCGAGACCGCTATCCGGTTGCGGAGGCGAATAAGCTTTGCGGCAATAAGTCATGAAATAGAAACCATGAGAGCCTCTCAGTCGGTTACTGAGAGGCTCTCCATAGGTTAAGCGCTGACGATCGTCGATCGCCTTGCCCGAGCAGATTCAGAAAATCTGTCCCGTCGACAAAACTCCGTATTCTATTGCCGATCGATTGGAACTATTTCCCTCCTCCCAGAGGTGCTCCCGTGCGAACTTTCTTCGAAGTCATTTTGATTTCCACAGGATCGGCCGATTTGCTGACCGTGACTTTCACACTGTCCGCCGTCGGACTGGTCCCGATCTTCATGGGGTCGGGTAGCAGCAGGACGACGTATTCGCCGGGGACAATTCCCGGTTTGTTAGGATAGCTCTTCAGATCGACGCTTCCATCGGAAGCGACGGTTCCGGTTGCAGGGGGAATTTTTGAACCCGGGCTGGCTGCTGACAGACTCAGCGTCGCAGGACCATAGGGCTTATCATCAAGCACCAACTTGGCAGGGACCGTCACAACCGGCAATTGAGCTGGTCCGCCGCCGCAGCCGGAAAGGCTAAAACACAGGACCGCCAACCCAGCGTATTTCCAATTTTTCACCATGAACTGAATCTCTCCCGTCATGCAGTGCCTGGAAATGCTCCAGGCGAGTTTATTGACTTAACAGTACCAGAGTGCCGATGGCAGGAGCAATGTCCTGCCGCAAAGCGATGGATTTATTCATCGCCAGCACTCCGATGGACGCTCAGAATGAAATCGAGCCTTCTGGCGTCCACCGTGGTGAGAGTGAAATGACAGAATCGACCGTGATCAGCCTTTAGAATTCGCCAATGCTGACTTGAGCGTTAGCGCCGGCGATCGAATGCAAGGCTTGCCAGAGCGACAACGTCCAGTTCCCGTCGTGCATCAGACTGTTGGAAGTAAACCGGACCGAACCGTCTGCCATCAGAACGTGGATTCCACTGACATGGAAACTGCTGGGCCCAGGCCATTCCGAGTTGGCGGCATACGCAGCAATGTAGGTCGGCGAGAATGCGTAGGGACCCGCTTTCCACCAGTCTCTGGAACCGCAGGCAGCGGTAGTACCGTCTGGAAAGAGGGTGGTGTTATTCGGAATTCCAGGACTGATCCCGCCGACTGACATACTGTCGCAGTTGGTTTGTGTCGCCAGCAGTTGGGTACGGAATACACGCTCGCCAGCGACTCGCTTTCGGCCCTGGCCACCGAATTGCGAGCCTGTGTTGCTGCTCGAATCGGTTTCTGCTGCCGCAATCGTGTTCGATGTTCCGTCAACGATGTCACGGATCGAGAAGTGCGTCTTGTGCATGAAAACGCCCGCAAGGCGGGTATCTTCGTTTCTCGACCACCAGTCCCACCCTTGTGAAACGGCGTATGAGCCGTACGACAAGCCATTGTGGGGTGGACTTGGCAAATATCCGATATCGGATGGGCACAGCAGTGCCTGTAACTGAATCGTCTCGAGAGGCTTGCCACCCAGATTCTGCCCCAGTGCGGGCAGACTGAAGTTGATCATGTTGTAAAGCGGAGCCTGATCGACGTACGGCAGGACCGCGCAAACCCAGCTGTAATTTCTGGGCTGCCGGTTAGACTGGTCACCGTTCAGAGTCCAGATCCCGTCGGCGGGAAACTTGTTGTAGGTGTCATGATAATTGTGAAACGCGAGTCCGAGCTGTTTGAGATTGTTACGGCACTGTGTTCGACGTGCTGCTTCGCGAGCTTGTTGGACTGCCGGTAGTAACAGTGCAATCAAGACTGCGATGATGGCGATGACCACCAGCAGCTCAATCAGGGTGAATGCTTTTCGACGATCATTCTTCATGGCCAAGTCTCCAAAGATGATGGGAAGGAAATGCGACTGGTCGATGCCAGTAGACCAGATCATTGAATTCGAGATCAGATGACCGTATCGCTATGCTGATTGATGACCTGCAAGAATGTGACACTTAAGAACTAAGCTCAGGTCGTCAGGATATAGCCGTGAGTCTCCAGAACATGCCATAACTGTCATGGCATGCCTGCTGGATTATGTAGGATGAAGTAGATAAACGAATCAGCTGTAGAACAACGACGCTATATGTAAGACGCAGGCATTAACAAGTCCCCGCAGCGGCTTGTCTGCAATGAGCAGATTCCGCAGTCGAAGAATTACCTATGATGAAGGCGCAAGTCGTCTGTCGTCATCGCAGTGACGTCCGCATCGGCTGCGCTTGACTCGCTGTCCGCTTACTCGATCTGCCCCCAAGCCGTTTTCAAATCCGTGTTAATGAGAATTCGCTGATGGAATTCCATTCGGAACGCCAGAGGCGCCCGCGTGCGCGTACTGGTTCGTAAAACGGCATCGAATTTGGTGGAGAGAAGTCGCTTGCCTTACCCTGTTCCGCAATGGAGTCGCGGAATTGGGGGTACAAGCAAACTGGAACCATTAGTACCAATGGGGCCGATGAGTTGAGCACAAGTGCTGGTCCTTCCTCCTGAAAGAAGAAGGAGATCGAATGTGCACTTGTTGCGAGTCTAACGCTCGTTTTCTACCGCCATGTTGAGAATTTGGGCGGGCGATCCAAGCGGGAAACGAATTCCAACGCGTGGACGGGCTCTGACGCCGGGGCGCGATGCTTCAGCAGTGCAGGCGTGGGAAGAATGGTCTGAAACATCCAGATCCAGCGTTCTTGAAGCTCAGGGACTGCAACAGGAGAGTGCAGCGGAGCCTCTTGAGGCCCTTGTTGGCACGAGGGGCCATTACAAGGTTTTCTCTTCAATGGAGGAGCGGGCAGGTTCGTTGAAGACGAATGCCATTTCGCGAGTTGGCTTTGGAACTCAGCCCCATCAAATTCGGCATGGTGACGGAGATAGTCACCGCAAGTTGCTTCTGCTCGACCAGGAGCAAGTAGAACTGCAGAGCAGAGTCCTGCCACTACCAACAAAGCGAGCCGGAGCTGTCGTTCACGACAACCTTTGAAGAATTCGCGACTCGTAACAATTGCGTGCAAAGATGACTCCAGAGATGGGCACCTTCATAGTACTTGCGTCGAGGGGTTTCTCGCAACTGGTATTTAAAGAATTATTTTCCTGGCTTCGTGATAGAACGATGTAAAGGGGGATTATTGGAAGGCGCGAAGTTCACGAATTAAGATTTAAACTAAGATTTGAGTGACGTTACTCATGTGCTTTCGTGTGTCTCAGTTGGCAAGATCTGGGGTACAATTTCTGTTCATTCACCTGATGGAAAGAGTTGATGGAATTACGTGGCTCCAGACCACCTTTCTGAAGACTGTTATGTTTCCAAATCTGCTGCAGGTCAGGATAACCTGAGAAAGGTGACGTGAAGTATCGGTCAAGGCAATGCCCAGTGAGGAATGCAGATTGAACTATGTGTGCCGTGGGGCGCAATCGTTGAAAGAAGTCCTGCCGATGCGGACCGCGTGACCCAGGGAACTTCCAACGTTCCTCGAAACATGTCCCGATCGGGATTGAAGAATTGGGCGAACTTTCCCGGCATGACGTCCGAGTCACCCTCGGGGACGAACAGCGTGACATCGGGGATCTCGACGTGAGAGCACAATGTGGTGTATCGTTATTCCGGATGGAGGCTGATCCTTCCGGGGTTCGAATCGAATACTGCCAGAGGGTTTTGGAGCGTGGTGGATCAGGTCAGGTCTCAATTGACGACAGAGATCGCTTCGCACGAAGTGTTGAGCGATACGCTGAATCAAGACGCCGAGTCGATCCAGAAATCTCTTGATCTGAGCGGATTGGCGGGGGAGGCCCCCTCCGTCGTGCCTGGTTACCGGATTCTCAAGCCGATCGGCGAAGGAAAGTATGGCTCCGTCTGGCTGGCCCGCGAACAGAATACGGGAAAGCACGTGGCGATCAAGTTTTACACCCACCGCCGTGGTGTCGACTGGTCGCTGCTGGGACGTGAAGTCGAAAAGCTGGCGGTGCTGTACACTTCGCGAAATATCGTCGGTTTGCTGGCTGTCGGATGGGATCATGATCCCCCGTATTATGTGATGGAGTACCTCGAAAACGGTTCGCTGGCTGCTCGACTGGCTGTCGGCCCTCTCGCTGTTGCGGACGCTGTCCGAATAGCCACACGCGTCTGCCAGGCGCTGGTGCACGCTCATGGAAGCGGGATTCTGCATTGTGACCTCAAGCCGGCGAATATCCTGCTGGACCAGGACTTCGAACCTCGCCTGTGTGACTTCGGCCAATCGCGTCTGGCGGACGAACATAGCCATTCCTTGGGAACGCTCTTCTACATGGCTCCGGAGCAGGCGGATCTGAAGGCCGTTCCGGACGCTCGCTGGGACGTTTACGCGCTGGGGGCACTCATTTTTAACATGCTCACCGGCACCCCGCCCCATCGGACAGAAGAGACCGAGCGACGATTGAGTTCCGCAGGGACACTCGAAGAACGACTCTCTATTTACCGGCAAATCGTTCGTTCCGATGCCAGACCGACCAGTCACCGCAGCGTTTTCGGCATCGACCAGCAGTTGTGTGAGATTGTAGATCGCTGCCTCGCTGCCGATCCTGCAAAGCGTTTCCCGAATGCTCAGGCGGTGCTGGATAAACTGGTCAGCCGTGAGCGATTCCGTGCCCGGCGACCATTGATTCTGTTGGGGCTGATCCTGCCATTGCTGCTGCTGTTGAGTATCGCTCCACTGGCAATGGACACGATGAATGATGCCGTGCGGACAACTCAGGACAATCTGATCCGCCGGGCGCTTGAAAGTGATGTTCTATCGGCAAATCTGCTGGCTGACAGCATCAATCGTGAACTGGAAGACCGGCGGCATGAGCTCGAGACTCTGGCCGCCGACACGCGATTGCGGGAGGAGATTGCCAGCCTCGCCGTGCTTCCCATCGCGCAGCGGAAACCACTGATTGACCACCTCGATCGACTGAAGCGGGAAAACGATGAGCGGTCGAAAGAGTTAAGCCGCGTCCAGGACTCAAGCTGGTTCCTGCTGGACGCGAGCGGGATCCAGCGCTGGAGATCGCCCGCCAGTCAGATGCAGGATGAAAACATGGCTTGGCGCGATTTCTTTCACGGCAGTGGCAATGACTGGCCGCGCAACGAAGTTCCCGTGGATATCCACGCGATCCGGACGTGTCGGATCTCCATTCCGTTCAAATCTGCGTCGAACGAACTCTATGTCGTCGCGCTATCGGTGCCCGTGTTCGATCCTCAAAAGTCGGAAGACGTGATCGGGGTGCTCTGTCGTACCCTGACACTGGGGAGTCTGATTAAGGACTATCAGCGGAACTGGCAGACCCAGATTTCGGACGGGGTGAATCGCAAACTGGCCATCGTCGATGGGGGGGATCTGGACGGCGAGCGACACTGGCAGTTACTTGCTCACAGCTGGATGGACGACTCGCAACTGGGGCAGATCAGCGAGGCCGACTTCCGGAAGCTCCGATTGAAAGGGATTGTCGATGATGAAGTTCTGGAGAATCTGGAGGAACTGATTCGACAGAACAAGAAGGGGGATCCCAGCGTCGCAAAGGGAGAATACGACCGGACGCGACACTATCTCGATCCTGTCCATCAGTTTGACCCGGATACCTATGGAGGGGAATGGCTGGCCGCGTTCAGCCCGGTGGGGAACACAAAATGGGCCGCCGTTGTGCAGGAACGCAAGGACGTTGCCCTGCGTCCGGTGGAGGAATTGAAGGCCCGCATGTTGAACTCGGCCATCGGCGGCGTATTGGTGGTGCTGGGACTGGTTGCCGGATCCTGGTGGTTGATTGTTGCTCTATTGAATGAGCGTGCACCTCGGTGGCTCAAGTTCTGGCAGCCCCGCGCCGCGAGGACCGGGACGACGATGATGTCTCTGACTGGCAAAACCGTTCCAAGCGACTGAGTCGCAGCCAATAAAATTCGGAAAGGTTCCCGTCTTTACGCATTTTCGCCAGAGCGCGCAGTCCCGATGGTTGACGCTCTGACGTGGGAATTCTGACATTCAAGTCGCACCGACGAACCGACGATCAATGGAAAGTCACCCGAGATGTGGCAATCACCCTTGCGGGGGACTGCCGGGCAAAACTCTGAAAAACGTTAAGGAAATATGCATGTCGAACGGGAATCACGACCAGTTTCGGTTGGGCTTCCTGACAGCGGTTGAGGACGAGGAACGAGGATACGTCGGCGGACTGCTGATCACGAATCGGTTTGGTCGTCCTCTGGAATTCCAATGCACCTCGCCCGTGAAACCAAATCGGACCCAGCAGATTCTTTATGGCCCCACCCTGAGACCTTACGTTTTGGGAGAGCTGATTGGGCGCACCCTACTGGAAAAGGTCGGGGTCAAACCGCATTTGATCATGGTTGAGACCTCCGATCTCCTCGATCTGAGAAGTGTTACCTCACTTCCTGTCGCCAGCCTGCCGACGACTTCTCCGGACTCAAAGTCCAGTGAAACCGCAAAGAATAGGGTGAATGGTGAGGATGGTGGAGGTGCCTCAGGGTCCTTGCGGCTAGGCAAAGAATTGATCGCATTTCATGCATCCCATCCCGAGGACAGGACCGAGGTCGAGAACTATTCGAAGCTGGTTCCCGGTGATGCAGATCTTCGGGAACCCTTCGAGCGTGTCCGTGAAGCCTTGGTCGAAACCCTTCGACTCAGTCTCGCTCGCCCCGCCTGACGGGATGGTTGTCCTGAAGAGGGGATGGTCCGACTGATCGGGATATGAGAAGCAGCGGGGATTGCCTAAGCTGCTGAGATGGACGGTATTCTCGGAAAAGACGAGAGCCTGATTCACGCAGGTGATGGACAATCAGATCGCATCGGAGGACGCATTGATCAGGGACGATCTCAAAGCCGACAGCGAGCTGGCGTCAAAAGTACGACGAGCTAAATCGGGGTCACTTCAGGGGCCCCACTGGACGCCGCTCAAGGCCATTGACGCGCAGGAACTGGGGGATGCCTCGCAGGATTCGCTGGACGAACTTCTCAGCGATGTTGCAGTGGAATCCGTGCCACTCAAATTGCGCGCGGATATTCATTCTTCGGGCCAGAATGTCGCAATGCGACGCTGGGCTTCGGTCGAGGTTGAGCCGCAGGGGATGCCGAAACCTCCCGCGCTGATGCCGGCCTGGAAGCCCACGCGGCAACGTGTCGTAACCTTTGGAATTCAGTTCCCTGAAGGGGCCTCACTGCTGGAAAAGCAGAAGGCCGACGCCGCGGCGCAGAATAAGGGTAAGAATCTCGAGGAACCGTTGGGGCCGCCCCCCATCGAGATCATGCCCGACTACGAGCCGCCGACGCTTTCGTCACTCGTCGATGGTTTGAACGAGGTTCCCGAGAAAAAAGCCGTCACGCGGATCAAGCCACCTGACGATGCATTGTCGGTAGAAGACCGACTGTTCTACCTGCTGCAACCTCCTCTGCAGACGTGGCTGGCCGGTCAAGAGCTGATTATGCCGTTCGAGCCATTTCCCTATCAGTATGAGGGAATTGGCTGGCTCTTTTCTCATTCATCTGCACTGCTGGCGGATGAAATGGGACTCGGCAAAACCATGCAGACCATCACGGCGATCCGGTTGCTGGTCCGCAGTGGACAGGCCCGACGGGTGCTGCTTGTTTGTCCCAAGCCTCTGCTCCCGAACTGGCAGCGAGAGTTCCAGACCTGGGCCGAAGAACTGCCGTTTGTCGTGGTCGAAGGGGACAGTGAACGGCGCAAATTGACCTGGACGATGCTTGGTGTCCCGGTGTTGATTGCGAATTACGAGTCACTGGTTCGCGACTTTGCGGCATTTGGCGAAGGTGAATTTCCCAAGTTCGATTTGATCGTGCTGGACGAAGCTCAGCGCATCAAGAACCGAACTTCGCGTACCGCAGTGACTGCGCGGGCACTTCCCCGCCGCCGAAGCTGGGCATTGACCGGAACGCCGATTGAAAATCGTCCGGAAGAGTTGGGAGCACTCTACGAGTTTCTCGAGGTGGTTCCTCCCAATGCGACGCCTGACCTGCGGCAGCTTCAGTCTCTGGCGAAGCAGTTCATCTTGCGCCGAACCAAGAACCTGGTGATGAAGGATATGCCGCCGCGGTTGGACCGCGATGCATACCTCGAACTCCTTCCTGCCCAGAAGCATGCGTATGAAATGGCAGAAAAAGAGGGTGTCATTCACCTGAATGAACTGGGTGATTCGATCACGGTACAGCACGTCTTTGAACTGGTGCTGAGGCTGAAGCAGATCACGAACTTCGACCCGCTGACTGGCGAGAGCTCAAAGCTGGAGCGGCTTGAAGCGGATATGGAAGAAATCGCGGCCAGTGGTGGCAAGGCGATTCTCTTCAGTCAATGGACGAAGGTGATCGATTGGCTCGCCAAGCCGATGGAAAAGTATGGGGCACTCGTCTATCACGGGGGAATTCCCCACAAACAGCGGGAACCGATCCTCGCGAGGTTCAAAGAGGATCCGGATGCCCATCTGTTGATGATGAGTTACGGGACGGGGGCTGTGGGACTGAATCTGCAGTTCGCCGGATATGTCTTCCTCTTTGACCGGTGGTGGAACCCGGCGATTGAAGACCAGGCGATTAATCGAGCTCACCGGATCGGTTGCAAAAGCCAGGTGATCGTGACACGATTCATCTCGAAGGACACGATCGAAGAGAGAATCGACAAAGTCCTGACCGAGAAACGTGAGCTGTTTGCTGCGATTCTCGGTGAGGGAGATGACACGAACGTCTCGCTGAGCATGAATGCATCCGAGATCTTCGGACTCTTCGATCTGAAGGCCCGCCACGGCAAGGGGACGCGGGCCATTGGACCTAAACCGGTAACGTAGTAGCGACATCCACCGCGGAGTCACGCTATTGCAGCCGGGTCAGTCCGATGCGTCGTCCGAAGAGAGACCTCCGCTTTCCGATTCTGTCTCGACGAGACAGACGCCGAAGTAATCAATCATTTCGGCACTGTTGACGGAAGTGTGAGGACTTGCCATTATTCCTCTCTTCGATTTAGGTTTCAGTAATTATGGGTAGACGCAGGTCGACTGCACGGGAGTGATTTGCATGGGTCGGTATTCGGGTCCCAAGGGACGAGTTAATCGCCGGTTGGGGGCGATGGTGTTTGAGAACGCCGGAGCTGCAAAGGCTTTGGAAAAGCGTCCGAATCCTCCTGGGATGGCCGAGCGTCGCCGTAAACTGTCCACCTACGGTCTGGCTCTCGCTGACAAGCAGAAGATCAAGTACCACTACGGGATGCGCGAAGCTCAGCTGCGTCGCTATTTCGCCAAGGCACGTGCCCAGAAGGGTAACACCGGCGATATTCTGCTGGTGATGTGCGAACGCCGTCTCGATAACGTTGTCCGCCGCGCTGGTTTTACGACCACGCGTCTGCAGGCACGTCAGGGGATCGTTCACCGACACTTCCAGCTCAACGGAAAGACGATTGACAAGCCCTCGATCTTCGTTTCCCCAGGCGATGTGATCACTCTCCGCAACCGACCAAACGTCAAGAAGTTGTACCGCGAAATCGTCGACAACTCGTCTCGTCAGTCAGTTGACTGGGTCTCATTCGATTCGAAGGACTTGGAAGCCCGCGTTCAGGCTCTGCCCACCGCTGGTGATGCGACTGTACCACCGATCGAAATCGGTCGCGTGATCGCTTTCATGTCTCGCTAATTCTTGCAGAGGCAGGTCTGCATGGTTGCTGCCGCGTATAGGCTGCGCAGCGATTGCAGGCGGATCGTATGGGAATGTGCCAGTGATCGGCACGCTGAATATCAGAAAAGGTGCTTGCGAACTTTCGCAGGCACCTTTTCTGCTTTATGGTGACGCGATTTGACTCGCAGGCACCTTCGATCACGTCTGTGCTTGGCGGGAGGCGGCCCGTAGGTCAATCAATAAAAGCCGGGCTAGGTTGAAGGGCTCCGACCGTCGCCGGCGACTCCGATGGCGTTCGAGAAGGGGGCTGCAGTTGTTCCTCCGCAGCCTTCTACTGCGGAAGGTGCCCGGCGGAAGACTGAAAGATCTTGCGCGTGCGGCGTTCGCTTTCAGGGGAGTGGGCGTGGTGACTCAGGTCAGCCAGATTGGCGGCACATGGGCGGCAGCCGATGACTTCAACATGGAACTTGAGGTATTGGGTAAGTCCGTCCCCAAGTCTTCCCGTGACAAACGCTCCCCAAACCGATCTCGAGGGGCAACTTAAACTCCCTTGTCGCCAGATTTCCCCGACGCTGGTCTGCCCTTGGTCTCGCTCGGAAAGGAGCGTGACGAATCGGTCCTGAATCAGTCGCTCATTGCGCAAGGCGCGTTCGATCTCGGCAGATCGCTCGGAGGAGAGGCGTTCGTCAGCGTAGGCAAGCAGTTCCTCATCGGTGAAGTCAGGCATTGATCATCCTTTGCTTCAACTCATGGGGCCTGATCAGTCTGACAAGTCGTCCGCTCTGGTATCAGCGGGCGATGGCCTTGCGTAACGCTACGAGAACTTTGACGTGAATGCTTCCACATACGGCCTGCGTGCCAGCACTCCTGCGAGGGGCCTTTTCGCGGTGATGGTCGCCTTTGCAGCAAGGTGAGGCCGGGGTTTCCATCGAGCCTCACCTTGCCTGTTCGTGTGTGTCAGCCGATGAACTCAAGCTTAACGGGTTCGGGAACGATCTTCGCCTGATACGCTCGTTCAAGCAGAAGCGAAACAGCTTTGCGACCTCGCTCGCCGAAGTCGATCGTCCAGTCATTGACGTACATCCCGACAAATTTGTCGGCCTGACTTCGATCCAGGTCGCGACCGAATTGGAGTGCGTATGCCAGCGCGTCTGCACGGTGGTCGAGGGCATACTGGATGCTTTGCTTCAGCAGCGCAGTCACTTCAACCATCGCCTTCGGACCCAGGTCACGTCGGATGGCGTTGCCACCTAGGGGCAGAGGAAGCTGTGTTTCGTTCATCCACCACTTGCCGAGGTCGACGATCAGGTGCAGGCCATCGTTCTGGTACGTCAGCTGGCCTTCGTGAATGATCAGTCCGGCGTCAACTTTGCCTTCGCTGGTTACTTTGAGAATCTCGTCGAAGGGGTAAACGACCGCCTTGAAGTCGTCTCCCAGAGCGAGGCGAAGTGCCAGGTAGGCAGTCGTCAGCTTGCCGGGGATCGCGATGGTTTTGCCACGGAAGTCGTTCAGGCTTCCTGGCTGCTTCGCGACGATCATGGGGCCGTAGTTGTCACCCATGCTGCAGCCACACGCACAAAGTGCGTAGGTCTGGGTCATGTAGGCGTAGCCATGCAGACTGACGGCAGTCAGCTCCAGCTCACCTCGAAGAGCTCGCTCATTCAGCGTCTGGATATCCTGAAGCTCGTGAGTGAACCTGTAGTTGCCTGTGTCGATCTTGTCATTGGCGAGCGCATAAAACATGAACGCGTCGTCAGGGTCAGGACTGTGTCCAACACGAATGAGGGTCTTTTCGGACATCGGAAAACTTTTGGCTGAAGGTCAGAAATTCGCAGAGCAGTCTCCGCGTTTGCTCACTAGCGAATCCTAGTGATCTTCCCCCAGCCTGACCACTCTCCCGCGTGCCGAAAGCCCCCTTTCACCGCCATATCCGATGCGACTGGTCCTTCGCGAGAGATCAGTCGCTGACGCATGATCTCTCGCGGTACCCTGATGGATCCGTTGAGGGCTGGGAGGCTACGGCACTGATGTGAGGAATGTCAGTTGGCCACGCGGGCGGCTGCGTGCTGAACAGGGAGCTGTGGGCCGACCGACGCCAGTAAGTCAGAAATTTTTGACCGATCTGATGCGGTGACAGTGCTGAATGGGGGAGCAAGTTGCTCGGAACAGATTCCCGCGACTGACAGGGCGCACTTCAGGCCCGACAGATAGCCGGATGGGCCTTCGCCAGAGATGCCGTAAAGGTTTCCCAGTTCCATGACCAGCTTTTGCAGGCGATTGATTTCCGCGTGGTCTTTTGCGTCTGTCGCCTGAAAGAGTTCGACGAACAACCTTGGATACAGATTGGCACCCCCATTGACCCCTCCATCTCCCCCCATAAGGACGGATTCGGCAGTCAGATGTTCAGGGCCCATCAGGAATGTCCAGTCGGGGCGGACGGACCGCAGTTCCAGCAGCTTGCGGAAGGCCTCGATGTCGCCTGAGCTGTCCTTCACGCCACAAATGTTCTTATGGTCGGCCAGTTGTCGGACGGTCTCGAACGTCAGGGACAGCTTCACGCAGGAAGGCATGTTGTAGACGAACAGTGGAAGCGGAGAATCGTCGGCCAGTTCCGAGATAAAGCGGCTGACGTGCGATTGCTCGACCGAAAAATAGTAAGGTGGTGCCGCGACAACCGCAGCGGCGCCGACGCCATGAGAATACGTTGCCAGTTCAAGGGCTTCGACGAGAGATGTGTCGGTGATTCCGACGAGCACCGGGACACGCCCGGCGACAATTTCGCATGTGCGTTCGACCAGTTCATAGCGGAGTCGGTACGAAAGACTGGGACCTTCGCCTGTCGTGCCCAGGATGAATAACCCCGCGACCCCGGCGTCGATTTGATGGTTGAGCAGACGTTCCAGTCCAGCGTGATCCAGATCGTCGCGTCCAATGAGCGGAGTCACTACGGGAGGCACGATGCCGCGAATTGGTTTCGGGAAAGCAGGAGTGGAAGGAACGGAAGGCATTACGAGCGACTCCATAATGAACGGAACTCAAGTCTGTGGACGGGACGAGGCAGTAGCTTAGCGCTGACTTTGCAAAGTTCATTTTATCGACAGAGGAGCAGGTTCACGTGGAGAGTTCCTGGTCAATGACACTTTCTGGCAGTGGATCGATCCGAACTTCACGAGTTTGCCGTTCGGCCAGCCGGCTTGCAGTCAGTCCAATCAGCAAAATCGTTAGTGCTCCCACGACAATGATCAGGTTGTCGTTGAAAGGGCTGACAAACCAGCCTAAGCCCTGTGAGCTGAGATAACCGCTGGCCATGGGGGTGACCGTCATCCAGACTATGACGATGACTCCGGCGGACACGGCGATGGCAGCGTGACGCGAGTTCGCTCGTCGTGAGAGCAACCCGAGCAGGAAGAGGCCCAGTAGTCCGCCGCTGAATATTCCCGATAGTTTCCACCAGACATCCAGAGCGTTCCGCTGGCGTCCGACCATGGCCAGGGCTGCGCAGATGCTGAGCATTCCCATAATCAGCGTTGAATAATGGAGAACGCGCATCGACTCTTTCTCGCCAGCATCCGGGTGAATGTAGCGGCGGTGAATATCGCAGAGATACAGCGTCGCACAGCAGTTCAGATTCGAGTCCATTGCGGCTGAGAAGATTGCAGCCAGGACAAGCCCCATCACGCCGGGGGGAAGTTGCGAGCCGATGAAGTGCGGGAAGACAGCGTCGGACTTGATGTTCGGCGGCAAGTCGGATGGGCGTTGCTGGTAAAGTACGAAGAGTGCCGTCCCGATGAAGAAGAATGCCGCGCTGAGGGGAATAAAGCAAAGGCCTCCCATCCAGACGCTCCGTGCTGCGTCTTCATCGGATTTCGCTGTCGCATACCGCTGGATGTAACCCTGATCAATGCCGAAGTTCTGTAAGTGTGTGACGAGTCCGAATAGCACCATCACCCAGAATGTGGACTGGGTCACTCCCAGATCCATGTCGCCCAGGCTGAACTTATGATTTGCTACCGCGACTTGGAACAGTTCAGGCAGTCCTCCGCTGATTTGCATGACGACAGCCAGTCCGCACAGGGCGACTCCGGCGACCAGCACGCATGACTGAACGACGCCGGTCCAGATGACCCCTTCGGTGCCACCGAACAACGGGTAAATGGTGATTGCGATGCCGCTGATGATAATGATCGTCGATACTTCCAGCCCGATCAGCGGCGCCAGTGCCAGTGCCAGCAGGTAGAGGATCATCCCCAGCCGCGCGAACTGAGTCAGCAGGAAACAAACGACGCCGTATGTTCGAGCCCAGGGGCCGAATCGTACTTCGAAATGTTCGTAGGCCGACAGCTGGCCGCTTCGCCGGTAGAACGGGACGAAGTATTTGACTGAGATCCATGCGGCAAGAGGCATCGTCACTGCGAGGACGAATGCATTCCAGTTCCCCTGGTATGCCTTACCTGGGTTGGCGATGAAGCTGATGCTGCTGATGTAGGAGCCGACAATCGACATGCCGACCGCCCAGCCGGGGATGGAGCGACCAGCCGACATGAATTGTTCAGATGACCCGCTTCTTCTGGCGAACCAACACCCGAACCCCACCACTCCCACCAGGTAAGTTGCAAGCACAATGAGGTCAATGGTGCGGTCTGCTGGCATCGTCTGTCTTTTCAGTTTTATGGGCCGCTAAGTGTTCATCAGCAGGCTGACAAAATCGATGCGGTCACGCAACCGAGACCCTTTAATTACCCCTCGATTCCCGACCGCTCTCTGCTGGCACACATGTCAGTCGAACAGTGAGCGTAACCGACGCTGTCAAAATTCGGGCAATTGGAAAATTCAGATAAATCGGCGCTTGCAACCGCTCTGGCAAGCTGCGTAATCTTTTCGGATGCCGACCTTGATGCCTGTTCAGCGTCTCGCGGACATTTGCGAATTGCATTCAACCCATCTGTACGTCGAGCGTGTAAACGAGGTCACTGAACATTCACTTCTTCTGTCACGAACGCTTTCGCTTTCGACCAAGCTCGAACTTCGGTTCAAGTCGCGGGCCATCTGTACGCATCTAACAGTATCGCATTGCGCTTAGAAGGTTTTCATATGATTCTGCAATCCTGGTTAAACTCGGTACTCGCCCGGTTGAATGCGTCTTCAGGTCATACCCGACGCCGAAGGTCGAATGGGATTCAGTCGACAACACCCACAGTGGTAGAACATCTGGAACAGCGTCGGATGTTGACCGATCCCGTCGTAGCTGCGGCGACCGTGTTCATCAATGAGACGACGCAGGTCTTTCCATATGCCTCAACACCCGCCAATCCGGCCCAAATTGCGGTCTCCGTGACAGACCCGGATGCAGCGCCAGATAACTACTCCCCGGGCAATCTGGCGATTACCGCTGGAAACACGGACTACAACGGAAATGGGCAGCCCGCTTTCCGAGTCGACGTCATCGGCGGCGTTGATGTCATTGTCGTCAATGATGCGGCAGATCTGAATTATGAGGCCCAGCCGACTTATACATTGACCGTGGTTGCGACGGACAATAGTGGCGCGACGGGCACGAATACCATCACGATCAATCTCAATAACTTGAATGATCGGCCTGTGATTCCCCAGTATCCGTACTACAATGGCTGGATTCCTACACCAACGATCCCTGACGGAAGTGTGAATGTTTTCGATGTTCGGGAAAACAGCTTTAATGGCACCGTCGTCGGGACGGTCACGGCCATCGATCAAGACATTGATTCCAACCCGGTTCAACAGGCGACGTTGACGTATGTCCTGGTCGGAACGATTCCGGGATTCGACGCGAACACTCCCGCATTCGCCATTGATCCCTTCACCGGGCGCATCCGGGTCACGGACCAGTCATTCCTGGATTATGAGGCACGTCGAATTGCCAATCTGGGGCAGGGCAACTTAGGAGAAGGGGGCCTTTCCGGTTTCCCCGATGTCGTCTTTGACCTTCAGGTGCGAGCGACAGACATCCGAGGTGTGTCTTCACAAACCAATCAGTTCGGTAACCCCACTGCCAATGGCGGTAACTTCGTCAGCGACAGCCATGTTTACATCCGGCTTCGAGATGTGGGAGAGGTTCCACCGAATGTCGCCAATTCGACAAAGACGCTGGCCGTCAATGAAAACAGCACAGTCGGGCTGAGCGTTGGATTCTTCCAACTCATCTCCGGAACCGACAATTTTGTCATTCCGCAAGGGACCTTCACGCGAATCGCGCGTCCCGGTCTGGATCCACTAGAGCCACAGCAGCGTCACAGTTTTGAAATCGTAGGGGGCAATCCCAATAACACGTTCGCCATCGATCCTGATACGGGTGAGATCACCGTTGCCAATCCTCTCGTTAACTACGAGACGCTGAACGCCTACGATCTGCAGATCAAAGTCACTGATCGTAATCTGCACGCAGTCCAAATCGGCGCCGTTGACAACGTTGCACCGCTTTCGACCGTTGCAACTCTGCGGATTACCGTGAATGACGTGAATGAAGTCACGACCATTCCGAACAATCAATCGTTTAATATTCCTGAGAATACGGTTAATGGGACAATCGTCGGTAGCGTTATCGCCAACGATCCTGATACCCAGCAGCCGAACGGGAATGCCAATCTCGTTTACAGCATCATCAGCGGTAACGTGGTTAAGGTGAATGGTGTCGAGTACGCCGGAGTCTTCTCCATTGATCCTGCCACCGGGGTAATTTCTGTTAATAATACCACGGGGCTGCCCAACAACATTGCGTTGAATTTTGAAAATCAGTCGACGTTTGCACTGACGATTAAAGTGGTGGACCGGGGGGATCAGGGAACGTCAGCAAATAACTCGGTCCTGATTAATCTGCAGAACGTGAATGAGACGACACCGGCGGTTCAGGACGCGACGTTCTCGATTGCGGAAAATCGCCCTGCCGGTGACCTTGTGGGACAAGTCATTGCCTCCGTAGGTGAACTCGGAAACACGATCACCAGTTTCCAGATCATGGCGGGAAATAAGGACGGCGCGTTCGCGATCGATTCCGTCGGCCGAATCACTGTCGCCAACCCCTCTGCAATCGACTTTGAAAAGAATCCGGTATTTAACCTGACCGTGCGGGCGACCGATAACGGTTCACCGGCCCTGTTTGCGACGGGGACGATCACCATTCTGCTGAGCAACTTGAACGAGCAGATCGTGATGCTCGATCAGGGGCCAATCACAGTCAACGAGAATACGCCGAACGGGACCATTGTGGGCCAGATCGTGACGTCGGATCCCGACAACGTGAATGCGCCGATCCAGGGACAGTCGTTCGTCATTAATGGGGGCAACACAGGGGGGGCGTTCTCAATCGATCCTCAGGGACGCATCATTGTGGCCAACTCGGCTGCTCTGAACTTTGAGTCGACACCGACCTTCACGATTGTCGCCACAGTGACCGATACGGGCATCCCATCCACGTCCATGGCAGCGACAATCACCATTGCACTGGCGGACATCAACGATGCTCCGATCATCGGTACGCAGTCCTTTAACCTCAAGGAGCACTCGTTGCCGGGAACGGTCGTAGGGACGGTTCAAGCGACGGACCAGGATTCGCCAGCCCAGACCCTGACCTTTGCCATCATCGGCGGGAATGATTCGGGAGCCTTCGCGATCGATCCGGCGACGGGAGCGATCAGGGTTGTTGATCCAGGACTGATCGACTACTCCTCAAACCCGACGTTTGCCTTGACGATTCAGGTCACGGATAACGGAGCTCCTGCTCGATCCTCCACAGCCACGGTCAACATTCTGCTGCTGGACGGGCAAGAACCACAGATTGCAAATCAGTCGAAGACGATTCCGGAAAACTCCGCCGTCGGTACCGTGATCGCGACTGTTGCCGCATCTAATGGACTCGCTCCTTACACGTACTCCATCTTCAGCGGGAATACGAATAACGCGTTCACGATCAATCCGACGACCGGGGTGATCACCGTCTCGAACCCCGCCGCACTGAACTACGAAGCGATCAAGTCGTTCTCTCTGAAGGTGATGGTCGTCGACAGTCAGGCCACGAAACTGGCGGACACCGCGACCATTACGATCAACCTGACGAACGTCAATGAGGCACCGTCACTGATCTCGCTGGAAACGGCTCCGATTGCCTATACCGAGAACGACGTCGCGCCATTGACTGCAAATATTGTGGCCATCGATCCGGACAGCAATAACGCATCATCTGCGGTGATCAAGATCACCGGAAACTATCAGAACGGTCAGGACCGGTTGAACTTCACCAATACGGCGAAAATCACGGGTGTCTGGGACGCAGCCACAGGAACTCTAACCCTGACCGGAGTCGATTCATTCTCGAACTACCGCACGGCGATTCGGTCGGTGACCTACACCAACCTGTCAGAGAACCCGAACACGTCAACTAGGACGGTCAGTTTCTCCATTACGGATGATGGTGGCCTGACCAGTCCCATCGTGAGTCGGAACATTGCCCTGACCAGCGTGAACGACGCACCCGTGCTTACCGGATCCAGTACGATCTCTTATTCCGAAGCCGATCCTGCGACAGTGATCAATCCAGTGATCAGTGTCAGCGACAGTGACAATGCAACGCTGACGACTGCGACGATCCGGATGCCAAACTATATTGCTGGCCAGGATATCCTGAGCTTTGCCAATAACGGCGTCGATATGGGCAACATCGCCGTGCAGTCAAACGCGAATGGGGTGTTGACTCTGGTCTCTGCCGGAGGTTCAGCAACGCTGGCACAATGGACCAACGCTTTGCGTGCTGTGAAATACGCCAACTCCAGCGGAAATCCCAACCAGACACCACGGAGTGTGCAGTTCCAGGTGACTGATGGGTCCGCTCTGAGCAATGTGATTACCAGCACCATCGAAGTCACGGCCGTCGATTTCCCTCCTGCTCTCTCGCAGGTCGAGCCAGGGTCACTGCTCTACACCGAGCTTTCGACAGTAAAGGTTTCGTCGACGATTACAGCCTTCGATTTCGATAGTGCCAATCTGTCGGGTGCAACGATCCAGATCACCGGCAACTATCAGAACGGTGAAGACTTCCTGCAGTTCACCAACACTGCCAAGATCACCGGGGTGTTCAATGCCGCGACAGGGATGCTGACCCTGACCGGGGTCGACACGGTCGCAAATTACCAGACCGCGCTTCGTTCGGTTTCCTACTTTAATTCCAGTTCCAACCCCTCCGGGTTGCTGCGAACGGTTGCATTCACGGTGACCGACACCACGAACGTGGTGAGTAACTCGGTGGTTCGTACGATTGCACTGGATGCGGTCAACGACGCTCCTGTTCTCTCGGGTATTGAAGAGACGGCGCTGGACTACCTGGAAAATACGGCTCCGAACTACGGCACTAATAACACGACGCCGATTTCGTCCACGATTCAGGTCAACGACCCTGACAGCCTGATTACGCAGGCCACGATTCGCATCACCGGAAATTATGTGCCGAACCAGGACTTCCTGCGGTTCACCAATACGGCAACGATTATCGGAACCTGGAATGCCGCAAACGGGACCCTGACACTGACCGGTCCCGATACCGCCGCCAATTACGCTGCTGCATTGCAGTCCGTAGCTTTCTACAACCTGCATAATGCTCCAAATACCTCCACTCGGACCGTCAGCTACACAGTGACGGATGACGGCGGTGCGGCAAGTGGACCAAAGCTGACGAGCAATACGGTCAGCCGTGAGATTAATGTGATTGCCGTGAATGATCCCCCCGTGCTGACCAGCTCGGACACAACCGTCCTGGCCTACACAGAGGATGCAACGGCCGTCAAGATCCTGCCGAATGTGCTGGCAGCCGATCCTGACAGTGATAACCTGATGGGGGCTCGGATCTGGATTTCTTCTAACTACAACGCTAACGGCAGCAAGGACATGCTGGTCTTCGTCGACACGGCGAAGATCAAGGGATCATGGGATCCTGCAACCGGTATACTCACCCTGTCCGGAGTCGATAGCGTCAGTAATTACCGGACTGCTCTTCGATCCATCGGTTTCGCCAACTCGCAAAGTGGTTTGACGGCTCCAAACCGGACTGTCAGCTTCAGTGTGATTGATGATCAGGGACTGAGCGGCAATACGGTGACGCGTAACATCAGCATTGCAACGCATCCGAATGGTGCGGTCTTGTCGGGAATCGAGACCGTGCCCGCTGTCTATAAGGCGAATGATCCGTACACCCCGCCTGCTCCTGTGACATCAACGCTGGTGATCTCGGATAACGACAGTACGCTGCTGCGAAGTGCCGTGATCAAGATTTCTGGCAACTATGTCCGAGGACAGGATCAGTTGCTGATCTCCGGAGCAGTGGCGAATGCAAACCAGATCTCCGCGGCCTGGAACTCTGCAACGGGTGAACTGACGCTGTCTGGACTGGTTCCTGTGGCCAACTACATCAACGCGTTGCGGGATGTGAAGTACTACAACAACGGCAGCTCGGCGCTGAGTACCCTGACCCGGACGATTACATTCACTGTGATCGACGACACGCAACTGGCCAGCAACATTGCAACGCGCAATGTGACAATCCAGACGACCAATACGGCTCCGTTCCTGAACGTCGGGGGCAGCAGCCCATTGCAGTACCAGGAGAAAGACGCGGCGACGAATGTCGTTCCGGCGTTGACGGTTCAGGACGTGGACAGTCCGAATATCGTGAGCGCGGCGGTCAAGATCACAGGAAACTATCAACAGGGACAGGACCAGCTCGTGTTCTCCAACACGGCCAAGATCAAGGGAAGCTGGGACGTCCTGACAGGAACCCTGAATCTGACCGGGGTCGATACTCGGGAAAACTACGAGGCAGCTTTGCGGACAGTGAAGTACCTCAATACGAGTAATAACCCCAGCACATTAACGAGAACTGTCGGTGTCACTGTCAATGACGGGCTGGCCACCAGCAACGTCGCCAGTCGCAATGTCACCATATTGGCACTGAACGATCCTCCTCAGATTGCCACGAACGAGGCTGCCGCACTCAACTACAAACCGTCGCAGGGTGCCGTCAGTATCGCTCCGTCGCTCTCGGTTACCGATCCGGATAGTGCGAACATCACGGGGGCCACTGTGAGGATCGCGTTCAATTATCAGCAGGGGAACGACCAGCTTTCGTTCGTCAACACAGCGAAGATTTCCGGAACGTTCGACATCCTGACGGGGATTCTGACGCTGTCCGGGTCCGACACCGTGGCGAACTACCGCACGGCACTGCAGTCGGTGAAGTACCAGTTCAATGGAGTACCGCTCGCATCGACCAAGACGATCTCATTCGTGGCCAATGACGGCCTCGCTCTGGGGAATCTGGCGACGCGGGACATCTCGGTCACACCGAACGCCTAACTGTTAAAAGTCATTGAACGAGTCCGGCTTTCGGACTCGTTTGCTGAGTGAAACTTGAGAGCCCGGCGACACAATTTTGTGCCGCCGGGCCTTTCTGTTCCGTGCCTCTTTCGACCATCGCCTGCACGATTTCGCGGGCGACAGTTTCGAACCTCGACCGTGGAAGGTCGAGTACCGTGGTAAAGCGTGAGAGTTGATCGTTGAACCGAGCTTCAATTCGGCAGCAGCAGTTCGGGTCCCAGTTTGCTATCATAATCCGACTTTCAAAGACATCAGCGGCGCGTCTGTAGACCGTTGATCACTTCTCAATTCCCTGAAACGGCGGCTCGTCCTCCGCGCCCTGGTTATTCGAAATGAAGCAAATTCTGATGCGTAAGTTATTACTTCTGCTGGTAGCTGGCTTTCTGGCCTTTGGCATCTCTTACTTCGCGACCCGCAACGCGATGAAACCTTCGGCTTCCTCACAGACTCCCCCAGAGAAGGCAGAAACATCTTCATCGTCCACTCCCAGCACTGGCTCCAAAACAGGAGCTGACTCTGGCAGTGGCAATGTGGTACCCCCTGGTATGGTTTGGATCCCCGCTGGCGAGTTCTGGATGGGAACCGATTCTCCCGATGCCTGGGATGATGAACGACCGGCCCATCGTGTCAAATTGGATGGATTCTGGATTGATGCGACGGAAGTGACCAATGCGGAATTTCAGCGGTTCGTCGATGCCACGGGATTCCTCACGACGGCTGAGCGAGCTCCGACACTGGAAGAAATCATGGCGCAATCGCCTCCCGGTACCCCACCTCCTCCGGAAGAGTCGCTCGTCCCGGGATCACTCGTGTTTACTCCACCCGAGCATCCGGTTCCACTGGATGATTTTTCCCAGTGGTGGCAATGGACGCCTGGCGCCAACTGGAAGCATCCGGAAGGACCGGGTTCGCATCTGGCAGGGCGTGAGAACCATCCGGTCGTTCATGTTTCCTGGGACGATGCGGTTGCGTACGCGAACTGGGCGGGCAAACGGCTTCCGACGGAAGCGGAATGGGAGTACGCCGCTCGCGGAGGACTTGATCGCAAGAATTATGTATGGGGTGACGAACAGCCCAGTCTGGAACAGCCTCAGGCCAACTTATGGAATGGGACATTTCCACACAGGAACACGAAGGAAGACGGCTTTGAACGGACGGCCCCAGTCCGGTCTTTTCCCCCGAACGGGTTCGGGCTGTTCGACATGTCAGGAAATGTCTGGGAGTGGTGTGCCGACTGGTACGACCGTGATGCCTACAAGCGAATCGGTCGGGGTAAAGTGCAGGTCAATCCGACGGGACCGTCGGTCAGCAATGATCCGCTTCGTCCGTATGCGACCCAGCGCAGCCAGCGCGGCGGGTCGTTCCTTTGCAACGATAGCTACTGCACTCGCTACCGACCGAGTGCCCGGCATGGAGGAACTCCTGACACCGGGATCTCGCATGTGGGGTTCCGCTGTGCCCGATCCGCACAGTAATTTCGGCCCGTAATTGAGTTCGTGAACCTGAGTTCCAACACTTTCGCCTGCACCTTTGTCGTCACATTCAGGAGAAGTCAATGCGCTTAAATTCATCCCTGATTACTGCATTTGCGGTGGCTCTCGGAGCTGCGGCAGGTTTTGGTGTCGCCACGGCAGAGTCACAAAAGACACAGGTTCACTCGGCTTCTTCCGCTTCTGCCGTCGCTATGCGGCAGGAAAAGGCGGGCGAAACTTCGGACGCACACCCACGCCGAACCGATTCAGCAACGGTGGTCGCGGGATTGTCTCCGGCAGACCAGCTCGCTGTGGCCAGCCATAATCAGCTTGTCGCAGCGTCTTTGGCCCAGTCGGGAAAGAAGCCCAATATCTGTATCATCTGGGGCGACGATATCGGGCAATCCAACATCAGTGCCTACACGATGGGTATGATGGGATACCGCACCCCGAACATCGACCGAATCGCGAAAGAAGGGATGCTCTTCACGGACTACTATGGCGAGCAAAGCTGTACCGCCGGGCGTGCGTCGTTTATCACGGGGCAGCATGGCCTGCGAACCGGATTAACCAAGGTGGGAATGCCTTCTGCCACCATCGGCCTGCAGAAAGAGGACCCCACGATCGCCGAGATGCTGAAGCCTCTCGGGTATGTGACGGGACAGTTCGGCAAGAACCACCTGGGAGATCGAAACGAGTTCCTTCCCACCGTTCATGGTTTTGATGAGTTCTATGGCAATCTGTATCACTTGAACGCCGAGGAAGAGCCCGAGCACGTCGACTATCCGAAAGATCCTGCGTTCGCTGCGAAGTACGGACCCCGCGGAGTTCTGGACTGTAGAGCGAGCGATAAGGACGATCAGACTGTCGATCCCCGCTTCGGCAAAGTCGGTAAGCAGATCATCAAGGATACGGGGGCTCTCACACGTAAGCGGATGGAAACCATCGACGACGACATTGCTGAGCGTGCCGTGGAATTTATCCACCGCCAATCGAAAGCGAATCAGCCATTCTTCGTCTGGGTCAACTTCACCCATATGCATTTCCGCACCCACGTGAAGCCCGAAATCAAGGGACAGTCCGGCCGCTGGATGAGTGAGTATTGCGATGCCATGATCGACCATGACAAGAACGTCGGTACCGTGCTGAAGGCGCTTGATGACGCGGGAATTGCTGACAATACCTTCGTGATGTACAGCACCGACAACGGACCCCATATGAATTCCTGGCCGGATGGGGCCATGACTCCCTTTCGGAACGAAAAGAATTCGAACTGGGAAGGGGCCTATCGGGTCCCTTGTATGGTTCGCTGGCCGGGAGTCATCAAGCCCGGAAGTGTTTCCAATGGAATTGTCAGCCATCTTGACTGGCTGCCCACTTTGGCCGCAATCGCGGGTGACAGCGAAGTCACACAGAAATTGCTGGCGGGCTATAAAGTCGGGAATACGACTTACAAGGTTCACCTCGACGGGTTCAATCTACTTCCTCTGCTGGCCGGCGAAACTGACAAAAGCCCACGAGAGTCGTTTCTCTACTGCAATGATGATCAGCAATTGACCGGATTGCGTTTTGACAACTGGAAGCTGGTTTTCATGGAACAGCGCACAACAGGCACATTGCGGGTTTGGGCCGAGCCTTTTGTGACGCTGCGATTTCCTAAACTGTTTAACCTGCGGCTGGACCCTTACGAACGCGCCGATGTCACTTCGAACACCTACTACGACTGGGTGCTCGACCGCGTTTATTTGTTCCTGCCTGCCAATGACTATGTCGCGAAATTCCTGATGACATTCAAGGACTACCCGCAACGGCAGAAGGCCGCAAGCTTTAATCTGAGCGAAGTGCTGGAACTGCTGTCAGGAGCCCCCAACGAATAGTTCCGGACAACGATGTCGTAGATGACGGCGACCTTGTGCCACACAGGCGATGTTGGCGCCGGTCTTGTCAGTCTATCCAAACACGAGACGAGCGATTTTGGTAACTTCGCTCGTCTCGTGGTCGTATGATATCAGTGCAATTCCGACACCAGGTGGGTTGGGCCGTTCCAGGCTACTTCGTTGATTGGCTCACGAAGTCTCATCGGTTCTGCTGATTTCCCGGAGCAATGACGGCAATGAAATACTCCTTCTCAGTTTACTTGTGCCTGGTGACAGCCCTTTTGCTGGGAGCCTTTCCTGGTGAAACAAGGGCCGTCGATGAATTGCCATCCTGGAATGAAGGCCTTGCCAAGTCGGCGATCATCGATTTCGTGACCAGAGTGACGGATGAACAAGGGACGGGCTTCGTACCTGTTCGAGATCGGATTGCCGTTTTTGACAATGACGGAACCTTGTGGTCAGAGCAACCGATGTACTTTCAGGCGTACTTTGTGCTCGATCGACTGAAACGTGCTCCGCAGCAAAATCAAGACAGGAAATGGGACCTGTCGGTCTTCGCCGCACTAAAGGGAGACTTTGCCAAAGCACTTGCTGGCGGTGAAAAAGGACTCGTCAACATGGTGACAGCCGCTCATGCGGGGATGACAACGGAGGAGTTTGAAGCCGCCGTAAAAGAGTGGATTGCCACCGCTCGGCATCCTCAGACGGGGCGCCTGTTTACGCAAATGGTCTACCAGCCGATGCTCGAATTGCTCCAGTATCTGCGAGCGAACGGCTTCAAAACTTACATCGTTTCTGGAGGAGGAATCGAGTTTCTCCGTCCGTGGGCGGAGCAAGTGTATGGGGTCCCCCCTGAGCAGGTCATCGGGAGCAGCGTTAAGACCAAGTTTGAACTCCGGGATGAGAAGCCCGTGCTGGTTCGACTTGCGGAGTTAAACGTCATCAATGACAAGGCCGAAAAGCCAGTTTCCATCAACAGCTTTATTGGACGGCGACCGATCGCCGCGTTTGGTAACTCGGACGGTGATTTTGAAATGCTGCAATGGGTGACGACGGGGCCCGGACCACGATTCGGCCTGATCGTTCATCACACTGATGGCGCGCGTGAATTTGCCTATGACCGTAACAGCGCATTCGGGCGATTGGACAAAGGCCTCGACGAGGCCGAGACCCGGGGCTGGACCGTCGTGGACATGAAGAGCGAGTGGAAGACGATCTATCCTGACATTGAATAGCTTGCCGCCGGGTTGCTACGACGCCTGTATTCGTCGTTCCCTGATTAAAGCTCTCGTTGCGGTCGTCCTCTGGCTGACCACGCACCGTGCAAAAAACGTCACTGCCAATTCTCTGATTGCTCTTCCAGAGGGAACCGCCGCGTCGAAGACGTGGGCCTTAGGCCCAGCGGACTCAGCCGTCAGTGAACTGAAAGGAGTAGAACTTCGCCCGCTTCATCACGACTTTCATCCGGATGGGCTTCGTTGCCAGGGATGAGACGTCTGGGCTACCTCTCCAGTAAACGCGTTGGTCGATGAAGTTGCCGCCGATTTCTTCGCATTCAGCCAGGGTGAACCCGGGGATGGGAACTCCCTGCTCATCCTGAAGTTCGACGAAGGCCGTACCCATCGCCCCTGTGTCGATGTTCAGACGTAGCGTGTTTCCGCGGAAGACCAACACGGGAGTGCGGAGTGATCCCCCTTTGTGATCGCAGTCAGCAGAGACGAAGCCATCCAGTCTCTGACGCACGATTCCCACTCCGCCCTTTTGCTTTGCTGTCTCCTCATATTCAGGGCGTAACGCGACAGAGTCATGCAGCTGGCCGCTGGAGTAGTAGTACTGGTAAAGATAGTTTCCTCTTCGGATGATTCCTGGAGCCATAACGGAGTACCAGCGATCCCATTCATCGGGAAGTCCGGTAGGAAAATAGGCATCGCGAGTGGGGCGACTCCATGTCCGGCCATCGCGACTCACGGCCAGTTGCACTTCCAGCATGCCGAAATCTTCCCACTGCCCGGGGACTCGAGGACGAATGAACGGATTCCTCTGAGGCGAAAAGTGACGGAACTGGGATGTGAACATCAAGTGGGTGTCGGCCGCCCATGGGTAGATCATCGCTGCATTATAGTAGATGTCAGAGTGCGGATCGTCTTCGTCATCAGCGGACAGTACGACGTCGACATTGTCGATTCCCAGAAACATTCGATCATTGGCCGACTTCTTGTAGGGCCATGGTTGCAATGGGTCGTCAAGTTCGATTCGGCCAATTCTTCGTTGATTTTCGGAACTGTAATCGAACGCGCGTGTGTAGATGACGTACCGGCCGATTTGCGGGTCCCATTGCACGATCGTCGGGTTGTCTGTGAAAAAGGGGAGTACCCGCCCCGCTTTTGTAAAGTGAATTCCGTCATCAGAGTAGCTGGCGAAGACCCCGTGTTTCTGCGGATCAAAGGGGGGCGAAAACTCGAGGTGAAACAGTTTGTATCGCTGCGTCGCATCCGGCGTATGCTCATCCAAAAAAATCGTAGTGAAGTGGCCTCCCGACAGGCGACTGCCCGCCGCTTTGAAGTGAAGCCCATCCGCGCTTTCGTAGATGTCGACGCTGTCGGCCCCGAGGTACAGCTTCACTGTTCCCTGGTCATCGATCACGCGGCTGATATGCCCCTGAATCGGTTTCCCCTCTCCATCCAGAATCATCCCCACTTTCTGGGCCGGGTTTGTCTGGAGTGTGACTCGTTCACTTTCGGCGATGAAACGTCTGTCGAGAAATAACTGCTTAGCTCCCGCCACATCGATCGGGGACGAGGCCAATAACAGCGCGCACAGCATGAGCATTTGGGATCCTCTCAGAGTAGTGATGCTCTGTCGCAATCGTCCTGTCAGCGAGACCGTGAACACTCATTCTTTTAACGAGACCGCTGTGAAAATGGGATCATCGCGCCCGCGATTCCGTATGCGTTCCAGTCCCGCTCCTGTTCCAATTCCCTTCCATCAGTCTGTCGAAATGAACTGGTGCTCTGCGAGGTTTTTGGTGGTAGAGCAATCCGATTGAAAATCTGAAATCGACATGACAGAATCCCACTCAGTGTAGTCTTGTCCAAGTGTACATTTTGCCTTTTAAGAAGATCATTCCATGTGGTTCAAGACCTGGGTAGGGTTGCTCGGTTGTGTCGGAATCGTTACGAACTTCTCGGCGGCTGCAGATCCCCTCGACTGGTTGCCGGCGGACGTGAATGCCGTGGCGAAAATCAACGTGGGGGACGTCTACAAATCGTCGCTCGCCAAAAAAGAGGGTTGGCTGAAACAGGCGACAGAATCGTTTATCCAGCAGGAATCACTGGTTCCGCCGGGTACCAAGCAGATTATCGTGGGTTCGGAACTGGACCTGTCTGACACTCTTACCGCAATCAAGAAGTATTCGATTATCGTCCCCGAGGAAACGCTGACGCTTGACAAGTTGTCGATGTGGCTGCCGGGTGAGATCGAAGATGTCGCCGGAAAGAAGATGGCCCAATTTGGAGCCGATGGCTACGTTGTCGACACCGGCGATGGTCTCTGGCTGGCGACCACATCTGCAAGTCGCCAATTCATTACCCGCTGGTTGAAGCAGGGACCCAGTGGGAAACAGAAACTGTCCCCTTATCTGACGTCCGCGTTACAAGGGGCAGGAGAGTCTCAGTTCGTCCTGGCGATTGATCTCCAGGAAAACTTTTCCGAGTCGGAAGTTGCTGAGACCCTCAAGTCTTACAGTTGGATCGGTTCCGAGTCTGCGGCCAAGAATGTGGCTCAGGTGCTGGCGTCGGCAAAGGGAATTACAATCCGGCTCACAGTGGACACAGGTCGAACAGGTACCGCAACTGTCGATTTCGACCGGGATGCCGCACCTTTAAAGCCATTCCTGGACGAACTGATTGCCGAAATCTTGAGTCGCGTCGGAGCATCGTCAGATGACGTTCAAGGCTGGAAGTGGACCGTTGCGGGTAAGCAGGTAAAAGGGACAGGCACGTTCTCTCCGGGGAGTGCCAGACAGGTCATCTCGTTGCTGGAACCTCCTTCGATTACTCACGCAATTTCCGCAAGTACTCAGGTAACCAGCACCACGGCTGAAGATCTTCAACCCAAATCGTCCCTCAAATACTGCAACTCGATTCGCGTTCTCCTTGATGATCTGCGAGCGACGTTGAATAAGGAAAAACACAACCACGCGGTGTACTTTGAACGATATGGTCGCAAGATCGACGACCTGCCAAAACTGAACGTCGATCCTGCGCTGCTTGACTTCGGGGCGAGAGTCAGCAGTTCACTCCGCTATCAGGGGCAGTCAGACCGGATGCAGAAGATCAACGCGGGGACCCGTAAAGAACAGACATATTCTTCTTACGCCTCGCGCGCCTATTACGGAAATGTCGGGCCATACAACTCGGGCTGGAACTCGTATTACAGCGGGGCCACGTCCCCGGGAGTGATCGATGCCGAAGCCAATCAGGCCGCAAAAAGTGTCCGGTTCTCAGAGTGGAAGCAGATTGAAGATGGACTGGTTGCTGTCAGGCGTGCGATGACAGAAAAGTACCATCTCGAATTCTAATTGCCATGGCACGTCGACCGATCGTTCCACGGTACGCGGTTCGCATCGGAATTCCCGTCAGCTTCAGGAGGCAGGCCAGCAGCGAAGTTAAGCTGGCTTGCCTTCTTGAACATGCGTAGGAGCGAATTCGTGGTCGGCGATGCTGTAGTTATTGAACTGCATCGTGTAACTGGAATTGAACCACTCTCGAATTGACGGAATGACACCCTCGTCGTAGTCAGGTGCCGTCTGGAGTGTGATCCCTTCGAGGGTTTCTCGGATTTCCCCCTGCTCGATCAGCATTCTCCCGGATTTGATCACATAACGTGGCAGTTCAAACATCCGTTCGATGTCTGGATCGGGAGTGTAAACGGTGATGTCTGCATCCGCTCCCGGACCCAGATGCCCTTTCCGGGTAAGTCCGAGCATGCGCGCCGGGCCAGCACGGGTGATAATGGCAATCTCTTCGAGCGTGTACTCGCGGTGAAGATCTGCCAGCACCGTTTTCTCTCGCAACCGGGCAGGCAATCGAGAAATTGCCTCTTCGCGACGGTTCCGGTCCATCAGCAAGGCGATAATTTGAGGATAGGCGAGGAACGATGCTCCGTTCGGGTGGTCTGTACTCATGGCGACCCGCCAGGGGTCCTCCACCAGAAGGTACCATTCAAGACCGACGGCCCATTGGAGGGCGTGGACGAAACTTTTTTCTTTGTAGACGATCGGAACGATGCCGCAGCCTGCTTCCTGCTCGATATCACCGCTGAACCATTTGCCACCGATGACGCGATGGAGGTAGTGGCCGAGTGGACCATCGCCCGTCATCGAGACCGTATGGCCAAACATGACTTGTCCGACATCGATCGTCAAATTCGGATGCTGGTTGATATACTCAGCAAGTTGCGGGACTTCAGACCGAAACGTTGACTGATCATCCGGGTCACCGCCATAGCTGTGAAATTGAATATGCGTGAGGTGACCGCGATGACCCTCCAACGCCTTCATCGTGTCGAGTGTCGTCGTCCAGTTTCCGGGAAGTCCCAGATTGTTCCCATGAATGTGGACCGAGTGCGGCAGCCTGAGACCGTCAACAGCCGAGGCGACACCGCGTAGAATATCTCGCGGGCTGATCCCGAAACCTTCGACAGGGTCGTCAAGTGTCTTCACGTTTCCGTTGGCCCGGTTCTTCCAGTTCTCGACCCCGCCCGGGTTCACAACCTTGATTCCGTAGCCTTTGGTCGCATGCAGCAACCAACCCAGATACGCCTGAACCAGTTGAGGTTCGGCACGCTGGAGTTGTCGCATGACAAAGTGGTTGTTTCCTGCGAGAACAAGAAACCCTTTGTCGATCATCGGAGTGTCGACAAATTCTTCATGCGCGTGACGCGCTGTCAGCGGGGGGATTGCTGCGTCGAACGCTGTCGTGTATCCCAGTCCCGCGTAAAGGTACCCTGTCGCGAACGTACTGGGGACACTTCCAATGGTTCCCGAACGTGTGAGGTTCGACCGCACCATGTGATCCGCCTTGCGACGGTCTTCGGGCAGCATCTTCCGTGCTGCGTTGACTTTGGGACCCGCAATGTGACAGTGCATGTCAACACCACCAGGCATGACAACAAGCCCGGTGGCATCGATCACACGGTCTGCTCGAAACGCCGGATCGGCAGGTGCCGACGCGATACGTCCGTCGACAATCCAAAGGTCCTTTTGGGCACCATTGATGCCGTTGGCCGGGTCGTAGACTCTTCCGTTACGGAGCAGAAGGATGGACATATCCAGCCGATTCTCATCGTCCTCGAGTTGCCACCTGGGCTACCACGTCACCATCACGAACAAGTGCAACACCCTCTGAAGGGATGGCATGCTTGAAGGCGCGACTATGTCGAGGAGGAGATTCTCTGTAAGCGTAAAGCTGATCGCCGTCCCGAATCTTCGAGACCAGTCTGACCCATTCCGAGTTCTTCACGCCAAATGGAACGACGTTATCGCCGCCTTCGCCAGAATTGTCCGCTTCCGCCTGCTCTACGGTCAATCGCTTTAACCATTGCTTTGCCATAGGTTTCCTTTCGCAAATCGTTTTCGGTCCAATCCGTTGCGGCTCTTGCGAGCGCAGTCGTGAAACTCATTATACCATCGAAACAGCCAAATTGGCATTCAGTATCCGTGATTCAGCGGGATTCCTGCCAATAAATCATCCCGCTGATCATCTCATCGCCCTGTCAACATCTGAGAAACATGCAAAATTCATGGTTCTCAGGGCGTCTGTGGCGTCTATCATATTTTGCGACCTCAAGATCCCGAGGCTTTATTTTTCGGAAAAGGTCGTCATGCTTCGCGGAAGTCGCAGCGAACTGTGGCGGGCCACGAATTACGGGCCCGAACGAACCACAGCCATGTGTGATTCGCTGTATCTCTAATGGAAGAAGAATGCCAAAGCCCACCGAACCGATCTCTGATGAACCTTTGTCTCTTTCGATTCGCTCTTCTCGTGAAGCTGCACTGAGGGTTCTGGAAGAGCATCGCGCTACCGGAATGTGGGTCAGTGATCTGCTCGACCGTGTCTTCCGGGAATCCGGACTTCCCGCGAAAGAACGTGGACTTGCGACGGAACTCGCCTGCGGTGTGGTTCGTCGACAGGCAACGCTGGACGCGATTCTCAAGACTCTGATCGCCCGACCGGCTGACCAGGTCGAGATATCGCTTTGGACCATTCTGCGGCTGGGTGTTTATCAGATTCTGTTTCTCGACGGTATTCCGCCTCATGCCGCCGTTCACGAGACCGTCGAACTCTGTAAGCGTGCCGGGAGAATGCGCTGGAGCGGCTTTGTTAACGGAGTACTACGAGGGGCCACGCGTCTCACGACGACTCAATATACGACAGAACCCTCCGATGCGGCCGTTCCACTGAGTGATGGCCGGCATCGCAAACTGACGAAGCCCGTCTTCTTCGATCCGAAGTCCGATTTTCCCGCCTACCTCGCCAGCGCCTACAGCATGCCTCTGTGGCTTACAGAGCGTTGGGTAAAACGGTTTACCTCCGAACAATTGCTGCGCCTGTGTCAGTGGTTCAACACGTCTCCTCCGCTGACGATTCGGGCGAATACGCTGCGATCCACTCCCGCCGATGTCTTGAGGATCTTCCGAGAGGCGGGAATCGCCATCGAACCCCAAAGTGACTCAGATACCATGGTTGTGGATGGGGTGTCCCGCGTCGATCAACTTCCCGGCTATGCGGAGGGGCTATTCTTCGTTCAAGACTTTTCTGCCGGCCATTCTGCAGCGCGACTGGCTCCACAACCGGGGCAGCGTGTGTGGGATGTCTGCGCGGCTCCTGGCGGTAAAACCTGCCACCTGGCTGCCATCATGCAGAATCAGGGCGAGATTCTGGCGACGGATATCCGTTCGGACCGGCTGGAAATCGTCAACGATAACGCGCGGCGACTGGGAGCCGAGATCATTCGGACGCAACTGGTCGATGAAGAAGGGTACCGTCTGCCTCAAGGTCCCTTCCACGCCATTCTGGTTGACGTCCCCTGTTCGAATACGGGAGTGCTCGGAAAACGGCCGGAGGCCCGTTGGCGAATTACCCCTGACGGGATCGAGTCGCTGAAAGGAATTCAGGAAAATCTGCTGGGAAAATCGCTTGAGCGACTCGCTCCGCAGGGTCGGCTGGTCTACTCCACGTGCAGCATCGAGCCAAATGAGAATCAGGAAATCGTGCGCAAGATCCTGACGTATTTTCCGAACGTCAGGCTCGCGGAAGAACAGCAGTTTCTTCCCGGCGAACCTGGCGACGGAGCTTATCAGGCGCTGCTGATCAAGGACTGAACTGGCTTCACTTTGCCAACGCTTCGACTGCCACCGTCTGCAGTTCTGCACGCATTTCAGACGCGTCGGCGTTTGGCAGTCCCGAGCGTTGTATCAGCAGGATGACAAAGACATCCTTTACCGGATCGATCCATGCTTGTGTTCCAAAGGCCCCTCCGTGCCCGTAGGTTCCGGCAGACATCATCTCGTGCACCCCTTCCGGTCGACGGGTCACCTGCCATCCGAAACCCATCCCGACTCCGGACGTGAAGCCGGCGGGCAAATCTCCGACTTGATTGCTGGTCATCGCTGCGACGCTCTGTTCCGAGAGCAGTCGAAGCTCGCCAATCGCGCCACGCGTCAACATCATGCGGTAGAGTTTTCCGAGATCTTGAGCTGTCGAAAACAGCCCCCCTGCAGGAATCGGGTGGCGAGCATTCCTGGACGGCCCGACCAATTGATATCCGGCGTGCGACAGTTCTCCGTTCTTCATGTCGTAGAGAGCTGCCAGTCGCTGAAGCTGTTCGTCACTGGGATAGAACGTCGTGTCCCGCATCCCCAGCGGCTGAAACAAACGGTTCTCGAGGAATGTTTCAAACGAGACACCGGACACAACCTCCACGATACGGCCGAGAACGTCGATGCCCGCATTGCAGTAGGCCCACTTCGTTCCGGGTTCAAAGTCCAAGGGGCGTTGGGAACTGATCGCGGTCGCTTCGCCCAGCGTCAACTGTCGGCGGAAATACAGGTCCGAAATCCCCGACGGGAAACCCCCAGGCAGCCCGGAGGTATGTGTGAGCAGATCGCGGATGACGATTGGACGGGAAGGCTTCTTGAGAGCAAGCTGATCTTTACCAGCAGTCTCGATAAGCAGTTGGCCCCGGAACTCCGGAAGATGTTTTTCGACGGGGTCGTCGACTGAGAGTTTGCCGTCATCCACCAGCATCATGATCCCGATGGCGGTGATCGGTTTTGTCATCGACGCGATCCGAAAGAGTGCGTCGACGGGCATCTTGAGTTTCTGCTCACGGTTTAAATAGCCGAGCGCGGAGGTGGCAACGATCCCTTCTCGTGAACCGATTGCCGCAGTAAGCCCCGCGACCGTTTTGTCTTCGACGTACTTCTGCATCACTGCATCCAGACGCTTCAACTTCTCAAGATCGAATTCAGCGGCCGAGGCGGTCAACTGGTTTCCGCACACAACGGCCAGTAGAAAAGCAGGAGCGAATCTGCAATGCAGTCGTTGGATCCACATGGGCATTCCTCGTCAGTCTGTACTGATGGGTTAAACTAATGATGACCGGAACCGAGAATGATCCGTTCATCAGCAGGAGTGTACCGGCATTTCTGCGTCGACCGAAGTCTGTCGCGCGAGGGGATGTCATCGCAGACAACCGCCTCGCGTGTCGTGATTTCTGGAGACTGCGATCGGTTCATCTTGCTCCGTAACGACTCGTTGATCCCTCTGGATGATTGAGGCCGTGACTCGGTGTGAAAACACGGTCGTCAACAGAGCATCGCTGTTCGATCAGACGCGGATGTACCAACCAAGTCGCTCGAGGAGGCGGCAGCAGAGGTAGACGATCAGGGTGAAGCAGGCGAACCCTAAGAGCGCGCGCCACTCAGAAGAGTTCTTTGGAAAATAGGGAACCACGATCCAGCCTGCGACACTGTGCAGGATGTAGGCCGCAAGGGAATTGGTACCGAGCGTTCGGAAGAACCCGAGATTCCACCCGCGCCCGTCACAGGCCCACAGAAACAACGCATAGATGACCAGGGAAAATCCGGCGGCAAATGTCGGATAGGAGGGGTTGCCGCTGCGTTGACTCATCATCCAGTAATTCCAATGGCGGTACATCTTACTGGTTCCCTCCTGCCCCTTCGGTTCAAATTCTTTGCCCGCAACCGGAGGTGGAACGAATGGTGGTTCGGCCAGAGTCCCGTCCCATGACTTCAGTCGATCCATCGTCGGGATCACCGGATCGAGCGCAAGTTTCCTGTTGCGGGGCTTCGCCGTCGTCGCTTGTGCTGCGTCAACCGGTGCGGCGGCCGTGGGAGCAGCGGCGGAGGTCGACGAAGTGAGCTGGGCGTCATCCTGCGGAGTTGCAGGATAGTTATACAGGACGGTTCCATTAGAAATGATCCAACCGATCAACATCACTCCGACGCCGCCGAGTGCGATGCGGGTCGCCGCACCGGTGCCAAATGCTCGTACGGCGTCGCAGGCCAAGGTTCCGCAGATGGCAGGAACGGCCCACGTCAAAAATCCAAGGGGTCCCCCATCAATCCCGTTGGGGTCTGTATTCACCCACTCAAAATTGAACCACCACGAGAGGCAGAAGTGCAGAATGACTGAGAAGAACATGTATCCGACGCGAATCTTCCAGTGCGAAGTCACGACCGGCAAAATCCAAAGCGACGTGACGGCAATGTGCATTAGCGTCTGAAACCACCGACGTTTGAAGAGCTGAAACAGCACATCGCCGAGCGGCTTCGATTGGTAATCTTTAATGATTCCGTCTAAGTCGCAGTAGGAGTACCAGAGGATGGCCACCAGTCCCAGGCCGACGATTCGTCGGATTGCGCGTCCCCAGGGCATCTTGCCCCCGGATTCCATTCGCTTCCCCAGGCTCAGCCTCATGGCAAAGCCTGCCGCGAACAGGAACTGTGGCATGATCGTGTCGGCGTAGCTGCAGTAGTCGTGCGTATGCTTCAGGATCCGGGGGCACATCGCGTATCCACCCAGAAAGTTGACCAGCAGCATTCCGAACATCGTGTAACCACGAAACTGGTCCAGGGACGTAAGGCGAACCTTATGCGATGCGACTGAAGACATAGTCAGATCCAACCCTTTCCGGGTATCGAAAAATCCCTCAGACAGACCAGAGTACAACTTAATCAAGTTGCCAAAACAACGAAGCAACATGCCGAATCGGCACGTCGCTTCAAACTTTCTGACCTACAGCCGAATAAAAATGCGCTGTTTTTCCAGGAACCGGACAAAGGCGTAGGTAGTCATGTAGAAAATGCCGAGTCCGCACAGGCACCACCAGAATGGAGAGTCCTTGGGGACAATTCCCCGCACCGCAACCTCGATGGAATGATGCAGGAAGTAGGCGGCCAGGGCATTGGTCCCAAAGGTGCGGAACAGCCCGATCGAAATGCCTCCCAGATCCGTCAGAAAGACGAACAGTGCAAGAGTCGCCATTGAGAAACCCGATGCGAAGAGGACGAAAGGGGCCGAGACGATTCGCTTGCTCATCATCCAGTAGTTATAGCGTCGCAGAACGGGTTCGGGCGTGGCACCGGTGCTCTTTAGTTGTTCATACTGACCGGGGTCTTTAGGTGGTGGTGCGAAGAACGGCGGTTCTGCCAGTCGTATTTTGGCGCGTTGTTCGGTCGTGGGAATGACGGGAGATTCGGCCAGATCTCGTGGAGTGGGTGGCGAGTCCACCGGAATGTCGTACGCGGTCGAGATACACGAAAGGCCGTAAGCGATGGCCATCACCACCGCACCGAGTCCTAACAGCAGTCCTCCCGCCTGGGCCGGTTGCCGGTTGTTGATCAGCTCATACGAGAGGGCACCGGCGAGCATGATGACGCCCCAATTCATGGTGCCGAAGATACCCCCATCCCAGCATCCGCTCTTCGCCGCACCCCAATAGGCGTTCAACCAGTTTGGTTGCCCAAAAATGAACGCGAAATTGAAGGAATATGAGAACAGCAGGTGTCCGGTGAGCAGTGCCAGCATCCCCAGGATCAGCACCGGCGTTCGGGCGGCAATGAAAGGGAGAACGACAATCTGAGTCACTCCGATGATCGCGAGTGTTTCCCAGAGATTCGCCTTGATCATCCCGGCAATAAAGTCCCACACCTGATTCGGATTAACGTCGTTCCAGGATTTCACGAACGAATCGTTGAAGCCGTACATGGCGAGCGAAACGAGCACCAGACTGAGGCCCCGAATCACGGCGTGTCGATAGCTGGCAAGTGCACCGTCACGTGCCAACCGACGAAGCATTGTCAGTCGGTAGGAAAAGCCGGCAGCAAAGATAAACCCCGGCATGATGGAATCGGCGTAGCTGAAGTAAGTGTCGTGATGTTTGATCCAGTCTGGAATGGCCTTCAGGTCACCGCAGAAATTCACAATGAACATGACAGCAACGGCATACCCGCGGAACTGGTCTAGAGAAATGCGTCGCCCGGTGGACGGCATCGTGGCCGGTCCTTCCGATTTTGTTTCTGCCGATGTGCTTTTCACGTCGTTAGTAGCCACTGGATGAAGTCCCTGATTCAGTATGAGATGAGAACTGGATCAACTGCGAGATGCGACGGGATGCGATAAGGCGCATGAGCATAGCCAATTCAATTCACAATTTGAGTCTTCCGCGACGATCCTTGACGAATTTCTCACGAAAGACTGTGAGTCCTGTCTTCAGTTGATTTGACTGCATCGTGATCAAACAGTTTGTCGCTATCGGCTGCAAAGTGCTTTGGGCGGGTTAATCAGGGCATCAGTGCTAATTGATTCAGTAGATCAGTAAAAAACGTGCCGGGTCTCAGGCGTCCACTTGAGATAAGCGGTTCAGGCAGTGGTCACGAAATCTGTATTTCGGTTGTTCTACCGACAGGAAGTTATCAGACGGCAAGTGAAAAGCTTGCGACCCGCTGCTGCACACATGTTTTATTTGTCGGTGTGAACAGAATCCCTGTTCATGAGCCTGCAATCGACGTTCTCTGCCATTTCGGCCGAGCGGCCTGAGTTCATGAAATCTTCTGATTTCATGCGGTTGCATCGGGTACTTCCCATCGATAGGATCAAACGCTCAATTCGCTTCTCTTCAATGCATTCTGCGTTCGACTGACCACATAAAAAATTGCTTTGTTTCAAAAGCTCGGGAAAGCTGCGCGAGGTGATTGTCATTCGGTTTCTCGCACATTCAATTCGATTACTGACCGCTCTCCTTTTTCTTGTCGCGGCTCAGCAAGCTCATGCTGTCGACGGAATTAACTCAGCCGAGGATGGCCAGATTGCGGCAGAGTCGTCTGTTCGGTTTTCCATCGAGACGAACTCCCGACTGGGTAACTTCGCGTTTGTTCCCGATCGTTGGGGCGAGTTTCAGTTTCGGGTTGAGAATCGAAGTGGGGCCGCGCGAAAACTCCTTTGTACGACCTACTTCGCTGATCATCCAACTCTCCAGTATGGTCGGCAACTTACGGTTCCTGCGCGCTCCCGATTGCAGTTATCTCACCCTGTTCGTCTGCCGCTCTTCGAAACGTCGACGGGGACAACGGCGAACATTCATACGCTTGTGATCGACGAGTCCGAAGGGAAAGAAGTCCTGATTAAGAATGACTCAGGGCAGCTTCGCCATGACCGTTCTCTGGTGCTGACAAATACCGACCGAAACACGGGAATCATCGCGGGGTGGCGGCACACTAGCCACATTCCACAGGATGTTGTCGATCTCGTTGTGGCCAATCGAGTGAATCAAGGGCTGAATAATCGAGTCACCGTCATTGGCGATCAGTTCCTGCCTGCTAATGAAACGAGTTACGACTATCTCGATCATATCGTTATTGCTGACGATCGGGTCGCTGACGACGTTGCAGCCCTGGCAATGCTTCGACGGTGGGTCCATTCCGGGGGGAACTTGTGGATCATGCTCGATCGTGTCGACGCAGAAGTCCTCGAGCGACTCCTGGGGGATCAGTTCGCCGGGCGTGTGGTGGGGCGTGTCCGCAAGACGTCCGTTCGAATCGACAAAGGCCCGAACCTGGCATCTCCCAAAGGAGAGCCCGGTAACACAGTCGAATATGACGAACCGGTCGAGATGGTTCAGCTGCTCATTTCTGGAATGAGAATCGTCAACACGGTCGACGGATGGCCGGCGGCGCTGACCGGTTCGTTTGGTGAGGGCCGGGTGCTTCTCACCACACTGGGAGCGCGAGCCTGGGTTAACCCGACTCCCGAAGCAAAACGTCTGGAGATGGAGAAAACTCCAGGATCAGAATCAGCGTTCCTGCCAAATTCGCGGATGGAAGATCTGGCTGCCTATGTTCTGGCACGCCGTGAACCCGAAATCGCGAAGACAGTGTCTCTTGAGTCACAGGCCGTAAAGCACGTCTCTTATAAAGTCCCGACCTGGGGGCTGATTGTGGCAACGATGAGCACATTCCTGGTCCTTTTGCTGGTGGCCGCAGTGGGACTGCAACGGCTCGATCGACTCGAGCATTTCGGGTGGTGTGGTTCGCTGCTGGCTGTTGTGTTTGGGTTTATCCTCACAGGAATCGGTGTCTCTAATCGCTATGGAGTGCCGGGAACTGTCGCGGGGTCTCACCTCCTGCGTGCGATCGGGGGAACGGACGATTTGCGAGCAGAAGGGGTGACGGCGGTTTATCGAACAGACGAGGGAGTCTCGCTCGCTCAGATGCCTCAAGGGGGAAAGCTGTGGCCTGAAAAGACCGATTCCACTGCATCGACCCGACGTCTCATCGCCAGCGACCTCGGATCCTCACGCTGGGATGGGCTGCCGCAGGAAGCAGGGCTGTCACTCTATACCGACGCCCTCTCCCAGACACACGTGGAACGGGTCGAAGCGATCGCCACACTGGATTCTGCCGGACTTGTTGGCATCTACAGGGGGCCGGAGGCGAGCCGTCAGGATGCACTGCTGGCGACGAGAAACGGCCGAATCGGAGTCAAGTTTTCTTCCGACGGCGAATTCGTTGCCAAGAGTGAAGACACGTTCGGTGAAGGTCAGTTCCTCGACGCGACTTACGTCGGTGATCAGCAGGATCGTCGGTTGAAGATCTTTCAGGAACTGTTTGCGAATGCGCGATGGAAGAACTATCTGGACCACCCGCATTTGCTGGTGTGGCTTGATAAGTGGGATTCGGGCTTCAATTTCGGCGACGGACTGACTCGACAAGGCGATGCGCTGCTGGCGATTCGCCTCAATCTGACTCGTCCACCAAAAGGAACTGAAGTGCTGATCCCCTCCATGCTGGTCAACTTCTCAACCCGCCGTCCCCCCGACGGTACGCTGCCCGCGGGTTTCTGGGATGATCTCAGAAAGGAATGGCAGGAACGTTCCAGCCCCAGTACGACCTGGCTCCGTTTCCAGCTTCCGCGTGAACTGCTTCCTTTGTCTGCGAAAAAAGCACGGCTGGAGGTGAGGGTGACCGGACCGATTGGTCGCCTCGAAATTCTGGGGATACGGGATAACGCTTCGGTCAGCCTCGCAAGTGTTGTTGATCCTGCCAACACTGTTGGTTTTGATCTGGATGACAGCGATGTGCTGGCCATCTCGCAGGATGGCGATCTCTCTCTGGGGATCAGCGGTGGAGACACGTCTCGATCACAGACCCCGAATCTAACCGGTGCAATCTCTGCTGCGAACACCTGGCGAATCGAGTCACTGGACTTGCATGTCTGGGCTACCGCCACTGATTCGACGAAAGAGGACTGAGCATGAACACAAAAGCCTCAGTGGACGGGGCCGGTTCCGTTCCAGCACTCTGTATCAAAGGTCTGACGAAGCGCTATGGCTCGTTCACGGCACTTGACGGTTTGACCCTGACGGTTGCGCCGGGACAGATTCTCGGGCTGATTGGTCCCAACGGGGCTGGGAAGACGACAACGATCAAGATTCTGGTCGGTCTGATCAAGCCGACTTCCGGCAGTGCTTGGATCGCGGGTGTCGATTGCCTGCGGGACGCCCGCGAGATCAAACGCCTGGTAGGTTACATGCCAGATAAATTCGGGGCGTATGACAACATGCGCGTACGGGAATATCTGGACTTCTTTGCTGCGGCCTGTGCAATCCCAGCGCGACTGCGGGCGAAGCGAGTCGCGGACGTCATGGAGCTGACGCAAACTGCGTACATGAAAGAGAGCTACGTCGAACGCATCAGCCATGGAATGCAGCAGCGTGTGGGGCTCGCTCGCACGTTGTTACACGATCCCAAGATCGTGATTCTCGACGAGCCAAGTAACGGGCTGGATCCACAGGCCCGAATTGAAATGCGAGACTTGTTGATCGAGTTGACCAGGCAGGGAAAAACCGTGGTGGTGACCAGTCACATTCTTCCCGAATTGGCACGCATCTGTCAGCAGGTCGCCATTATCACGCACGGAAAGTTGCGCGCGTTCGGAACCGTCGAGGAAATTGGCCGCCAGATCAGCCGCCAGCAATCGATGGAAGTGCAGTTGATCTCTCTGGATCAGTTGAAACCGGCGACGCAACTCATCCAGCAGAATCTGGAAGAAGGAGCCGAAGTGGTCGCGTCCCCCAGGGAGCTTGCCATTCGGTTCCGCACGGCCAGGTCAGAAAGCGATCTGCAAGCCCTGTTGAAACTCCTTATTGAATCAGGAATACGTATCACCCAGTTCCGTGAGCTTCAGACAGATCTCGAAGAGGTCTTCATTTCGTTTACACGCCCCAGGGAAACGAAGGAAGTGAAAGAACCTGCGGTTGCCGGAGCCGGTGTCCATGTTTAGTGCAATCTTGCGGCGAGAACTGCTGACTCCCCTTCGACGTCGACGGATGGTCGTATTTCAGATCGGGCTGGCAAGTCTGTTCGGGTTGCTTGTGATTCTTCGCTGGCCGACCGACGGTGAGGTTGCTCTCTTTGGAGCGCGCTCGCGCGAGATCTTTCGGCTATTCGCCTATGGGATGTTAATGACGCTTCTATTCCTCCTGCCCGTGTTTCCTGCGACGAGCATCGTCAGTGAAAAGCGGCGAGGGACTTTGGCCTTGCTCCTCAATACTCAGCTCGGTCCCGTTCATATTTTCGCTGGCAAACTGGCGGCTGTCATGGCGATGGCGGGGATGATTCTGGCGATGAGTCTGCCTGCAGCGGGAACTTGCTATTCGATGGGTGGCCTGTCTCTCAACGGCGACATCGGCAAGGTCTATAAGCTGCTGATCCTCGTGGCGATTGAGTATGCCGCGATTGGAATGCTGGTCAGCAGCTTTTCACAATCGGTTGACTCGGCTGTCCGTACGACGTACGGGATCGTTCTGGGTACCAACGTTCTTACGCTCATTCCTCACTATTTTCTGCAGGGGTCCCAAGGGTTACTGGCTGATCTCGGAGAATGGTTCTGGTGTATGTCTCCTGTGGCTGCGTTGATGTCGATTACAGGAACGGAGGAGCCTGGCAGTCAGGGGCTGGTCACCAAAATCGATGTGCTCGGACGCTACACCATTTTTTCGCTCACCACTGCGGTCGCTGCCTCTATCTGGACAATTGCACGTCTGAATCATCGCCTGTTTGACGTTTCTCGCGCTGCAGGAACGATGAGCGATGACCTGTCATGGTCCGCCAAACTCTTTCGGCGATTCTTCTTTCTGGTGGACCCGCAGAAGCGAAGCGCAGGGATCCCGTCCTTTGTGAACCCGGTCATGTTCAAGGAGTTTCGTTGCCGTCGGTTCGGTCGACTGCATTGGCTGGTTCGACTGGTCGCGGCATGTGCGACGCTTTCGCTGGGGCTGACCTATGCCACTACGGCGGGAACTTTCGACTGGGGCGTTGAAACGATCGGTGGGATCATGGTCGTGATGCAAGTTGCATTGATTATCCTGGTCGCGCCGAGTTTGTCTGCGGGCCTGATCAGCGTGGAGCGTGAACACGGAGGATGGTTGCTGCTGCAGACGACTCCGATGGCGACTGCACGAATCATCTGGGGTAAGTTGCTGAGTGCCCTGCTCCCCTTGCTGCTGGTGTTGTGCGCGACCGCTCCCGGGTACCTAGTGATGTCGTACATCGAGCCCGGAATGGGACAGCAGGTAAAGCGAGTCATTGTGTGTCTGCTTCTGACGGCAATCTTTGCCATGCTGGTCAGTGCGGCCGTCGGCAGCTTCTTCGTCCGAACCGCGGCTGCGACGGCCACCGCGTATGCTGCGCTGCTGCTCATCTGCGGACTGCCCATGTTGATCTGGATGGGGCGTGACGCGCCGTTCGGGCACCGAACTGTTGAGACTGCTTTGTCATTCAGTTCGATTGCAGCGGCACTGTCAGTCATACGGATGCCCGGATTTCAGAACTACGATCTTGTGCCGATGAATTGGTGGATTCTGGGGATGGGTTCAATTGCCTCGATTCTCATCTTGCTCATCCAGACACACCGTATTTCCCGGCCTCAATGAGTTGTCCAGCGAGAATCTGAGAATGGTCCGTCCTCTTCCAATGCGATCCGCTGCCCACGTCATGACACTCGCTTTTGTCGTGGCGTGTCTGGCGGCGTCCTGCCTTGTGACCTTCGCCCAATCATCGCCGCTCGATGCTCTTCGCGAGAGCGATCCCGCACTTTCCTATCCGGTTGCCCAGTATGCGATGGATCCGGCGCTGAAACAGTTGTGGTTGTCCGCGCTGGACAGTCCCGAAGTTGACATGCAGCGAATGGCTGCCGAGACGATCGCCCGCTCGCAGGAAGTGAACAGCTCGAATCTGGTCGAGGCTGTCCCTTCTCTTGAGCGGATTCTCGAAGCGAAAGCCTCGCACCCTGCTGCGCGCTTTGCCGCGGCGCGGGCACTCATTGTATTGGACTCGCGCGATTCCAGCGGCAAGTTGCTTGAGGCCTCAAAATCTTATGGAAGTGATTTGCGCCTGCTGATTGAGCCCGCGCTGGCTGAATGGGACTACGAGCCCGCTCGAGCCGTCTGGTTGGGGCGACTGTCGGAGCAGGCTTCGCGCCGCCGTGAACTGATCTTGGCAGTTCGCGGCCTGGGCGTCGTCCGAGAGCGGAAGGCGCTCAATCCCTTATTGGAAATCATCAATGACTCTCGTCGCCATCCTGACGTACGATTCGAAGCGGCGACGGCTGTCGGTCAAATCTCTGCAACCGGACTGGAAACGCAGGCAGAGAAACTTGCACGATCACCCGGTACGCCGACGTCGCTCAATCGATTGTGCGCGATCCAGATGCTCTTAACGCACGAAACTGCGGCTGCAGCTCAACTGCTATCGGAATGGGCAAATGATGACGAGCCATTGATCGCTGCGACGGCCATGCGTCGACTCAACGCACTAGATTCGGCACTCATGCTTTCGCTGGCAGAGTCGGCGCTGAAACATCCTGATGCACGAATCCGGAGCGAAGGGATCGAATCCTGTATTATGCATCCGACGACGGATAAGACGGCTGCACTGGGGCGATTACTCGCAGATCCAGACCCAGCGCTCAGGGAGAAGACGCGCGAAGGGCTGCTGCGACTCTCTTCAGTGGCGGAATTGAAGCCCGTCGTTAACGACGTGGTAAAGGGGCACCTCCAAAGTGACGACTGGAAGGGGCAGGAGCAGGCGGCGATCCTGGCGGGCGGGATCGATCTCGAAGAGGTTGCGAATCGTCTCGTCGAGTTATTGGAGTCTCCACGAGTAGAAGTGAAATCGGCATCGGCCTGGGCTCTGCGAAAAGTCGCCGTAAAAGAAACAATCCCGGCAATTCTGCAAATTGCGAAAAATCAAACCGAATTGCGAAAAGCGGGAACGGGAACTGTTGTCGATGAACAAGTTGCACATCTGCTTGAAACCCTCGGAGTCTTGAAGGCGACCGAGGCGATTCCGTTGCTGAAGGAATATATTCCCAAGCACTATCCGATGGGGGTTCAATCGCGTAGTGCAGCAATCTGGGCACTCGGAGTGATGCCGCGGGAGGAAGCAGACGCGGAACTGGAAGACGCGCTCATGGATCGAATCCTGGATTTCGCAGATCGTCCCCCGGAAATGCCGGAAGTGAAGCAGATGAGTGCGATCAGTCTGGCTCGGATGAAATCGACAAGCCAGGCGGAACGACTTCGCGGACTCGCGGTAAATGTCCCTCTCTCCGTTGAATTAGGAGTCGCCTTGCGGTGGGCCGTAAAGGAACTGACGGGCGAGGAACTTCCTCCTCCCACTCCAGTACCGGTTCCGGCCGAAGATTGGTTTCTTGTACCCCTGCAATGATATCTTTGATCAGTTGCACAAGTTGTTCTCACAGGTGATAACATAGGTCATGAGCACACGGGAACGTGTCGAACTTGAAACCTGAAGATCAGGTGAAAGGTAGGCAGGGTGATTCGTCATCCGAGTGCTTCATAAATCACATCGACTGACATATCTGAATTCTGACTGCAGTATCAAATCAAATGTTTTGCGTTCGCAATTCCATGAATAAGGGCGCGCTCGTCTTCCATTACGATTTCTAAAGGTAGCCTGTTCTACTCGTGAATTCCGTGAAGGGAATGTGCGACTTTTCATCGAAAATTGCGAAAATCTTGGTGATCTCTTCGTTAGTTTCCTGTAATTTTCGATGTATATTGATGTCTACCTTCATCTCGTACACCTGTTTCTGGTCGCCACTCATTGAATTCCGTTAGGGGACGCACGCGCTTTTTCGTCGTGCAAACTCGCATTGATTGCCTTGCCGTGCGAGCGTTTTTTTCTTTTTTGAAGAGGAGTTTTCTAGATGTTATTGTCCACTGAAAGAAGCCGTAGACGGCAGCGGGGATTCACGCTGATTGAATTGCTCGTGGTGATCGCGATCATTGCTGTCTTGATTGCCTTGCTGTTGCCCGCCGTCCAGCAGGCACGTGAAGCGGCACGCCGGACACAATGCCGAAACAACTTGAAGCAGCTGGGTCTGGCATTCCACAACTACGAAAGCACATTCGGTAACTTCCCCGGTGCGCTGTATCTGGTCAGCGAAGCCAGTGGTCCGAGTATCGGCGAAGGCGTCGATGAACAACCTGCCGGCCGTGCCGACTTCAACGTGCACGCCTGGCCTGAATTAGTCCTGCCTTACATTGATCAGACAAACCTCTACAACACGATTAACTTCAGTGTTGCCATGGGATTTGGTTCCGCAACGGGTGGCCCTCCACCAAACTACGCCAAAGGGGGAACCTACTCCGGATCGCAGAACTTTGCTGCGATCGCTGGATCCGTCATTCCATCCTTCATCTGTCCTTCGACTCCACGTTCGGGCAATTTGCGCCCTGCCTATGTTGATGACTGGCTGTCGGATACGTTTGGCACGCAGATGTACCATGCCGGCGGTGCACTCGATTACGTCGGGATGGCTCCTGGGGGAAACATGAACGACAACCAGGGTGCCTTGGGCAACTTCTACACCGGCGCAGTTCTCGACATCGAAACTGGCGACGGTGGTCCATACAGTTGTGGTGTCAGGATCTCGCAAATTACGGACGGTACCTCCAACACAATGATCTGCGGTGAATCTTCGCGACCAGACGCCAAAGAGTACGCCATGGGTAAAGTCGTTGGTAACCTGACCGATGAAGGTGTGGGACTCATGGGTGATTCGTGGAACGATTGGCAGCACTCAACAGGTCACTTCATGCGAGGAATCGCTCCCGGCAGCAGCAGCGTCGCCGGCCGACCCGGGGGTGACTGCACAATCAACTGTAACAACAAATGGAACTTCTACAGCTTCCATGTTGGTGGGGCACAGTTCCTGATGGCAGACGGCGCCGTCCGCTTCATCAGCCAGAACATTGATCGCCTGACCATGAACCGGGTTTACATCATTGCCGATGGAACCCCTGTAGGAGAGTTCTAAGCCTGATAACCAGGCCGAACGCTCTCGCCGCCTTTTTTTCGATATGATGCCTGGGTTTCAAGCTTTGAAGCCCAGGCTGTCTCTACCTCTACAGATATTTTTCCTGACAAGGGTTTGGCTGGCAATGGCATTCATTCGTCATACTGCGTTCACGTTGCTGTTCGTCTCTCTTCTGACAGGGTGTGGATCGAACAAGGGGGATATGTCGCCGGAGCGATTGAAGAAGCTTTCTGGCAAAGATGCACTTGAGGCGGTCGTACCTGTCAGTGGAACTGTGATGATTGATGGAGAGCCGCAAGCGGGGGTGAATCTTTACTTGTATGGTTCGCCGCCAGCGACTCCGCTCAAGGAGTGCAGGACGGACGATGAGGGGAATTTCTGCTGGTCCACTTACACTGCATGCGATGGACTCGCGCCAGGAAATTATACACTCGGATTCGAGTATGTCCCGAAGATGAAGAAGAACGACAGTGGCGTCGACTTGTTCAAGGGAAAATACAAGAACCCCGCCAAAAATGAGTACAAGTTGACAGTCGAGGAAGGCTCCCCTCAAACTGACGTGACTTATGAATTGAAGTTGAAGTAGCCCATAGAAACGAAGGACTCTCCTCGTTTTTACTGATGAAACCGCGTCTCATGTGTTGAGACTCTCATGGTTTCTGGCTTTCCGTCTCCGTGAGTCGATTTACACCGTACGCACATTGGCATGCGGTAAATGACTTTCTGTCATGGTGCACGCTGCATCTCTCTTTTAAAGAGTGATGCAGCGTCAGTTCGTTTGTACCGAACTTTAAAATGGTTGAGCCGCATCATCACCGGGGCTTCGGCCAAATACATGAATGGCTTTCTGGCCAACTGGTCAATTCACCTCTTGCTCACGGCGCTCATTTCCTTCCGGTTGATCAGGACAATACGGCGACTTTGTTCGGATGGACTTTAGGAGACCTGGGTCGGCACGTTTGATCATTGAGTTGTCGCGGTCATGCGAAGCACTTTTCTGCATCGGCAAAGCGCGAGCGAGCAGATCGACCGGACTCCTGATCCCGGAACCGTTTCACGGCAGCTACGTACCGATGTGATCTCTCGTTCTCATTCAGGTCTGTACTTCATTTCGTCGCCGTTCTTTGGATGCGAATAGAAAGTGCATTCGGGATGACCCGACATTAAGTCATCGCCCAGGATTTTCGGTAGGAGGATCCTGCCATTGTGCTGTGCTGCGAAGTATCATGTATGATTGTTTCTGTATTCAATTTCTCTGCATCATCCCTGGTCTCTTTTCTGTGCTGGTCTATGCGTAGAGTATTTCTTTATCTCCTAGTGGCCTTTTGTCAGCTCTGGTCAACTGCACGAGCCGTGGACGGAGCGGAAGAAACAAAGGAAAACAAAGCTAATTCGGAATACTACGTATTCGAGCGAGATATCCTGCCCATCCTGCAGCACAAATGCTTTACCTGTCACGGCGAGAAGGTTCAGAAAGCAGAATTGAATCTGAGCTCGCAGTCCGGTATCGCCCGTGGAAGTTCGAGCGGTCCGGTTATTGTGGCAGGTAAACCGGAGGAGAGTCTGCTTTTCGAGGTGATACATGACGAATTGATGCCACCGGCGGATTCGACCGAGCCTCTAACTCCAGAAGAGACCGGACGCCTGCAGGAATGGATCGTAGGCGGAGCCCGTTTTTCGCAACCTGACGTCGTTGCTGAACCCGTAATCACAGAGCGGCAAGTCTCTCAGATTATGCTGTTGCGCTGTGCCGTCTGTCACAACGGCCGTGTTAAGGAAGGGGGGCTCGATCTGCGATCGCGCCAGTCGATGCTGTCAGGTGGCAAATCGGGACCCGCGATTAACCTCAAACGACCTTCCGAAAGCCTGATTCTGAAGAAGATTCATGCGGGAGAAATGCCTCCACTGCGTCGGCTGGCCAGTGCATCCGTAAAAGTGATCGAAACGGCCGAGGTTGAAACGGTGGCGAAATGGATTGCGGCGGGGGCACCATTGGCGGCAAATCGCACCGAACGGGATCCGGCGGAGATTGAGTCGGAAGTCACTGATGAAGACAAACAGTTCTGGTCGTTCAAGTCTCCGGTCGCGCACGATGTTCCGAGATTCGAATCGGAGCACCGTATCCGCAACCCGATCGACGCGTTCGTGCTCGAAAAACTCAAAGGAGTTGGATTAACACTGTCTCCCGATTCAGACCGGAGAACGCTTATCAGGCGAGCGACGTTCGATCTGATCGGGCTTCCTCCCACACCTGAGGACGTCGAGCGTTTTATCAAGGACCCGGACCCTGCGGCCTACGAGAAGTTGATCGATCGGCTGCTGGAGTCCCGTCACTACGGCGAGCGGTGGGGAAGATACTGGCTCGATCTGGCTGGATACTCGGACTCCGATGGTGTGAATGCGGAAGATCCCATCCGCCACTTTGCTTACCGGTATCGTGACTACGTCATCCGTTCGTTCAACAACGACAAACCCTATGACCGTTTCCTGCTCGAGCAAATCGCCGGGGATGAACTGGTCGACTATGAGAACGCTCCCGACGTCACCGAAGAGATCTATGACAATCTTGTTGCAACCGGTTTTCTGCGAATGGCGCCAGACGGAACCTACAACGGGCTGACAAACTTTGTGCCGGATCGTCTGGACGTCATCGCGTCCGAAATTGACGTTCTCACTTCATCGGTCATGGGGTTAACCGTGAAGTGTGCCCGTTGCCATTCGCATAAATTCGATCCCATTCCGCATCGCGATTACTACAGTCTGGCCGCGATTCTCAAGGGGGCCCTTGATGAAAACGACTGGCTGCGACCCTCCAAAGCGAATCAGGATTTCCCGCTGCGCGGTCTGACCTACGTCCCCTCGGAAGAGAAAGCCGCATGGGAAGCCGAACAGAAGCGTCTGAAGGGGATGATCGAAGCGATTCAAACGCCTCTGGAAGCCAGGCAGCGGGAATTGGTCACCGCTCAACTCGAAAAACATTTGCCTCAACTCCCCGAAATCTTGCATGAAGACCTCCGCGCTGCAGCGCTGGCGCCACGTGACAAGCGGAACGAGGTACAGAAGTATCTCGTCACCAAGTTCGAGAAGCTGCTCAAGATCGACATGGACAGTCTTGAGGAACTGGATCCCGCATTCAAAGAGCTGGCACGAGATTCCTTCAAGCAGATCAAGAGACTTAAGTCGGAACTGAACCCGAATGAACCGTTCATTCACGCCTTATGGGACCGAGGCCAACCAACTCCAACGTACATTCTGCGGCGTGGAAACTACCTTTCGCCAGGAAAGGAAGTTGATCCAGGCGTTCCCACAGTGCTCGCCGATGCGGTCGCGCCGTACTCCGTCATCCCTCCCTGGGAGGATTCCCGGAAGACCGGCCGACGTCTGGCGTTCGCGCGGTGGCTGGTTGATCCGCGACATCCGTTGACGGCCCGCGTGATGACAAACCGGATCTGGAAACATCATTTTCAACATGGAATCGTGAAGAGTCTCGATAACTTCGGGCGGGCTGGGCAGGTTCCAACGCATCCCGAACTATTGGATTGGCTTTCGATTCAATTCGTCGAACGAGGCTGGAGTATCAAAGCGATTCACCGGCTGATCATGACCTCAAGCACTTACCGGCAATCGTCCGAGATCACCGAAGAGCATGCAAACAGGGACCTTGATAACCGTCTACTATCGCGGTACCCGCTCAGGAGGTTAGAAGCCGAGGTTCTGCGTGATTCGCTGCTGTTCGTTTCAGGCAAGCTGGATCCTACACAGTTCGGACCGGCAGAACGGGTAGAACGACGCGATGACGGACTCGTCACGTCTGTCGGGTCTGAGAAAGGATGGCGACGGAGTATCTACGTCCTGCAGCGTCGATCGCAGTCGTCAACGATTCTGGAAGATTTCGACTTGCCTCAGATGGCCCCCAATTGCGTCGAGCGGACTGTTGCCACCGTCGCACCACAGGCCTTGCACTTGCTCAACAATAAGATGGTGCATGACTGGTCACGAGCCATGGCGGCACGAATTATCCAAGATGTCGGCACCGATCGAACTTCTCAGATTCAGCGCGCCTTCGCTCTCGCGGTCGGACGCCAACCCGATGCTGCGGAACTGGAACTGGTCACGCAGTCCTTTGACGAACTTTTCGCAAACTGGCACGCGACCCTGCCGGAACCACCCGCTTCTTCGGCTGGGAACAGCGTTTCGCTCGAGCAGGCCGCTCATGAGTCAACGGCAGAACTGAGCGTACAGACCCTGACGAATCTGTGTCATGCACTGATGAATTCCGCAGAATTCATGTATGTCGACTGAGGAATTCCCATGTTTGATTCCAGACAATGTCAATCCATCCTTCATCAACTGATGGGTCGCCGACGATTCTTTGAGAACGTCGGTTCGGGCATCTATGGCGCTGCCCTGGCGTCGATGTTGTGTCGCGATGCCTACGGTGAAATCGAGGCGGATTCCACAACGTCCCAGGGTTCCAGGCAAACGTTTGACCTTGCGCCGCGGCGGCCGAATTTTGAGCCTAAGGCCAAAGCCGTCATTCATCTCTTCATGAATGGTGGTCCCAGTCAGATGGACCTGTTCGATCCCAAGCCAGAGCTGGATCGCCGACATGGCCAATCCTACTTCGAGAAGATTGCCGGTGAGGTCGAATCGCCCGGCTCGGGTGGTGCGCTGATGCGGACCCCGTTCAAGTTTGCTCAGCATGGCCAAAGTGGAATGTGGGTATCGAATGCGATGCCGCACTTTGCGAAGTGCGTGGATGATGTCGCCATGATCCGCTCCATGCACACAGTCAATCTCACTCACGAACCGGCTCTGTATCACATTCACAGTGGCAGGACGATTCCGGGGCAGCCGTCGCTTGGTTCGTGGGTCACCTATGGACTCGGTTCCGAGTCCGCTAACTTGCCTGCCTATGTCGTGCTCGATGATCCCCTGGGACTTCCGGTCAACGGCACGCAAAGCTGGGCATCGGGTTATCTGCCCCCGATTTATCAGGGGACTCGTTTCAAAGCGACGGGAACACCCGTTCTGAATCTCGACAGGGAGTTTGATGAGCCCGACGAAGTCACGAATGCAGAGAGAAGCCTCATCGGACGACTCGATCGCCTGCACCGCAGTCGACGCCCCGGACAAGCACAACTTGACGCTCGAATCGCTAGTTACGAACTCGCGGCTCGGATGCAGTTGATGGCTCCGGAAGCACTGGATCTTTCTCAGGAGACCCAGCAAACGCTTGAGGCATACGGCATCGGAGACAAGATCACTGATTCTTATGGTCGGCGATGTTTGATTGCACGCCGACTGGTGGAACGCGGCGTTCGATTTGTCCAGCTCTATATCGACTCACAGATCTGGGACACACACGATCATCTGCAAACTGAACTTCAGAAGGCCTGTGACCGTACTGATAAACCTGTCGCAGCACTCCTGAATGATTTGAAAGCGCGAGGCCTGTTTGACAGCGTCCTTGTCTTGTGGGGAGGCGAATTTGGACGATTGCCGATCGCACAGCTTCGCGGAGGTGACGAGTCAGTGACGTCGGGACGCGATCACAACAAGAACGCGTTCACCAGCTGGATGGCGGGGGCCGGAATCAAAGCGGGAACCATTCATGGCTCCACCGACGAAATCGGTCTGATGGCCGTTGAAGATCGTGTCAGCGTTTCGGACTGGCATGCGACAATTCTGCATCTTCTGGGCCTGCACTACAGTGACCTTTACTACGAACGTAATGGTCTCAAAGAGAAGCTGACAGGGGTCGACCAGGCACGGGTTGTCAAAGAGATTCTGGCCTGAAATGCTCTTCTGCGTCCGTTGCTTTCCCACTATCCAATCTGAGACGCAGTCGAGTACACGAACGGGGTATCCCCTCGATTGGCGATAAAGCCATGGCACCTGGCTCATCCTTTGTGGATCCCGGATCACGGGAGCTGGGGATCCCCCTCTCCGGTGCAATCCGATTAAGGACCGAGGTCAATTTCAACCGGCTTTCCACCAACGAAAAAACCGCCGCAATCCAGCCCGGTCGGATTGCGGCGGCCGAGGACTTGCGACAGAGCCTCGGAAGTTGTCGTTGATCAGACTTACAGGCGAAGGGACGCTACGTCTATCGCTGATCTTTATCGAGTGCCCGATCGATGCCGTTAAGACATCGATCGGGCGAGTTCATCGTGACTAGTTGCGTGGGATTCCCAGCAGCTCTTCTTCTTCTTCCTGGATGATGATTCGTGGAGTCACCATCAGCATCAGACTTTCGGTTTCGCGGCCCACACCACTGTTCTTGAACAGACGGTTCACATAGGGAATTTTGTTCAAGATTGGAACACCGGCCATTTTGCGGCCTTCCTTCAGTCGTTTGACGCCACCCAACAGGACGCTTCCGCCGTCCGGTACGCTGACCGTTGTCTGCACCGTGATGGTTTCGATGACGGGCTGTTGAACTGTGATCGCTCCGGCACCACCACCCTGCTGGCCCTGTTGTCCTTGCTGACCTTGCTGGCCTCCTTGCTGACCCTGTTGGCCACCGCCGAAACCACCCTGGCCACCACCACCGAATCCACCCTGCTGGGTGAACAGTGTCTGCATGATCTGCATGCTTCCCAATCCACCACCGATACCGAACTGGCCACCGCCGAATCCGCCTTGACCACCTTGCTGGCCGCCGCCGCCGAAACCACCCTGGCCACCCTGCTGACCACCCTGACCCTGTTGGCCACCGCCACCGCCACCACCGACAGCGGTGAAGGTGAAGACGTCAGTGATACTGCGGAAGATCGGGAGCAGAGTCAGTCGGACGAATCGTCGGTCGGCCGAGACCACTGGCGTTGCTGTCAGGGTGATCCCTTCAGGAACGTTGGTGATGATTGGAGTGTAACCGACTGCGGCAAAACCGACGGTTGGAACCAGACTGGTCACGAACGGGCGAGTCCGGTTGTCACTGACAGTTGCGGGAATCCCGTTAAAGGTCGTCACTTTCGGAGCAAACAACAGGTTCGATCGTTCATCACCTTGAGCAGCCGAGATGAAGAAGAACGCTTCCAGGTCACTCAGAATCGCGATACCCGTCTGCACACCCGCGGTTGGGTTGTATCCACCGAACGAGGGGATCCCCACGTCGAACGAACCCTGCTGGAACGGAATGGTCAAGTCGTTGGTGAACTGTGTCGGCGACTGGAGACCGACGATCGTGTTACTCGCTGGGTTGTTGATCAAGCTACGCATTGGGCTTGGATCGAACAATCCTTGGGAGACCACTCCACCCTGTTGTCCTTGTTGTCCCTGCTGACCCTGTTGCCCCTGCAATCCACCCTGGCCCTGCTGACCTCCTTGCTGACCACCTTGACCCTGCTGTCCACCCTGGCCTTGAATTCCGAACAGGTTCTGGCCTGCCTGCGGAGTCATAATGCTACCGAAGGGCAGGATTGGCAGCAGCGAGTTGTCGGTCTTGGCATAACCCACGGTTGGTTTGATGTTGAAGTCGAAGTCGACCCCGATTCGTTCGAAGAATCGATCGGACACGGTGACGAAGCGGACTTCAATCGTCACTTGCAGGTCTTGCAGGCGACGCAACTGGCTGAGCAAGTCAGCAATTTCTTCATGGACCTTCTGAGTCTGTCGGATGACGAGGCTCAACGTGGTTTCGAATGGTTGGACGCGTGCCTGACCACCGGACTGCTCCCAGGTATCTGGCGAGATCGTCGAGGTAATCAGATTGGTCAGTTCGGTGAAGTCCGTGTTACGTCGCGATGCGTTCAGACGTGAATCGGCTTCGTTGGGGATGTTGAATCCACCCAGTCCGCCGCCGTTAGGTCCGACCTGTGCGAATGCCTGGCCAGTCATCCCTGGAGTCAGATAAGCCTGGCTGCCGAATCCCTGACCGGGACCTGGCACACCACCAATACGGGGTGCTGCTCCTGACGAATCCGTGCCGAAGCTGGGGATTGCGACCACGAGGTCCGCCACGTTGTATGTGGCGTTGATCAGTTCACCCCGTTGACGAACGTGGTTGGTGATCTTCAAAACTTCGTTGTCGACCATGTAGCCCAACTGATATCGCTGGAGAATCAGGTTAAGAGCACTCTTGACCGTGATCCCTTCGACATCGATCGACACCGCGGTGTTTGAGCTGACTCCTTCTTCTTCAAGGCCGGCTTCGTCAAACACGATGTTGATGTCAGCCACAGCCTTGATCTTGCGAATGACTTCGACAAGCGGAGTGTTTTCTTCGTGCAGCGAGATTCGCTTCTGAAGGCTCTTCTCGATGTGAATTTCTTCTTCGGACTTGATGCGGTTATCCGTGCCGAACTTTCGCTTCTTGGCGTTGTCCCAGATTTTCTTGTCGAAGGACATTGGGTTGTCGTCGGACAGGCTGTGAATCAGCCCTCGTTCGACGTCGTTGTTCGTCAGCAACCGGGTATCCGCTTT